>NZ_KQ969551.1:444333-449147 GCF_001578945.1 Streptococcus oralis
AAGGAGGCATTATTTGTCATGCACCTTATGGAGCGTGACGGACTAAAAGTCACATAAATAAAAAAGAATCTTGCGAAACAAGATTCTTTTAATGTCTGACTTAAATAATTGTTCTTCTGAGAACTTAATCGAATTAAGCTTCGATTTCTGTAACCATACCTGAACCAACAGTACGTCCACCCTCACGGATAGAGAATGTAGTACCTTGTTCTACGGCGATTGGGTGGATCAACTCAACGTCGATAGTCACGTTATCACCAGGCATTACCATTTCAGTACCTGCTGGAAGTTCGATTGAACCTGTAACGTCAGTAGTACGGAAGTAGAATTGTGGACGGTAGTTGTTGAAGAATGGAGTGTGACGTCCACCTTCTTCTTTAGTAAGGATGTAGACTTCACCTTTGAATTTAGTGTGTGGGTTGATTGAACCTGGTTTAGCGATAACTTGTCCACGTTCGATTTCGTCACGTTGAACACCACGAAGAAGGACACCTACGTTATCTCCTGCAAGACCTTCGTCAAGTTGTTTACGGAACATTTCAACACCAGTAACAACTGCTTTTTGAGTTTCTTCTTTGATACCAACGATTTCGATTTCATCGTTGACACGAACAGTACCACGGTCGATACGTCCTGAAGCAACTGTACCACGTCCAGTGATTGAGAATACGTCTTCGACTGGAAGAAGCAATGGTTTGTCTGTATCACGTTCTGGTTCTGGGATGTACTCATCAACAGTGTTCATCAATTCCATGATGATGTCTTCGTATTTAGAGTCACCTTCAAGAGCTTTAAGAGCTGAACCTTGGATAACTGGAAGATCGTCACCTGGGAAGTCGTATTCTGACAAGAGGTCACGGATTTCCATTTCAACCAATTCAAGCAATTCTTCGTCGTCTACCAAGTCAATTTTGTTCATGAAGACGATAAGGTGTTTAACACCAACCTGACGTGAAAGAAGGATGTGCTCACGAGTTTGTGGCATTGGTCCGTCAGTTGAAGCTACTACAAGGATAGCTCCGTCCATTTGAGCGGCACCAGTGATCATGTTTTTAACATAGTCCGCGTGTCCTGGAGCGTCGATGTGGGCATAGTGACGTTTTTCAGTTTCGTACTCAACGTGCGCAGTGTTGATAGTGATACCGCGTTCGCGTTCTTCTGGAGCAGCATCGATAGACGCATAGTCTTTAGGTTGGTTAACTGCTGAAGGCAAGCGACGTGCCAAAACAGTTGTGATAGCTGCGGTTAGGGTAGTTTTACCGTGGTCAACGTGTCCGATAGTACCAATGTTAACGTGTGGTTTACTACGATCGTATTTTTCTTTTGCCATTTGAGTAAAAGCCTCCAATAAAATATATTTTATAGATAGACAGTAGGCAATACAGTCTAACTTTCCTTACTATTTTATCAAATTTCTGCTAAATTGCAAGTGTTTTACACACATTTTGTGAATTATTCTGAATCTTATCAAATCCTGTTCTTCTACTTCTTTACGGTGATATCATTTCAAGTTTGTTTTCATTTTGACGGTGCTGTTTTCATCAAAAAATCAGGTCTCCCTGATTTTAGTTTATATCTGATTTTTCCAATCCCTTTGCTTCTTTATGATTTTCGTATAACTTAGCTAAGAACTTAGTAATTTCTTTGAGAATAGAGTAGGTTGGCACTGCTACAATCATCCCAATAACACCGTAGATATTACTTGACAATAAGAGGAGCACTAAAATCGTGATCGGATGTACTTTCATTACACCACCTACAATTCGTGGATAAAGGACATTTCCATCGATTTGTTGAATAATAAGCATATAGACAACAGCAATCAGCATTCGGTGAGGATCTGTAAATGCATTTGCAATTACCATTGGAATCAAACCGATACTTGGTCCAACATAAGGAATCAAATTTGCGATACCGGAGAAAATGGCAAAAACAAGGGCATACTTTAATCCAATAATACTATAGCCGATATAGGCTAAACATCCGATTATAACAGCATCAATCGCAATTCCACTAATATAACGCGCTATCGTTGCGTTTAAATTGGTTAAAAGACTGGAAAGATTTAACTTGTCATGTTTTAAAATAGTTCGCTCTAGCATCGGTAGCAACTTATGTCCATCCAGTAAGAAATAAATCAAAAATACCGGGGTCATAATGAGAATCAGAACTGTACTAAACAAGGCTGAAAGGACGCTTCCTAAACTGTTGCTGACGCTATTAAGGATATTCTGGAGGATATCCACATAGGAGAGATTCAGTTGTTGAATAGTTTGTTGAATATCAATATTTTGGAAGACTGGATTCATGGACAAATCGATGATCAAATCTTGTAGTCTACTATAGATGTTTTGGCTAGAGATAATCAAGCTAGTCAACTGATTAATCAAAATTGGCAAAAGATAAACGACCCCCACCACAATGGCTCCCATTAAAGCACAAAGAGTAAAAAGTACACCAATTAAACGATTGACCTTACATCTCTTTTCTAAGAAAGTAACGACTGGATTTGTTATATAGTAAAAAAATCCACCAAGTAAAAATGGAATCATGATGGTATTCACAACTGTCACAAAGGGAGTGATAAGCGCTCCCATCTCTCTCCAAAGATAGAAAATCAGGGTTAATAATAAAATTTCAGCTGTCCAAAAAAATAACTTGTTTCTACGGAACATAGGTATCCTCCTTCTCTCTATTTTACCATATTTCTAAAAAAGATAAGGTGGCTTTACTATAAAATCGAGAATATTTTTTCGCTTTGTGATAGAATAAAACTACTATGAAAAAAATAATTCTATCTTTAATGACACTATTTATTTTTGGAACAGCTTCTACTGTTTCTGCTCAGGAGTTTGATGTTGCTGCTAAACATGCCACTGCTGTCGAGGCTACAACTGGAAAAATCCTCTATGAAAAAGATGCAAATCAGCCTGTAGAGATTGCTTCTATTACAAAACTGGTTACAGTTTATTTGGTCTATGAAGCTCTGGAACAAGGAACCATCAGCCTATCTACACCTGTTGATATTTCGGACTATCCTTACAAACTTACAACTAATTCTGAGGCAAGTAACGTCCCTATGGAAGCTCGAAATTATACTGTTGAACAACTATTAGAGGCTACAATGGTATCCAGTGCAAACAGTGCTGCGATTGCGCTAGCAGAAAAGATTGCTGGTTCTGAGAAAGACTTTGTAGACAAGATGAGGGCTAAACTTCTTGAATGGGGAATTCAAGATGCAACTATTGTAAACACTACTGGTTTAAATAATGAGACCCTTGGCGATAATATCTATCCTGGTTCTAAAAAAGACGATGAAAACAAGTTGAGCGCCTACGACGTTGCAATCGTCGCTCGTAACCTCATCCGAGATTATCCTCAAGTTTTGGAAATCACCAAAAAACCAACTTCTACCTTTGCTGGACTTGAAATCCACTCAACCAACTATATGTTGGAAGGAATGCCAGCATATCGAGGTGGAGTTGATGGGCTCAAAACTGGTACAACAGACAAGGCGGGAGCTTCTTTCGTTGGAACAACCGTTGAAAAAGGAATGCGTATCATTACGGTTGTTTTGAATGCAGATCAACAAGATACCAACCCTTATGCACGTTTTACTGCAACTTCTGCACTTTTAGATTATATTTCTGCAAACTTTGCCTTAAAAACTGTCGTTCAAAAAGGTGAAGCATACAATGATAGTAAAGTAACAGTTCTTGATGGTAAAGAAGATAATGTGACAGCTGTCGCTAAGTCAGACATTTCCATCGTCCAACGCATCGGAAGCGGTACTACACCAACTCTCCAATTCACACCGAAATCAACATCAGAAATGGCTCCATTGGAAGAAGGAAAGGTTGTTGGTACTCTAACCTATGATGATCAGGATTTGGTCGGCCAGGGCTATCTCACTTCCGACAAACCATCTTTTGAAATGGTTTCTGAAAAGAAAGTAGAAAAAGCCTTCTTTTTGAAGGTTTGGTGGAATCAATTTATCCGCTTCATCAATGAAAAACTATAAAAAAAAATCGCGAATAATCGCGATTTTTTCTTTATTTCATTTCTTTAAAAGCCGATTCTGCATCAGCGTTGCTAATAGCACCAAATTGGATTTTTCCGATTTTACCTTGACTGTCAATCAAGTATTCTGTTGGAATACTACGAATTTGGTAGGCTTGGAAGGTAGTTGCTTGCGTATCATATAGAACTGGAATGTCCTTGTAGCCTTGTTCTTGATACCATTTTGGAAAGTCTTGAACTGTTTTTTCACCTTGTAGACCTGGTGCAATAACACTCAAGATTTCAAAGTCTCGATCTTGTTTGGCAGCTAATTCCATCAGCTCAGGCATGCTTTTCTTACATGGTCCACACCAAGAAGCCCAGAATTTTAAATAGACCTTTTTCCCTTTATAGTCTGATAACTTCACTTCTTTGCCATCCATAGACTGCAAGGTAAAGTCTGGTGCATCCTTACCGACTGCGATTTGTTGTACAGCAGGCTGTTTGGGACTGCTTGTCTGTTTGGTCTCTTTTTCACCACAGGCAATCAATAAGAATAGAGACATGAGGCTCAATCCAGCAAAAATAACTTTTTTCATTTTTTCTCCTTTTATCCAAGAATTCCTGATAAGGCATTTAATTGCCCTAGCATTAATAATAATCCCATCAAAATAATCAAAGCTCCCCCGATTTTCTTTAGTAGAATCATATGGGGTTTTAATTTACTAAAATAGGGCATAATCCAGCCCGAAGCCAAGGCCAAAACAATGAAAGGAAGGGCCATTCCCAATGTGTATACTAATGTTAACACGGCT
>NZ_KQ969551.1:449167-449791 GCF_001578945.1 Streptococcus oralis
CAAGCACCATTTCCACCTGAAGCCGCCAGAGCCAAAACCGAACTTAAAACGGGGCCGATACAAGGGGTCCAACCAAAACTAAAAGTTATCCCAAGTAAAAAGGCTGACAGATAGTGATTAGACTTTGATTGTTTGAAGGTGACTGTCTTTTGAACCTCCAGTTTATTGATATGCAAGATTTCCATCTGGTGAAGTCCTAAAAGAATAATGACTATTCCCATAGCATAACGAAACCAGTCTGCATAGAGCATGTGCCCTAGGAATCCAGCTCCAAATCCTAAAATAAAGAAAATGAGGGAGATTCCTGCAATAAAGCACAAGGTCCGAATTAAGCCCGACCATGCAACGTCTCTTCCAAAAAAGCGAAAGCTTTTCGAATTTCCCTGATCATCCAGTAAAATACCAGCATAGACAGGTAGCAAAGGAAAGATGCAGGGTGAAAAGAAGGACAGGATACCGGCTAAAAAAACGGATACTAGAAATATAATCGACTCCAACAAATTACCTACTTTCTCAATATACTAACATTATTTTACTACAAAAGAAAAAATTTGTGACAACTTTGCTACGATTGTTTATTTCACCCAATTTGTAAAATTAAGCTAGACAGAAAAAGCCACCTTA
>NZ_KQ969551.1:450146-451936 GCF_001578945.1 Streptococcus oralis
ACCATACCAAGTTTTTTTGAGTTACATGAAGTCTAACTTAATTTGACAATCTAGGTCATCTAAAAAGATTTTTGTGAATATTTAATAATTGCTTTTTTGAAAAAATCCTATTCAGATTTTGTATATTTTTACCCAACAGAACCCTCCATTTCATAGCTAATCAAGCGGTTCAGCTCAACGGCGTATTCCATTGGCAGTTCTTTGGTGAAGGGTTCTACAAATCCCATGACGATCATCTCAGTCGCTTCGCTTTCTGAAAGTCCACGGCTCATGAGATAATAGAGCTGTTCTTCTGAAATCTTGGAAACCTTTGCTTCGTGCTCCAAGGCTACCTGTGAATTATGGATTTCATTAAAAGGAATGGTATCGGATGCCGAAATATCATCCATGATAATGGTGTCACATTCAATATGGCTGACCGATTTAGCCGAATCCTTGTTAAAGGTGACCTGACCGCGATAGTCCACTTTTCCTCCGCCTTTAGCGATGGACTTGGAGACAATCGAAGAACTGGTATGGGGAGCATTATGAATCATCTTAGCACCAGTATCTTGGTGTTGCCCCTTGTTAGCAAAGGCAATGGAGAGCATAGTTCCACGCGCTCCTTCTCCATCTAGGTAAACAGATGGGTATTTCATGGTTACCTTGGCTCCTAGATTTCCATCGATCCACTCAACAGTCGCATTTTTAGTTGCTTTTGCTCGCTTGGTTACTAGGTTATAGACGTTATCGGACCAGTTTTGGATGGTCGTATAGCGCATATAAGCACCATCCAAGGCAAAGATTTCAACGATAGCAGCATGGAGGCTGTTGCTAGAATAAGTCGGTGCTGTACAACCTTCAACGTAGTGAACGCTAGCTCCCTCATCGACGATAATCAAGGTCCGCTCAAACTGACCAGAATTTTCATTGTTAATCCGGAAATAAGTCTGAAGGGGGATATCAACCTTAACGCCTTTAGGAACATAGATAAAGGTTCCTCCAGACCAAACAGCAGAATTAAGAGCTGCTAATTTATTGTCTGTTGGTGGGACTAATTTTGCAAAGTACTGTTTAAATAGATCTGGGTATTCCTTTAAGGCTGAGTCTGTATCTGTAAAGACAATTCCCAACTTTTGGAATTCTTCCTTCATATTGTGGTAAACCACTTCTGATTCATACTGGGCAGAGGCGCCAGCTAGATAGGCACGCTCAGCTTCCGGAATCCCGATTCGTTCAAATGTTTCTTTGATTTTTTCAGGAACTTCATCCCAAGAACGGGCTGGTTTGTCCGACGGTTTTTGGTAGTAGATCAAGTCATCAAAGTTAATCTCTGATAAGTCTGGCCCCCAGGTTTGCATCGGCATTTTTTTGAAGGTTTCATAAGACTTCAAACGGAATTCTAACATCCACTCAGGCTCACCCTTGGCAGCAGATAGTTCACGAATGACATCCTCGTTCAACCCTTTTCCTGTCGATAGAACGGGCTCTACATCATCGTGAAATCCAAATTTATACTCACCTAAATCAATTGGTTTTGGTTCTACTCTTTCTTCTGACATGTGTCTCCTTTTTCTCATTAAAATCAAGAAAAGTATAGAATTTCCTTACTTCTCTTGCTCAGATTCTTCAATCATTCGTTTAACAGCATTCCAAGCCAAGGTGGAACATTTGATGCGTTGGGGAAATTTTGCAACACCTGCTAAAAAAGCTGCATCACCTAAGGCTTCTTGGCGCACGTCTTCTTTTCCTTGAACCATTTCAGAGAAAATCTGAGCCAAGTCTAAAACCTCAACCTTGCTCTTTCCGAT
>NZ_KQ969551.1:452987-453644 GCF_001578945.1 Streptococcus oralis
ACCATGGTGATGGGGATTTTTGGAATGATCCGCCACAACTGCCATATACAGACTATCCAATTTAGAAAGTGCCATCAAAAAACTCCTTGGTCTTCTTCAATGCGGTAACCAACTGGTCACATTCTTCTTTGCTATTGTAAAAATAAAAACTAGCTCTAGCAGTCGAGGATACTCCCAGATAGGAGATGAGCGGTTGAGCACAGTGGTGTCCCGCTCGAACGGCAATCCCCTGATAATCCAAAGCTGTCGCAAGGTCATGCGGATGCAAGTCTCCTAGATTAAAGGCAATAACACCTGAACGTTGAGCCAAATCCTGTGAACCGTAAATAGTCAATCCTTCGATTGCCTGCAATTTTGGAAAGACGTATGCAATCAATTCTTGTTCATGGGCTTCGATTGCATCCATGCCAATATTTTCTAGGTAATCCACTGCAGTAGCAAGTCCGATAGCACCTGCCATATTGGGAGTTCCAGCCTCAAATTTCCAAGGCAATTCCTTCCAACTAGCAGATTGCTCATAGACGAAATCAATCATCTCGCCGCCAAATTCTACTGGAGACATTTGTTCCAGATACTTTTCTTTGCCGTAAAGGACACCGATACCAGTCGGACCAGCCATCTTGTGACCCGAAAAGGCAAAGAAGTCCACATCCAAGT
>NZ_KQ969551.1:453664-455955 GCF_001578945.1 Streptococcus oralis
CCTGGACATCAATCTTCATATGAGGCGTAGATTGAGCTCCATCCACTACCATGATGGCTCCAACTTGGTGGGCCATTTGGGTGATTGCCTTGATAGGATTGACCACACCAAGAACATTTGAGGCGTGAGCTAGGGAAACAAACTTGACTTTATCAGTCAATTTAGATCGCAAGTCATCCATATCCAGAGCTCCGTTCTTGAGATAAACATAGACAAGCTCTGCCCCAGTCTTGCGGCAAGCCTCCTGCCAAGGAATGATATTGGAATGGTGTTCCATGACTGAAATCAAAACTTGATCTCCCTCAGTCAAAATCTCCTCAGCGAAGCGTGCCACCCAGTTAAGGCTGGTTGTCGTTCCTCTGGTAAAGAGAACTTCCTTTGTAGAGCCTGCATTGATAAACTTACGAATGGTTTCACGAGTAGCTTCATAAGAAGCTGTTGCTCGCTCAGCCAAG
Organism: Streptococcus oralis; assembly: GCF_001578945.1. Lineage (GTDB taxonomy): Bacteria > Bacillota > Bacilli > Lactobacillales > Streptococcaceae > Streptococcus > Streptococcus oralis_Q. The sequence continues at coordinate 454,120 of NZ_KQ969551.1, forward strand.
GTATGAACACCACGGTGAACATTGGCATTATCCTGCTCATAATAGCGGTTAATCGTTTCCAGAACTGCTAGTGGTTTTTGTGTCGTCGCAGCATTGTCCAGATAGACCAGAGGTTCATCGTTGACAATCTGGTCTAAAATTGGAAAATCCTTTCGAATCGCTTCTACATCTAACATAGGCTTCCCCTTAGCGTTTTGACAATTTTTCTTCGACAGTTGCAATCATTTCATCACGAACTTCCTTGACTGGAATCTCAACGATAACGGATCCAAGGAAACCGCGAACAACCAAACGCTCTGCAGTTGCCTTGTCCAAGCCACGGCTCATGAGATAGTACATATCTTCTGGATCCACCTGACCGATAGAGGCCGCATGACCTGCAGTAACGTCATTTTCATCAATCAAAAGAATTGGGTTCGCATCACTTCTAGCCTGGTCTGACAACATCAAGACACGACTTTCTTGTTGCGCATCTGCTCCTTTAGCACCTTTGATGATATGACCAATGCCATTAAAGGTCAAGGTACCTCTCTCCAAAATAACCCCATGTTGGAGGATATTCCCTATGGAATTGCGGCCATAGTTGGTTACTCGGGTATCAATCCCTTGTACCTGACGGCCACTTGATAGGGCAACGACCTTCATATCGGCGTGACTCCCATTTCCAAGTAAATCACTATCAAAGTCTGCAACGACATTTCCTTCATTCATGACTCCAATAGCCCAGTCGATACTAGCATCGTTACCTAATTTACCACGGCGGCTAATGTAAGCAGTGACATTTTCACCTAAACGGTCAATGGCTGCAAATTTGATTTGGGCACCAGAGCGCGCAATGACCTCAACAGAGATATTAGCAGAAATCGCTTGATTGCCTTCACCACGCGTCTCTAATCGCTCAAGATAATTGAGTTTACTATTTTTCCCAGCAATGATGAGGATATGCTTATTAAACGGCACATCGCTATCACTGTCTTGGTAGAAAATACCTTCAATTGGTTCTGTAATCTCAACATTATCTGGAATATAGAGAACAGCACCACTGTTAAAGTAAGCTGTATGGTAGGCTGCCAATTTGTCATCGTCATACTTAACTGATGACATAAAGAATTCCTCGATCAGCTCTGGAATTTCTTCTAAAGCTGAGTGAAAGTCTGTAAAAACTACTCCTTGTTCAGCTAACTCAACTGGAGTTTGCTCAAAAACAGTTTGCGTTCCTACTTGCACCAACTTCAAGTGGTTATCTAAAGTCATGAAGTCAGGAACATTTGCTGAAGGTTCACTTTCTGTGATGGTTCCATTCCCCAGATTCCAACGGTGAAATTTGACACGCTCAATAACTGGTAATTCCAAACTCTCAATCTTATCAAAAGCTTTTTGACGGAGGTCAGCCAACCAGCTTGGTTCAGCGTGCATTTCTGAAAAAAGTTTAATAGTTTCTTTAGTCATTTACTTCTCCTAAAAGATACGAGGGAATTACAATTCTTCCTTGTAGTCGTAGCCAAGTTCTTCAGCTAGTTTTGCGTATCCTTCACGCTCCAAACGCGCAGCCAATTCTGGACCACCAGAAAGGACAACACGCCCTTCCATCATCACGTGTACCACATCTGGCGTGATATAGTTCAAAAGACGTTGGTAGTGAGTGATAATCATAGCACCAAAGCCTTCACCACGCATAGCATTCACACCTTTAGATACGACTTTAAGAGCGTCAATATCAAGACCTGAGTCAATCTCATCCAAAAGGGCGAAAGTTGGTTCCAACATCAAGAGTTGAAGAATTTCATTACGTTTTTTCTCACCACCAGAGAAACCTTCGTTGAGGTAGCGCTCAGC
>NZ_KQ969551.1:456436-458844 GCF_001578945.1 Streptococcus oralis
TAGCGCTCAGCCATTTCTTCTTTCATGTTGAGCAATTCCATTTTCTCGTCTAGTTTAGTGATAAATTCACGAACTGAAATCTTTTCATCATCTTCTTTACCAGCATTCATGGCTGCGCGAAGAAATTCAGCATTGGTAATACCTGGAATTTCAGATGGGTATTGCATAGCAAGGAAAAGTCCCATACGCGCACGCTCGTCCACTTCCAACTCAAGGATGTTTACGCCATCAAACAAGACTTCACCTTTGGTAACTTCATAGTTAGGGTTCCCCATGATAGCTGCAGAAAGAGTCGATTTACCAGTACCATTTGGTCCCATGATAGCTGCGATTTCTCCTGTTTTCAGAGTCAGATTGACCCCTTTCAAAATTTCTTTTCCTTCAATCTCAACGTGAAGATCTTTGATCTCTAATACTGACATGATAGTTCCTTTCTTTTTCTGGCCTACTTCCTTTATCCTTAAAGAAATCACTTACATTTCTCTAAAAAACACAAAAAAGGTCCATAAATATACTCTACTAGTATAACAAAAAAAAGCCTAAAAGGCTTTGATTTTGTTTAGAAGCTAGTGACTAATCCTTGCGGTTTAGGTGCTGATCAATGGCATCTACTATTTTCCCCATTACATAACTTAACCTAAAATTTCGAAAAAGAAGAATGGCCCAAAAGGCTGCCATGAAATAGCGGTCAGTCATCCAAGCTTCATTGAAAAAATAAGTCTCAGCAGCTGTAAATAGCGCTATCACGATAAATTGTTGTCTATTCATAGGATTATTGTACCATGAAATCCAATTTTAGTCTTCTTCGACTATGACTTTATCAGCCAGAAATTCAAATCCTTCTGGAATCAGACTCTCTTCTTCTACCTCTTGATTGGTTTGGGAAGACTTGTTTTTAGCTGAAAATGCTGCTCGAACCTCTTTCCATTCCTCTAGGGAAATGGCTAAGATTTCAGGTGAAAAACCTGCTGCCTGACTGAGGATGTTGCCAAACATGGTGTTGAGATTGTCCCGTTTCATAGTTTGCCCAGCATTGAAATTAGACTCAAAGGCTAAAATAGCATGGTGTTCGTTGGCCGCAACTGGTTGAGAACCTACGAGAAGAGCCTTATCAGGACCAGCTAAGCTTTCGATCACTTCTCCCCATGCATTCTGAAGGCGAATCAAGTTTTGCCGTGCCAATTCAGGATTTTCAACAGCTTCTTGTAGGATAGCCTGAACCTTATTACGGTCTACTCGATAGACTGTCTTGGAAGTGGCTGGACGGCTAGGGACTGGCACCACTTGTTTAGGAGCTGTTCCAACATTGGCAAGTTCTTGTTTGAGACGAGCGACTTCCTGTCTCAGTGTAGAAATTTCACTTTCTACAGCTCCTGAAAGAGCAAATTCAGGCTTAATCTCAGCTAAACGAATGGTCATCATCTCAGCATAAATCTTAGGTTGCAGGCTTGCTTTCATATCTGCCAAGCTCACAGTCGCTATTCGAATCATTTCAAAGAGGCTTTCCTGTGATAAAGCTAGATTGTCCATAAAAACTGGACTATGATGAGTATTTTCGCCACCCGTCTGGACGACCAGTAAATCACGCAAATACTGCAAGAGATCCGTTACAAAACGAGTCATGCTCTTGCCATTCTCAAATAAAAGATTCAAAGAATCAAGCGCTTTTGGGACATCCTGCTGGGACAAGGCAGCTACATAGTCATCTAGTGCTGATAAACTAATGGTGCCTGTAATCTCCTCAGAGATAGCAGTCGTGAGCTCATTTCCCTGTGTTAAACTCAAGGCTTGGTCCAGAATAGACAAGGCATCCCGCATTCCACCTTCAGCTCGTCTGGCAATGATTTCCACAGCCTCCGGTTCAGAACTGATATTTTCTTTTTCTAGAATATGATAAATATGCTCCTTGATATCTTGAGTTTTAATCGATTTGAACTCAAAACGTTGAACACGCGATAAAATGGTTGCAGGAATCTTATGCAATTCAGTGGTCGCCAAGATAAAGACAACATTTTGAGTTGGCTCCTCAAGAGTCTTCAAAAGCGCATTAAAGGCTCCCGTAGACAGCATATGAACCTCGTCTATGATATAGACCTTATAACGTGCCAAGCTAGGTGCATAGGTAGATTTGTCACGAATTTCACGGATTTCATCAACTCCATTATTTGAAGCCGCATCCATTTCAATAACATCTTCTAGGCTACCTTCTGTCACTGCCTGACAGATATAGCAGTGATTACATGGTTCTCCGTCCACTTGGTTCGGACAGTTCATAGCCTTGGCAAAAATCTTGGCTACACTGGTCTTCCCAGTTCCACGAGGGCCTGAGAAAAGATAAGCATGACTAATCTTTTCCTGCTCGACCGCTTGTTTTAGGGTTTTAGCCACAACATCTTGTCCGACCAATT
>NZ_KQ969551.1:459074-461082 GCF_001578945.1 Streptococcus oralis
ACATCTTGTCCGACCAATTGTGAAAAAGTTTGGCTTCTATATTTTCGATAAAGTGCTTGATACATTAGGCTTTCTCCTCAAACATCGTAAAGTCCCATTCTGTCTTCTCAAGCAAAATAGCGACAAATTGTTCCAAGTAATCGCGGTCAACGGCATTGTAATCATCAATAAGTGATGAATCCAGGTCTAAAACACCGACTAATCTCCCATTCTTGAGCATGGGAACCACGATTTCACTCTTGGCCATACTATCACAAGAAATGTAGTTTGGATAGGTGCTCACATCGCCAACTAAAACAGTCTCTTGAAACTCAGCAGCTTCTCCACAAACGCCTTTTCCAAGCGGAATGCGAATACAAGAAACACCACCCTGAAAAGGCCCTAAAACCAACTCGCTACCATCAAACAGATAAAACCCTGCAAATACAGTATTCGGAAAGCGAGATTTTAGGAGGGCACTAGCATTCGAAAGATTAGCAAGAACATTGCTCTCACCCTCTAGTAAATAAGAGAGTTCCTCATTCAACAGTTGATAACGTGATTGTTTTTCTGAATCTAACATAAAACTATTATATCAAAAATGAGAAAGAGACAAAAGAAAAATCCCTTGTTTTAAACAAAGGATTTTGTGATTATCAATTTGATTAAAGTTCGATATCACCGAACAAGTCAGCCATTGAGAATCCTGTTTGTGTTTCTGGAAGTTCGAAATCACGTTTTTCTTGACGTTTTGGACGACGTGGACGAGCAGCACGTTTTTCTTCTTTTTGTCCTTCCTCTTGAGCTGGACGTTCTTCAAGAGCTTTGATAGAAAGTGATACACGTTCTGCATCAGCGTTAACATCAAGGACTTTAACAGTAACTTCTTGACCAACAGTAAGAGCTTCTTTTGGATTTTCAATACGTTTGTGTGAAATTTGTGATACGTGAACAAGTCCATCGATACCAGGCAATACTTCAACAAATGCACCAAAGTCAGTCAAACGTTTAACTGTTCCTTCTACTACATCACCTTTAGCCAATTTTTGCTCAACGCCATCCCATGGTCCAGGTGTTGTTGCTTTAAGTGAAAGCGATACGCGTCCTTCTTCTTCGTTAAGATCAAGGATCTTCACTTCAATTTCTTCACCAACAGTTACAACTGATTTAGGTGATACGTTACGTTCGTGTGACAATTCAGTCAAGTGAACCAATCCATCAACACCACCAAGGTCGATGAAAGCACCAAAGCTAGTGATACGAGCAACTTTACCAGTTACTACATCACCAACAGCCAATTTACCGAATACTTCAGCACGAGCTGCTGCAGTAGCTGCTTCAACAACTTCACGACGTGAAAGGATGAAGCGGTTTTCTTTAGGATCAACTTCTTTGATTTTAGCATCAAATTCTTGACCTACGAAACGCTCAGTGTTACGTACGAAACGAGTATCCAACATTGAAGCTGGGATGAATCCACGAACACCTTCAAATTCTACTGAAAGTCCACCTTTAACGGCACGAGTTCCTTTAACAGTAACAACTTCTTCTTCGCGTCCTACAAGTTTGTCCCATGCTTTGCGAGCTTCAAGACGTTTTTTAGATACAAGGTATGTAACTGTATCAGTATCTTTACCAACTACTTGACGAAGTACAAGAACATCCAATACTTCTCCTACTTTCACAAAGTCATTGATATCTGCATCGCGATCGTTTGTCAATTCGCGAAGAGTCAAGACACCTTCAACACCAGTTCCAGAGATTGCAACGTTAGCTTGAGTCGCATCAACTGTCAATACTTCAGCACTAACAACATCACCAGGCTCAACTTGGCTAACGCTATTTAGCAAATCTTCAAATTCGTTCATCTAAAAAATCCTCCAACAATCAAGTCTTTTCCAAAACTTGACATACTTATAATTTTTTTCCTAAGCACCCGCAAGGACATGTCTATATCGTTCACGTCTTTCAATATAAAAATAAAATACCCTAAGATATTTTTCTTTTTATCTTGAATTTATTACCTAAG
>NZ_KQ969551.1:461102-463336 GCF_001578945.1 Streptococcus oralis
AGGAGCGGATTTACAGTCCGCCGCGTTTAGCCTCTTCGCTATCTCTCCAACGCCTAACGAAGACTATTATATCATGAAATTTTCAATAAAACAAGTATTATTTTGCTAAATTATAGTTTTCAATCAAAATTTCCACAGCTTTTTCAAGTTTTTTATAAAAACTATCGACATTTCCATTCTTTATGATGGCAAATTGGCTATCTAATTCGGCAATTTCACCAATGACCTTTTTCCCGATTGTCAAAACGTAACCTTCATAACTGTCTTTTCCAACAGTCACTTTTGCATCAGTTAATTGGATTTCAATTTTCTTATCTTTTTTACTCATACTTTACCTCTTTTCACTTTTTCTATTGTACAGGAAAATGCTCAAACTAGCAAGAAAAAACTCCATTTCAGCCATTACAACTGATATGGAGTTTCACTTTACTTCGTGTCGTTTAGTCCACTTTGACAATCCATCCCTCTGGTGCTTCCACATCACCAAATTGGATACCGGTCAATTCATCATAGAGTTTTCGTGTAACAGGCCCTACTTCTGTTTCACTATAGAAAACATGGAAATCATCGCCATGTTGGATACCTCCAATTGGCGAAATAACCGCTGCCGTACCACAAGCACCTGCCTCTACAAAACGATCCAGATTATCGATTGGAACATCGCCTTCAATCGGAGTCAAGCCCAAGCGGTGTTCTGCCAAGTAAAGCAAAGAGTACTTGGTAATGGATGGCAAGATTGACGGACTTAATGGTGTAACGAATTCATTATCTGCCGTGATTCCAAAGAAGTTGGCTGATCCGACTTCTTCAATCTTTGTATGTGTAGATGGGTCTAGGTAGATAACGTCAGAAAAGTTGCGTGACTTGGCCATTTTACCTGGGAGGAGACTAGCAGCATAGTTCCCACCTACCTTAGCCGCACCCGTACCATTTGGAGCGGCACGGTCGTATTCATCCTGAATCAAGAAATTAGTTGGAACCAATCCACCTTTAAAGTAATTTCCAACTGGCATAGCAAAGATGGTGAAAATATACTCTTCTGCTGGTTTAACCCCGATAATATCCCCAACACCAATCAAAAGTGGACGAAGATAAAGGGTTCCACCTGTTCCATATGGTGGGACGTATTCTTCATTGGCACGCACAACTGCTTTACAAGCTTCTACAAACATTTCTGTCGGAACTTGTGGCATCAAAAGACGGTCACAAGTACGTTGCAGACGATTGGCATTTTCGTCAGGACGGAACAGTTGAACACTGCCATCCTTGGTACGATAGGCTTTCAATCCCTCAAATGCTTGCTGTCCATAGTGGAGACTTGGAGAAGACTCTGAAATATGCAAGGTTGCATCCTCTGTCAATTCTCCTTGATCCCATTGACCATTTTTATAATGAGCGATATAACGATAAGGTAATTTCATATAAGAAAATCCAAGATTTTCCCAATCAATTGCAACTGTCATGTGTTTCTCCTTTATACTATTCAAACTATGTGTTCTATTCTACACTTTTCTAGTGAAATTTCAAGTATTATTTGTAATTTTCTGAAAATTTTTTCAACAAAAAAATCAGCCCTCTGGACTGATTTCTTTATGAACTCGCTTTATCCTCTTTAAAGACTTCTTTTAGGTAAGCATCGAAAACTTCCTCATCTGAAATGGTGTCAGAAATAAAACTTCCATTGCTAGTACGTTCTGACAAGTTGAGGTCTTGCAATCGACTCTCATAGATTGTTCCCTTGTTGGATTGGACAAGCAGTGTTTGGTCGTTTTCCTCTACTTCTGTACTAAAAAGATCACCAACGAAACCTTGCTCTGCAACTACTCCAGCCAAGAATACTCGATGTGGTTTATTTTTTAACTCACGCAAGACTTGTAGTCCTCGTTTGGCACGGCTGGTTGCTGGAATTTCGTCAATAGAAACACGTTTCAAGCTTCCACGCTGAGTCAAGAGGTAGAAGGATGAGGTGTTACAGATAAAGGCCGATTGGAGGACATCATCTTCTTTGAGGTTTATAGCCTTGACACCTGCAGCCTTGGCACCGACAACAGGAACCTCTTCGATATTGAAACGAAGGGCGTAACCGTTTTGGCTAATCAAGAGTACACCATCCAGTTTAATTGGAGCCACCGCTATAATCTGGTCTGTCTCGTCTTTGAGCTTAGCATACTTGACAGATTTAGACTTGTAGGTCCGCCATGGAGAGAATTCTTTACGTTCTACACGCTTAATTT
>NZ_KQ969551.1:463421-465087 GCF_001578945.1 Streptococcus oralis
GTTCCACTACTTCCACATAAAGGATTTCTTCGTTGGTTTCAAAGTTTGTAATGGTTTGGCTTAGATGCTCTCCGATATCCTTCCAACGAATATCTGCTAATTCATGAATTGGACGATAAATGACATTTCCAAGAGTTGTGAACATCAAGAGATGTTGCGTTGTCTTGGCAGCTTGTACAAAGATCAAACGATCATCATCACGTTTGCCGATTTCTTCCAGAGTGGATGCCGCAAAGGAACGTGGGCTAGTACGCTTGATATAGCCTGCCTTGGTCACGCTGACATAGGTATCTTCCTCGGCAATCAAACTAGCTGTATCAATCTCAATCGCTTTCGCAGTATCTTCTAAAGTACTCAAACGCGGAGTCGCAAATTTCTTCTTGACCTCACGGAGTTCTTTCTTCATTAGATTATACATGGTACGTTCATCACCGATGATCGCCGCAAGCATGGCAATCTTTTCACGAAGTTCTGCTTCTTCTTCCTGCAAAACCACCACGTCTGTATTGGTCAAACGATAGAGTTGCAAGGTGACAATAGCCTCCGCCTGCTCCTCGGTAAAATCATAGCTTACCTTGAGGTTTTCTTTGGCATCTGCCTTGTTCTCAGAGGCACGGATAAGGGCAATGACTTCGTCCAAAATCGAAATCACGCGAATTAAACCTTCAACGATGTGAAGACGTTTCTCAGCCTTTTCCTTGTCAAAGCGTGAGCGTGCCAAAATCACTTCACGACGGTGGGCGATATAGCTAGATAAGATTGGAACAATCCCAACCTGACGAGGTGTGAAATTGTCAATCGCCACCATGTTAAAGTTATAGTTGATTTGCAAGTCAGTATATTTGAAGAGATAGTTGAGTACGAGCTCGGTATTCGCGTCTTTCTTGAGTTCGATAGCAATGCGAAGACCGTCACGGTCAGACTCATCACGAACCTCAGCAATACCAGCCACCTTGTTATTGACACGAACATCATCGATTTTCTTGACGAGATTAGCCTTATTGATTTCATAAGGAATCTCAGTGATAACGATTTGTTCCTTACCACCTTTTAGCTTTTCAATCTCCGTCTTAGAACGAACAACCACGCGCCCTTTCCCGGTTTCATAGGCCTTCTTGATTTCATCACGCCCTTGGATGATGGCTCCTGTAGGGAAATCAGGCCCAGGCAAGAATTCCATCAGCTTATCAACCTTGGCTGTTGGGTGGTCAATCATGTAAACCGTGGCATCAATAACCTCAGCCAAATTATGCGGTGGAATGTCTGTGGCATATCCAGCAGAAATACCAGTCGATCCATTCACCAAGAGGTTTGGAAAGGCTGCTGGCAAAACTGTTGGCTCTTTCTCAGTATCGTCAAAGTTCCAAGCAAAGGGAACTGTCTTTTTCTCGATATCCTGAAGAAGGTAGCCTGCAATCTCAGACAAACGAGCCTCGGTATAACGCATCGCCGCAGGCGGATCTCCGTCCATAGAACCGTTGTTCCCGTGCATTTCGACCAAAATCTCACGATTTTTCCAGTCCTGAGACATACGGACCATGGCATCATAGATGGAACTGTCACCGTGTGGGTGGAAATTCCCCATGATGTTCCCAACAGACTTGGCTGACTTGCGGTAGCTCTTGTCAAAAGTATTGCCATCCTTATTCATCGAATAAAGAATACG
>NZ_KQ969551.1:465262-467639 GCF_001578945.1 Streptococcus oralis
TGCCATCCTTATTCATCGAATAAAGAATACGGCGCTGAACCGGCTTCAATCCATCACGAATATCTGGCAAAGCTCGGTCTTGAATAATGTACTTGGAGTAGCGACCAAAGCGCTCTCCCATAATGTCCTCCAGGGACATGTTTTGAATGTTAGACATATAGGCGTGTTCAACTCCTTTCAAAAAATGGAGAGTAGATTATTATGGAAAAAGAAAAAAATATATGGTAAGTGAGTTTCACCCAATTCCTGTATCATCATTTCCACTTTAGATATCTACTCCACAAATCCTCGTTTATACTTGATATGACTGGCGATATTGCTATCTACATCTTTTTTATCCCAAAGTTGAAGTTCCCATGGGTAGTAAAAATTACTTTTGTTTTTAAAATAGATATGAATACCGACATAGCCATCTTTATCACGTAAATACCAGTTTTTTAGTCCGTACATCTCTTGCCAATCATCTAATTTCTCCATGACTTGAGCTATCTCTTTGGAACTTAAAATCATACGAGCACCAAAAATATCATTAAGAATGGAATTCACAGGATAGCCCTCTTGACGCTCAGAAAAACGTGTAATTTTATCTAAAATAGACTCAGAAGTTTTGACACGATAAACATAGGCAATATCTTGGACATCCGCTTTCATCAGATAGTCATTAATTGACTCATGTAAATTCAGACGGTAGGCCAAAATCGCTTTCGTCGGAACTTTTGAAAAGGTATGCTTGAGATTGATTTTCTCCACCTTACCCGTTTCAAAATAATCTTTAGAATATTCTAGATGAATACGATTAATCTCTGTAATGAGGCGTTCCACTTTTTCAATCATGAGTCTTCTCCTCTCACCTTTTCATTTTTCTAGTTATTCCCAAACTTCTTCACTCTCTCCTCAGCATACTCAATCATCTTCTCAGCTACTTCCATATCATAGTCAAATCCCATCTTTTGAGCAAGGATTTGAGCTTCTTGGTGGAAAAGTTCCATGGTAGCAAATAAAGACTGAGTGATTTTATCCAAACTTGCGAAATCAAGCAGATTTGAGAATTCTTTCTCTTTCTCAGCAGGCAAATACTGAAAGAGGTACTTGTAGTTCTTGCCAATATCAACTCTTCCCCTATCACTGGATACCTGCCAAGCCAAGACCTTCAGGACTTCTTGTTGACAAATACTATAGAGATGGTCAGTGGCATAGATGGCTTGCTTGCGACAGATTTCTTTGACTACGTAGGCTGACACCCACCAAAATTCATTGCAGGCTTTTTCAAACTCAATCGCTCTAGCTGGATTTGTCCAGTAACGTTGAGGACTTGGAAAGTAGGGTTCAAATAATCTCTTCTCATCTTCTAAAACGGTGAATCCTGCCTCGCTATCCACCCACTCTTTGATGTGTTCTTTGGGACAAAGGGTCAAATCGATGCCGATTGCCATCTTCAAAGAGCATGAGATAGAGGCGACGGTGACCAAGCAAGACATGCTGCTCGATTATACGTTTGCCAAACTGGTTCAGCCAAGCAAGGTCACTCGTCAGATCATCCAAATCATCTACAATGTAGACCACATCATAGTCTTGAAACTCATCTTTTGGCGCTTTTGTATCCGTTCGTGAACCAGACATGGCGACAGCCTCGACTTGTAAAAATTTAGCAGTCTGTATAATCGCATCAAGCATTTCTGTTTCTGTTCTCATATCAATACCTTCTCGTTTTCTCGGATACTCGTTGTCTGCTTCTTCTTTTTGTGAATAATTTCTATACTATAACTCCCCTGTCTGGTAAAGGTTGTACCCTTCGTAATAATATGAAGCATCCACACCCTTAAAGAAACTAGTCTGAGTGAGGTCATCCGTCAGGTTATTGAGGAGGAGATACTTGAGTTCTCCAGTAGAAACTGCACTACGCTTCATGGCATTAAGGTATTCATCTTTGTCAATGGCGTTCCAATCTACCACTTTGTCCAGCTTCTCACGAAGCATACAATCTAGCCAAATCCTCATTGTGCGTCCATTTCCTTCGCGGAAAGGATGGGCAATATTCATATCCGCATACTTATCAACCACCTCATCAAAATTGTCATGAGGAAGTTTGTCAATATACTGCAAGGATTGCTCTAAAAAAATACGGGGGGCAAATTGGAAGTTATCCTTTGCAATATTGACATCGCGGATCTTTCCAGCGAAACCATAGATGCCTGAAAAGAGATAATAGTGAATAGCGGACAGCCCTGCAAAGGTGCCAACTTCCATTTCAAATAAAGCTCCTGTCTGAAAAAGAAGGGCGGCTTGTTTTTTTGTCAGTTTTTCTTCGGCATCTGCCAACTGGGCTGAGTTTGTAATGCCTAGTTTATTTTCCAATACCATCTTTCTTCCCATTTCT
>NZ_KQ969551.1:467892-468838 GCF_001578945.1 Streptococcus oralis
CTTCCCATTTCTATTCTTTTAGAACTTCAAAACTTCGCTTTATACTCCAAGCCTTCGTCTATCTGTGAGGGCTTCTTTAGAAGAATCCTACTTTTCCTCGCCTGCTGCTTCTTGCTTGCTTTTCTTTGGTGTTAATTTTTTATAGCGACTACGGATAGCGTTGAGATGGTCACGGAGATCGGCATACTGCTTTTTATCTGGATAAGCATAGGCGTTGATGGCAGTAAAATCCACAAGGAAGTCATAGATTTCTTGTAGTTTCGCACGGACTTCCTTGTTTTGACTAGGTGCCTTTCCTTTTTGCTCAGCCAAGCGCTCCTTATAGGCTTTTTCAAACTGAGCCTGCGCCTTTGTCAAGGTTTCTACATGAGTTGTCAAATGCAGGGTTGAAAGGGCAGTTTGGTAGTCAGTATCTTTTAGTTCCTTGAGAAAATGGTTAATAGCTTCCGTCTCTTTTTCGTAGCTCATATTCGTTAGCCCAGCATAATGTTTGAAAAGTTTGCTGAGTTTGTCGTAAGCTTCCTTGCTACTTGCCTCTTTGACACGAGAGAAGGCCTTGACCAAACTGGTCAAGGTAGAAAGCGCATCATCACGCTCACGATCAGAGGCTTCCAGACTAGCCACCGTTTGACTGGCCTTGGAACGGTGCAAACCAGCTTGCAAGGTCTCAAGAAGTTTTTCCATATCCCCAAGCTTCGTTGCATAAACCTGCTCAGACTTATTGGCTTTTGTAAAAGCCCCCAACTCGTCCTTGCTCGCAGATAGAAGTTGGAAGAATTCGTTAGCATCAAGAGATTTTATTTGTAAACCTGTTACACCATACATCTGTTTCATATATTACCTTCTTTCGTTTTTAAATATGTATCGTTATCATCAAAATGATTATTTTTAGGAATATTATCCCTAGTAAAATTTAATACTTTCCTTTTTAAGGAAAATGAGAAAT
>NZ_KQ969551.1:469356-470900 GCF_001578945.1 Streptococcus oralis
ATTTAACTTATCCATTTTGGGAATAAGCTCACGTGGTAAAAAACAATTTGTCCTTTTTAGGGAATACTTATCTGACAATCAGAATAGTCTACCCCAAAAAAGATGAGAAGTACTAAGATTATCTTTTCTTAAATCCTAAGTAAGTTGAGAACCCTAGAAGATATATCGCTCTTGCTACTGCTAAATCAGCATCATCTTCAATATTTCCCTCAGCTTTCAAAATAATTTCTTCAAAAACTGTATCATTTGGAACAATCTCGGTTCCCATCTCTTCAACCGCTTTTTCAACTATTGATGGTAAAGTCATACACATCTTATAAAACGCATCTTCCTCACCAGTTACCAGAGCGTAAAATTGATCGAGACTGACTCGACGGATAAATTTGTGTCCCATCTTCTCGCCATCAACTTTAGGCTCCCATTTAATATTTTGAGATTGCTTTGAAATAGCTTCAACCAAGAAACAAGCACAATCATCATCTTTCAATAACTGATTTTGCATCTTGATAAACGTTTTACCTGATGATGCAGAATTCATAGTATTATGTTTATTTTTCATTTCAACATAAATTCGGCTTACACAAGAACCATCGGGTAAATAAATCCCTTCCGGATTTTCATATATGACATCCCAACCACCCTCTTTTCCATTATCAGGGACACGGCAATTTTTCATATATTTAAAAATAATTTGATGAAAATAACCGATATCGTTATTGTTTGACTTATCACGCTGACGAAAAATTTCGTTGCTAATAATTTCGTCCCATGAACTACGATAAACGGCCTTATCAAAAATCAATTTGATAGGATCAACAATATTCTTATTAAATCTCTTGAGGTCAAATGATTTCAATTTGTCACCATACTTTGAAATAGTATCTTGGACATGTTTAGAAAAATCTTCTTCACTAATAAAAGCTAAATCCCAAATCATATTTGTTCCAAACTTTCTTTTATTTTTCTTCCAACTTCATAAGCCAAATTAACTGGTACAGCGTTTCCTACTTGCTTATATTGATTTCCTACACTTCCTCGAAATACCCAGTCATCAGGAAAACTTTGAATACGAGCATTTTCACGAACTGTAAAAGGGCGAGCTTCTAATGGATGACAACGTTCCGTTTGTTTCTGAGTAGGCGAAGTCAACACTGTTAATGAGGGTTCATCTAGACTCATTCGACGTAGTATTCCAGTTCTCCCTCCGCCCATATCCCATGTAGATTTCATATACTCTTTAGCAATATCTTCAGGGATATCTCGCCAATATCCTCCTGGTGGTACGAGTTCAAAAATCTGTTTTTTGTACTCCGAATATTGAATCCCTTCACTTAGAGGACAATCTAGTAAAATATCTCTCAACACGGGTTTATAGTCATGTGGCATTGGATATTCAAATGAAATTTTATCTGCTAAATCATTTCTAGTACCAACCATAATCATGCGCTCACGCTTTTGAGCCACTCCATAATCCCAAGCATTTAACACCTTCCATTGAACAGTATATCCCTCTGCTTCAAAAATTTCCATAATGGTTCTAAAAG
>NZ_KQ969551.1:470982-473528 GCF_001578945.1 Streptococcus oralis
GCTTATCTAGAAAGACAGCATAGTGATAAAATAATGTTCCTCGAGCGTCTTCGAGACCTAGTCGATTTCCAGCATATGAAAATGACTGACACGGAGCACCTCCGCTTAATAAATCCAACTCTCCCTTTTTTATATTGAAATATTCCTCTAAATTTAAAGAAGAAATATTAGCAATATCATCATGAATCACATTCCACTTAGGTCTATTATATTTTAATGTTTCAGTAGCAGCTTTATCAAATTCAATAAGCCCAATAGCTTCAAAGCCAGCTTTTTCTATTCCAAGTGCGAGGCCACCAGCACCTGCAAATAATTCTATAACTTTCAATATTGTTTCCTCGTTAAAATACTTAAAACGCCCCACTCTCTTCCAGCGTGAACTTGACATTATCTTCAATCCACTTGCGGCGTGGTTCAACCTTGTCTCCCATGAGGACATTGACACGGCGTTCAGCGCGTGCTAGGTCTTCGATTGTGACACGGATAAGAGTGCGGGTTTCTGGATTCATGGTTGTTTCCCAGAGCTGGTCTGCATTCATCTCACCAAGACCTTTGTAGCGTTGGAGGGTAGCACCTTTACCGAACTGCTTGCGAAGTTCTTCTAGTTCTCCGTCCGTCCAAGCATAGGCCACTTCTTCTTTCTTGCCTTTACCTTTGGACATCTTGTAAAGAGGCGGAAGGGCGATATAGACATGTCCTGCCTCGACTAGCGGACGCATGTAGCGGTAGAAAAATGTCAAGAGCAAGGTCTGGATATGGGCACCATCAGTATCCGCATCGGTCATGATAATGATCTTGTCATAGTTGGCATCTTCAATGGAGAAGTCTGCTCCCACACCCGCACCGATGGTATAAATCATGGTGTTGATTTCTTCATTTTTGAGGATATCTGCCATCTTGGCCTTAGCTGTATTGATAACCTTACCACGTAGAGGTAGAATAGCCTGGAACTTGCGGTCACGGCCTTGCTTGGCAGAACCGCCGGCAGAGTCTCCCTCGACCAGATAGAGTTCATTCTTAGCAGGATTCTTAGACTGGGCTGGGGTCAATTTTCCAGACAACAAGCCCTTGTCTTTCTTATTTTTCTTACCATTTCGGCTCTCATCACGCGCTTTGCGAGCCGCCTCACGAGCATCACGCGCCTTGATAGCCTTTCTGATGAGATTTGAAGCCAGTTCCCCATTCTCCATTAGGAAGAAGGTCAACTTATCAGCCACAATTCCATCCACAACCGGACGAGCTAGTGGACTCCCCAGTTTATCCTTTGTCTGTCCTTCAAACTGCAAGTGTTCTTCCGGAACTAGGATAGAAAGAACAGCTGCTAGTCCCTCACGATAATCTGAACCTTCAAGGTTTTTATCTTTTTCCTTGAGAAGTCCCGTCTTACGCGCATAATCGTTCATGACCTTAGTAATGGCAGACTTGAGTCCTGTCTCATGTGTTCCACCATCTTTAGTACGAACGTTATTGACAAAGGACAGAATGTTATCTGAAAATCCATCATTGTACTGGAGGGCAACTTCCACTTGGAAACCATTGTCTTCGCCTTCAAAGTACAGAACTGGTGTCAAGGTTTCCTTGTCTTCGTTCAGATAGGATACAAAGTCCTGAACCCCATTTTCATAGTGGAACTCGATTGCTTCATCTGTTCGTTTGTCTGTCAGAGACAAGGTCACATTTTTCAAGAGGAAGGCTGACTCATTGAGTCGTTCTGAAATGGTATTGTACTTGAAATCAGTCGTAGAAAAAATCGTTGCGTCAGGCATGAAGGTAACCTTGGTACCTGTTTTAGACTTGGGTGCTGTACCAATTTTCTTCAAAGTCGTGGCAGGTTTTCCACCATTTTCAAAACGTTGCTTGTAGACTGCACCGTCACGGGTGATTTCTACTTCTAGCCAACTAGAAAGGGCATTAACAACAGAAGAACCGACTCCGTGGAGACCTCCAGATGTCTTATAACCCCCTTGACCGAATTTTCCTCCGGCGTGAAGAATGGTAAAGATAACCTCTACGGTTGGAATTCCCGTGGTGTGCATCCCGGTCGGCATCCCACGGCCATGGTCTTGAACGGTTAAACTGCCGTCTTTATTGATGGTCACATCAATGCGATCACCAAAGCCAGACAAGGCTTCATCGACTGCATTGTCCACTATTTCCCAAACTAGATGGTGGAGACCAGCACCGTCGGTCGATCCGATATACATCCCCGGACGTTTACGAACCGCATCCAACCCTTCTAGCACCTGAATGGCATCATCATTGTAGTTATTAATATTGATTTCCTTTTTTGACACAAGGAACCTCCTATTTGTTCATCTTTTCTATTTTACAGGTTTTCTAGCGATTTTGCAAAGCTTTTCCCTTTCAGCCGTCACAATTTCACAGGATATTCTCTGACTTTCTATACCATTTCATGGTATAATAGGTCTATGATGACATTTGTATTATTAATTTTAGCTTATCTGCTGGGTTCGATTCCGTCTGGTCTTTGGATTGGACAAATCTTCTTTCAAACAAATCTGCGCGAACACGGTTCTGGAAACACC
>NZ_KQ969551.1:475547-477949 GCF_001578945.1 Streptococcus oralis
ACCAAGAGGGTGAGTAATGTTGTAATAGACATCCTTACTTACCTCCTTTAACTTGTTTTTTAGGTTTGACAAAGCGCTCGATAATGTAGTGAACGCTGACAAAGAAGATAATGGACGCTGTTACAATGCTGACAAGCTCAGACGGAACTTGCGCAGCGTTCATACCCGGTGCTCCTACTTGCAAAACTCCAAATAAGAAGGCTGCAAAGAGAATTCCAATTGGTGAGTTTCCAGCAAGCAAACTAACTGCCATCCCGTTAAATCCGATAGCTAATGATGAACCTTGAACGTAAACGTTTTGGAAGGTTCCAAGTCCTTCGACCGCTCCACCAAGACCAGCCAAAGCACCAGAGATAATCATTGATAGAATGATTGTACGTTTTGCTGAAATACCAGCGTACTCTGAGGCATGGGGATTGAGCCCAACTGCACGAATTTCAAAACCGAGAGTCGTTTTCTTGAGCAAGAACCAAATCACCCCAACAGCAATGATTGCAAAGAAGATTCCGATATTCATACGGGAATTTCCAGTCAACTCCGATAACCATGGTGTCTGGTATGTAGCATTGGCACTAACACGAATCGTTGAGTCTGTACTTTGCATAATATCTTTAGGAAAGGCATGAATAAAGGCATTTCCCACATACAATACAATATAGTTCATCATGATGGTCACGATAACCTCTGATGTACCCAAATAGGCTCTAAGAATACCTGGAATCGCACCAACAATTCCCCCCGCAATCAGAGCAATGATTACTGTTAATGGAATCAAAACGAGACGTGACATATCTGGATTTGACAAGGCAAACCAACCACTAAGAATCCAACCTGCTAGTGCCTGACCAGGAAGTCCAACGTTAAAGAAACCTGCACGGCTAGCAACTGCAAACCCCAGACCAATCAAGATAAGAGGACCCATGGCACGGAAAATTTCTCCAATCCCACGGAGGCTACCAAAAGCTGTATAGAACAACTCCTCATAGCCCCAGATAGCATCATATCCGAAGATCCACATGACGATGGCTCCGAGCAAGATTCCTAAGAATACGGAAATCAAGGGAACCGAAATTTGTTGTAATTTTTTAGACATCACTCTTCTCCTTTCCCAAGTTTCCTCCTGCCATCAAGATACCAAGTTCTTGTTTGTTAGTCGTTTCTGGAGACACAATACCTTGAATCTTACCATCATGAATAACAGCAATTCGGTCTGAGACATTTAAAATCTCATCCAATTCAAAGCTGACAACAAGCACAGCTTTCCCGTTATCACGTTCTTCAATCAAGCGTTTGTGAATGTACTCAATGGCACCAACGTCCAAACCACGAGTTGGCTGGCTGACGATAAGGAGTTCAGGATCACGATCAATCTCACGAGCAATAATCGCTTTTTGTTGATTTCCTCCTGAAAGAGCTGCTGCTGGAACAAATTCGCTTGCCGCACGGACATCAAATTCTTCCATTAGCTTTTTAGCATACGAAGTAATATTTGAATAGTTCAAAATTCCATTTTTACTATGTGGTTCTTTGTAGTAGGTTTGAAGGGCAATATTTTCAGAAATCATCATTTCCAAAATCAAACCATCACGGTGACGGTCTTCTGGAACGTGCCCAACACTCAACTCTGTAATCTGACGTGGGTGCAAGCCTACAATTGAATTTCCTTTTAATTCAATACTACCAGACTCAACCTTACGAAGACCTGTAATGGCTTGAATGAGTTCAGATTGACCATTGCCATCAATACCTGCAATACCGACAATTTCACCAGCACGAACATCCAAGGATAGATTTTTTACTGCTGGTACACCGCGGTTTTCATTGACCACCAAATCTTTGATTGACAAGACCACTTCTTTTGGTTGAGAGGCTTGTTTCTCTGTTTTAAAGGAAACAGAACGTCCAACCATCATTTCTGCCAAATCAGCATTGGTTGCCCCTGCGATTTCTACAGTTTCAATTGATTTCCCACGACGGATAACTGTAACTCGGTCAGAAACTGCTCGAATCTCATCCAGTTTATGGGTAATCAAAATAATGGATTTTCCTTCTTTGACAAGGTTTTTCATGATAGCCATCAACTCGTCAATCTCTGAAGGAGTCAATACAGCTGTAGGTTCGTCAAAGATAAGGATATCAGCACCACGGTAAAGTGTTTTCAAAATTTCTACACGTTGTTGGGCACCAACGGAAATGTCCGCCACCTTAGCAGCAGGATCCACTGCCAAACCATAACGTTCAGAAAGAGCCCTGATTTCTCTAGTAGCTTCGGCTATATCTAGCATACCATTTTTAGTGATTTCACTCCCCAAAATGATATTCTCAGCTACTGTAAAAGCTTCGACCAACATAAAATGTTGGTGAACCATCCCAATTCCAAGACTAGCGGCTTTAGAAGGGGA
>NZ_KQ969551.1:478549-479827 GCF_001578945.1 Streptococcus oralis
CCGCATCTCAATGACATTTTCGTGTGCCATATGCTCTTCCTTTCAGAGGTTTATTTTATTTCAATAAAACCTGCTAATCACATTAACAAGCTCTATTGAGACAAAAATTGTCTCAATTCTTAAAGAAGCGACCGATGGCCGCTTCCTAAGAAATGACTTTTATTCATTATTTTTCAGGAACTTTTACACTTCCGTCAAGGATTTTAGCTTTTGCATCTTCGACAGCTTTTTTCCCTTCTTCAGAAAGATTTGTCGTTACCAAGTCAACTCCTTTATCTTTCAATGAGTAGACGATAACTTGTCCACCAGGGAATTCACCTTTTTCTGTTTTGTTGGCAATATCTTTTACAGTTGTACCAACTTGTTTCAATGTAGAAGCAAGAACAAAGTTTGATTCCTTACCATCTTTAGAAGTATATTTACCTTCCGCCTCTTGGTCACGGTCAACACCGATAACCCAAACTTTTTCATTTTCAGGACGGCTTTCATTCAAAGATTTTGCTTCTGCAAAAACACCTGCTCCTGTACCACCAGCTACTTGATAAACAATATCTGCACCAGCTGCGTATTGTGCTGCTGCAATTGTTTTACCTTTAGCAGCATCACCAAATGAACCAGCGTAGTCAACTTGTACCTTGATAGAAGAATCTACTGAAGCAACACCTGCTTTGAAACCAGCTTCAAAACGTGAGATAACTTCGGATTCCATACCACCTACAAAACCAACTTGTTTTGTTTTAGTTGTTTTTGCGGCAGCAACACCTGCAAGATAACCCGCTTCGTTATCTGCAAAAGTAGCACTTGCAACGTTCTTTTGATTTTTGATGACGTCATCGATCAAGACATAGTTCAAGTCAGTGTGTTCTTTTGCTGCCTCTTCAACTGCATTTTTAAGGGCAAAACCAACACCAAAGATCAAATTATAGCTTCCTGCTGCTTGTTGCAAGTGGTTCGCATAGTCTGCTTCACTTGTTGATTGGAAGTAAGTGTAACCGTTATCTTTAGAGAGGTTGTGTTCTTTACCCCAAGCTTGCAAACCTTCCCAAGCTGATTGGTTGAATGATTTATCATCGACACCACCAGTATCAGTGACAATCGCTGCTTTTGTCTTCACATCAGAAGATGAAGCTGCGTTACGAGAAGAGCGGTTACCACATGCAGCAAGTCCAACTGCTGCTACTGCAACTAGACCAAGGCCTAGCCATTGTTTCTTGTTCATTACTGAACCTCCTAAATAAGATGTGCAACGATGTTGCAAGTATGGATTAGTTGGTCACA
>NZ_KQ969551.1:480955-484950 GCF_001578945.1 Streptococcus oralis
GGAATTTCCACCACATGGTCAACTTTGACTGGGCGATAGAGATCTTCTAAATCACCGCCTTGTGCTGCTACCATTTCTTCAAACTTAGCCAGTGCTTGGCCATTTTCCAGGTGTTGACGGATTTCTTCGACCGTCTTATCAACATTTGCCAAGCCAAGCATAATCTGAGCTAACTCGCAGATAAAGTGACTAATATCTTCTCGGCCTTTTCCTTGGAGAATCTCGATTGCCTCAAGGATTTCGAGACGATTGCCAATGGCTCTTCCCAAGGGTTGGCTCATATCGGTAATGACTGCTACCGTCTTTCGACCAACTGCCTTACCAAGTTCTACCATGGTTTGAGCCAATTCACGCGCCTCATCAACAGTCTTCATGAAGGCACCCTCACCGACCGTTACGTCTAGCAAGATGGCATCCGCTCCTGCGGCGATCTTCTTGCTCATCACGGAGCTTGCAATCAAAGGAATCGTGTCGACAGTTGCTGTCACATCACGGAGGGCATAGAGAAGCTTGTCTGCTTTAACCAGCTGATCGGACTGCCCAATGACAGATACACCAATGTCCTGTACCTGACGAATAAAATCTTCTTGACTACGCTCAACTTGATAGCCCTTAATGGACTCCAATTTATCAATTGTCCCACCAGTATGGCCGAGACCACGACCACTCATTTTAGCTACGGGAACGCCAAAACTTGCTACTAAAGGAGCTAAAATTAAGGTCACCTTATCACCCACACCACCAGTCGAATGCTTATCAACTTTAACCCCCTCAATAGCTGACAAATCAAACTCCTGACCTGTCTTGACCATATTCATCGTCAAGTCAGAAATCTCACGTGTGGTCATTCCTTTAAAATAAACAGCCATAGCAAAAGCTGACATCTGATAGTCTGGAACCGTTCCAGCCACATAGCCTTCAACCAACCATTTGATTTCAGCTGCAGTCAGTTCTTGACCATCTCGTTTCTTTTGAATTACATCAACTGCTCTCATTCTTTCACACTCCTCAAGATATAATAGCCTTTATCTTTCTTGATAATCTCACAATTTCCAAAAACGTCTTCCATCTTACTTTTAGCACTTGGAGCTCCTTGCTTTTTCTGAATGACGATGGTTAAATCTCCTCTGTCTTTCAAAAATTCTCTGCTCTTTTCGATAATCTCATGAACAACTTGTTTACCAGCTCGAATGGGCGGATTGGAAATAACATGGTCAAATTCCCCTTCAACTTGTTCATAGATATTAGACTGAAAAATCGTCGCTTCTACTTTATTTCGTTCAGCATTTTGTCGCGCTAAGTCCAAGGCACGATTATTGATATCGACCATGGTTGCCTGAACTCCATAAGCCTTGACCAATGACAAACCCAATGGCCCGTATCCACAGCCTACATCAAGGACCGTTTCTCCTTTGTTAACCTCCAAACACTTCAATAAAAGTTGACTCCCAAAGTCAACCATTTTCTTGCTAAAAACACCCGCATCTGTTAAAAAGGTCATATTTTCTCCCAACAACTCCACTCTCAACTCATGAATGTCGTGAGCAGCATCAGGATTCTCTGCATAATACATTTTACTCATAAAACTATTTTACCATAATTTGGCTTAAATTGTAAATCGTTTACAAAGTGATGATCAAATGAAAAAGACTGAAGAATCCTAGTCAAAAAACCTTTTCTTCAATCTCTTTCAATTATTAGAAATACATTACAATCTATCAGGAACTACAAATTATCATTGTCAGGAAAAAACAGATCGTCTGTAATCAGGCACATTTTTATTACTATTTCTTAACCTTAAAATACTTTATTATCAACAGGATTCCCAATATGATGTTTAGATAAAAACCCAACTGATAAGTTTGTGTCAGAATTTCCAAACTTGTCCAAAGTCGTATCAAATCTTCTAGTGACATACGGAATAGATATCCTTCTGTAACAATCCACAAAATCAAAAATAGATAACTACCAGCAGCAAGCCATTTCGTCCACTGCTTTTTTACTAGCCAAGTAATCAAGAGTGAACAGATAAAGATAACTGTTACAAGGAGATGATCCATTAAGAAGGTAAAACCGTAATAGGTTTCTACAAAGCGTTTACCATTATCCGCATTGACTCCTTTTATAAAAGGTAGTGCAAAACTTAAAATAAAACAGAGTTCCAATATATAACTTTTTAAGATTTTCATGACACACCTCCTATAAGTTGCGAACTAAAAAAGCCCACTTTTAATAACTGATAAGTCTTCAGAAACAATTCCCTATCTCATCATTAAATTATTCAACCTCCATCTACCTCTATTATAGGACATTTACTTATTACTATCAAGAAACCGCTTTATTTTTTTAGCTTTTTATGGTATGATAAACAAAATATCTAGGGGAAAACAAATGACCAACGAATTTTTACATTTTGAAAAAATCAGTCGCCAGACTTGGCAATCATTGCATCGCAAAACAACCCCTCCCTTGACAGAGGAAGAGTTAGAATCCATCAAGAGTTTCAATGACCAGATTAGTCTACAGGATGTTACCAATGTCTATCTTCCCCTAGCCCATCTCATCCAGATTTACAAGCGTACCAAGGATGATTTGGCCTTTTCCAAAGGAATTTTCCTCCAACAGGAAAGCAAATCCCGACCTTTTATCATTGGGGTTTCTGGGAGTGTTGCTGTTGGAAAATCCACAACCAGTCGCCTACTTCAAATCCTACTGTCCCGTACGCTTACAGATGCTACGGTTGAGTTGGTAACAACTGACGGCTTTCTCTATCCCAACCAGAGCTTGATTGAGCAAGGGATTTTAAATCGCAAGGGATTTCCTGAAAGCTATAATATGGAAGCACTCCTAAACTTCTTGGATCGGATTAAAAATGGTCAAGATGTGGATATTCCTGTCTATTCTCATGAAGTCTACGACATCGTTCCTGGGGAAAAACAACGGGTCAAAGCTGCTGACTTTGTGATTGTCGAGGGGATTAATGTCTTTCAAAATCCACAAAACGAGCGTCTCTATATCACTGACTTCTTTGACTTTTCTATCTATGTTGATGCTGCAGTAGATGACATCGAGAGTTGGTATCTTGACCGTTTCTTGAAAATGCTGAGCCTAGCTCAAAACGATCCCGAAAGCTACTACTATCGTTTTACTCAAATGCCAATAGGAGAAGTAGAAGCTTTTGCACATCAGGTTTGGACCAGTATTAATCTCACAAATCTACAAAACTATATCGAACCGACAAGGAATCGTGCCGAGGTTATTCTCCACAAGACTAAAAACCATGAAATCGATGAAATTTACCTAAAAAAATAATTTCCCCTTGTCAAAACCTAAGTTTTCATATATAATGGTATAGTTAGTAAATATGGAGGTAAGAACATTGGCAAACATTAAATCAGCTATCAAACGCGCTGAATTGAACGTTAAACAAAACGAAAAAAACTCAGCTCAAAAATCAGCTATGCGTACTGCTATCAAAGCTTTCGAAGCAAACCCTTCTGAAGAACTTTTCCGTGCTGCTAGCTCAGCTATCGACAAAGCAGAAACTAAAGGTTTGATTCATAAAAACAAAGCAAGCCGCGATAAAGCTCGTCTTTCAGCTAAACTTGCTAAATAAGAAACAGTCCATAGAGGCTGTTTTTTTGTCCTCTAATCAGAAAAGGAAGAAAATGAAAATAGCAATCATCGGATATTCTGGAGCCGGCAAGTCAACTCTGGCAGAAAAGTTATCTCACTACTACTCTATCCCAAAACTACATATGGACATACTTCAGTTTCAACCTGGTTGGCAAGACAGTGACCGCGAATGGATGTTGACCGAGATGAAAAACTTTCTCACAAAGCATGAAACTTGGGTCATCGACGGCAACTACTCTTGGTGTTGCTATAAAGAAAGAATACTGGAAGCTGACCAAATCATCTTTCTCAACTTTTCACCATGGACTTGTCTCTTTCGAGCCTTTAAACGATATCTCGCATACCGAGGCAAGGTCAGG
>NZ_KQ969551.1:484970-485897 GCF_001578945.1 Streptococcus oralis
GCTAAAGAACGCTATCAACGGGTTCAAGAAACCTATCCAGAGAAAGTAATTGTCCTCCGGTCGCAAAAAGAAATGGATCACTTCTTAGAAAAGACCGCAAACAACAAGAAAAACCAACGTGCCTAACGTTGGCTTTTTGCTTTTACCCAATCACACTTCCGTTTGGTACAGCTGAATCAACTGTGAGAAGTGTTAATTGACCATCATGTTCAGCTGAGAGGATCATTCCTTGGCTGACATATTTTTTCATCATCTTGCGAGGTTTGAGGTTGGCAACGATTTGAACCTTCTTGCCGACCAATTCTTGTTCATTTGGATAGTATTTAGCAATTCCTGAGAGGATTTGACGATCTTCACCATCACCAGCATCCAAGCGGAATTGAAGCAACTTATCAGAGCCTTCTACTTTAGAAACTTCTTTGACTTCTGCGACACGGATTTCCACCTTATCAAAGTCGTCAAACTTAATTTCATCCTTGTTCAGTTTGAGCTCGACTTCATCTGGATTCCATTCTTTTTCGACTGCTGGTTTGTTGCCTTCCATTTGTTCCTTAATATAGGCGATTTCTTCTTCCATATCGAGACGTGGGAAGATTGGTGTTCCTTTGGCAACAACAGTCACACCTGCAGGGAAATCAGCCAAGCTCAAGTTTTCTAGACTAGAAACTTCTGCTAGACCAAGTTGTGCCAATACAGCACGACTAGTTTCCATCATAAATGGCTCAATCATGTGAGCTACGACGCGAAGACTAGCTGCCAAGTGACTCATAACACTTGCCAATTGATCACGAAGTACTTCATCCTTAGCCAAGACCCATGGAGCTGTCTCATCAATGTATTTGTTAGTACGAGAGATAAGTGTCCAGACTGCTTCTAAAGCACGTGGGTAGTCAACTGCATCCATGTGTGTATGGTAATCAGCGATTG
>NZ_KQ969551.1:486066-487267 GCF_001578945.1 Streptococcus oralis
CATGAGGTAGTAACGGAGTGGGTCAAGTCCATAACGTTCTACTAGCATTTCAGGGTAAACGACATTCCCTTTAGACTTAGACATCTTGCCGTCTTTCATGACGAACCAACCATGGGCAATCAAACGTTCAGGCAACTTCATATCCAACATCATGAGAAGGATTGGCCAGTAGATGGAGTGGAAACGAAGGATGTCTTTTCCGACCATGTGGAAGACCGTTCCATTCCAGAATTTATCATAGTTAGCATGATCGTCTTGACCGTAACCAAGAGCAGTCGCATAGTTAAGAAGGGCATCAATCCAAACGTAGACAACGTGTTTTGGATTTGATGGGACTGGCACACCCCAGGTAAAGGTTGTACGAGAAACCGCTAAGTCTTCCAAACCTGGCTCGATAAAGTTACGTAACATTTCATTAAGACGACCATCTGGAGTGATGAAGTCAGGATGTGATTTGAAGAATTCTACCAAACGGTCTTGGTATTTGCTGAGGCGAAGGAAATAAGATTCCTCAGAAACCCATTCAACCTCGTGGCCTGATGGAGCGATACCGCCCGTCACATTCCCAGCTTCATCACGGAAAACCTCCGCAAGCTGGCTTTCTGTAAAGAATTCTTCATCCGAAACCGAATACCAGCCAGAATATTCACCCAAGTAAATATCATCCTGAGCAAGCAAGCGTTCAAAGACCTGTGCTACTACTTTTTCATGGTATTCATCAGTTGTACGGATGAATTTATCATATGAGATATCTAATAATTTCCAGAGTTCTTTGACGCCAACCGCCATCCCATCAACATAAGCTTGAGGTGTGATGCCAGCTTCTTCAGCTTTTTGCTGGATTTTCTGCCCATGCTCGTCAAGACCTGTCAAATAAAAGACATCGTAACCCATGAGACGTTTGTAACGAGCTAGGACATCACAGGCGATGGTTGTGTAGGCAGAACCGATATGAAGTTTACCAGATGGATAGTAAATCGGCGTTGTAATATAAAAATTCTTTTCAGACATAATTTTTCCTTTCCAGGCAAATGAAACCTGTTTTTCTAACACTTCATTATATCATATTTTTAGTGATTTTCGATAGGAAAATCCATACAAAAACAAGACAGACAAATGTCCATCTTGTTTTTTCTGTTCTATATCTTATTCATAACGAAGGGCTTCAATCGGATCAAGCTTAGACGCTTTATTGGCTGGT
>NZ_KQ969551.1:487522-489207 GCF_001578945.1 Streptococcus oralis
CCAGGCTAAAGAGAGCGATCGGTAGCGAGACACCAATTTCTATTCCTTCCATCATATTTTTTAACAAAGCACCTGCTAGCGTGGTCAAGCCCGCTGCACTTATTAGGCCGATGACTCCACCTAGCAAGGTCAAAATCATGGACTCAATCAAAAACTGTACCAAGATATTAGCCCGTGTGGCTCCCAATGCTTTACGAAGACCAATCTCACGAGTACGCTCCGTTACAGAAACCAGCATGATATTCATAACTCCAGTCCCTCCCACAAAGAGAGAGATTCCTGCGATAGCACTGATAATAGCGGTCATAAAACCAAAGATTTGCTGAACTTCTTCAAAAGCGGCAGTTTCGTCTACAACCTGATATTCTCCCTGCTGTACTCCTGCAATTTCTGTCATCTTACGTGCGAGTTCTGGCCCCAAGGTCGGAGTTAGACTCGTATCATTCACACGAAAGACGATATTAGAAATTTCTTCTACATTAAAATTAGCTGCTACAGAAGCATTGGTTGTAATCGGCAGACCACCTACACCAAACATCTTAGCACTTTTAACAGCAGGGCTAGAGTAAACCCCAATCACGCGATAGCTATATCCATTGGCTGAAATGATTTGATTGAGGGCTGCCTGAGGCGAGTCAAAAAGACTTTTAGCGAGTTCTTCATCTAGCAAAATCACACTTGCAAAATCTCGGTAGTCTTGTTCTCTCAGATCCCTGCCTGCAATAATTTTATTTTCTACAGCAGACATATAAGTAATATTTCCACCTGTCAGACTTGCTCTCTCTACCTTTTTATCCTTATAGGTCAAAGTAACATTTGTACTATTAGTCACATAATAGCCATCTACGCCTTTTAGTTTGGCAGCTTCCTTAACCCACGATTCCTGTGTTTTAGGTGGTTCTACGTGAACATCTTCTTCTTTACCAGATAGTGTCAGTGCAGATTGCTTTTGTGTAAAGGAACCGTCCTTACTTTTAATTGGTGAGAAAAATACCTGAATATTTTTCTGAGATTTTGTCATATTTTTATTGACCTGACGAGACATAGAGTCCCCTAAAGCCATGATGACAACTACTGAAGATACTCCGATGATAATGCCAATCATGGTCAAAAAGGAGCGCATCTTGTGTGCCATAATAGATGAAAAGGCAAATTTCAGATTTTGCATCTTAGTTCTCCTTTCCTTCCAAACGAGCGCTATCAGATGAAATAACTCCATCACGGATTACAATTTGGCGTTTTGCATAGGCTGCAATTTCGGGCTCGTGCGTTACCATAATAATGGTCTTGCCTTCTTCATTTAACTCAACCAAGAGTTCCATGATTTGACTTCCTGTTTTCGTATCCAAGGCACCTGTCGGTTCATCAGCTAGGATGATTGAGGGATCGTTAACAAGAGCACGCGCAATGGCCACCCGTTGTTTTTGACCGCCAGACAACTCCGAAGGAAGGTGATGAATACGATCAGTCAACTCTACTTTACTCAGATATTCCTCTGCCAACTTGCGACGTTGGGTAGCTGGAACTCCTGCATAAATCAAGGGCAACTCAACATTTTGAACGGCATCCATCTTTGACAAAAGAAAGAACTGTTGAAAGACAAAACCAATTTGTTGGTTACGTACCTGTGCCAACTGCTTTTCACCTAGACGGGCCACTTCTTGACCTTCTAGATAGTATTCGCC
>NZ_KQ969551.1:489689-491901 GCF_001578945.1 Streptococcus oralis
TAGTATTCGCCGCTAGTTGGGGTGTCCAGCATTCCGATGGTATTCATCAGAGTAGATTTACCCGAGCCAGATGGTCCCATAATGGCAACAAATTCCCCTTCGCCAATCTCCAAGTTAATATTTTTCAAGACCTGCAGTTCCTGTTCACCATTTCGATAGCTCCGGCAGATGTTTTTTAGACTAATTAGTTGTTTCATCAGCCTTCACCTCTTTTCCTTCTTCCAAGGAAGTCGTTGGATTACTGATGACTTTGGTTCCGTCTGTCAAACCAGACGTGATTTCTTGGTTTTCTGCGTCAGCATTTCCTAGGCTAACTTCAACCTTCTTAGCCTTATTCTCTTCGTCAACAACCCAAACATAGTTTTTCCCGTCTTCGGTAATGACACTGGTTAAGGGTACGAGGATTGATTTCTTGTCACTTTTAACCTCAACACTAACGGTGAAACCTGGTCTTAAATCACCAATCTCACTCGTTACTTCAATCGTATAAGGATATTTAGAACCATTATCCCCCCCAGTTATAGCATTCGTTCCTTCTCCACTATTTTTAGGGTAAGCTGAAATATAGCTAATCTTCCCTGTCCAAGTTTTATCTTGGTAAACTTTAGAAGAGAAGGTCACTTCTTGGTCAACAGAAAGATTGGCAAGATTGTACTCAGAAAGTTCTCCCTTGACTTGAAGATTGTCGTTACTTACTACATGAACCATCACTTGATTTGTAGCAGCTGTGGATTTAGATACATTGTGATTAACCTCTACAACTGTACCTTCTAGCGTACTTAGAACCTTTGTTGCGTCTAATTGAGCCTGCGCCTTTTTGAGTTGTGCCTCTGCATCAGCACGACTATCACGAGCATCACTAATCTGAGAATCAATAGAAGAGATGGAAGTTCCCTGTGCTCCATCATCGTATTCTTCCGAATCGGCTAGAGTGTTATTTCGCGATTCCTTTAAGTCATTGATACGACGATCAGCCTTGGCTATGGCTCGGTTAGCCGCATCATAAGCAGATTGCGCTTCTGTGCTGTTGTATTTTACGAGCGCTTGTCCTTTGTCAACCTTGTCTCCGACAGAAACCAAGATTTCATCCACCTCACCCTTACTTGCATCCAAATAAACATATTGTTCATTTTTTGCGGTGACAGTACCAGATAAAAGCACTGAGGAGGCAACCGTTCCTTCCTTTGCTGCTACGAGATGCGAAATGTCATCCTTACCGGTAGCCTGAGAGGGCTGTCGAAATAGCAAGATACCTGTCGCACCGATTATAATAACACTTGCAGCCCCAATAGCTGTGTATAGTTGCCATTTTTTAGTTTTCTTATTCCCCTTCATCATAAAACTCCTATTTTATTTTCCATATAAAGACCATTATAGCAAATTTACCTACTCTAAACAATGACTGTTCAGAGAGAAAAAAGAACAGTTCAGGAAACATACCTTGTTACTAGTACAATCTGCATCATGCAGAATTGTACTAGTAACATCATACACTTTATTTCTATATTTAGCAAGAAATTTCTGTTATTTCTTTGGAGCGTAGCAGATTTTTGCATTCAAAAAGCAAAAACGATAAAATATGACTATCAAAACAGGAGGAGTTTTCCATGAGAGAATATGATATCATCGCCATCGGTGGGGGAAGCGGCGGCATTGCCACTATGAACCGCGCTGGCGAACACGGTGCTAAAGCAGCTGTTATAGAAGAGAAAAAATTAGGCGGAACTTGTGTCAACATCGGTTGTGTCCCTAAAAAAATCATGTGGTATGGAGCGCAAATCGCTGAAAGCTTCCACCACTACGGCCCTGACTATGGTTTTACAAGTTCAGATGTTCAATTTGATTTCGCAAAACTTCGTCAAAATCGTGAAGCCTACATCGATCGTGCCCGCTCGTCTTATGATGGAAGTTTCAAGCGCAACGGTGTTGATTTGATTGAAGGTCGTGCTCATTTCGTTGATTCCCACACAGTCAGCGTTAATGGTGAATTGATTCGTGCCAAGCATATCGTGATTGCGACTGGCGCTCGTCCAAGCATCCCGACTATTCCTGGAGCTGAACTTGGTGGTAGCTCAGACGATGTCTTTGCTTGGGAGAAACTTCCTGAATCCGTTGCGATTCTTGGGGCTGGCTATATCGCCGTTGAATTAGCAGGTGTTCTCCATGCACTGGGAGTAAAAACTGATTTGTTTGTCCGTCGCGATCGTCCCTT
>NZ_KQ969551.1:492072-492925 GCF_001578945.1 Streptococcus oralis
AAAAACAGGTCTACCTTTGCACACGCATAAGGTACCCGTCAAGCTCGAAGAAACAGAGCAAGGCATTACAATTCATTTCGAAGACGGTTCTAGTCACACCGCTAACCAAGTTATCTGGGCTACCGGCCGCCGTCCAAATGTAGACGGTCTTGAGTTAGAAAAGGCTGGCGTTACACTCAACCAACGTGGATTTATCCAAGTGGATGAATACCAAAATACAGTTGTAGATGGCATCTATGCTCTTGGAGACGTTACTGGCGAGAAAGAACTAACCCCAGTAGCCATCAAGGCAGGACGCACCTTATCTGAACGCCTCTTCAACGGGAAAACAAATGCCAAGATGGATTACACGACTATCCCTACTGTTGTCTTCTCCCACCCAGCAATCGGAACGGTTGGTTTAACCGAGGATCAAGCTATCAAAGAATACGGCCAAGATAACATCAAAGTCTACAAGTCAAGCTTTGCATCTATGTACTCAGCCGTTACAAACCATCGTCAAGAATCTCGCTTCAAACTCATCACCGCCGGTGCTGACGAAAAAGTTGTTGGACTTCACGGACTTGGTTACGGAGTGGATGAGATGATTCAAGGATTCGCTGTTGCTATCAAGATGGGAGCAACCAAGGCGGACTTTGATGCTACAGTGGCTATTCACCCAACCGCTTCAGAAGAATTTGTAACAATGCGCTAATTGATGGAAGAGACCCTCCGGAGCCTCTTTTATATCTTGAATGTACAATAGACTTTCCTGCGAAATCATAATTTAGTTTCAAAATTAATAATACCAGCAATAAGATTCATACGCAGACCAAACCGTTTCTTACGATTACGATAAGTGGTTGAAAAAATT
>NZ_KQ969551.1:493474-494564 GCF_001578945.1 Streptococcus oralis
GATATTTATCATCTTGTTAAACCTTGTTCTCTCAACACCAACTAGGCGCTTAAAGCGGGTATTAGAAAGGGATTGGCTGGATTCGTAATTCATGTATCTAGTTTACCATATTTTGTTTCGCAGGAAGTCTAATGAATCTGATACTTCGGAACTGTCATTTTGTGGTATAATAAATTTATCATTATTAAGAGGTATGGACATGAAAGAAACTGTTTATTTTGGAACTTACACTCGTCGCTTATCTAAAGGGATTTACAAGGCAGATTTTAATACAGAAACAGGCCAGCTTGCAAATCTTGAACTCTTTGCTGCTGAACCAAGTCCGACCTACCTTGCTTTTGACCAGCACCAACATCTATACACCGTTGGTAGTCAAGACAATAAGGGGGGCATTGCAGCCTATCAAACTGACGGTACTTTATTAAATCATGTCGTGGAAGAAGGAGCTCCCCACTGTTATGTTGCTATTGATGAAAAGCGTGATTTGGTCTATGCAGCAAACTACCACAAAGGTCAGGTTCTCGTTTATAAACGCCAGGAAGATGGTAGTCTCCTACTTAGTGATGTGGATCAACACAGCGGCCAAGGTCCACATGAAAATCAAGCATCTCCTCACGTTCACTTTACAGACTTAACACCAGACCACTATCTAGTGACCTGTGATTTGGGTACTGACCAAGTCATCACTTATGACCTTGATCAAGAAGGGAAATTATCTAAGCTCTATACCTATCACAGCCAGCCAGGAGCAGGCTCACGCCATATCGTTTTCCATAACCACTATAAAATCGCTTACCTCATCTGCGAACTCAACAGTACAATAGAAGTCTTAATTTACGATGGTGTTGGCCAATTTGAACGTATGCAAGTCATTTCAACGCTTCCAGAAGGTTACGATGGATTTAACGGTACAGCCGCTATTCGTCTGTCTAAAGACGGAAAATATCTCTACGCTTCTAATCGTGGCCATGACTCCATCGCTGTTTATAGTATCCTAGCAGATGGAAGTTTGGTATTATTAGAGATTGTTCCTAGTTACGGTAAAACACCACGTGATTTTGATTTGACACCTGATCAAAGATTTCTTATT
>NZ_KQ969551.1:495837-496901 GCF_001578945.1 Streptococcus oralis
AACTGGTCATGTTTTCCTTCAAGGATTTCCTTAAAGCCACGAACTGTTTCCGCTACTGGTACATAAGAACCAGGTTGACCTGTGAACTGCTCTGCCACGTTAAAGTTTTGTGACAAGAAGAACTGGATCCGACGAGCACGGGCAACCAAGGTCTTTTCTTCATCAGAGAGTTCATCCATACCAAGGATAGCAATGATATCTTGCAATTCATGATAACGTTGAAGGACACGTTTGACTTCAGCAGCAACTGCATAGTGCTCCTCTCCAACAATCTCAGGCGCCAAGGCACGAGAGCTTGAAGCCAGAGGGTCAACGGCTGGGTAGATACCCAACTGTACCAACTTACGTTCCAAGTTTGTTGTTGAATCCAAGTGAGCGAATGCTGTTGCTGGCGCAGGGTCAGTATAGTCATCCGCAGGCACGTAGATAGCCTGGATAGAGGTTACAGAACCCTTCTTAGTTGATGTGATACGCTCTTGCAATTGACCCATTTCCGTAGCAAGTGTTGGTTGGTAACCAACGGCTGAAGGCATACGACCCAAAAGGGCAGATACTTCTGAACCAGCCTGAGTGAAACGGAAGATATTGTCAATGAAAAGAAGCACATCTTGGCCTTCTACATCACGGAAGTATTCGGCGATTGTCAAACCAGTAAGGGCAACACGCATACGTGCTCCTGGTGGCTCATTCATCTGACCAAATACCATGGCTGTTTTCTCGATAACGCCTGATTCTTTCATTTCCCAGTAAAGGTCGTTCCCTTCACGAGTACGTTCCCCAACACCAGTAAATACTGAAATACCACCGTGTTCTTGGGCAATATTGTGAATCAATTCTTGGATCAAGACAGTTTTACCAACTCCGGCACCACCAAAGAGTCCAACTTTCCCACCTTTTAGGTAAGGGGCAAGAAGGTCGATAACCTTGATCCCTGTTTCCAAGATTTCAGATGAGGTAGACAATTCATCAAAAGTTGGAGCTTTTTTATGAATTGGCTGACGCTCAGCGTCTTCAGCGAAAGGAGCATCCAAGTCAATGGTATCTCCCAAAACGTTGAAGACACG
>NZ_KQ969551.1:496941-507741 GCF_001578945.1 Streptococcus oralis
CATGCCGGCCGCGTTTTCAGCTGTCTTGGCATCGATGATAGCTCCGTATATCATACTTTCTGCAAACTGTGGCAATAATTGCTCCAAAATCTCGTCACGACTCGTTTCCAACTCAAAGGTCAAGCTATACTCTTCATCTGCTTCATTTGGATCTAAATCAACGATCGGCAACATTTGTTCCACACGCATTTGACTTGTGAGAGTATTGACATGATGGTTGTAACAGACATAGAGTTCATCAAAAAGTTCATTTTGATACATTTCAATCGTTTTTGAAATGATTTTACGAACTTCATCGAAACTAGGTTGATCTGCCAAACCGCGTAGTTCATAGATTGGCTGAATTCCACGAGCCTTAAAGAAATCAGCTCCCATACCGCCGATGCAGATTATCTCAAAACCTGTACCATCTGGATGGTATTCTTCTTTCAACTCCATCACAGCTTTAAGGATGGAAGCATTATACCCTCCAACCAAGCCACGGTCTGAAGTGATAACGATATAGCCAGTTTTCTTAACTGGACGACTGATGAGCATCGGATTGGTAGAACCACCAGATCCGTTACCATGCAAAATATCCGTTAAAAGCTTACGAACTTTCTGAGCGTAAACTTGGAAGTTGCGAGCTGCTTCTTCAGAGCGACCCAGCTTAGCAGCCGATACCATTTGCATGGCATTAGTGATTTGACTAGTATTTTTTGTTGAGGCGATTTTTGTTTTAATATCATTTAGAGATACTGCCATCTGACACCTCTATTCTTATTGGAAGCTGGATTGATTGAGAAACTCTGTAATCGCAGCATCCAAGACTGCTTCTTCTGGCAAGTCTTTTGTTTCACGAATGGTTTCCAAAATCTCTGGATAATGAGCATCAAAGAAAGTATGGAACTCTTCCTCAAAACGAACAATATCATCTACTGGAATCGTATCCAAGAATCCATGTGTCAAAGCGTAAAGAATGGTTACTTGTTTCTCAACAGGTAGTGGTTTATGGACAGGTTGTTTTAATACTTCTACAGTACGACGTCCACGGTTCAACTTGGCCTGAGTAGCTGCATCCAAATCCGAACCAAATTTAGTGAAGGCCTCCAACTCTCGATATGAAGCAAGGTCGATACGAAGTGTACCAGCAACCTTCTTCATGGCTTTGATTTGAGCGGAACCACCTACACGAGATACAGATGAACCCGCATCGATGGCTGGACGAATACCCGCATTGAAGAGACCATCACCAAGGAAGATTTGTCCGTCAGTGATTGAAATCACGTTAGTTGCGATATAGGCAGAGATATCTCCTGCTTGTGTCTCGATAAATGGTAAGGCTGTGATAGATCCACCACCAAGTTCATCAGAAACTTTAGCTGAGCGCTCAAGCAAACGGCTATGAAGGTAGAAAACATCCCCTGGGAAAGCTTCACGACCTGGTGGACGACGAAGCAAGAGGGAAAGCTCACGATAAGCGACCGCTTGTTTTGAAAGATCATCGTAAACAATCAAAACATGCTTGCCTTGGTACATAAACTCTTCTGCCATAGCAACTCCAGCATAAGGAGCTAGGAAGAGCAATGGAGATGGTTGTGAAGCAGAGGCTGTCACAACGATTGTGTAGTCCAAGGCACCGTACTGACGAAGTGTTTCAACTTGCGTACGAACAGTTGACTCTTTTTGTCCAATCGCTACATAGATACAGATCATATCTTGGCCTTTTTGGTTCAAGATTGTATCAATCGCAATAGTTGTTTTCCCTGTCTGACGGTCACCGATAATCAACTCCCGTTGACCACGACCAATCGGTACAAGGGCGTCAATAGCTTTCAAACCTGTTTGCAAGGGTTCTGATACAGACTTCCGTTGCATAACACCAGGAGCTGGCGCTTCTACTGGACGAGTTTTATCAGTATGGATGTCCCCAAGACCATCAACTGGACGACCAAGTGGGTCGACAACACGTCCGATTAGGCTGTCCCCCACAGGTACTTCCATAATTTTACCTGTACGGCGAATGGTATCACCTTCACGAATATCTGTAAAGTCTCCAAGGATGATAATCCCAACGTCTGTAGACTCCAAGTTTTGAGCCATACCATAAGAGCCGTTTTCAAAAATCAACAACTCTCCACTCATGGCATTTTCAAGACCGTGAGCACGCGCGATACCGTCCCCGATATAGGTTACAACACCTGTTTCAGACACATCAAAATTGGGTTTGAAATTTTCAATTTGTTGCTTAATTAAAGCGCTGATTTCTTGTGCGTTAATTGCCAAAAGAACACCACTTTCTATTTCAAATTTTCTTTAACAACTCGAAGTTGCTGTTTAATACTCACATCAATTGTCTTGTGATTAGCAAAAATGACAAAACCACCAATAAGTTCTTCATCAATTTGTTCTTTGATACTCCGCACTTTCAGAGACATTTTTTTCTCTATCAATGGGAGCAGACGTTCCTTCTGTTCATCTGTTAAAGGATGGGCTGAAGAAATCGTGACTACAAAACGATTGGTCTCTTTTTCAAGACGATTCAAACAATCAACAATGATATCATAAAAAAGATTTGCTCTGTGATTGTAAATCAGAACCTGAATAAAGTTTTGCATTAAAGGTGAGACAGAGTCTTTAAAGAAACCAACTGTTTTTTCCTTATCAGACTCATCAACTGCCACCTGAGCTAAAAAAAGAAGGTAAGCCCGTTTCTTCTGCGACTTGCTTGATTTGATCCAAGTCTGAAAAAATCCGGTCCTCTTCTCCTTTTTCAATCACTAATTGGACAAAAGGTATGCTGTATTTTTCAATGACCTTTGCTGTTTTCTTGTCCATTAGGCTTCTCCTAGCTGATCGATATACTGATCAATGAGTTCCTTATGAGCATGACTGTCAAGGTTTTTTGAGATGATTTTACCAGCGAGACTAACCGTCAAATCTGCCACCTCGCCCTTAACACTTTGCAAAGCCTCAGCTTTATTCTGAGCAATTTCTTGGTTTGCTTTTTCTTTCAAGCGACCTGCTTCTACTTTAGCATCTGCCAGAATATCTGCTTTACTCTTCTCTGCAGTCTCTTTAGCATTTTCAATGATTGTTTTGGCTTCGTTTCGACTACCAGCCAATTCATCTTCACGTTTTTGAGCAAGAGTTTCTGCCTTTTGACGAGCTTGTTCAGCTCCATCAATATCAGCAGCAATTTTATTTGCCCTTTCTTCGAAGACACTAGTCAAGTTTGACCACGCATATTTCTTAACCAAGACAATCAAAAGGATAAAAGAGCCAGCGATTAAAATAAAGTTACCAATTAATTCACCTACTGTTACGTGCATCAGTTACTCCTTTCTACTCTTCATCATTAATTTTATTTCCTAGATACATAGAAGACAAGACTGTGAATACATAAGCCTGAACACAAGAAATAAACACAGAAAACGCCGTCCAGACTAGATTGGTAACAAATGCGACTGGATACCAATAAAGAGCCTGATGAGAAAGTGTGATGAGCAGACTAGCCATCACTTCTCCGGCAAAGATATTTCCGAATACCCGCAAAGCAAGTGATAGGAAATTCGTGACTTCTTCAAGGAGATTCATCGGTGTCATAAAACCTGGGGTAACAAAGCCTTTCAGATACTTTTTAACACCACGGCGACGAATTCCTTCTATATGGGTCATCAGGATAATTCCAAACGACATGGCCAAGTCAAATTGAAGATTGGCTGTTGGCGATGTCCAAAGGTTTGTCCCATCTGTAGTTTGAAGTTTGGCCATCAAACCAAGATTGTTTGCGATAACCATAAAAAGAAATAAACACAAGTAAAAGAGTGAGTAATCTTTCATGTACCGTGATCCTACATTAGGTTCTGTAAATCCGACTACGAAGTCATAGAGATACTCCAGTACATTTTGCTTTCCTTTGGGCTTCACAGTCATATTCCGACTTGCCCAATAGATAAAACCAAAAATAACGACTACTGACAGCAAGGTCAATACTGTCAAGGTCAAATCAAAGGTAACAGGACCAATATTGATGGTTGGATTGATACTTTCTTCCATCTAAAATCCTCCCTTTTCCATTTTATACTTCTCTTTATTTGATGATAAATGAAAATACGAGAGTTACAAAGAATGTTCCTTCAATAAAGGCAATCCCCATGATCATTAAGCTACGCAATTGTGGAATGATGTCTGGTTGGCGAGCTGCTGATTTGAACAAACCGTTCATCAACATACCTTCTGCAAGGGATACACCCATACAGGCAAGACAAAGACCGAAAAATGTTAAATTCATGATGAATTCTCCTTTTATTTAAAATTTACTTACTTAGTTTAGTCCTAAAATTTTGATTTGTCAACTTTTTACTTGCTTTGAAAGCGTTTCAGATAATTTATTTCTGTTTTTACAATTTTTATCCTATTATATAGAAAAATTTCTCATTTTAGAGCGAGTATTTTCCCGCTTTCACTCTGTTTTCTGAAACAAATTGAAAAAATCCAAGTTTGAAACTTGGATGAATTCATTTTATTTAAAATAATAGGAATGATGTTGTTTGCAACTTGGATTAAATGGAGCGTTGCAATAAGGACAAGCTGTCTGTTTTTGATATTCTTGAAATGTCATTGTCCTCTTACAAGCCCCACAAAAAATCGGTTGATCCTCGGTAAGCGCCAAGGGATAGGGCGAAAATACATGTGTCTCCATATCATTGTGGCACTGATAACAAGCATAGTATTTTTTACACTCATAACACTGGAGGGAAACGATGTCCTTTTCGCCATGGTAATGAACACATCTGCCTTCATCATCAACTAACAAACCTTGTGCTTGATTCATTCACTTTTCCTTCTCTAGGCACGAACTGTAACGCTGGTTCCATCTTCTTTATAGAGATTGATAAGACCTTCCTTGAGAGTGCGGACCATGTCCCCTGCTTGAACAGGTTGTGGAACCTTAATGGTCAAGAGTTCCATTGGATTTGGGGCACGGTCGATTTTATTTCCTTTGGAATCATGAAGATCTTCAATATAGGTTTCAAAATGACGGAAACCTGGTCCGTAGAACTCAACTTGGTCACCTTCGTTGATAACGTTTCGTTGACGAATAGTTGCCGTTTGAGTCGCATCATCATAAGAAACCACTTCAGCGACAAACTTGTATTCAGGGATTTTACGACGTGCACCAAACAACTGTTCATTTTCTGTCGGTGTACCATAGTAGAAACCTGTTGCCAATTCACGCTGGGCAACCTTCCACATCTCATCCACCAAGTCTTGTTTGATAGCTTCAAACTTCTCAGGACTTTCAAGGTATGCATCCACAGCCGCCTTGTAACAGTTAGTCACCGTTGAAACGTAGTGGATAGATTTCATGCGTCCTTCAATCTTGAGACTGTCTACACCGTTTTCGATCATATCTGGAATATGGTCAATCATAGACATGTCAACGGCTGACATTGAAAATTCTTCTGGGATTTCACCTTTAAGGCTCTTACGTTCTTGACCAAATGGCATGTCGTAAAGGTCGTATTTCCAACGACAAGACTGTGAACAACCACCACGGTTAGCATCACGCATACTCATGTGGTTTGAAAGCGTACAGCGTCCTGAGTAGGAAATACACATAGCTCCATGGACAAAGGCTTCGATTTCAACGTCCGTACGTTTGCGAATCTCTGCCAATTCTTCCATTGAAACTTCACGCGCCAAAACGACACGAGTCAAGCCCAGTTCTTTCCAGAACTCAAGAGTTTCATAGTTAGTCGCACTGGCTTGGGTGGAAAGGTGGATTTCGAGACCTGGTGCTTCAGTTGCTGCAATCATAATCAAGGCCGGATCTGACACGATAACTGCCGCAATCCCGATGTCACGTAATTTGCGGAACCATTCTCCAGCACCAGCTTCGTTTCCTTCGTGCATAACCATGTTAGCAGCCACATAGACCTTGGCACCATACTTAGCAGCGAACTGCACACCTTCTTCCATCTGTTCAAAGGTGAAGTTTCCTGCACGGCTACGAAGACCATAGGCCTGTCCACCGATGAAGACCGCATCCGCACCATATTGGACAGCTACTTTTAGCTTTTCTAAAGTCCCTGCAGGTGATAAAACCTCAGGACGTTTTAATGTTTTTGTCATGTTTTCTCCTATTTGCAATATAAAAGTTTGACGTTTTTCCTTCCCATTTTATAGTAAATAATAGATAAAATCAAGTCTAGACAGATTGTTTTGACAATTCTAATCTTTTAAGAAAAGAAAAAACTAGCCTTTCTAGACTAGTTATTTTCAAGATAAAATTCAAAGCGTTCGCCCACGTATTGACTCTTTACATATTCAAAAGCTGTTCCATCTTCAAAGTAAGAAACCTGTGTCAAGGCCAGAATGGCATGCCCCTTTTCGACTTCTAAATAGTGAGCAATTTTTTCCTTAGCCAATCTCGCATAAATGGTCTGTTGGGATTTGCCAATCCGGTAGCCATGTTCCTGCAAGGTTTGAAAGAAATGACTGGTGATCTCTTCCTTTTTAAAATTTTTGATGAACTTTTCGGGGATAGAAGCTACTTCATAGACCAGTGGTACTTGGTCAGCATAACGTACCCGTTCCATACGAATGATATTTTCAGTTGGTGAAATGCCTAGCTTTGCGACCTCTTGCTCATTTGGAATGGTTCTTCTGTAAGAAATAAGTTGGCTGGAAGGTACTTTGCCCTGAGATTTGACGATCTCCGTAAAACTGGTCGTTCCCCGCATTTTTTCTTGGACACGAGTACTAGAGACAAAGGTTCCGCTTCCTACTCTGCGCTCCAAGACTCCTTCTTCAACCAAAAGAGAGATGGCTTGGCGCAAGGTCATCCGACTAACCTGAAACAGCTCTGCCAAATCTCGTTCACTCGGAAGTCTTTCTCCAATCTTCCAACGATGCTCATCTATATCCTTTTTGATCTGATCGTGGATTTTCATATAAGCTGGTAACATGCTTTTTCACTTCTTTTCTTTATTTTCTCTATTGTACCGTATTTGCTAATAAAAAGTCAAACTTTGCCTTGTTTAGTTGGTAATTCGCCCCTATTTGTGATAGAATATTGGAAAAGATATTTCTTTTGAGAAAGGAAAAAGATGAGCAACATTTCAACTGATTTGCAAGATGTCGAAAAAATCATCGTACTGGACTATGGTAGCCAATACAACCAGCTGATTTCACGCCGTATCCGTGAGATTGGTGTTTTTTCAGAGCTAAAAAGTCACAAAATCTCAGCCGCAGAGGTTCGTGAGATTAACCCTGTAGGGATCATCCTCTCTGGTGGACCAAACTCTGTATACGAAGATGGTTCATTTGATATTGACCCAGAAATTTTTGAACTTGGCATTCCAATTTTGGGGATCTGCTACGGTATGCAACTTTTAACCCATAAACTTGGAGGAAAAGTTGTCCCTGCTGGTGATGCTGGTAACCGTGAGTATGGCCAATCACCACTTACTCATACCACTTCTGCCCTCTTTGAAGGGACTCCTGAAGAACAGATTGTTTTGATGAGCCATGGCGATGCGGTTACAGAGATTCCAGCTGATTTCGTTCGTACTGGAACTTCTGCTGACTGTCCTTACGCAGCCATTGAAAATCCAGAAAAGAACATCTATGGTATCCAATTCCACCCAGAAGTTCGCCATTCTGTATATGGAAATGATATCCTTCGAAACTTTGCCCTTAACATCTGTAAAGCTAAGGGTGACTGGTCAATGGACAACTTTATCGATATGCAGATCAAAAAAATCCGCGAAACTGTAGGCGACAAGCGTGTTCTTCTCGGTCTATCAGGTGGTGTTGACTCTTCTGTTGTTGGAGTTCTTCTTCAAAAAGCAATCGGCGATCAATTGATCTGTATCTTTGTAGACCACGGTCTTCTTCGTAAAGGAGAAGCAGATCAAGTTATGGACATGCTTGGTGGTAAGTTTGGTTTGAATATCGTCAAAGCTGATGCTTCAAAACGCTTCCTTGATAAACTTGCAGGTGTTTCTGATCCTGAGCAAAAACGTAAAATCATCGGTAACGAGTTTGTTTATGTCTTTGATGACGAAGCAAGTAAGCTCAAAGATGTGAAATTCCTTGCCCAAGGAACACTTTACACTGACGTGATCGAGTCTGGTACGGATACAGCTCAAACTATTAAGTCTCATCACAACGTAGGTGGTCTTCCAGAAGACATGCAATTCGAACTGATCGAACCATTGAACACTCTTTATAAGGACGAAGTTCGTGCCCTCGGTACCGAGCTTGGTATGCCAGACCACATCGTATGGCGCCAACCATTCCCAGGACCAGGTCTTGCTATCCGTGTCATGGGTGAAATCACTGAAGAAAAACTGGAAACTGTTCGTGAGTCTGATGCTATCCTTCGTGAAGAAATCGCTAAGGCTGGCCTTGACCGTGACATCTGGCAATACTTCACTGTCAACACAGGCGTTCGTTCAGTCGGTGTTATGGGTGACGGTCGTACTTACGACTACACAATCGCCATTCGTGCCATTACTTCTATCGATGGTATGACTGCAGACTTTGCAAAGATTCCTTGGGAAGTTCTTCAAAAGATCTCAGTACGTATCGTAAATGAAGTAGACCACGTTAACCGTATCGTCTACGACATTACAAGTAAACCACCAGCAACCGTTGAGTGGGAATAATATATAAGAGTAACTTAGGCTAAGAATCCTTGATTTAACAGCATTTTAACAACTGTATGAAGTATTAAAATGAGATAAATATATTTGGATTGTCTCCAAAGTGTCTCCAAAGAAGCTCTAAAATGAGCTTCTTTTTTCTAATATGGGAGTAAAAATATTATGAGTTTTAACGTTGATAATCAGCAAAAATCTTTATCTGGTTCTGCTTCAAATTTAACTTTGTCTGAATTGCTTCAAAGAATCCAAGATATTCCCAAATTGAATATATCTGTAAAAAAAGGTTATTCAGTTGGATATGAAAATTGTGAAAAACAATTTAAAATGGATTATGCAATTACTTTCAATGACTTTGATAATGAAACTTGGTTAGTTAAACCTACTAGCTCGATTCGAACTGATAGAATCTATGGGAATGAATTTTTTGCTCAAAACATCAAGATAGTTGATAAGAATATCACAAAAATCTTTGTTGTTGTACCAGATTCTATTACCGAAAAAGAAATAAAAAATAAAAACGACTATTCAAATAAGATACATAGCGAAACTTACATATCTTTCTTAGATGATGTACTAACTTTTTCTGAATTAAAAGACTTCGTACTAAATCATGCTTCCGAAAATCTATCTCAAGGGATTAGTGCTAATATTTTGGGAAACAATGCTGAGGATAGTATAGTTGACTTATTGACTGACAAAAACAATATCCTTCTATGGAATGATCACGTAAAACATAGCCAAACAATTAAATCTTCGACTTATCATTGGTTTAATCAAATCTTAAAAGTTTCTGGTGTTAGTGAACAAGATACTGTTTTAGATATTGTGGCAACTAATTCAATACCTAAATTAAGTAATCGTGGTTATCCGAAAACAGATGTATCTTTTACAATTACTACTGAACAAGAAGAAATAACTAAAAATATTAGTGTTAAAAATACTTCTGCGGATACCGTAACAGTCCATGAGGGAGCTGTAGACGATATTATTCTTGCTCTTAATCTCGATTCTTCTTCGTCATTGGCTAATTCACTCAAAGAATTTCAAGCATATGGTAGTGCTAAAGGATTGAAAGAAAATAATGAAGTTGCCTATAACACATTAGTTGATGAAATGCACAAATATAATATAGAATTAGTTAACTTCTTTATGTTTGGTGTCAACAGTCCATTAGTTAACAATCCTATTCAAGTTGTTGATATAATGCTGTATACTAAAAATTTTGAGGTTATTTCAAGGGATTTGTATGTTGATGAATATATTGAGAAATATTCATCTAAAGGACAGTTTGGAACTCCGTTTAAATGGACATACCCTAGTAAAAAACGAGGTCAAAAAGTACAAATCAAAGGTTTTACGAATAATAAAAAATAGCAGTTCAAACATGATCTGCTATTTTTTATTAAAGGTATACTTTCATTTTATCAGCGACAGCTTTAATTACTGGTACAGCTACTGAGTTACCAAACTGTCTATACATTTGAGTTCTTGAAACTGGTACTTTGAAGTCATCTGGGAATCCCATTAGTCGCTTACATTCTAGTTCACTATAAAGTCTCAACCCAGTTTCTCCACCTTTTACAAACGTTCCTGTCAAACGCTGAATTTTATGATAGCTTGCAACAAGTGTATTTACCTGAATCTCGCTAGTTTTATCAATAATTTGAGGTTTGCCATCATCTTTTTTAAAAAGATATGTATCTTGCAGATGTTTTGAAATTTTGTACCCAGTTGGATTATCTTCTAGTATAGAACCTACTGGAACTTTTTTATCAGTTCCCTTCGGAAACTTAAAATCATGCACTTCCAGGTCAGGTCTAAATCCAACAATGATAATTCTTTCTCTTCTCTGCGGTAAACCAAATCGTTGAGCATCGAGAATTTCATAAAAAACTGAATAACCTAACTCTTCTTGTAAAGCCTTCATAATCACTTTTAAAGTATTACCTTTATCGTGAGTAACCAATCCTTTAACATTTTCTA
The DNA here is from genome assembly GCF_001578945.1 of Streptococcus oralis. Taxonomy (GTDB): domain Bacteria; phylum Bacillota; class Bacilli; order Lactobacillales; family Streptococcaceae; genus Streptococcus; species Streptococcus oralis_Q. The sequence continues at coordinate 507,579 of NZ_KQ969551.1, forward strand.
AAAGAAATGCCTTTGGTCTCTTTTCTTTTAGAATGCGTAAAACATCGAAAAATAATGTCCCTTGTGTTTCGTGTGTAAATCCCTCTCGCTTCCCAATATGACTAAATGGCTGACAAGGAAAGCCTGCTAAAAGAATGTCGTGGTCTGGGATATCTTTCTCATT
>NZ_KQ969551.1:507761-509980 GCF_001578945.1 Streptococcus oralis
AAAGCCTGCTAAAAGAATGTCGTGGTCTGGGATATCTTTCTCATTGATTTGAGTAATATCCCCATTTGGTTTTTCGCCATAATTCTCTTCATAAGTTTTAGAAGCATATCTATCCCATTCAGAACTAAAAACACATTCTGTGTTCTTATCCTCAAATCCTTTTCGGATTCCACCAATACCTGCGAATAAGTCGATAAACTTAATTGTATTATTTGAAGTAGTTTTCTTTTTAGTGTTCATTTTTGTGTCTATTCCTATTTTAATTAGCTCGGAGCACTTTTGACTAAAATTCTTACAGTAATCAAGCTCAAGTGAAGCAATTGCATCAATCTCACGCTGAGTTAGATAAATATTTTTCATCTTTTTTTTATCAGAAACTGGTTTTCTTCCCGCTCCCTTGCGTGTACCACCCTGCATATTTTCTTCCCTACTTCCTTATTCGTAATATAAAACCATTATATCATCTTTTTGATAAAAAAATGTTTTTTTTCAATTATTTATCCGTAAAATAAAGATCGATGATAGCTCAAAAAATGAACAACCATTTATTCTTTAGTTATTTTTTGCTTTTCAATATACTCTTCAATCAATATCTTTTGCATCTCTTCTTCGTGCAACTCATTCATTCTCCATTTATTGTACTCCTCTTCAATTTTTTCCCGATTTTTTTCATCTACCATCTTATAAAATCTTTCTTCTGAAAAATATGGAGTAGCGTTATTCGAAAACATACCACTTTCAAAATATAATTGTTCAATATTTCCATAAAAATCCCGTTGAGAATGCATTAACTTTTCAATATAGATTTCGCTAGCTTCTAACAATTCCGATAAAACATCTATATCAGGTTTTTCTGATGCAGTTAAATAATAACCATAAGATTCTGGACTTCTGCTCATTCTATAATACGTTAAATCTGAATCAATTTTAAAGTCATCCATAATAATATCATATGCACGTTTTCCTAGAGAGCGATATGTTTCAACACCATCTAGTGGTTCAAGTATGTGACTTAAAACTTGACTAAATGCCTGTTCAAAATTTTGAAAATTAACTACTACTGTTTTTTTAAGATATCTTCCATTTTCATCTTTAGACTCATACGTAAATGGAGTCAGTAAGAATTTACTAAATCTCGACATCATTTCATCCGAAGCATTCGATGAGCAAAAAGCAAATACTGATTCTGCAAAAACATCTATATTGTCATTTTTATAATCAGGAGCAAACATTGAGCCAAATTCACAGTCTTCACTTACTGCTTTTTCCAAAGCAATATATCTTGCATATGGAACATAATCTATCAGTATCTTGCGAACAAATGAAGAGTACTCAGCAACTATCTCTAAATCCAAAAATAGGTTCAGAAAGAAATTAAACTTGTCCACTTCTGTGTAATCATAATCAAATCCCCAGAGCAACTCTTGAAGTGAAACAAATTCAAAGTTGCTCTTTTTCATATTGTTCTCATCATTTTTATTAGAAGAATATGAATTAAAATCAGGTTTTAATTTTAAGTTATCTATCAATGACTCAGCAACTATAACCGATAATTTATCTATTAAAATCTCGGGTTTCCCTTCTCTAATTTCTTTAATAGTCCTGGGTTTATTACTATATAAATGAGTATTTCTAATAGCTCTTAATTCCTTATATCTAATGTCCCCTGAAGCTCTTAAGATTGTTCGTTCTTCGTTTATAGCATCTATACGATTGTTAATCCTTAGCTGTGCGCTCTTTAAATAGTATTGAATTAAATTATTGAACATATTATACCTCTTTCCAAAAAACGGATAATTTCAGTTTAAATTATACATTATATTCCTGAATTTTTCAAAAATAACACGATATAATTAAATCATAAAGAAATCAGTATCGATTTCTAGTTCTCATCTCCTGCTAGCGGAGAACAAGCTAGCTAGATACTCTGGAGGTAATCTTTATGATTACAAACTTGAAGCAAAAGCTTCGTGAATTACGTGCTAATCGGTTGATAAATTACGGAAACACAGCTTATCAACTTATTAGTAATGACTGGCATTTTGAAAATGTACCAACTGAATTGAGAGAGCTTTGGTATGGACAAGATGTCGTTTCGTTCATAACACTATCTATCGCATACGACTCAGGTATTGACCGAATGTCACACAATGAGTTAGTTCGTTGGATTGATAATGAATGTAGTCTCATCGCTCGTTTGGAAAAAGTTTTTTCAAACC
>NZ_KQ969551.1:510000-513568 GCF_001578945.1 Streptococcus oralis
CGTTTGGAAAAAGTTTTTTCAAACCTAGAAAAATAGAAAGTAGGTAATTCCTATGGCAAAAACTAACTGGAATAGAACCCTTGAAGAGGTTCTCAAACAAAAAACGCAACCTAAAGTGCTGGTTAGCGAAAAAACTGGTAATGAATATACAGCTGATATTGTCCCTGTTCTAAACGTTGTATCAATTGGTTCAATTGAAGAAATTGATGGAAAGTTCAAATATTCAATTGTAGATACAAACAACGATCTTGAATATAGTATCAAAACACCAAATAAGGTTGATGTTAAGTTCGGTACAATTCTTCAATTCAAGAACGTACGTGGCGGTGCAACAACTAACGGTGTTGGGTGGTATGCTGCGGACTCAGTAGCAGTGGTTCAACGTAATGCGTAGCCGTAGATATCGTAGAATCAAACCTACTCCTAATTGTAAACCTCAAGGCTATCAACTCTCTCTGATAGCCTTTACGGTTACAACTAGTATGACTGGATTGCTACTCTACATAAGCTATTCAATAGAACAATCGAAACCATATCTGACTAAGCCGTTGCTATTCTTTGCTATTATAGACTTCATTAGCTTCTTATGTTTAGTGTATACTTGGTCATTACGTGAAGAGGTATCAACTATTTCGATACCAGTCATGTCTAATGAAGCCAATAGGTTATCCCAAAAATTGAAGCGATTATTCAATGACAAACAAATAACAGATGTTCTAAAACTTTCAAATTCTACAAGATACGGGGAGGAAATGCCTGAAATTCATGTTTGGATAGATAATAGTTTGTCAGAAGGGTTCATAGCCATTGAAAATATTGCAAACTGGGAACGTGCTGACCGTGAAAAATTTGAGCAACGAGTGTCAGGAATATTAGCAGGTAAATATCAACGTTTCTCTGTTGTCAACTCCGAACTATCCATTGGAGACAGCTATATACTTTTCTACTTTGAAGATACTCTAACCACTCAACGCTTTTTTGTCCAAAATAACGATATGTTGAATGAGTTTATCCATAAAAATAGACACGCTATAAACCTGTCTAAAGACCTTAGTTGGTATTCAGATATAACCCCAATGATGAGTATCATAGCACGTACAAGAGCAGGAAAATCAGTGCTAGCTGGTCGATATATGGCTAAACTAATGTTGTTACAAGGTTGGACAGTTGAATACAATTCTGCTAAATATGACCGATACGTCAAGGAATTTAACGGTCAATCAGAACCTATCAAGATTGTTGAGCGTGCCGAATATTGGTGTACCGTCATGGATGAGCGACTAACAAAAATCAATGAAGCAGGAAAAGAAAAGTATCTTGAAATGGATAACATGCCAGATATTGGCTTGTTCTTCGATGAACTCGGTAATCTAAATGCTTCATTAGAATCACTAGACAAAACCGATAAAACATTAAAAGCAACTTCACGCTGGACCAGTGCAATCAACAGATTATCTGCGACTGGTGGCTCTGCTGGTATTCATATCATTGCTATTAGCCAGTTTGCAACAAAAGAAGGATTTTTACCCTCTCTAGCCCGTGTAAATTGCTCCGATGCTGTAATCATGTTAGGTGGTGCTGCCGATTCTGCCGAGGAACGAAAATATCTCATGTCTGGTTTCGCTGACATGCCGAAGCGTAGCTATGGAAAAGGGCAGGGAATCGCTCGTATTATTAGTTCTGGTAAAAAGTGGGAAGTTCCACACTTTTATGAAACACCATGGTTTGATGAATAGTGGTAAACAATCCATTTGTGTTCCAACTAGAGAATTCTGTTGGATCAACAAATGGATTCATGACGAAGCCGACGAGTCACAAGGTCGGTCATCTTGAAGAGATGAAGAAAAACTAATTCTAACTTTTCCTACGCCTGCACGGCACTGGGCTTGTCAAGTGCCGTGCATATTCAAAAACCTAGGGATATCAAGGATTTGAGCGATTTATAAAAAATTAATCCACTGATTTATCTAGAGAATAGTTAGAAGAATAATTAACACAAGGAGTTTTTAATAATGAACAAAAATAAAAAAGAAGCAAACCTAACTGCCATAATGGTGGTACAACAACTGGAAGAAGAACATTGGTTATCTTCTGATTATAAAACTCCTCTTCAACAAGCAAAAGAGGGCAACTGTCGTCCTTTGCTTGAAATGATTATTGAAAAACTTGAAGAGCAGGATATTCTTGTTAAAGAAGCCTATATCATCAAACATGACAAAGACAAAGTATCTACTTGGAATCCCGTTGAGATGAAAAACATCATTGAGACCAAAGTGGAGCATGTTCATGTTTTACTAAAATTTGAAAAGGGTGCTTCTTTAAATAAACTTGCTTTAGCAATACAAGTTGAACCACAATATCTTGAAAAACTTAAATCTGGTCGATATGGCTACGATAACTGTTTAGCTTATCTCTGTCACTGTAAGGATGAAAACAAGCATCAGTACCAACCAGAAGAAGTTACTACAGTTAGAGGTGAAGACTATACAAGTATCTATCATCGTAGCATGGAAACATGGACAAAAGGACGTGCCACAAAAAAAGCAAAAGAAACCGCCCTTAGTGTCGATTGGCTAATTGAAAAGATTCTTTCTGGAGAAGTGACAAAAAGTAATATTCTACTCACAAACGAATACTACGCAATCTACGGACAACATAAGAGAAAAATCAACGAAGCACTAGATACCGCTGGCGAACGCAAGAGTTACCAGACAATTGCTGATTTAGAAGCAGGAAATTTCAAGAAAACAATTCTTTTTATTACTGCTGAGAGTGGAGTAGGGAAAACTCGATATAGCAAAAAATTGATAACGTTGTTACAACAAATCGCCCTGAAACAAGGTCAAAAGTGGGATTACTGCGTTACTGCTTCTACTAATGCTTTTGATGAATATAATGGCCAAGAGATTCTATTTCTTGATGACATTAAAGGAGACAGTTTAACTGTATCCGACTGGTTAAAGTTGCTAGACCCACACATGATAAGTCCTATTTCCGCACGATACCATAATAAAATGGGTTCAGCTAAAATCATAATTATAACTAATACTAAGGAACCGATATCTTTCTTTGAGCAAGCAAAGGGAAATATGGGAGAAGACCTTGGGCAATTTGTTAGACGGATTGATTATCTGATTCAAATAGAAGATAAGTTCCATCTGTCAATTCCTATTAAGCATATACCCCAAAAACCAAATAACGAAGTTCTGTGGTATGAACCTAGACACTATTCTTTCAAATTCTCAAAGATTGGTGAATATGACAAGAATATAGCAACGAATAAACTTGTGAAACAAGTGATAAGGAATATGCAATGGAATAAATATAAAAAGGTTATCAATGCTAGCGACCAAACCACCAATGATAACCCAAACACTCAACAAAAATAGCAACAGCTACTCCTGTTGTTGCTATTATCTCAAAATACTACGAAATATACAAGAGGTATGCAATATGATTACTCAAACAATTTCTTACATTGATTTAGTTGACCTAGGCTTTCCTAAAGCAACTGCACAACAAATCATTAGACAAACCAAATTAAATTTGGTAAAACAAGGATATACTT
>NZ_KQ969551.1:513814-515433 GCF_001578945.1 Streptococcus oralis
GGTAAAACAAGGATATACTTTATACAGTAATAGACGACTAGGAACAGTCCCTGTTTCTGCTGTTGAAGAAATTCTTGGCTTTAAGTTGCACGATTGAAAGAGGTAACTTATGGTAAAGACAAATTTTCAAGATGTCTATATTGACGAGAAAGGACAATACTATTATGAGGTTAGCTTAGGAACGGATAATATTACAGGTAAACGTATTAAGAAAAAAGCTCGAAAAAATGCTAACGGAAAGAAATTTTCATCTGCAAAAGAAGCATATACAGAAGCTATCAGGATTAAAAATGATTATCTACAATCACATGGATATTCAAATTATGATATGACATACGAGCAGTTCATGAATACGACTTACTTACCATATTATCAATCAGAAGTAAGTGAACACACATATTCTACACGTCAACCTACATTAAATTTAGTCATAAACCGATTCGGGAAAAAGAAACTCAAGGATATTTCTATTAGAGATGTACAGAGTTTTAGAACATGGCTACTATCTAAAAAAGGTGGGAACTATTCACAAGCATATGCTAGCTTAACATTTGGAATGTTTCGTAAATCTCTTGAATTTGCTGTAAATATGCAATTTCTTGATACTAATGTTTCTATGAAAGTCAAAGCAATTCCGAAAGGTAAAACACATTCAAGATACTGGACAAAGCAAGATTTTGAAGAAGTTATCAGTTGTATCTATATTGAGGATTTCTATGAACATTTAAGCTTCGTTTTACTATGGCTCTATTTTTGTACAGGATTGCGTGTAAATGAGGGAACTGCTTTATGGTGGAATAATATTGACTTTGATAAAAAACAGCTTACTGTCAATCATATGTTGATTATGTCAAGCAAATCAAAATGGATTCGTCAAAATCATACCAAGACTGATTCAGGTTTACGGACAATCTCGTTAGATGATGATACAATCGCTATTCTCAAAGAATGGAAAGATAGGCAAGCTAGTTTAGGAAGAGTAAATTTTGTTTTAAGTTATGACGGAAATCCTATGCTTAAATCAACCATATCAAGAATTATTAAGAGATATGCAAGATTAGCAAGAGTTCCAGAAATACAAGCAAAAGAACTAAGACATTCTCATGCTTCTTATCTTATCAATGAATTAAACGCTTCGGTTCTTCTAGTCTCTAAACGTTTAGGTCATTCTTCCCCTGAAATAACATTGAAGCACTATGCTCACTTATGGTCAGGTGTTGATAAAGAATTATCAGAACAAATGACTGGCTTAATTTCAATTAAGCATGCAAACAAAACAATGATACAATTTAATGGCAACCAATCATTATCGAAAAGGTCGCCAAAATTGTCTCCAAAATAATTAAATATAGCCAAAAACACTGTTATATCAACGTTTCTAAACATCTGTTTAGTCGTTGAGTGGGAGTAGAGTATAATCTTAAAATTAAAGACTCCTTGTCAACTGTAGCGGGTGACTTATAGCTAACATCTAGAGAGAGCCAGATTGGTTCTCTCTTTTATGATGTTCAAAGTGACCAAAATTTTCGTTTTAAAGTTTTTGAAGTTTCTAAAACCAAAGGCTTGTAGTTTTATGTCCTTGATAAGCTTGTTGGTTGGCACTAACCTGGCATTTGAGT
>NZ_KQ969551.1:515725-519434 GCF_001578945.1 Streptococcus oralis
GATGTGGGATTGGGAGTGTAAAACAAAGAGGATTTTGATATTTTTATCTTTCAATCCGATTAAATCTGTGATATTCTTAAGTAGTTCCATATGAATCCTTTCTAATGATGGTTTCGTCGCTTTTCATTATAGGTCATATGGGACTTTTTTCTACACTCAAAAAGGCTCCATAATCTCCAAAGTGGATTTACCCACTATAGAAATTATAGAGCCAAAAAACCTAGGAAACTGTTCAAACTTTCCTAGATAGCTACAGTCCCCAACTCCCTACTTCTTATTTATAAACAGTGGAGCAGATTATTTTTCCTGTTCTTGGTCACTAAGTCCTTTAACTGCCTTCTTAAACTCAGACAGCATTTTACCGATTGATTCACCCAGTTCTGGCAAACGTTTTGGGCCAAAGATTAAGAGTGCACCTAGAACAATGATAATCAATCCTGGAGCACCGATATCACGTAAGATTCCCATTCTTTTCTCCTTTCATTTTTTCTTTATTATCCTCTTGCTAATTGCAATACTAAGTTCATAGAGCGAGATTAAAGGAATTGTCATGGCTAGATCGCTGATAAAATCAGCAGGTGTCAAAATAACAGCTAGCACCAATAAAATAAAGTAGGCATAACGTCTATAGGTAACTAAGAACCTTGGTCCAAGCAAGCCAATCGAAGTTAAAAAAGCAATAATAACTGGCAGTTCAAAGATGAAAGCCAAGGGGACACTTGTTTGAAAAACAAAGGTTAAGTAGTTCTGAGCCGTTAATCGGGTTTCAAATAATCCTTCCCCAAGTCCTAAAAGAACTTGAAGTAAGGCTGGTGTCACAAAGTAAAAACCAAAGGCCAGTCCAAGCAGAAAGCAAATAAAACTAGCAGGAATATAGGCAAAAATGGCTCTCGCTTCTTCTTTTTTTAGCCCTGGTTTGATAAAACTCCAAATCTGATAAACTGTAAAAGGTAGCGTAACAGTAAAGGCCATCAGACTTGTCAAACGCAAATAAATCCACAGAATATCATTGGGGCCTAACACAATCAACTTTTGGTTAAAAGACTGTGTCAGATAGTAGTAAAGCTGATCAGCAAACAATAAAGCTCCACAGAAAACTATAGAAAAGCAGGCTATAACAGCAATGAACCTCTTTCTAAATTCTACCAGATGTTCAACGATTGTCAATTCTTTTGTATCCATCTACTTTTCACCCTGTCTCAGTGTGACAACCAAGATAATTATCAAAAAGAATAGCTGGCTCCCCAAACCTTCCCAACTTGGATAGATACCCAAAAGGTCGATAGTAGGAAAGCCTGATAATAAGTGATTTGGAGCTATATCGGTCAACTGGAGAGCATGCACACTAACACCTAGCATCTTGAAAGCAAGAGCATAAATCATCCATGTCAGGATAAAGAAAATTTTGTGAGGGAGAATAAATTGGCTCGCCTTGTTCATCAGAACTGCAATAATCAGCAAGACTAACAAAGCTAGAGAAATACCTAGAATAAAGTCAAAACTAGATATTCTCGGTAAAATCCCTACGTAAAATAAAATGGTCTCTGCTCCTTCACGGAAAACAGCTAGAAAGCTCAGCGCAAACATAGAAATGAAGGAACCTGTCTTAGTCACCGTTTTCATCTGCTCATCCATAAAGGCATTCCATTTTTTAACTGAGGATTTACTGTGGAGCCAGATACCGATCACCATCATCATAACTACTGCGAAAATCCCGACCGCACCTTCAATGATTTCACGATTAGCTCCTGATGTTACCGCAGGAAAGGCGATTTGAAGCATAAACGCAATTACTAGACTCGCAGCTATTCCTGATAGTGCTCCACCGTATACCCACTTGAGTCCTTTGCTCATCTTGGCTGCTTTTAAAGTTGTGACCAAGGCCATGACGATTAAGAGAGCCTCGACTCCTTCACGTAGAAGAATGAGCATAGCATCAAAGGCATTGTAACTTGCACTAGTATCAATTTGGGATAAATCTGTAATCAGCTTCTCTAACTTTTCTTGATACTCCTTCTCACTTCCCTTGACCATGATTACAGGACTTTCACTTTCCACTCGGGTATAGAGCGCAGGATTTGTTGTACTGACAGAACCTTCAATCGTTGGCCAGATAGTGATAAATTCCTTCATACTGGCTGCTCCTGATGCTTGATCACCAGCTTGGAATTGTTCCAAAGCCTTCTTCAAAAGCGTAATGCCATCTTTAAGAGTCAGGTCAGAGGAGTTTGTCGCCACTTCTTTGCCAGCCACAAAGTTATCAATAGCCGTTTTCAAGTCATTAAAAGAAGACTGGATAGCATCATAATCTGTCGGCTCCGTTTCAATACTACTGCGTAAAAAGGAAATAGCTGTTTCTACTTGACCATAATGGGCTGTACTATTGTCACGGACGACACTTTCATTGATCGTCCAAGTTGAATTCATCTTTTTGTAGGCTTCTCGGATTTGCTCTATATTTTTTGAAGTAATCGCCTTATCCAGAGTCTCAAAACGTGGTCTTAACCGACTGACAAGCTTTTCCTTTTCAGCATCAAGATCTACCGGATTTTGTTCCTTCTCAAATGCTAGAAGGGCAGAGGAGATTTGTGTCAGATTTTCCTCACTAATCTCCCCTGTCAGAGCAAGCTTTTCCTTGACGACCCTACCAGCATCCGAATCGGAATGTTCTACTTTTTCAAAATCCGTCGTCATTTCTCCAACAAGGGCTTTGGCTTCTGCCTGATTGCCATTTTTTACAGCCTTAGAAGCATCCGTAATCTTTACAAAATAAGAACTCAGACTCTCCTGTGCACTAACAGGAAAAACAGCTAACAAGAGAAAAGACAAGGCTAAGAAACAAATGTTAATCTTCCAATAATTTTTGACCAATATAGCCTCCTTTCTCTACTCCACCAAAGCAGGCAAAAAGACCACTACCGATGTGGGTTACATACTCATTCATCTTGTCTGTAGCTCCGAGGTTAGTTTGAACCTTGACAAAATGATCTGGATCTTTTTGGAAAGAGATAAAGAGTAAGCCTGTGTCAAATTGTCCAGTCTTCTCATCAATGCCATCCGAGTACGAATAGGAGCGTCGTAAGAGTGGTTTATCCACTTCCTTAGCAAGTCGAACATGTGAGTCATCGGGTAAGAGACTCAGATCCACTTCATCAAACTCATGCTTCTTACCAAAAGGTGCCCCACTTTCCTTGTAGCGACCAAAAGTGTTCTCCTGTTCCTCAAGATTGGTTCGATCCCAAGTCTCTAAGAACATCTGGATGCGACGAACGGCCATATATGAGCCGTTTTCCATCCAATCCTTGCTGTCGGCCCAAACAACACGGTCAAATTCCTTTTCTGTTGTGACATTTGCTGTCCCATCTTTGAAACCAAAAAGATTGCGTGGTGTTTCCAGACGATCCCCAATAGCAGCAAATCCAGATTGACTCCAACGAAGAGTCACTGCATTTCTCCCTTTGCGAATCAGGTTGCGAATAGCATGAAAGGCAACTTGCTCATCATCTGCACAGGCCTGGATAACAATATCTCCCCCAGTATACTTTTCACGCAGTTGCTCCTTTGGAAAAGGTGGCAAATCCCTAAAAAGTTGCGGGCGTTTTTGTTCTAAATTCATTTTTTTCAGGAAACTAGCAGACACACCAAAAGTCAAGGTCAACCGATGAGGATTGAGACCAACTGTCTCCCCAGTATCACTAGGAGGCAAGAG
>NZ_KQ969551.1:519454-524048 GCF_001578945.1 Streptococcus oralis
GGCATTCTGACCATCTTTTTTGACTAATTCTCCCTCTACAAGCTTGCTACTATAATCCGTCCAGTCCTTAAAAAGCTGGATAATTTTATCCTTGTCCGTCGTATGCAAGTCTAGGACAACAAAATAGATATTCTTCTGCATGGGTGTTGTAATCCCTGCCTGGTGTTTCCCATAAAAAGAAATGGTTTCGTTCCCGTACGAGATGTTTTCTTGATTCCCTAGCTTAGGTGCGAAAAAAGCAGAAGCACCAGAGAGTCCTAGTGCTAAACCAGCCCCTCCAATCCCTGCTTTTTTTAGAAATTCTCGACGGTCCATTTTTTTCTCAAAAAAGGTTTCGTCTTGTTTGGTCATTTTCTATTCTCCACCTAAGAATTTACCCATTTGGGATAGGGGTTCACCAAGTTTTGTCACCGCTTCTGACAATTCTTTCGTGTCTTCTTTTGTCAATTCTGTATAGAGTTTGTAATGTTCTTTATCAGTCATGTGTTTGTCTAGTAAATCATTAACCGATTTGAAGTCTGTTTCCAACTCGGTCACTAAGGCTGCATCTGTTTTTTGAATCAATGATTTAAAGAGTTGGAAAATTTTCTCCGCTCCTTCAATATTGGCACGAAAGTCATACAAGTCTGTGCGAGAATAGATTTCTTCCTCACCTGTAATCTTGCTAGTAGCTACTTCATTGAGCAAATCAACAGCACCTGTCAACATAACCTTGTAGTCCACATCCACAGTTGCAATCTTGGCTTTCAATTCCTTGATGTCATTGACCAACTGATCACCGTAGCTTTCAGTTCCTTTGGTTGTGTTGTCTTCCCAAAGGATACGCTCGATACGGTGGAAACCAGACCAACCTTCCTCAGTCTTATTTTCATCTACGTAGTCTGCCAAACGAAAGTCAATCTTGACATCTGACTCACCAAAACTTTCGGCAATCGGTTCTGAACGCTCATAAGACATCCGAATCAGTGGATAAATCTTCTTTGCTTCTTCCAACTTGCCCTCTTTCAAAAGTTTGACAAATCCTTCTGTATCCGTCAAAAGTTTATCAATTTGGTCTTGCACAAAAGTCTTATAGTCTGCTGTAGCCTTATCTAGAGTTTTTTGATCATCAGCTGACAAAGCGGTTACTTTAGACGAATCACTCGTTGTAGCTGTTTTTGTAGCCTGATTGGCACAGGCAGTCAGCAAGAGAGCAGATGACAAAAGGACGAAACCTAGTTTTTTCATTATTTTCTCCTATTCGTTCAGGAAGCCTGAAGTTATTTTACACTCCATTATAACATGTCTTTTTTCATTTTTCAATAAATTGTCAGAAAATTTAACATTTGAGAATTTGCCGTATAAAAATGATGTTTTTAATTTAACCAAATGAATCAGTGAAGGTTCACGGCACTATCGTGAAGAACCCCAAAAACTGATCTCCTATCCGACGAGTGAGCAGGATTTTTAAACCCTATACTATCTGTGGTTGAAAGGCGGAGATTACTCTTCTACTAAGACAGATTTTTTCTGATAATCCTTACAAAAGGAAGTGGCTCTACTACAACTTTTCTCCATGTTTATATGTCAATTTCAACTATCCCCCAATAAACAAAAGTTTCAATTCCTTACAGGTAAGGTATTACAATAGCATTTTTACTTTGATTTTAGTGGAAATGCTACCTTTTAAGACACTTTTAACAGCAATAGCACTGTTTTTGGTTCCTAAAGGATAAACTCATTGGATTCGACTATTCCGATTTGGATTTTCCTAGTGTATTTTGGCGACTCCAGTTGATAGATCTGTACAGAATCCGTCTGAGACTCTATGATTTTAGCTAATTCCCTTTGCAGACTACTTAGTTTTGCTGGAGTAATGTGCCCTTCAAAGACCGATTTTTGCACATGAACCAAATACTTTCGACAGGTCTTTAAAACCTTGGCCACGCGCTTCCGATGAACATCATATGTTAGGATAATATACATTTATTTTTGCTTTTTGATATAAAAGTAAGCTATTAGCAGGAGCGCAACTGACACAACAATAGTAAACCAAGATGATAAAGCCAATGTTATGCCGCCGAAAGTGGCACAATTTTCCCCAAATTCTTTGATATTCGGAATAACTGCTAAGAAAACGCTCAAAACGGTGAATATCAGTACAATCACGTTCAAATTATTGCTGGCCTCTGTCTGACTAATATCATGCAGTTCGCTGATTTGGCTGTCTAAGATACTGATATGTTTTTCGATATAGAGCGATTTTTGCAGTAATTCATAGATTTCAACAGCCTGTTCCTGCGGACAAAGCTCTGGCAACAGAAATTGATTCTTGTATGTCGTATAGCTTTTCTGCAGTTTTAATTTTTGGGATACTGTAGCATTGACACTATCCCCCGCATCCTTAGAATACTTCAAGATTCCAATTCTCTGACTAAGGGTGATCAAGGCCAAGTCCAAGTATTCTGATAAAAAGTAGCCTTTCAAGAAGAACTCTGGAAAATCAGAATAACTCATAAATATCATAGAATGCTGGCTAGCCATATAAAGGCTTCCATCGCCCGACCACCTAGTATAAAGCAGTTGCTCCAGCTCTGCCTTCAACATATCTCGGCTAAGGCAAGTTGAGCCTCCCTTATCAATATATAAAATACTATACAGAAGCTTCAGATCAGAAAACGTAAATAAATAGTGCTTTAACCTTTTATACTCATCAAAAATCAAAAAGAGCATGAATCTTTCACTAGAATATATATTATAATTTTTAGGGAATGTTTCATTGCTTCCCTAGAAACAGCAATGTCTATAAAAGATGGTAAATTTCAAAGTATATACTTGGACTATGATATTATTTGAGCAATTTGTTAATATAAAATGCACTTTGATTTTAATAGAGTATTACAAATGGGACCAATGACTTGAACAATAACCTGTTAAATCATTCTATCCATAACAGTTGGAACTCCTAGTTAACGGCCTTCTCTGTTTGGTTTAGGAATTTCAACCCTGAGAACTGGTTGAGGCTTATACTTACTCTGTTTTATCAGATCCTTCATTTTACAGACACAAGTGTCTAGAATTACTTCGATTTGTCGTTTCTTATTCTAGCTCCAGATCTCCAACAGTCTCTCCCCAAGTTGTCGAAGTATTCCCCCTTCGCTTCACTTCCATTACAGAAACTCCATCACTACTATGGGGTCGGCTGACTTCTTGTCGTTCGTTATTAGTAGAATTTAGCCTCAACATGATCTCACGGGATAAGTCATACATCTTTCCTCGTTTACACAAGGTACGAGGATGTTAAAAGGTCTGTGTGAAAATAGGTTACAACTACCTTTTTGAGTTTTAGAGTTTTGAGCCCCCTCATCCACTATATACGCCTTCATATCGCATTTCTGTTCGTAGAGCCACGATTTCGCTATCTCTTCTTCTCCCCCGCTACCTCACGATAGTCAGACTTGGGAGTCGCTATTGGGCTCTACCTTCAGCAGGTACCCACAGAGTCCTTTCACCTTAGATGTACAACATGCTCGTCGTACCAAAAAATCCCTGCAACTGAGTTGCAAGGACTTTTTAATTAATCAAAGTCAACGTATTCTTTTTGAAGTTCAAGAACTTCTTCCATTGTTGAGCATTCTGTAAGGGCACGGTTTGCGTACTCTTCCATCTTAGCTGTGTCGAGTTTCTTCATCAAGCTACGTGTACGAAGAACTGAGGTTGCTGACATAGAGAACTCATCCAAGCCCATTCCGACAAGAAGTGGAACAGCTTGTTGGTCACCAGCCATCTCTCCACACATACCTGCCCATTTACCTTCAGCGTGAGCTGCTTTGATAACGTTGTTAATCAAACGTAGGATGGATGGGTTGTATGGTTGGTAAAGGTATGAAACTTGCTCGTTCATCCGGTCCGCAGCCATTGTGTATTGGATCAAGTCGTTTGTACCAATAGAGAAGAAGTCAACTTCTTTAGCAAACTGGTCTGCAAGCATGGCTGCTGCAGGGATTTCAATCATGATACCAACTTGGATATTATCCGCAACTGCAACACCTTCAGCAAGAAGGTTTGCTTTTTCTTCGTCAAAGACCGCTTTCGCTGCACGGAATTCTTTCAAGAGCGCAACCATTGGGAACATGATACGCAATTGACCGTGAACAGACGCACGAAGAAGGGCACGGATTTGAGTGCGGAACATAGCATCTCCAGTCTCAGAGATAGAGATACGAAGGGCACGGAATCCAAGGAATGGGTTCATTTCATGAGGCATATCGAAGTAAGGAAGTTCCTTATCTCCACCGATATCCATTGTACGAACGACAACAGGTTTACCGTTCATTCCTTCAAGTACAGCCCTGTAAGCTTCGTACTGCTCGTCTTCTGTTGGGAAGTCTTGAGAATCCATGTACAAGAACTCTGTACGGTAAAGACCGACAGCTTCAGCACCGTTGTCATTGACACCTTCAACGTCTTTTGGAGTACCGATGTTGGCAGCCAATTCAAAGTGTTTACCATCAGCAGTTACTGTTTTAGCGTCTTTCAAGAGCGCCCATTCAGCTTTTTGTTTCGCATAAGCTTCACCAGCAGCTTTGAAGTCTGCTGCTTGCTCATCAGTTGG
>NZ_KQ969551.1:524077-527146 GCF_001578945.1 Streptococcus oralis
ATCACCGTCTTTAACGATTTCAGTAATGTTGTTTGTACCCAGTACTGCTGCAATTTCAAGCGTACGCGCCATGATAGCTGAGTGGCTTGTACGTCCACCAATGTTGGTTACAAAAGCTTTTACAAAGTTTTTGTCCAATTGAGCTGTATCAGACGGTGTCAAGTCATGCGCAATCACAATCACTTCTTCATTGATAGAAGCTGGGTTTGGCAATTTCTTACCAAGGAGATTTGCCAATACACGTTTTGTCACGTCGCGGATATCCGCTGCGCGTTCTTGCATGTATGGGTTGTCTTCCATACCTTCAAAGATAGTGATAAACATGTCTGTTACTTCTTTCAGACCTGCTTCTGCATTCACTTTCTTGGCACGGATTGTTTCCTTGATCTGGCTGATCATTTCTGGGTCAGCCAGAACCATTAAGTGAGCGTCAAAAACTTGAGCTGCTTCTTCACCGAGCGTACCTACTGCTTTCTCACGAATAACAGAAAGCTCGTCTTGTGATGCCTGTAGAGCGACATCAAGGCGAGCTTCTTCTGCGTTTGTATCTTCGACTGTAATAGTCTCAAATGACAAATCCGGTTGAACGAGTAGATATGCTTTTGCAACTGCAACACCGTCAGATGCTGCGATTCCTTTAAGCATTTCTGTCATTTTCCTTATGCCAATCCTTCTTTTTCCATAGTTTCAGTGATAGCAGCGATTGCGTCGTCAGCATCTGCACCTTCAGCTGAAATTGTAACGTCAGCACCTTGGCCAACACCAAGACTCATAACACCCATGATAGATTTAAGGTTTACTGATTTACCTTTGTATTCAAGAGTGATATCTGAAGCAAATTTGCTAGCTGTTTGAACCAACAAAGTTGCTGGACGTGCGTGAATACCTGTTTCTGCCACTACGTGGAAATCTTTAGAAGCCATAGTTTGACTCTCCTTTAATTGTTTCTTTTTTGAGTTACATGTGATAACCCTTACAATTTTGTATTATAACATCTTCTAGGATATTTTTCAAGTATTTTATTGACTTTCTTCTATTTCCTTTCTGATAACTTGCTGAAAATCTTCTATTTTTCTTACCGAGATACAGTATATAGTTTTTTTGTTTTGATAAACTTTGATAGTTCAATGAAAAACTAATTTTACGCTCTGATAAAACACTATATGTTGTGTTTTTGTTTTGGAACTGTAACTTTTTAGCACAAGATTTAGTTTAAAAAGTTTGACAAAGTTTTTTTTCTGATATACTAAGAAAGTAATCTATTTTGAAAGAGGAGTTACAGAAATGGTAACCGTTTATTCTAAAAACAACTGCGTCCAATGTAAAATGACCAAACGTTTCTTGGATAGCAACAATGTTGCTTATCGTGAGATCAATCTCGATGAGCAACCTGAGTATATTGATCAAGTTAAAGAGCTTGGTTTCAGCGCTGCTCCTGTTATCCAAACACCAACTGAAGTCTTTTCAGGCTTCCAACCAGGAAAACTGAAACAATTAGCATAATCTTAGTACATCATCCAGAAGAAACTCGCTTCTAGGGCTAACTTAGAGGCCTTTCTTTTGTAATTAGATAAAGGAAATTTTATGGGATTAAAACATCTTGAGGACGTAACTTACTTCCGTCTCAATAACGAAATCAACCGTCCTGTTAATGGACAAATCATGCTTCATAAAGATAAAGAAGCCTTAGATGCATTCTTTAAAGAAAATGTGGTTCCAAATACCATGGTTTTTGATTCAATTACTGATAAAATCAACTACCTCATTGAACACAACTACATCGAAACCGCATTTCTCAAGAAATACCGTCCAGAGTTTTTGGAAGAACTGCATCAATTTATCAAAGACCAAAACTTCCAATTCAAGTCATTCATGGCAGCTTATAAATTTTACAATCAATATGCCTTGAAGACTAATGACGGTGAATACTACCTTGAAAGTATGGAAGACCGTGTCTTCTTTAACGCGCTTTATTTTGCTGATGGAGATGAAGCTATTGCGACAGATATTGCCAATGAAATCATCCACCAACGCTACCAACCAGCTACTCCTTCCTTCTTGAACGCAGGTCGTGCTCGTCGTGGTGAGTTGGTATCTTGTTTCTTGATTCAAGTAACTGATGATATGAACTCTATCGGACGTTCTATCAACTCTGCCCTTCAACTGTCACGTATCGGTGGTGGTGTGGGAATTTCCCTCAGTAACCTTCGTGAAGCTGGAGCTCCTATCAAAGGCTACGAAGGAGCTGCTTCTGGTGTCGTACCAGTTATGAAGCTTTTTGAAGACAGCTTCTCTTACTCTAACCAACTTGGTCAACGTCAAGGTGCTGGGGTTGTCTACCTCAACGTCTTTCACCCAGATATCATCGCTTTCCTTTCCACTAAGAAAGAAAATGCTGATGAAAAAGTTCGTGTAAAGACTCTTTCACTTGGTGTTGTAGTACCCGATAAATTCTACGAATTGGCTCGTAAAAATGAAGAAATGTACCTCTTCAGCCCTTACTCCGTAGAGCTTGAGTATGGTGTGCCATTCAACTATATTGACATCACTGAAAAATACGATGAATTAGTCGCAAATCCAAATATCCGCAAGGCAAAAATCAAAGCGCGTGATTTGGAAACTGAAATCTCTAAATTGCAACAAGAGTCTGGCTATCCTTATGTCGTTAATATTGATACCGCTAACCGTACCAATCCAATCGATGGAAAAATCATCATGAGTAACCTGTGTTCTGAGATTCTTCAAGTTCAAGAACCAAGTCTTCTCAATGATGCCCAAGAATTCCTGCAAATGGGAACCGACATCTCATGTAACCTGGGATCAACCAACGTGGTCAACATGATGACCTCACCTGACTTTGGTCGTTCGATCCGTGCTATGGTTCGTGCTTTGACGTTCGTTACAGATAGTTCCCACATCGTAGCTGTTCCTACTATTGATAACGGAAACAGCCAAGCGCATACCTTTGGTCTTGGTGCTATGGGGCTTCACAGCTACCTTGCCCAACAACTCATCGAATACGGATCACCTGAGTCAATTGAATTTACAAGCATCTACTTTATGCTTATG
>NZ_KQ969551.1:527175-528043 GCF_001578945.1 Streptococcus oralis
CACCTTCCACAACTTTGAAAAATCAGACTACGCTAACGGAAGCTACTTCGATAAGTATGTGACAGGCGAATTTGTTCCTAAATCAGACCGTGTTAAAGAACTCTTCAAAGATGTCTTTATCCCAAGTGCTGCTGATTGGGCTGCACTTCGCGAAAAGGTTCAAGCAGATGGTCTTTATCACCAAAACCGTCTAGCTGTTGCACCAAATGGTTCTATCAGCTACATCAACGACGTTTCTGCTTCTATCCACCCAATTACACAACGTATCGAAGAACGTCAAGAAAAGAAAATTGGTAAAATCTACTACCCTGCTGCAGGCTTGTCAACAGATACTATTCCTTACTACACTTCTGCCTACGACATGGATATGCGTAAAGTGATTGATGTTTACGCTGCTGCAACTGAACACGTGGATCAAGGGCTTTCACTCACTCTCTTCATGCGTAGCGACATTCCAAAAGGCCTCTACGAATGGAAGAAAGAAAACAAACAAACGACTCGTGATCTCTCTATCCTTCGTAACTATGCCTTTAACAAGGGTATCAAGTCTATCTACTACGTCCGTACCTTTACAGACGACGGTGGAGAAGTCGGTGCTAACCAATGTGAAAGCTGTGTAATCTAATCTTTTCTTGAGGAAACTACATTTTCTCAGGCTATCGATTCATTTACCAAGCTAAGCTGGAATATAAGCATCTATACTATGAAATAACAAAAAAGTCGGGCTTCCGACTTTTTGTACGATACTCCTCTAGAATTATGATAAAATAGAAATAATTGTGAGTTCACAATATTAAACACAGAAAGAGATTTCAAATGGAAACTTACTACAAAGCCATTAACTGGAATGCCATCGAAGATGTCATCG
>NZ_KQ969551.1:528180-529891 GCF_001578945.1 Streptococcus oralis
AACAACATCCAGTTTATGGAATCTGTCCACGCAAAATCTTATTCTTCTATCTTTTCGACCTTGAATACCAAAGCTGAAATCGAAGAAATCTTTGAATGGACCAACACTAACCCCTACCTTCAGAGAAAAGCTGAAATTATCAATGAAATCTACCTCAATGGTAGCCCTCTAGAAAAGAAAGTTGCCAGCGTTTTCCTTGAAACCTTCCTCTTCTACTCTGGTTTCTTTACACCGCTCTACTATCTCGGTAACAACAAACTGGCCAACGTTGCGGAAATCATCAAACTGATCATTCGTGATGAGTCTGTTCACGGAACCTACATTGGTTACAAATTCCAACTTGGTTTCAATGAATTGCCTGAAGAAGAGCAAGAAAAACTCAAAGAATGGATGTACGACCTGCTCTATACTCTCTACGAGAACGAAGAGGGCTATACAGAAAGCCTCTATGACGGTGTTGGCTGGACTGAGGAAGTTAAAACCTTCCTTCGTTACAATGCCAATAAGGCTCTTATGAACCTAGGACAAGATCCACTCTTCCCAGATTCAGCTGATGATGTCAATCCTATCGTCATGAACGGAATCTCAACAGGAACTTCTAACCACGACTTCTTCTCTCAAGTCGGAAATGGATACCTCCTTGGTGAAGTTGAAGCTATGCAGGATGAGGACTACCTCTACGGTTTAGATTAAAACTAATAGTCACTTCATACTTCTCGCAGTTTGTTTAAACAGACTGCGAGATTTTTGTTTTTGTTTTCTTTTGTTTTTTTGTTTGATTGTTTGATTGTTTTATGGTAAGATGATTATAGTAGAAATCGAGGTGATCAGGATGTTAAAGCAAGAAAAATTAGATCATATTTTAGAGACTGTGAATACGAAAGGAACCATTACTGTAAAAGAGATCATGTCACGTCTAGATGTGTCAGACATGACTGCTCGTCGCTACTTACAAGAATTAGCGGACAAAGATTTGTTGGTCCGTGTGCATGGTGGCGCTGAAAAACTTCGTACAGGTTCACTTTTAAACAATGAGCGCTCAAATGTTGAAAAACAAGGCTTACAGATAACAGAAAAACAAGAAATCAGTCGTTTTGCAGGTCACTTAATTGATGAAGGGGAAACCATTTTTATCGGTCCAGGAACTACTCTGGAATACTTTGCTCGGGAACTCCCTATTGATAATATTCGTGTTGTAACAAACAGTCTTCCTGTTTTTCTCATCCTAAACGAACGAAAACTAACAGATTTGATTTTGATTGGTGGGAACTATCGCTCTATCACTGGTGCTTTTGTGGGAACACTCACCTTGCAGGATTTGACCAACCTTCAATTTTCTAAGGCTTTTGTAAGTTGTAATGGTATTAAGGATAAGGCAATTGCTACTTTCAGTGAAGAAGAGGGCGAGGTACAACGAATCGCCTTGAACAATGCCAATAAAAAATATTTACTAGCAGACCACAGTAAGTTTAATAAGTTTGATTTTTACACATTCTACAATATCTCAGAAATTGATACCATCGTTTCAGATTCCAAACTGAGTCAAGAAACATTTGAAGACCTGTCGAAACAAACAACCATTCTTTTATCAAAACCATAAAAATTCCCCTGCTTTTTGGCGGGGAATTTTTATTAGTTTTAGTTGATAATCTGCGTATCAGCTAGTTTTTTATACCAGTGAGCCGATTTCTTTGGATAACGCTCCTGGGTT
>NZ_KQ969551.1:530799-532084 GCF_001578945.1 Streptococcus oralis
CGTAACCATTTGACCAAGAAAAGACATCCATCAGCGACCAGATAAAGTAGCCTTTGACATTGGCACCATCAGAGATTGCATCTGCAATCACTTCCATATGTTTCTTAACATAATCAATCCGTCCATCATCGTAGACTGTCCCATCTACAAACTCATCTTTGTATCCGAGACCATTCTCTGTGATGTAGATTTTCTTGTAGTTTGGGTAATCTTTCTTCACGCGCATGATTTGATCATACAAACCTTGAGGATAGATAATCCAGTCCCAATCCGTACGTGGGACATAGTCAGGCGCCACTCGCCGTCCAACTCCCTTAATCTGATATTTAGAACTTCCTTTTTCACCCTTTCCGTTATGGATAATTTCAGTTTCTCCATCAAAGGCTTGCATCCAATCACTCATATAATAGTTGATTCCTAGGAAGTCGTTCAAGTCTTTTGCTGCTTCTAATGCAGCGAAATCTTCTTCACGCAAATCTAAGCTTCCACCATTGACTGCTAAGATATGGTTGACACCTTCCATGGTTTCTTCAGAATATCGTCCTAGATAAGTTGCATCCAAAATAAATTTATTGTGAATGATATCTTCTAACTCGGCTGCACGAACATCTGCTGGATTATCTGGATCCAGAGGATACTTAGTGGGCAAGGCATGAACCACACCAATTTCACCTTTATAGCCTTTATCTTTATATAGCTTAACTGCACGCGCATGCGACACCATCATATTGTGATGAGATTGGAAGACTTTGGCAAGATCGTACTGGATACCTGGAGGGAACTTCCCAACCAAATACTGACCATCTCCTATCGGCCCAATTTCATTAAAGGTTGTCCAAAAGTTAACTTCAGGAAATTCTTCAAAACAGAAGGCTGCATAATCCACAAAGTGATCAATGTTTTCTCTATTCAGGAAATCTCCGTTTGAATGAAGCGCTTCTGGCGTGTCAAAATGGTGGAGAGTTACGAATGGTTCCACATGGCGTTTGTGGCACTCTGCAAATAGATTATGATAGAACTCAACTCCCTTGGCATTGACTTTCCCGTAACCAGTTGGAAAGATACGTGACCAAGCGATTGAAATACGGATACCATTAACACCATACTCTTCTGCTAGTTTAAGATCAACTGGATATTTGTGGTAAAAATCACTGGCTGGTTCAGCAGTGTACCAGTAGTTATCTTTGAGGTATTTATCCCAGGCAACTGGTCCTTTACCATCGGTATCGGTCGCACCTTCAGCCTGATAAGCCGCTGTTGCGCCACCGAAAATAAAGTCTTTTGG
>NZ_KQ969551.1:532104-535180 GCF_001578945.1 Streptococcus oralis
ATCAAACTCAGGCAACATTTCACGGTGAGCTCCATAGCCACCAGCTGCTGCTTTAACAGGAACATTGTACTCCGCAGCTGCTTTGTTTAGAGCATTTGCAAGGAGACCACTTGTACCTCCTCCGGCACAGAGAACGAGAACATTAGTTTCTTCAGTGATGGTATTTTGAGCTGCTTCTACACCTGCTTTTTCAAGAATCGCATCTGCTTTAGCAGTATTAAAGTTTGCAGCTACTTTTTCTTTCAATTCATCATTGGCTTTACCAGAACGTTCTTCTTCAAGGATTTGTTCATCATAAACCTTGAGGAATGGATAGTAAATAGCTACGTCAACAAGAATTAACAAAGCAGCAAGTACAAATGACAAGAATTGGAAGTTTGTACCGAGAACAATACCGAGCGGACCAGGTGTTGTCCAAGGAAGGTTGGCAGTAAATGAGTTCATGCCAAGCGCTTCAATGAAGAATTTAAAGATCCAGACGTTTGCGATTGGCGCAAAGATAAAGGGAATAAAGAAGATTGGATTTAAGACAAGTGGTGCACCAAACAGGATTGGTTCATTTACACCAAAGAAGGTTGGAACTACTGATGCACGTCCGATCGCACGGTTTCGTTTTGATTTTGTCAACCACATGAACATGAATGGGACAACCAGTGTTGCACCCGTACCACCCATGGTAACGATAAACATTTGTGTACCTGAAGTAAGGATCTTGTCTGCATGCATGCCTTGTTGGAGAAGGTTCAAGTTGACTTCGGCATTTGCGTAGGTAATAGCTGCGATAGCAGGTTCGACGATGGAAGGACCGTGAATACCCACAAACCAGAAGAAGGCAAAGGCCCCAAAGATAATGGTAATACCTAAATAACCATCAGCAGCTGAGAATAATGGTGCAAAGAATTTACCGATTGATTCTGCAACGCTGGCACCAACAAATTGACGAGCAAGTAAATCAAGGACATAAAGAGAAACAACAGATAGAGTGAATGGAATCACATCTTTAAAGACTTGTGAGATATTGGGTGGAACTTCGTCAGGCATGCGAATAGTGACGTTGTTCTTAACACAAACCTTATAGATTGCTACGGTTACAAAGGCAGCAAGAAAGGCTGAAAGCAGCCCTTTTGTCCCAAGGAAACCTGTCGCAAAACCACCTTCAATTGGATCAGCTGCCAACACCAACAAACCAACAATGGCCGCAAGAAGGGTAGACATATAGTTGATTTGATTAGTCTTTTCCATACTGCGGTTAACAGAATCGGTCAAAGACTTAGCCGTTGTACCAGCTACTAACAAAGCCAGAATCCCCATTGAGTAGTTATAGGGTTTCATCAAGAAACTAATAACATCATCTGACCATTGGAAGCCCCATGAGTTTGGAACAAAGGCAATCAGGATAAAGATACTGGAAAAGAGAATGACTGGCATTCCAGCGATGAAACCATCACGAATGGCACGAAGATAGATATTACGAGATAGTTTCTCAAAGAATGGCTTTCCTTTCTCGATAAATGCAATTAGTTTGTTCATTATTTAACTCCTCTCTTGTAAAGTTCGATGAGATGGTGCATGAGATCTTTGAGCAAGATAGTTGTCATCAAGTGATCCTGACCGTGCATCATGGTCACACTATAAGCCAAGTCTTCGCCAGCTGCTTCCTTGGTCAATAGACTTGTTTGAGCGTGGTGAGCCTCTGCGATACAGCTACCAGCTTCCTCAACTAAACTATCCGCTTTCGCGAAATCACCAGCTTCAGCAGCCTTCAAGGCTTCCAATAGTTTTGAACGAGCATCGCCAGCATAGGCAACAATTTCAAAACCTAACAATGTAACTTCTTCTCTATTCATAATAGAATCCTCCTTATTTAAGATACTAAGGGCGTTTGAAAATCGAAAGAAAAATAGGAAATGTGATGACGGAGCGACGCTCCTAGGAACATTTATCTTTTTTCCAAGATTTTAGCCCGAGTTCAATTACTAAAATACAACATCCAGAGCTTTTTATAGCTCTCGACAACCACTACAATAAACGTTGAATATGTAAAACCAGATAAACTCGCTCACTCTTATACAAATCAAGACCAGTATGTTGCGTAATCACATCATAAATCTTGGAGCCGACCTCAAATGCCTTTGGATAGGTTTGTTTGATATGGTCTTCCATATCCAGAAGCGATTGGTTATCATCTCTAGAGCGGTCTAAATAATCCAAGAAATAATTCAAATGAATCATAAAGCGATCATAAAAATGGTTGTTTTCTTTGGTTCGCTGAATAGCATAATTCTTCAGCACTTCTTCAACATCTCTGAGAATTTCTTTCCTCTTATCGATCGTTTCAACAACTGCCACCTCATTCTCACCCTCAGCATTGATGAAATGATAAGCAATCCGAATAATTTCATCCTCAGGGAAATGTTCTGCTAGCTTCTGACGATAGATTTCAAACGCTTCATTCGCAATTTGAAAAGCGACAGGATACTTAGCAGAAATATCTGGCAGATTGCTATCCTTGTACCTTCCTTGTGCTAGAGCTCGATAAGAGCAGTAAATATGGTCTGTCAAGGTTACATAGAGATATTCCTGAATCGGATAATGATATTTCTTTGAAAGTTTATCAATAATCTCATAGGTCACTGTGATAAAATCAAGCGGAACATCTTTGAGGAGAACCATAAAGTTTTCTCTGGATTCTTCTGTCTTCATCCGAAAGATTTTCTCCACCTGCTGTTCCGCAATAAAATCCCCTTTCTTCTTTCCAAATGCAATCCCTTTACCAATCACAATCACTTCTTCTCCTTTGTCATTTCTGACAAGCGAAACATTGTGATTTATTGGATTTAGAATTCGATACATGGTAACCTCCTTATATTTTAAAGGTATATGAGTACAAAAAATGACCACAAATGAACTAGAAAATCATCTGATTTCTAATTCACCTGTGATCATGCCTAATATTACTTAGTAACACTCACCTTGTATTAACTTGTGATTTAAGTATAGCACAAGTAGGTTATTTTGTAAACCTTTACATACAACTTTTTTTAAAATTTTTAAGTTCATATTCCTAAAATAGGAG
>NZ_KQ969551.1:535284-538436 GCF_001578945.1 Streptococcus oralis
CATACAACTTTTTTTAAAATTTTTTAAGTTCATATTCCTAAAATAGGAGGGGGTTCTTAAACACGTTCAGTCCATGAAGTCGCTGTAGTTTTGAGAACTTTGTTGAGTTCGTCAATGTTCTCAAATCCAGTTGTACGAAGCCATTCACGAGCTGCTGCTTCACCGTCTTTGATGTAGGCTTCCACTGATCCAGCCCAGGTTGCACGGCCACAAAGAACACCATTGAAGTTTGCGCCTGATTCGTGGGCAAAGACAAGGGTTTCTTGGAAGAGTTTAGCTGACACTCCCGCACTCAAGTAGATATATGGCAAGTTAGTTGCTTCATCTTGTGCTTTGAAGAAGGCTGCTGCTTCTTCACGTGTATGCACGATTTCACCATCTCCAAATCCTTCAACGTATTTAACGTTGACCGGAACTTCCACTTTCAAGACATCGATGTTGAAACGTGGGTCTGAGAAGACCTTCATGGCACTGATAACCTTGTGTGGTTTCACTTTTGCGTATTCTGCAGAACCTGCGTCAGAGATTTTTTCATCGTAAGCAAGGATTTCAAGGAAGAATGGAATGTCTTCCGCCACACACTCAGAACCGATGCGTTCGATGTATGCTTGTTTTTGTTGGTTGAGTTCGTCAGAACTGTCTACGTCATAGTAAAGCAAGAATTTGACAGCGTCAGCGCCTTGTTCTTTGATGCGTTTTGCAGACCAAACATCCAAGCAGTCTGGCAAGCGTTTGGTGCTAGTTGTGTCGTAACCTGTTTTCTCATAAGCAAGGAGAAGACCAGCATTTGGAGCAAGCGCTTTTGTAGCTGGAAGTCCATACTCTGGGTCGAGAAGCATAGATGAAGCGTATTTGGTCAATTCATCTGCTACCAAGACTTTGAGTTCTTCCATTTGAGCCACTGTTGGCTCTTCTGTTTGGTATTGAGCCATGAGGCGTTTCAAAGCACCACGTTGGTCAAAGGCAAGAGCTGAGATGATTCCATTTTCATCTGAAAGTTTTTCTAAGCGTGCACGTTTTTGTTCTGTTAAAGCCATTTTATACCTCTTTTACTATTAATTGATCATATAGAGCCTGATAGTTGGTCATATTGACATGACCTGTCATTTTTTCTTGAGCATTAAGCATACCAAGGACATTTGCCTTGATGAGGAGTTCTGCATCCGATTCCTCATGAAGAAGTCCTGATGAAATACCTGCAACAGTAGAATCTCCAGATCCGACAGGATTGACTACCTGAATTCTAGGAATATCTACCTTGTAGAAAGTGTCACCATGTTTGGCAAAGGCACCATTGGCACCAAGCGAAACAATAATCCATTCAATCCCTGCAAACAAAGGTTCTTGGAGAACTTCTTTTAATTCATCCAAATTCTCAGAAACTTCTCTTCCTAGAAGCTGAGACAATTCCTCATTATTTGGTTTGATTACTGTTGGTTTATGTGGTGATTCAAGAACTGCTTGAAGAGCTGCACCCGAGCAGTCCAGAACAACTGGTTTTCCTGCGCGATTAGCAAGCTCTACCAAGCTCGCATAGTAGTCAACTGGAAGGCCTGCTGGCAGACTACCTGAGATAGCAACTACTTCCACAGTGTCAAGAAGATTCTCGAAATGAGCCAAGAAATCTTGTCCTTCTTGTTCCAGAACTTCAGGACCTTTTTCAAGGATTTCTGTTTGGCTGTCTCCGTGGAGAATAGCGATACAGTTTCGAGTTTCACCTTGAATGAAGAAAAAACGTTTCGTTACTTTATCGTCGATATGCTCTACTAAAAACTCACCAAGTTTACCACCGACCAAACCAGTAGCAGCAACAGAATCACCAAATTCTGAAAGAACTCGTGTAACATTGAGACCTTTACCACCAGCTGTCTTGGTCACGTCTACCACACGGTTGACAGTGTCAATTTTTAATTCATCCAAAGGATAAGAAATATCAATGGATGGATTCATCGTGACTGTTAGAATCATGCGTCACCTCTTAGTCGTGGTACTCACCGCGATCCCATTTTTCAAGGAATTCTGTAAAGAAGTTTGCATCCGCTTGATGAGCATTGTGGGTTTCAACGTGCTCAATTTTCGCAATCAATTTTTTATTTTCTTCTGATGGTTTGTATTCAGCATTGATGAAAGCTTCAATGATATCGCACATAAGCAATTCACCAGTAATCTTACCACCAAAACCAATAACGTTAGCATTCAATTGCTCTTTTGCATAAAGAGCTGTTGTCATATCACGAACCAAGGCAGAACGAACACCAGGAACTTTATTGACAGCGTTGTTGATACCAACACCAGTACCACAGATACATACCCCAAGATCAGCTTGACCGCTTGTAACGGCTTCACCAACTTTTTTACCAAAGATTGGGTAGTGAGTACGTGTGTGGTCATATGTACCAAAGTCAATCACTTCATATCCTTTTGATTTCAAAAATTCTGAAACCGCCATTTTTTCATCTGTTACGATGTGGTCACATCCAATTGCAATTCTCATTTTTATCTTACCTTTCTTACTGTAATCTAATTAGCACATTTTGTTCAACATGTCGACACGAATTTGGTGACGGCCACCGTCGTATTTACCGTTAACAAATCCTTTAGCAATATTTTTAGCCAATTCATCACCAACAAGTTGTGCACCCATAGTGATCATGCGTGAGTTGTTGTGGCCACGAGTCATATAAGCTGAACGTTCGTCAGATACCTCTGCAGCAACCATTCCTTTGATTTTAGTTGCGACCATGAATGGACCAGCACCATAAGCATCAATGACGATACCAAGATTTTGTTCTTCTTTGTTTACTTCTGCAGCAACGGCAAGAGTCACATCAACAAAATCTTGACCTTCAGCTGTAACATCCACAACCTGGAAGTTTTCTTTTTCCAAGAAGTCTTTCACAACTTCTTTCAATCTCAAACCTGCAGCATCTGCACCGATAACAATAGACATATTGTATACTCCTTTTTTAAAAAATTCTAGACCAGCTCATTTGTCGACTTATACTCACTGAAAATCAAAGAGCAAACTAGGAAGCTAGCCACAGGCTGTACTTGAGTACGGCAAGGTGAAGCTGACGTGGTTTGAAGAGATTTTCGAAGAGTATTACAAATGGCTAGTAGTTGTTGACAACAATAAATAATGTAGAGATGAT
>NZ_KQ969551.1:538467-540362 GCF_001578945.1 Streptococcus oralis
CTCAGACCAAAACTTTGTTCGGTTTAAACACCATCTGTTACTTACAAACATAATATACTCCTTTTTTTGAAAAAAGTCAACATTTTATGTTTGTTTTTGTGTTTTATTTTTTAGGTTAAAAGATTTCTATATCAAAACCAATTTGGTCTACTTGATTAGGTTCTAGTAAGCGAACATTTTTCTTGTCTTCCAAACGATTCCCTTCTTCAAGTGATGTTGATAAGCCAGACCAAGGTTCAAAAGCGATGAATGGTCCTTTATTGAGAGTTGACCAAACAATAAGGTTTGAAAACTCTTGGAAGTGTACTTTTAATCCCTTCTCATGCTTACGAGAACGAAGGGCAATTGTTCTAGATTGCAATTCATCTAAAGTAACTGCATCTGTACTGAAAAGATCATAGCTGAGGTCCAATTCTTTTTGCCCCTCTAACCATGGACTTCTATCTTGGAAATCCAACATACCTGTTTCAGGGAAAGGACGTGGAACAGAGCAAGTTTCTTCTTTTTCAAACTCTAAGTAATAATCTTCATAGACTTCGTCATCAAATAGTGGACAATTAAATCCTGGGTGTCCGCCAATAAAGAAGGGCATCACTTTTTCAGTTTCTTTATTAAAGATCTTATACTGAGTCCGAACAGTTTTTCCAGAGACTGTATAGGTGATTTCTAGACGGAAATGATAAGGATAGTTTTGATAGCAAGTATCATCATCTTCGATAGCAAAGGTTACGCTGTTTTCTGTTTGTTCAATCAAATCGAATTCTTTCTTACGTACCAACCCATGTCTAGGAATGTGACCTGTGGATTCTATTCCATCTGTATCTCTATAGACAGCGGTATCTTCTCGAAGGGAACCACAGATGGGAAAGAGTACCGGAGCTTGTCCACTCCAATAGGTGGCATCACCTTGCCACAAGTACTCAACACCATCATGATCCTTAATAGATGATATCGCACCACCTAGGGTTTTAAATTGAACCGTTAATTGATCCGATTTTAATTCAATTACCATTATTTTCTCCAAATCTTGTTAGATTTCTATATAAAAAACTAGGTTGCCACTCCTATTTCTAGAGATGGACAACCTAGTCTAAACAATTCACCTGTTATAGGAGTTTATTATTTTGCATTTGCTGCGTATTCTTCGTTACGTTTAATCATTTGTTTTCTATACCAAGCAAAGATACCTACATAGAATACAAGGAAAGCTAAAGCGCCAAGAATAGCTTTGATATCACCAGTTGTAGCATTACCAATTGCCCAACCAAATAGTTTTTCAACTGGTCCTTCAAGAGTTGAATGTGTAATCAATTGAGATTGGCTCACACCTTCAGGGAAAGCTCCTACACCTTTAGCCAATTCTGTCGCAAATGGTGCAATGAGAGTTCCTGAAAGAAGGAAGAGTGGCAACAAGAGTGATCCGAAAATAATCATACGGAGCAATTTACCACGAGTAACAACCAAGAGAGCTGGGGTTACACCCATAGCGATGATACCAGCAAGTGGCAAGATACCATTTCCGACGTTTGAAAGAAGCACAGCTTCAATCAACATGATTGGTGCAAGTACGTTAGCACACGCCCAAACTTCAGCACGACCTGCAATGAATGGCCAGTCAAGACCAATATTGAATTTACGTCCTTGAAGACGTTTAGTAGCAACGTTTGTGATACCTTGTGACAATGGTTCTACGGCTGCAATAAACCAAGATCCGATAAGCGAGAAGAGCTCCAAGCAGACACCAGCTGTCAAACCAAGACTTAACCAAGATTTAATAACTAATTCCCAGCTTTTCAATTCTTCTACATTTGGTTCTGGATGTGGAGTCCCCATCAAACCAATGACAATACCAAGAATGAAACCGATAAAGAATTTAGAACCCCAGAAACCGATTT
>NZ_KQ969551.1:541271-542761 GCF_001578945.1 Streptococcus oralis
CTTATTCAATTTTGCAGCATCAAAGTCATATTTGTCAAGACCTGGTAAGACTTTATCGAAGATTTTATCCAAGACCATAATGATTGGGTTCATCATGTAGTTCATGTGTGTTGAAGTCATTGGTGATGAACTTGGTGCATTAAGAAGGTCATCGAAAGTTGGTTTCATCAAGTCAGAGTTGATGATTTTCAAAACCCCAACAAGTACAACGGCAAGTGTAGCGATAAAGAGTGAAACTCCTTGACTCACACCATTGTTATCTGCGTACCATTTGATCAACAGACCAGTAATTGCCAAGTGCCAGATATCAAAGATATCAACATCAAGCGTATCCGTCTTCTTCATCGCAAGCATGACAACGTTGACAATCAGCATAACCAGCAGGAAGTAGAGTGTCCAAGCTGAACCCCATGTGATAGTTGCAAGTGGTGCCCAACCAACGTCGGTAATATTGAGCTGAATTCCAGTATTTGTAACGAATTTAGCCAATGAAGCCGAGAAAGCTGTGTTTAGCATACCGATAATGGCGCCGATACCAGTAAGAGCGATGGCAAGTTTAATACCACCCTCAAGAGCTTTGGAGAATTTCACTCCGAAAAGCAAGGCCAATACTGTCAAGATGATTAACATGATGATAGGGCCACCCATAGCCAAGATTGGTTTAAAGAAATCATTGGCCAGTTTAATAATGACATCCATAATAGTTCCTCCCATTTTTTAGTTATATGAATGTTAATAAAACAAAGTATTAATTAGCTTAGTCCATTTTCTTTAATAGCCGCCTCGATATTATCGTAGACAGGAGCACTCATTGCTGGAATACGGAATAGGATTGGACCAGCTTCGATAACTGGAATACCTGGTTCAAAACCAAGGTCAGTTGCAGCAATTGGTGTGAAGATATCATAGCCTTTGATAAGATCTTCGTTTACATCTTTTACCATAACTGCATCACAGTGGACATCGTATCCACGACTTGAAAGTTCCTCTTCAAGAGCGCTCTTGATTTGGTGGCTTGAGTTAACACCTGCACCGCAGGCAGCAAGAATTTTAATCATCTGGATTTCCTCCGTTTTATTATATTTTTTGTTTACAATTTAAGCAGTCGCTTCAGAAATGTACTGGTAAAGTGCTTCTGGTTCTGAAATTTTGGACAGATCTTCTAAGTGTCCATTTCCTGTAAAGAAGTCCATTAACTGAGCGAGAATGTTTGTTTGACTCGAACTTGAGTTGTTAATGATAAAGAAGAGTAAGGACACTTCTACTTCTTTATCAGGAGCAATCATATTGTGAAAAGTGACTGGTTTTTCTAATCGAACGACCACCACCTTTTCAGCCAGATTATGGATAGTATCTGTATGAGGAATGGCAACGTTTGGTAACTCTTTCCCCAGAAATTCCATATCTAAGCCAGTTGGAAATGACTTTTCGCGTTCAATTAGGGCAGAACGGTAAGTATCCGTTACAATTTTTCTTTCTTCAAGTAAAGT
>NZ_KQ969551.1:543653-547500 GCF_001578945.1 Streptococcus oralis
AAATAGATCTGAAATATCAAAAAATTGATTGCTTTTCACCTGCCCTATACAGTTGACAAAGTGCCCAACTACAGCACCTCCTAAGAGGCGCCACAGTTGGTGCTTAGTCTACTGTTTCTTCCAAATCTTTTAACTTAACCGAAACAATCTTAGAAACACCTGATTCTTGCATGGTCACCCCATAAATAGAATCAGCCGCCGCCATCGTCCCCTTACGGTGAGTCACGACAATAAACTGACTATCCTTGTCAAAGCGGTTAAGGTAATCCCCAAAACGTTTGACATTGGCTTCATCCAGTGCCGCCTCCACCTCATCCAAGATGACAAAAGGAATAGTCTTAACTCGGATAATCGAGAAGAGCAAGGCAAGAGCTGATAGGGCTTTCTCACCACCACTCATGAGGTTGAGGGATTGGATTTTCTTACCTGGTGGTTGAACAGAAATCTCCACACCAGCTGTTAACAGATCGCCCTCAGTCAATATCAAGTCTGCCTGACCTCCGCCAAACATCTGTCTAAAGGTCACTTTAAAGGACTCACGAATAGCTTCAAAGGTTGATTTGAAGCGCTCCTTGACCTCATCATTCATCTCTGTAATAGTCTCAAGAAGCAGATTTTTCGCAGACAAAATATCATCTCGTTGGCTATTGAGAAAATCCAGACGGCTGTGAACTTCTTCGTACTGTTCAATAGCTTCCAAGTTGACAGGACCCAGCGAGCGAATAGCCTTCTCTAAATCCTTAACCTCTTGCTCTGCCAGATTAAGATTTTCCAGTTCATGAGCCTTTTCTAGCGCCTCTGTGTAACTGATCTGGTACTGGTCAGTTAATTGAGCTTGTAGATAGCGCAAGCGTTCGCTGACTTTTTCCTTCTTAGCTTCAGCACGTGTTTGTTTGCGAATCCACTCTTCGTTCTGCTGGCGAGCTTGGTCCAAATGACTGGCAATATCATCCAGTTGACCCTCGATATCATCCAATTCAAACTGCTTGCGAATCAGACCTTGTTGAAGATTGGCTTTCTGAGTTTTGGCCTCTTCCACCTGCTGGCTTAGCAAATCCGTATCCACTTTCTCAAGATTATCAACCTTTTCTTGGAGGAGGCGCTGGATTTCCTCTTGCTCGATATTCAGATTATCCAGTTCCTTGCTTAAGCGTTCAATATCAGTCACTTCGTACCGCTTCTGTCCTTGCAGTTCGGACTTAAGCAAGCGCGCTTGAGAAATCTGTTCCTGCAAGTTTTGATAACGTTCTTGAATAGCGTTTTTGTTAGACTTAATTTCTTCAATCTCAGCTTCTAGATTTTGCTTTTCACTGGCGATAGTAGCAAGGCGCTCTTGGCATTTTTCCTTATCCGCTTGCCAATCTCCTTCAGTAAGGCGATTTAATTCCTCTTCTTGAAGTTTCCAAAGCATTTCCAGTTCTTCGACCTGCTGATTGGTCTGTTGATAAGCAAGATACAAACCTTGCTCCTGAATACGAGCTTGCTCACCCTGAGATTTGATAGCTTCTAATCTTTCTGCCAATACCGCCATCTCATCTTGCAAGATCTTCAAACTCGCTTCTTCTGACCGCAAGTCAGCTTCTTCTTCAGCAATTTCTTTTTGTAATTGTTCCAGCTCTGGCTTGATGAAAATACTGTTATTTTGACGATTGGCACCACCCGCGTAGGAACCACCTGTACGCAACTCTGTCCCATCAAGCGTCACCATGCGAACCTGATAGCGAACTTGACGAGCTGCCGTACGTGCATGTTCAACAGTATCAAAAATTGCTGTCGTAGCTAGCAAGTTCTTGAAAATGGCTTCTAGTCTCTTGTCAAACGACACCAACTCATCTGCCATACCCAGAAATCCTGAACTTGCAATAATGGCATCTTGATTCTGACCAGAAATCGTACGCGCCTTAATCGTTGTCAAAGGAAGGAAGGTCGCACGACCAGCTCTATTACGTTTGAGGAAATCAATAGCCTTGGTTGCCGCATTTTCATCTTCTACGATGATATGTTGACTGCTAGCTCCAAGCGCAATTTCTAGGGCAGTTTGATAATGCACATCAAAGGTCAAATGTTCACTGACTGCACCAATGATCCCACCAAGACGCTCTTTTTCTTGGAGAACACTCTTAACACCCGCATAAAAATTACTATGATTTCTTAGGATATTTTCTAAACTCTGAGCTCTCGCCTGCTTGTTTTTAAGACTGTCCAGACGGTCAAAGAGTTGGCTCTGCTGGGCTTGGTAAGAAACTTTCTGCTCTTCTTGCTCCTTGGCACTAGCTTGATAGTCTGCCAATAATTTCTGAACCTGCTCCTTAGCAGTTTCAAGCTTAACCTGCTGCTGACTGGCCTTCTCTTTAGCTGTAGCCAGTTGTCCTTTCAATTTCTCAAGTTGATCTGCTTGTTTTTGAGATAATTGACGGCTGTTCTCCAGTTCATTCTCGATGCGGGTCAACTGGTTTGAGACATCCGCTTCTTCTTGTAAAAGCCCCACAAAACGTTCACGCAGGAGCTCAATCATTTGGTCAGGATCATCTGAAAAAGCCAGCAATTCTGCTTCTAGGCGATTGAGTTCCTTGTTGTTTTCAGCTAGATTTTCCTCTAACTGTTCCAAATTTTCTTCTTTTTCAGCCTTTTCCTTACTTAGAGCTTTTCTCTTATCTTCCAAAGTCACCAAACGGGCTTGTGCTTCTTGTTGATTAAGGGCAACTTGCTCGGATTCCAGTTTGGATAGGGCTAGTTTTCTCTCTAAGTCACTAATCAAACTGGTCAAATCCATCAAGCTTCCTTGATCCTTGGCCATTTCAGCTTGGAGATCCTGGCGTTTCTTTTTAAGGCTTTGATTTTCCTCTTCTAACTCTTCACGTTTTTGGTAATAACTAGTCAAGAGTTCCTGAACCTGCGTTAGCTCTTCTTCTGTTAGCTCTAGTTCAGTCTTGTTTTCCTTGATTTGGGCAACCAGTACATCCAAGTAAATCGCCTTGCGTTGACCATCCAAGTCTAGAAACTTACGAGCATTCTCGGCTTGTTTTGTAAGAGGCTTGATTTGATTGTCCAACTCGTAGATAATGTCCTCTAAGCGGTCGAGATTATCTTGAGTTTGTTGCAGTTTGCTCTCTGTCTCTTTTCTACGAGTTTTATATTTTAAAACTCCAGCAGCTTCTTCAAAAATAGCTCGGCGTTCTTCGGGCTTGGAGTTAAAAATTTCCTCAACCTTCCCTTGGGAAATGATGGAGAAGGAATCACGACCCAAACCGGTATCCAAGAAAAGGTCGTGAATATCACGCAAGCGCACTTTCTTGCCATCAATTCGATACTCGCTATCGCCACTACGATAGATATGACGTTCTACCTTAATAACTTGCCCCGCATCCTTGATAAAGCCATCTTCATTGTCCAAGGTCACGATAACAGAGGCATAATTGAGTGGTTTGCGACTTTCTGTTCCAGCAAAGATAACGTCAGGCATCTTACCACCACGAAGGCTTTTGACACTAGACTCACCTAAGGCCCATCGTAGACTTTCAGTGATATTTGACTTCCCAGAACCATTTGGCCCAACAACTGCCGTCACACCTTGGTCAAAGACGACTTTGGTCTTATCAGCAAAGGACTTGAATCCCTGGATCTCAATTTCCTTTAAATACATGAATCCAGCCCTTTCTCCACTGCATTTTTTGCAGCTTCTTGCTCTGCCAATTTTTTAGAACGCCCTTGGCCTTTTCCGATACTCTTGCCCTCAACCAGAACTTCTACATCAAAAACCTTATCATGAGCAGGTCCCGTTTCAGAGGTCACCTGGTAGCGAATGTCCACATCCCCATTGACCTGGAGCAACTCTTGCAGGTGTGTC
>NZ_KQ969551.1:547904-549668 GCF_001578945.1 Streptococcus oralis
TGCAGGTGTGTCTTGTAATCCGTAATCATTTCAAAGTCACCTACTTCAACCTTGGGAATCATGACCTGATAGATGAACTCTTTTACCCTAGCAACATCCTTATCTAAAAGCAATGCTCCCAAAAAAGCTTCAAAGGCATCTCCAAGAATGGTGTCACGATTGCGACCACCAGATTTTTCTTCTCCTTTTCCTAGCTTGATAAACTGATCAAACTGGCAATCACGCGCAAAACCAGCCAAACTCTCCTCTCGTACAATCATGGCACGAAGTTTTGATAAGTCACCCTCTGGCTTCTTAGGATATTTTTTATACAGATATTCTGAAATCAATAATTGCAGAACAGCGTCTCCTAAAAATTCCAAGCGCTCATTGTGTGAAATTTTTAAGAGGCGGTGCTCATTGGCATAACTCGTATGAGTAAAAGCCGTTTCCAATAAATTCTTGTCTGCAAATTCGATTGCAAAACGCTTTTTCAGTACAGTTTGTAATTCTTTCATACTGACCTCTTTCTAATAATACGATCTTTTCCATTATAGCAAAAAAAATCCCTTGAGTCACTTTAAAACAAGACTGGAGAGGATTTGAGAATTTTTTAGAACAAACTTTTCATTTTTAGGGGAAAACTTGGGGCGAGATAAAGAAAAAAGCCTTAATTAAGGCTTTCATAGGCTTTTTACATCCACCCTGAGGGAATCGAACCCCCATCTCAAGAACCGGAATCTTACGTGATATCCATTACACTAAGGGTGGAGACTTGTTTTATTATAACAGAAATTTGCTCTAATAACAAGTTTTTTATGGGTAGACTAAGCGTCCATTAGTGGGAAGCATCCCCATTCCAGATAGAGTTTTTCACGATAACATAATCAACATGTTTAAGGTCGGCAACCTTGCGTCCACCTGCATAAGAGATAGCACTTTGCAAGTCCTGCTCCATCTCAGTAAGAGTATCTTGCAAATGCCCTTTAGCAGGAAGCAAGATGCGTTTACCTTCCACATTCTTATAAGCTCCTTTTTGGTATTGAGAAGCTGATCCATAGTATTCTTTGAACTGTTCCCCATCGACTTCAATCGTTTTCCCTGGGCTTTCGATATGTCCTGCAAAAAGGGAACCAATCATGACCATGCTAGCACCGAAACGGATAGACTTGGCAATGTCACCGTGTGTACGAATCCCTCCATCAGCAATAATCGGTTTGCGAGCTGCTTTAGCACACCAGCGAAGTGCTGCCAACTGCCAACCACCTGTACCAAAACCAGTCTTGACCTTGGTGATACAAACCTTACCAGGACCGATTCCAACCTTAGTAGCATCGGCACCAGCATTTTCCAATTCACGCACAGCTTCTGGCGTCCCAACGTTACCAGCAATGACAAAAGTATCTGGCAATTCTTTCTTGATGTGTTGAATCATAGAAATCACGCTATCCGCATGACCATGGGCAATATCAATCGTGATATATTCAGGAGCATCAGCCTTGAGCTTGCTAACAAAGTCATACTCGTAATCCTTGACACCGACAGAAATGGATGCAATGAGCCCTTGATCGTGCATGCGTTTGATAAAGGGAATGCGCCCCGCTTCATCAAAACGGTGCATAATGTAAAAGTACCCACCTTTAGCAAGTTGCTCTGCTACGTTCTCATCCAAAATCGTCTGCATATTTGCTGGCACAACAGGTAGTTTAAAAGTGTGTTTTCCAAACGTAATACTTGTATCCGCTTCTGAACGGCTTTTAATGACACATTTATTTGGGATCAACT
>NZ_KQ969551.1:550216-554780 GCF_001578945.1 Streptococcus oralis
TACTGAAATACCGTCCGTCTTATCCTTATTTCGTGGATGGATGAAATCTTTTGGCAACAAGGTATAAACATACTCTTCCCAAAGCCAGGAAACATCAAAAAGAATACCATGGATTTTTTGCTCTTGATATCCTAACCCATGCTTCTCTCTATTTAGGATCATCAGGCAAAGCTCTTGCAACTTTCTGTACTCTCTGAAGTAGGCGTGTCGGATGGATTTCGTTTTATTCATTCTGATAATCTTAGCACGATCAGCGAGTTTATAAGATGGGGTTACTCGCACGATTTCTGCCATATTTTCACGATTACTATCGAGCAGAACTCCGAAACTTTTCTGATTCTTAATGTACTCAATCGTATGCCGAATCAACTGCATGAGTGGATTATCATAAGTAAACTCTCTTGTTGTATAGGCAATGCTTCCCATAAAAGGGAGATTTTTTTTCAGATGATTTCCAACATCTAGTACACCCTTCACATGACTATCATTATGAAAAAATCTCTGGTATTCCTTATAAAGACCTTTTCGGAGAGCAGCTTGCAGATACTTGGGAAAGAGGTAAACCAAAAGCTGATAGAGTTTATCCTCTGGAGATAGACCGATGTCTAAACTAGTCAGATTGATATTGAGAACCTTTTGTAAAAGATAATGCAAAAAATGGTCGTTACTTTCATCAGAAAAACGAGAGGAAATCGTTAACCTTTCCTGACCACACCCCAGAAAGCCAATCACATTTTCTGTCTTGATTTCCTGATTAACTGTTTCCAAAATCTTTTGGTCCTTGTCTAAATCAAGAGAACTTATCAAATCATTTGGAAAAATAAAAATATTGTCCTCGCGAGAAAGGCTATCTAGTGTTCTATCAAGAAGCGCTTGACTTAGTTTGGGATATTCTGCGGCAAAGTCTTCTTTAGCAATTCTATGCTGATTATCAGTTATCCGCATTATCATCACCAGTATCTTGCCGATCTGTTCCCCCGTTATTTGTCAAATCAAATGCTTCTTTCAATGTATCCAGAGTTTCAACCTCTTCATAAGAACCTCGTAAGTAATCTTCCAAAAGCGGTTTAAGGTAATCAGACCAGAGTAATTCATAATCATAATCCAATTCTTTTAAATTACGGAAATAACTTGGTCCGATATGATAATGACTGTTTAGCTCCTGAACATTTTCGATAGCAACATTCAAGTTCCTTAGTCGAGTTTTAGCTTCTTCAGCATGCTCACCTAGTTTTTCATCAAGGATGTATAGTTGGCTTTCAGCAGTAACTTCAACAAAACGGAAACGACGACGCATGGCAAAATCAAAGGTATCTACTGAACGGTCAATATCATTCATGGTTCCGATGATGTAAACATTTTCGGGGATATAAAATTTCTCATCCGTCTCATGTAAATTAGCATACTGGGTGGAAACACTCCCCCTTTCGCCACGATAATCAGGGTCGATAGAGAAAAAGAGTTCACCAAAAATCTTAGAAATCTCTCCACGATTGATTTCATCAATGATGAAGATAAAATTCTTGTCTGTCTTGATCTCTGTTGGAGAGATATAGTCTTTCAAACCAAATCTTTTCTTTAAAGTTTCTAGGACTTTTTTTCCTTGATTACGATAATAGGGCTGTTTCAGATATTTTTCATCTTTATAGAGTTCATAAACATAAGATTTTGTTAAGCAAGTTCCTTGGGCTTTAGTTTCATAATTGATATTAAAATTATTTCGACTATTTACTGTGAGATAGGAAAATTCTGTCAAATATTCTTTTTCATCTCTGCTATTTACATATTCAAGATAAAGATCCCAAGCTTCATCAAAATTATCTTGGCCTCCAGTTTTTTGAGCTTCTTTAGCCTTCTGACAAAACTTCTTAAAAATGCCATCCTGCAAGCCAAAGTTAATCTGTCCATCATTTACCAGGATTGGTCTCAACCCCTCTACAAAATCCGTATAATCATAGGAAGGGTGAAACTGTACAAATTCGATTTGGTCTTCGTTGCCATCCGTTAATTCTTTAGCAATTTCTTTAGCAAGATAAGTCTTTCCTGTACCAGGAGCACCACGGAGGATGAGGTTTTTGGATTTTTTTAATAGACCACTATAATCAAATAAAAAATCATTCCTTAACATAGTGTCACTTTCTAATTTTTTATACTTTTTCCAATTAGGATGATTCAAAAAATAGTCATAGTCTTGAATTATGATTTCATCACTTGCAGCAAATTTTATTAACTGGTTAGTCTCTTTCGTTCGATACTTAATATCTGATGGAAACCATATTGTTTCTTGCCCCGTAAAGAAAAACCACTCCCTCTCTACATACTCTTTTTTCCAATCAACAATAATAGTATGCCCATCATCTAAAATCTCTTTAACAGTCGCCATTCCACGAATTTTCATCACAGAAACCTTTAAATCATCTTTCTTTACAAAAGGTAAATTCTTCTTTTTGACATATGTAGATTTAGCAAATAAAACGTCACCTGGTTTAATTTTATTAAACAACTTTAACATTTTTTGATACTGTTTATTTTCCTCGTTGTTATGCCATCCTAATTCCCACTTTCCTTCTTTCCTAAAATATTCAAGATAATCATCATCACCAAATTTTGTACCAACAAAAAAATAGTTATCTAGTTCACTGTTCATTTGAATACTCCTTTAATTTACTGTCACAAGTAAGTTCTATTAATATATAGTTCATCTCTAGCATATCATATCCTATATAAAAAGAAAAGAATTTCTAAAGAAAAAGCCCAGTGTAGAGAGCTTTATTCACTCTTAACACTAGACTTCTTTTCAATCCTAATAATACTCACCCTGACGGTAGTCCCATGAGTTAAAGGTATCTGACAAATGCATCAGGATTTTATCAATGTCAAGCCCTTTACGGATAACGACTGGTGCTGGTGAGATTGAACGGTCTCCTCCTTGTTCTGGGATGAGTTTGCCGTCCTTATCGACCATTGATACCATCACACCTTGCTCGTAGCGAGTTTCAATCGTTTTGTCAGGTTGGATGGATGCCACATAGTCGTCTGCTTCAATGACAAGGTCCACTGCTCCTTCGATCCGTTCTCCGATACCTTCTACCTTACCACGATTTCCTTTTCCAGATGGGTTAGCTGATGAGGCGTAGACCATTTTACCTTCTTCCCAAAGTTTAGCAGCCAATTGTTCACCAGCTTTACCAAACTTGATAACAAAACAGCTAGTACCACGAACGTCTGTCATGAGTTCTTCACGACCATCCCCATAAGCTTTAAGTTTTTCAAAGGCTTCTGGTTTCCATGGAAGGATACAGCCTAGAAGAATGTCTTCGTCCCAATGTTTTTGGTAGAAGGCTTCAATTTCTGGGTTAAGTTGCGCTAAAGCGCGAAGCTCGTCCATGCTTCCACAAA
The DNA here is from genome assembly GCF_001578945.1 of Streptococcus oralis. Classification (GTDB taxonomy): domain Bacteria; phylum Bacillota; class Bacilli; order Lactobacillales; family Streptococcaceae; genus Streptococcus; species Streptococcus oralis_Q. The sequence continues at coordinate 553,616 of NZ_KQ969551.1, forward strand.
GTACAACACCTGGTTTGTTACGGTTACGCTCTTTGGCTTCAAATTTGCGTTCAAGACCTGCCTTATCGCTCGTCATGATAATGTAACCAACTTTTGTAGGGCAAACGATACATCCGCCCTCACCTTTTAAAATGTCGTAGCCTTCTTGTGAAAGTGTTCCGTTCCATTGAATGTGTTTTGTCATAGTTCTATATTTCCTTTTCTATTTTTTCTAATCCTGCCAGTAGGCTGGTCGTTGTTTTTCGTAAGCAGCAATCAAATCTTCATACTGCAAAGTAATTCCGATATCATCCAAACCATTTAAAAGCTTGTGTTTCCATTCACTATCGATTTCGAAAGTGAATTCTCCGACTGGTGAGATGATTTTCTGTTGTTCCAAGTCCACAGTTACCTGGTCGGTCGGTTTGAGTTGGGCTAGTTTCTCTCTCACCTCTCTAGGCTGAACAATGGGCAACATGCCATTATTGAGTTCATTATTGTAATGAATGTCCCCGAAAGATCCTGCAATCACGACCTTAAAACCATAGTCAGCTAGGGCCCAGGCTGCATGTTCCCTCGAAGACCCCGCCCCAAAGTTATCCCCTGAGATGAGAATACTTGCTTTGCGATATTCAGGTCTGTTAAAGACAAAGTCTGGATCCTCAGTATACTTGTCGTCCAGATAACGCCAAGCATACATGAGGTACTTACCAAAGCCTTTTTTATCAATTAACTTGAGAAACTGCTTAGGGAGTATTTGGTCGGTGTCAATGTTATCATTCATGAGAGGAACGGTCGTTCCCGTATAAACTGTAAATTTCTCCATATCCTCTCCTTACTGGGCCTCTGGCATTTGCCGAACATCTACGAAGCGCCCTGCGATAGCCGCCGCAGCTGCCATGGCTGGGCTACAGAGATGGGTCTTAGCACCAAATCCCTGTCTATCTTCAAAGTTGCGGTTACTGGTTGAGGCACAGTGAACCCCATCAGGGACCTTATCAGGATTCATCCCTAGGCACATGGAGCAACCTGGGTCTCTCCATTCAAAGCCAGCCTCTAGAAAGACCTTGTCCAAGCCCAACTTCTCAGCAGCTCGTTTGACAGGACGAGAGCCTGGAACCACAATAGCCGTTAAGTTAGGAGCTATTTTCTTCCCTTTGACAAATCGAGCAGCCAGTTGCAAGTC
>NZ_KQ969551.1:554822-558271 GCF_001578945.1 Streptococcus oralis
ACCCGATAAAGATATAGCCTAGTTCAATGTCCGCTGGTTTTTGACCAGGCTCCAAGTCCATGTAATGATAAGCTCGTTCATCATTCATATCCTTAATTTCTGGGAAGCTACTGTCAAAGTCAACGCCCATAGCAGGATTGGTTCCCCAGGTCACCATGGGAGCCAAGTCAGAGACATCCATCTGGATAATCTTATCATAAACAGCATCATCATCGCTGACAAGCGTCTTCCAGTCGGCAACTGCTTCCTCAAAATCTTTTGGGACACACTCTCGGCCCTTGAGATAGTCATAGGTAGTCTGATCTGGATTCATGATGCCCATCTTGGAGCCAAATTCGATGGACATATTGCAGATGGTCATTCGCTCTTCCATGGTCAGAGCATCAATCGCTTGCCCACGATATTCCACCACATATCCTACACCACAGGCAACGCCGTACTTGGCAATTAAGGCGAGAATGTAATCCTTAGAATAAACTCCTTTTTGAGGAACACCAGTGAATTCTACCAACATTTTCTTGGGTTTGACTTGCCAGAGTGTCTGGGTAGCAAAGACATGCTCGACCTCACTGGTCCCAATCCCAAAGGCGATAGCTCCGAAAGCTCCGTGAGTAGCTGTGTGACTGTCTCCACAGACGATGAATTTTCCTGGTTGGGTCCGTCCTGTTTCTGGACCTACCATGTGAACGATACCTTGTTTTTCAGAGCCGTGGGCCGCATGTTCGATCCCGAATTCCTCAACATTTTCTGCTAGCTTATCAATTTGAGCCTTGGAAATTACATCTCGTATATCGTAGATATTAACTGTCGGGACATTGTGGTCAAAGGTTCCAAATGTCAAGTCTGGTCGTCTCAATCTGCGACCTGCATCTCGCAATCCTTGAAAAGCCTGAGGACTAGTCACTTCATGGATATAGTGTTGATCCACATACATGAGTTGGGGCTGCCCCTCTTCTCCTGTGATGACATGGCGGTCCCATAATTTATCAAAAATAGATTTTCCTGCCATCCATTACCTCCAAATAAAATATAAGACTACTAGTGTGATTACCATCCCGAGAAACCAAACTGTTTTAAAATACCATTTTCTAGTCTTGTGGTGAAAGGTGATTCCTGCCAACCAGGCACCAAAACCACCACAAGCAAGGGCTAAAATGAGTAAGATTTTCTCTGGGATGCGCCAAGCACCTCTTCTTGCCTTGAATTTGTCAATGCCATAAATCAAGAAAATCAGCAAATTCCAAATCAAGAGGGCAAGCGTGATTCCTTCATTTATCTTCATAATCTTTCAATGATGGCTTCTGTCATTTCCTTGGTCGAAGCCTGTCCTCCAATATCTCTTGTTAAAATGCCAGCCGCTAAACTAGCTTCAACAGCACGCTCGATACGCTCTGCATCCTCATAACGTCCGAAGCTATCTCTCAACATCATGGCAACTGACAAAATCATGGAAATAGGATTGGCAATTCCTTGACCAGCAATATCAGGCGCTGAACCGTGAATAGGCTCATAAAGACTTGGTCCCTTTTCAGAATGACTAGCTGATGGCATGACTCCAAGAGTGCCTGATAGAACGCTTGATTCATCAGATAAGATATCTCCGAAAAGATTCTCCGTCACGATAACATCAAACTTGGCAGGATTGGTAATCATAAGCATAGCAGCTGAGTCCACCAACTGGTGTTCCAAGGTAACATCTGGGAAATCCTGAGTAACTTCCTCAGCTACTCTCCGCCAAAGTTTTGAAGTCGCTAGAACATTTTGCTTATCGATACTAGTAACGATTTTTCTGCGATTTCTTGCAATTTCAAATGCCTTACGAATAATCCGCTCTACTTCCTCATAGCTATAGTCGTTGATATCACGCGCTTTGCGCTCTTCAAGGATATGATCCCCAAAGTAAATCCCCCCTGTCAACTCACGCACAACGACAAAGTCTACACCAGCAATTCGTTCCGGTTTGAGTGGCGACAAATGCTTGAGACTGTCAAAGATTTTTACAGGTCGAATATTGGCATAGAGATTGAGTTCCTTGCGAAGAGCCAGCAAGCCTTGTTCAGGGCGAACCGCTGCTCCATCATACTGAGGACTACCGATAGCCGCTAGGAGAATAGCATCTGCTTCTCTACTTGCCTTGAGGGTTTCATCAGGTAAGGGATGCCCCTCAGCATCAATACCTGCACCTCCAAAGGGGCGTCTGTCTATCTCATAGTCAAAACCTGTTTTTTCGGCTAAAGCTTCCAGAACCGCTAAACCAGCTTCCATAATTTCTGGACCGATTCCATCCCCTGCTAGTGCTACTATTTTCTTTGTCATAGCCTTCTCCTTTACACACTAGGCATGTCTCGGTAGGAAACGCTGCGCCCCATCTCACCTGCATTCTCTTTTTGAACAAAGGTATTGGCATTGATATAGGCAATAGCCGAAGCCTTCAGTACATCGAAATCAAGACCTGCTGCGTTAAAGATGGTCTCTGTATCTCTGTTTTCAACAGTGACCAAAACCCGAGCCTGGGCATCAATTCCATCCGTTACCGCATCGATGGTATAGGATACCAAGCGGACAGATTGGTTAAAGAACTTATCGATAGCGTTAAAGATCGCTTCAACGGAACCTTGCCCTGTCGCATTAAATTCGACTTTCTCACCATCCATATTGGCTAGGCTAACGAGTGCTTCAATGTCATTATCTGCATGGGTTTGAAGTTGTAAATCATCAAAATGGAAGCCTTCTGGATTTTCAACCATGGTTCCAGCTACCAGAGCTCGAATATCTGCATCCGTGATTTCTTGTTTCTTGTCCGCTAGTGCCTTGAACTTAGCGAAGAGTGGTTTGATATCCTCTTCTGTAAAATCTAGGGCCAGTTCTCTTAGTTTTTCAACAAAGGCATGGCGTCCAGACAATTTTCCAAGCGGAAGACTATTACTCTGAACCCCAACCAGTTCCGGTGTGATGATTTCATAGGTAAGCGGATTTTTAAGAACTCCATCTTGGTGAATACCAGACTCGTGAGAAAAGGCATTACCACCAACCACAGCCTTGTTTTTAGGAACTGGAATACCAGAGAAGCGAGAAACCATTTCTGACGTATTAATGGTTTCATTTAGGACAATACTGGTCTCTGCTTGATAGTAATCTTGGCGAATATTGAGCGCCACTGCAATTTCTTCAAGTGCAGCATTCCCAGCTCGCTCCCCAATACCGTTAATGGTTCCTTCGACACGTCCTGCACCGTTCTTGACAGCAGCAAGGCTGTTAGCCACTGCCATTCCGAGGTCATCGTGACAGTGAGGCGAATAGATAATCTGACGATTCGTCTTGACATTCTCAATCAAGTATTTGAAAATAGCTCCGTACTCTTCTGGTGTAGTGAATCCAACCGTGTCAGGGATATTGATATAAGACGCACCTGCATCGACTGCTGTTTGAACGACTTGCAAGAGGAAATC
>NZ_KQ969551.1:558291-559839 GCF_001578945.1 Streptococcus oralis
AGAGGAAATCCAACTCTGTTCTAGTCGCATCTTCAGGAGAGAATTCGACGATTTCAAACTTTGAACGTGCATAGGAAACATGCTCCTTAATAGCTTCTAAAATCTCTTCCTTGCTCTTATTGAGCTTATACTTACGATGAATCGGACTGGTAGCGATAAAGACATGAACCTGTGGATACTTGGCATCCTTTAGCGCCTCGTAACAAGCATCAATATCAGACTTGACCGAACGTGCTAGACCAGTTACCGCCGTTTTTTTCAAGACTTTAGCAATCTCCTGAACTGCCTTAAATGAGTCTGGACTAGCGGCTGGAAAACCAGCTTCAATGGCTGAAATGCCCCATTTTTCCAACTGCCTTGCAATGGCAATTTTTTCCTTGATTGAAAAGTTAACGCCAGGTGTCTGCTCTCCATCTCGAAGGCTGGTATCTAGAAATTCAACTGTTCGCATACGATTTCCCCTTTTCCAAATATGGTTTTAAAAAAACATCTCGCTCAGAAACCCAAGCGAGATGTTGATTTACTCCCGCTTGGTAAGCCAAACAGGACTAATGCTTTTGCACTAGCCCGAGTACCTCAACAACAAAGCAAATTGATTAAACTTAGCTGTTTTCATGTTTGACTTTCTCCTTCGTTTGATATCTTGTTTAGTATTCTAGCATAGGAAAAATCTCTTGTCAAGAAAAAATCCATTATTTTCTGAAAATTTCTTCAGTAAAGAATATTTTGCTAATTGAAAGTTCTTGAAAATCCTTGAAATATTTCATTTTTTAGAGGTTAAGCTCCAACTTTTCTCTATCAATTCTAGCACCTCTTCATCTGACAAGGTATCATCAAGTGCCAGACTAAGCCAGTAGCGTTTGTTCATATGAAAAGCTGGATAAATGCCTTTTTGTGAAAGCAAGTCAGCTACTTGGTCGTGTTTGAGGTTGACTGCTTCAACTAGCCCTTCTCTCCCCTTATCTAACTTATCCCATGGGATTCTCATCAAAACAGCATACCACTTTTTATTACCTTCATGTCTTAACACTGCTGTATCAGGTGATTTTTCCCACAGATACTCCAACTGATTACCATACTTTTCCTGAACTTTAGTCATGATCCGCTTAGTCTGAGGGCAGATAAAATCTTGCACATCAAAACAAGCCTTCCGAATCTGGTAGAGAATCTCCAAACAAGCCTCACGGACACTTGCAACAAAGCTTCCCCTCATACTTTCCATATGTACTTGAGGATAGAGGTCACCCGTTTCCTGATCAAAGACCTGAAAACTCACATTATCAGGAGTGATAGAGACTGTCATGAAAAAGTCGCCCTGCAAAATCTGGCAAGTATAGGTCCATACTTCCTCATTTTCTACAAAACCATAGGCACGAGCCTTTTCTTGATTAAACCGATAGGATTTAAAAATTTCAAACATAAGTGAAAACTGCTACCCTAAGCTAGCAGTTCCTTTCTATTTTTTAAAAGACAACCTTAGTGCCATGCAATTGTGTCACACCCAGTTGGTCGATAAAGGTTTGACGGTTGTCAATGTCAATCCCCCCA
>NZ_KQ969551.1:560368-563675 GCF_001578945.1 Streptococcus oralis
GTAGAATTTCAATTTTGCCAGCTGCATGTTCCAAAATTCTGTGGTAGTGAGCAAAACGCTTGTCTAGCGAGTCACCAGATACTCCAGCACGAGTCAGAATACGAGTGACTCCAGCTTGGCTAAGCCAGTCAATAGCTTCCAACTGGTCTTCATCACTTAATTCATCAAAGGCCATGTGAAAGACAATTTCCATTCCTTTTGATGCAGCAATCAACTTCTCAAGATTAGGCTTATCCAACTTTTTATCAGCACTTAATACCCCAAAAACAACCCCTTGACTTCCAGCCTGCGCAGTCAAACGAATGTCTTCTAGCATAATCGCAATTTCCACATCATTATAGACAAAGTCGCCACCACGTGGACGAATCATGGTCATAATGCTGCTATCGTAGTTAGCTGCCAGTTCAACCGCTGCCTTGGTCACTCCATAACTAGGTGTTGTTCCACCAACTGCTAGATTATCACAAAGTTCGATTCGACGAGCTCCAGCCTGCATCGCTTTTTCAAGCAAGGTCACATTTTCAGCACAAAATTCGTAAATCATTTGATTCTCCTTGATGTTTTCTTTAAATTTATTATATCATATTGTTTTAAATATACTTTCATTTTTATCAAGGCAAATAACTCCTATTTTTATCTATTCTTTGTCTGGAATGACTTTAAAGAGGTAATAGGTGATAAAAATAGTCAAGGCTCCCAGACCGATTTTAACTGGCAAGAGAGGGGCAAAATAAATAGAAATCCCCATCAAGATGTAGATAGATACGATGATTTTTTTCTTACGTTCTCGCGCGATTGACTTGGTTTCCCGAAAATCAGCTACATATGCCTGATAGAGCTTGGTATGATAAAGCCAATCTTCGAAGCGCTTAGAGGATTTTGAAAAGCAAGCGATAGACAGCAAAAGAAAGGGAGTTGTTGGCAAGAGTGGCAAGACAACGCCGACAAGAGCTAGAACCAAAGAAATAAAACCAATACAGAAATAAATAATGCGCATAACTTCTCCTAGATAAATTATCTCTTCCTCTAGTTTCGCATATAATGAGGAAATTTGTCAAGCTTCAACTAAAAAGAGCCTGAAATTCGTATTCAGGACTCTGCATTTTATTTAATCTTTTCCTCTTCGTAGTCACCATTGCTACATACAACCTGCTTGCCACCACCACGGACTTTTTTCTCCACAAGGAAGTGTCCGCATTTTGGACAATCACGCCCAATTGGTTTGTCCCAGGAAGTAAATTCACATTCTGGGTAACGATTGCAACCATAGAAGATACGATTGCGCTTGGTTTTGCGTTCGATGATTTGTCCTTGATGACAGCTCGGACACTCGACTCCAATCTCTTTGACAATCGCTTGTGTGTGACGGCAGTCTGGGAAATTACTACAAGCATAGAATTTACCAAAACGACCGAGCTTAATCACCATTGGACTGCCACAAACTTCACAGTCAAATCCAGCTGGCTCATCCTTGATCTGGATTTTTTCCATTTCAGCTTCAGCCTTGGCTACTTCTTTGGAGAATGGTTTGTAAAAGGCGTCAATGACCCGTTGCCACTGCTCTTTTCCAACTTCGACATCATCCAGTTTTCCTTCCATCTCAGCTGTGAAGGTCACGTTTACGATATCTGGGAAATATTCAACGATGAGCTTATTGACAATTTCTCCCAGTTCTGTCGGTTCAAAGCGTTTGGCTGCCAGACGAACGTAGTATCGTTTTTGAATAGTTTCAATGGTCGGAGCGTAGGTTGACGGACGTCCAACTCCATTTTCTTCCAAGGTCTTAATAAGTGTCGCTTCCGAATAGCGAGCAGGCGGTTGGGTGAAATGTTGTTCTGGCTTGCTATTCACCTGCTTGACCACATCTCCAACAGCCATATCTGGCAACATCTTGTTCTTGTCAGAGTCATTGTAAATAGCAAGATAACCATCAAACTTAACTTGGCTTCCATTTGCCGCGAATTGAACTCCATTTTGAGAGAGCTTAACAGCCATGGTATCAAAGATAGCGCCTGTCATCTGACTGGCCACAAAACGGTTCCAGATAAGGGTATAAAGTTTGAGCTGGTCTTTGTCCAAGTACTTAGCGATGTTTTCTGGTGTATTAAAGACACTAGATGGACGAATAGCCTCGTGAGCATCCTGAGCACCTGAAGCATTTTTAACCTTGCTACCATGCTTAGAATACTTAGCTCCAAAACGGTCGTTAATGTAGCTTGCCGCTTCGTTCTGAGCCACAGGACTGATACGAGTCGAGTCTGTACGCATATAGGTAATCAAACCTTGCACGCCCGATCCGATATTGATCCCTTCATAGAGCTGTTGGGCCACCATCATGGTCTTTCGAGTACGGAAATTAATTTTGTTAGCCGCATCCATTTGCATGGTTGAAGTCGTATAAGGTAGGGGCGCATTGCGTTTGCGTTCTTTCTTATCTACCTGGTCTACTGTGAAATCTTTACTAGTCAAATGGGACAAGACTTCTTTGACTTCTTCATTGGTGGTCAATTTCATCTTTTTGCCATTCATACCATAGAAAGAAGCCTGAAATTGCTTGGTTCCCTTCTTAAAGACACCATCAATTGTCCAGTATTCTTCCGGTTGAAAGGCATTGATTTCATTTTCACGGTCAATGATGAGCTTAAGAGCAACAGACTGCACGCGTCCTGCTGATAAGCCCTTCTTGACCTTTTTCCACAAAATTGGCGAAATCGAATACCCTACCAAGCGGTCTAAGACACGACGAGCTTGTTGGGCGTCGACCAAGTCCATGTCAATCTTGCGAGGTTCTTTAAAGGCATTCTTGACTGCATCCTTGGTGATTTCATTAAAGACCACACGGTTGGCATCATTCTCATCCAAGTTGAGAATGTGAGCCAAGTGCCAAGAAATCGCTTCTCCTTCACGGTCCGGGTCACTCGCCAGAAAGACTTTATTGGCCTTTTTAGCTTCTTTTTTTAAGTCATTGATGAGAGAACCTTTTCCACGGATATTGATATACTGCGGTTCATAGTTATTTTCAATGTCGACCGACATACTGGATTTTTTCAAATCACGGATATGCCCGACACTGGCGAGAACCTTGTAATTTCTGCCTAGATATTTCTCAATCGTTTTCGCCTTGGCAGGCGACTCCACGATGACTAGATTTTTCTTAGCTGTTGATTTTTTCTTCTTTGTTGCCGTAGCCACACTATCACACCTTTTCAAAGTAATAAACTTTATAAAGTGTAAACCATTTTTAAAGACCTGTCAAGACTTAACTCGGTTCTGTCAATAATTTTGTGTAAACAGTTTATTAAGTTAT
>NZ_KQ969551.1:564662-565661 GCF_001578945.1 Streptococcus oralis
AGAAAAGACATCGCGCCCTTCTTCCATAGCACGCTCACAGGTGATGAGACTACCTGAGCGCATCCTTGCCTCTGCCACAATAACCCCACGACAAAGTCCAGCGATGATACGATTACGAGCTGGAAAGTGAAATTTCAAAGGTTCTTCACCAGGTCCATATTCACTTAGAACCAAATGATGATTACCAATGTGTTCCTGCAAGCGTTTATTAGCACGTGGATAGAAAACATCCAGTCCTGTCCCAATCACTGCAATGGTTTTTCCACCATTCTGGAGTGCGGCCATATGGGCAGCCGTATCAATCCCTTTAGCCAAGCCACTGACCACGATCAACTCGTTTTCCAAACCTTGGATGACTTTCTGGACCGACTTTGCTCCCTGACTAGAACATGAACGACTCCCTACAACAGCAACTTTCGGAAACTTCAACAAGTCCAAATTCCCTTTATAAAACAAAAGAGCTGGCGCATCATAAATTTCACTCAAATCCCAAGGATAACAGTCGTCTAAAATAGAGAATGATGGGAATTTTTGAAACTCCTTCTCCAACTGCCCATCATCTATCTGGAAATAACGCTCCATAAAGACAGCCGGATTGCGGCAACCAGATACTTCAACAATATCTCCTAGTAATAACTCTTGATCAAAACTCTCCCCGTATTCCAATACATTGAGAACCTGTTGATTGGTCAGTCCAGCTTTGCGTAGTTTATAGATTTCATAGTTGTCAATTTTCATAAGGAACTCCATTTCTTTTTCTACTCATTTATTTATTCGTGAAAAAAATGAAAAAGAGGGCTTTTGGGGTGTTTTATTATGAAATTAAGTTATGAAGATAAAGTTCAAATCTATGAACTAAGAAAACAAGAGGGAGAGCAGCTAAAATGGGACGTAAACGGAAGAAAACTTGGGAAGAAATGACAGAACTAGAGCGACTCCAAGAGGAGAATGAACTCTTACGTACCGAGGTAGCTTACTTAAAAAAGTTAAAAGAGCTGG
>NZ_KQ969552.1:0-3281 GCF_001578945.1 Streptococcus oralis
TTCAGCTTCGTAGAGACCTTCTTCTCCATCAAAAACCTGCATGACATCTGCAAAATCGTCTAAAAAGTCAAATACTGAATTTGACAGGCCCAGGTCATCTTCTACTAATAAGATTTTTATCATCAGAAACTCCTCCTTGTTATGATTATTATACCAAAATTGCCTTAAAAAAAACTCAACTCTCTCTTGTTTTCAGATAGAAAGTTGAGTTTTGGTTTACATTTCGAACGAATTAAGCTTTGCCATATTGGGCTACAACAGCTTCTACTGAAGCTTTTTCACGCTTAATCAAGTCAACACGCGCTGCAATTTCCTTGATTCCCATACCGATATTACGGCTAAGAGCAAGGTCAGAAAGCTGTGGTTCAAAGAATTCCTTGTATTCCGCCAAGCGTTGCTCTGTCTTAAATACATGAGCAGGAAGGATAACAAAGCTATCAAAGCTCATATCTCCTCCAAGAGCTGCCTTAATCCAAGCCCAGTTTTCACGCGCCCATACCCAAACAGTTTCTTGAGTTGCTTGATGGTTTAAGAACTGGAAGTACCAAGCAGACAAGTCTTGTGGTTTCACCACAAATTTATCCTTCCATGAACTAATCAAGGTTTGGATATTGTCAGCATCTTTACTGTAGGCAAGAGCCGCAGCCAACTGACGTTTGAAGACCGCATCTGTCGTATGAGTGTAGAGGCTCAGATAAGTTGCGACCAAGTCTTTGGTCTCATGGTGTTTCATTTCATTGATGAGAACTTGAGCACGGATGGCTGCTGGAAGCCCTGCAAGATTTTCCTTGTGAGCTGCAAAGATTTGGCTAGCGACTTGACTAGCTTCTGCATCATTTGAGCGAATCATCATGGAAATGGTCAACTGACGAACCAATTCATCCTCGTCTGATTCTCCATCTTTGGCTTCGAAACCAAGACGGTCATAGTTATGACGAGCTAATTTAGCAACCAGTGCTTTGAAGGCTGTTTCAGCATCCGTTCCTTCATCGATAAAGCGCTCAAGGGCAGAAATCACTTGAGAAACAGCGGAAACGACAAGGTAAGACTCTTCCTTAGCAAGTTTATCAAGGACTGGGAGCAAGTCTGCATAAGAAATGTGCCCTGCTTCAGCCAACAAACGACGTTCTTGAACGATTTGCAGTTTGCTTGTGTTATCAAGTGTCTCTAACTCAGCAAGAACAGTTTCTAACAAGTCTCCTTGATAGTCGGTAATGTAGTGGGCTGTATTTTCAGTGTTGAGACGGAGAGCTCCTTCATTTTCAGCAAGAAGAGCTGCGTAGCCAGGGATTTCGATACTTTCAGTTTCGAGTGTATCTGGCAACCCTTTCCAGTTGCTGTTAAGTGGTACCACCCAGAGGCGGTTCTTGTCTTCGTGCTCACCGATGAAGAATTGTTTTTGTGAAATCTTCAAGACATCATTTTCAACTTTGACAGTGAGAACTGGATAGCCAGGCTGTTCCAACCAAGAGTCCATGAAGGATGCGACATCACGCCCTGATGCTTGTCCGAGAGCATTCCAAAGGTCACGACCGATGGTATTGCTGTACTGGTGCTTTTCAAAGTAAGCATGCAAGCCTTTAGCGAAATCAGTATCACCTAGCCAACGGCGAAGCATATGCATGAGGCGGCTTCCTTTAGCATAGACGATAGCACCGTCAAAGAGCGTATTGATTTCATCCGGATGTTTGACTTCGACGTGAACAGACTGTACGCCATCCGTCGCATCACGTTCAAGAGCAAGAGGTACTCCACCTGTTTGGAAATCTTCAAAGATATTCCAGCTTGGCTCGATAGCATCCACACAGACGTATTCCATCATGTTGGCGAAGCTTTCATTGAGCCAAAGGTCATCCCACCATTTCATAGTCACGAGGTTACCAAACCATTGGTGGGCAAGCTCGTGGGCGATAACAAGGGCTACCTGTTGACGGCTAGCAAAGGTTGAGTTCTCATCCACAACCAAGTAAACTTCACGGTAGGTCACAAGACCCCAGTTTTCCATAGCACCAGCTGAGAAGTCAGGAAGGGCGATGTGAAGCGATTGAGGGATTGGATACTTAACTCCGTAATAATCTTCGTAGAACTCAATTGAGCGAACGGCGATGTCCAGTGAGAAATCAAGGTTAGATAGTGGGTGGGCTTTGGTTGAGTAGACACCGACGAGGGTACCATTTTTAGTTTTAGTGGTCACACCTTGCAAATCACCTGCTACAAAGGCCAACAAGTAAGAAGACATGCGAGGTGTTGTCTCAAACCTCCAGATGCCTGTTTCCTTGCGGTTTTCCACATCAATCTCAGGCATGTTTGACAAGGCCACTTCACCTTCTGCTTGGTCAAAACGAAGAGCGAGATCAAAGGTTGCTTTGGCTTCAGGCTCGTCCACACATGGGAAAGCTTCACGCGCAAAATGGCTCTCAAACTGAGTAGATAAGACTTCCTTCTTCACTCCATCAACAGCGTAGTAAGAAGGGTAAATCCCTGTCATGTTGTCTGTAATTTTTCCTGAAAAGGCGATGACCAATTCAACTTGACCAGCCTCAGCCAATTCGATATGAAGGGCTTCATTGTCATGGTCAACTGTAAATGGACGAGCTTGACCTGCAGCTTCTACAGAAGCGATTTCCAAGTCTTTTTGATGAAGGGAAATACGGTCACTCTGTGCTTGACCAGTGATGGTCACCTTCCCAGAAAACGTCTTGGTCTCACGACTCAAGTCTAAAAATAAATCATAGTGTTCAGGAACAAATTGCGTAATAAAATGTTCAACTGCTTGCATAATTTTCTCCTATCTAAGTTTAAGAGCTAGAGCTCTTCTTCAAACAAACTTATTATATCATGTTTTGCCTAAGAAAAAAGGATTGGACGGCGATTTCCAAAACTTTCTTCCTTCTGTCTACAGAGGATAGACCTTGCGAAATTCTTCTAACACGACCTTGCTGTCAGGCGTAAAAGTCAGGCCTGCTTTATTCAGACACTCGGTGAAAAAGTCCTCATGAACCTGGCGCCAATAGGCTAAAGATTTGTCTCCCTCACCTTCCTTGTAGGCATGGTCAGCAGAAACTTGATGAAAGGGCTGAACGGAAACCTTTGTAATTTCGACAATGCAGACAGCCTGATTTTGACTGTCTAAAATGACATCAAAGGTTCCTACTTGCGGAAGGGGTTCGCCTTCTAGTGCATAGAGGTCGTAAGCTGAGGCGGTTGCTGTCTTTTCTCCTCTTAATACCAAGTCGGCTAAAAGGTCTGCCTCTGCTCCAAAAGCCCAGGCATCTATCTTA
>NZ_KQ969552.1:3356-7308 GCF_001578945.1 Streptococcus oralis
CCAATAGAAGGGTTGATTTGCTTGTAGGCATTCCACATTTCTTGCGGTGTCATGGGTTGCTCCTTTGTAATTTTTTACTTACTTCTTTTACACGTTTGAGGTGGTCTGGATGGTCAATCTCTAAATCAAAAATCTCCGGAATAGAACTGTAGTGGATAATACACTTGATACCCATCTGATTCATTATTTGTATGAAAGAAACATTCAGATAGCCTGCTACAGCAAAGTCAATCTTTTTCATCCTTGCTTTATCCTGCATCTGTCTTAGCATATCTAACATTATTGGACTTTCCATATCATGCCATTGACTATTTCTCACAGTCGCAAAAACAAAAGAAGTCAAATCATTCATTCCAACTACAATCTTTGAAATACCCGTTTCTATTATTCTGTCCAAGTCAAAATATGCTGACGGTAATTCAATCATTGTGCCAATTTTTCCAGTGAAACCATGCTGACGCAATACTCTAATAGCTTGTTTTAATTGGTCGGCATCATTGACAAAAGGAAAAATAACAGATAGATTGGGATTGTTTTGATAAACTTCTGTAACAACTTTTACCTCAGCCTGAAATTCATTCGGACACGCCAGTAAACGCCTAGTTCCTCTGTATCCAAATAAGGGATGATTTTCATCAAAACACTCTTTAGTCCCCTCTAAACAATTAGCTTCTGTATTCGTTAATTCTGAAAAACGATACCAGACTTCTTCATCTGAGTACAAGGAGCAAATGGTGTCTAAATAATCTTTTACAAATTGCCGACAACTTGGTAACAGGATGTTTTGATTGAGCTCTCTTAGCAAGTATTCCCCACGAATCATGCCAACATGATGAAATAGTTGTGGGTAAACTTTTTCAGCGATTTTCTCGCCACTAAGAGCTAACTGGTTTTTCATCATTCACCTTCCAATTCATATACAAGGTCTTGTCCAGTTCTGGAAATCCTAATAACTCTGCTTTGACCTTCAAGACTAATGGCGAAGCATTCTCTTCTGTGATTTTTTGAATATCCATCCAAATATAACCAAGTGAATCATTCGCACCATCAGAAACAGCTTCCGAAATCGCAACTTGAGGTTCCTTCTCGTTTATCTCAATATCATAAAAGGCCATGATATGATGTACTGCAAAGTCTTGCCCATCTTCTTGAACCAGCACATCATAAATCCTAGGATTAGCGTAACCCTTAAGCTTATATCCTGTCTCTTCCATAACTTCTCTAATCAACGTTTCCGTCAATCCTTCACCAAGTTGCTGACTACCACCGGGTAGATCATAACGATGTTGATAAGGGCCTCTCGTTTTTTCAACGCAGAGTAACTTCCCATTTTCAAAGCAAATGTCATAGACTCCAAAGTGTTTTTTGATTTCCATCCAACTCCTCCTACTTCAAAGACCAGCCACCATCTATTGTCAAAATTTGCCCTTGCATGGCGATCGCTTTTCCACTTGCTAAGAAAAGGCTAACTTCTGCTACTTCCTCCGGCTCAATCCAGCGTTTGATGGGTGTTTCACTAGCCACCCAGTCCGCCAGCCCACCTGGTTCAAAGTCGGCAGCAGTCATAGCTGTCTTGACGGCACCTGGAGCAATCCCAAAGACCTGAATCCCAGCTTCAGCATAGTCTAGAGCCAACTGCTTGGTAAAGCCAGCTAAGGCGTGCTTAGACGAGGTATAGGCGTGACCACCGCCACCTGCTAGGCTCGAAGCTATGGAGCACATATTGATAATAATTCCTTTTTTACTTTCCAGCATTTGTGTCAAATAATAGCGAGTCAACTCAACAGGAGTCACATAGTTGATTTCAAAGATTTCTTGAATTTCCTGTGCTCTTTGTTCCAAAAGGGGTTTGTAATCATCCAAAACTCCTGCAGTATTACACAAAACATCCACATAAGGACACCAGTCAAAAATTGGCTCCAAGTCCAAGGTCAAATCTCTCTGTAAAAAGTGGAAATCATCGTTTAAGACTGGATTTTCTCCTTGGTCAACTCCATAAACTTGATAGCCACTCTCTAAAAAGAGGCGAGCTTGAGCCAGACCGATCCCTGAACTCACTCCCGTGATCAATACACGTCTAGTCATGGACTTCTACCCAATCCGTCGCCAAAACATCACAAGGTGTCGGGCTCCACATGGAAAAACCTTCCCCTTCTCCAGACACGTTGATTAGGAAATAGGGCGTCACTTCAAGTGCAACCCCGTTTTGCTCGATGGTGTCAAAAAGTTGCACATAGTTTTCAGCCCCTCCCCAACCAGTTCGTACATATTTTTTCTTGGCCTTTAATCCAGGCAGGATTTCTTCAAATGTCATGATGTTCTCCTTTGTTGTCTACTTATTTTTATTATAACAAAAAATCGACAACCAATCTATCATGGTTCCCGATTTTGTTCTTCCCTAGTCTTTCCCACCAAGTTTGCTATTGATAGTCATCATGATACTAGCAATTTTCTCTCCCCAGTATGGGTCAGAAGCATAGCGGACATTCATACCAGAAGCTTTGTTCCCAAGGTGGTCTCTGCCATAGTCAATGTAATTTTTACGAATCCACTTAGCCGCACCGAGAATCCCCTTGTCCACATCATCAAATTTTTTGGCTGAGGCATATGGGCTTGAATCATAAGCCGCAATTCCAAAGAAGTTATTCTTATCCTTGGCAATCTGACTCCGTCCCCAAGCACTCTCAAGTGCACTATGGGCCATTAAGTAAAGAGCATTTACACCATAGCGTTCCTCAGCTTCCTTAAAAATAGCACCCTTACCAGCGAGGCGACTATCCTTAATATTCATCAAAGAATAAACTTTATCCAATTCAGCTGCGCTGTAATTACTTGGTTTAGTCAAATTTCTAAAGAGGAAAGGATTTTCAATGGTAAAGCCATCAAAATGAATTCCATCAGTTGAATAATATTTCTTACCAATAGTCATAGTTGAGCTATGTGGCGCAACACGAAGACTCACATAAGGTGATAACTCATGGTAAAAATACTTGCCATCACTTGTATAATGAGGGACAAATTCACTATCTTTATCAATCGCTACTAAATCACTTTTATTCATGAAGCCTGATAAACCAGAAATATTGACTGGTATTTGACTATCTTTTTTAGATTGGGCATCTCCAAGTGAAACTATGGTTCCCTGTGATACATAACTCAATCTTTCACCAGAAGCGCTATAAACATAAGCAGTAATCGGTTTCACTTTGTAATATTTTGCCTCTGAGATCCACTTCCCATTATTCTGGAAGGAATACTCTTTACCTTTGATATTGAAATTGCCCGTTGCATATCGACCATCATCTTTTAGATAGTACCAAGCATCGTAATCTTTGTCAAAAATCCATTCATTTTTGGCCATATAGCCACCAGATTTAAGGTAGTATGATCCAATCCATTCACGGGAAGCGTAGGCCCCACCTGACTTCAAGTAGAACCAGCTATTGTAGGATTTATCAAAAATCCACTCTTTTTCCGCCATAGCGCCACTATCTTTCAGATAGTAATCACTTTCCCACTGGCTACTTGCCATCACACCATCGCTATTAAAATAGTACCATGTTCCTTTGATTTTTTCCCATTTATTGCGAGAAATCTTGCCTGAAGCTGTTGCATAGTACCACTTGTCAGATATTTTTACCCAATCATTTTCCGCCATAGCACCACTACCTTGGAAAAGATAGTCATTATAGATAGTACGGCTAAGCATGACACCATCTTGATCAAAGTAATACCAGACGCCTTCAATCTTTTCCCATTTGTTGCGGGAAATCTTGCCTGAAGCTGTTGCATAGTACCACTTGTCAGATATTTTCACCCAATCATTTTCTGCCATTGCGCCACTGCCTTGAAAGAGGTAGTCATTGTAGATAGTACGGCTAAGCATGACACCATCTTGATTAAAATAATACCAGCTGCCTTCAATCTTTTCCCATTTATTGCGGGAAATTTT
>NZ_KQ969552.1:7899-8886 GCF_001578945.1 Streptococcus oralis
ACCTTTGATAAGGTAACCATCAATTATAGTATTACTGAGCATAATACCGTTTTTGTCAAAGTAATACCAAGTGCCACTAATTTTTTTCCAATTTACGACAGGCTGGTTATTTTCATAAAAACGCCAGTTTCCTTGTTCTTTCTGCCAACCTTCCTTGATAACTTCCTCTTTTTTTTCCTTTTTGGAAGGATTTTCCTCTTTTACAGCTGGCTCTTTCTTCGCCTCAACTTTAGGAACTTCTTTCTTGGGAGTAGCCTCCTCTTTTTTCTCGACTACATCTGTTGTCTGAGTTTTTTTCGTAACCTGAGATTCTTCAGCGTATACAGTTGTCTTTGCAAATCCTGCCATAGAAAGAACGACAGTACTTGCAAGTAGTATCTTCTTCATTTTATTCTCCTCAGTAGAAAACTATCTACACTATTACTAGTTTATAAAACCTATTGTAACATAGTTAACTAACGGAAATATTACAAATTGATGAAGATTCTATGTCTTGTTGGCGATAAGGAAGACCTAGTTTATCTCAGACTGGCTTTAACTTCTCGACGGAGATCTTCCAAACTACTAATGCCATATTTATCCATGACTTTTGGTAGATTCCAAGCAGACATAAAGATTTGTAAAATTCGTCGTTCCAACTCCAATGGCAGAAGCATCAGCCAGATACATTTCCAAAACAGCTTCGACCGAATCCACTCCCCCATTCCAATGATGGGAAGTTCTGTTGTTTGGGCGACTTGGCGAATGAGTTTGAGGGCTACTGAAAAGATTGCTAGCGTGATCTCCTCCTGTACAACAACCTTCATGGTCTCCAAACGAATAGTACCCAAACGCTTCTTACATGTGAGATTCATGATTTTCTTCCTTAAATTTTAAGGGAACCAGATAAAGAAAAAACTTACTATTGCAAGGTCTCAGTTGGATTAGCACAGAACTCACGCGTACACTTAAAAGCCTCCACTAGAGAGCCCTTCTCCCCCTTTTATC
>NZ_KQ969552.1:9350-10136 GCF_001578945.1 Streptococcus oralis
AGTATAAATTCGCGTTAGTATACTCTTTAGATGAAAAAAAGTCAAGTAGAAAACGAACATTCTACTTGACTTCACTGGATTATTTTTCACGAATAACTTCGACCTTGTAGCCATCAGGATCCTTGACAAAGTAATAATTTGGTGGGGTACCAGGTAGGCCTTTTGGTTCTGTAACCTCATAACCTTTTGCACTATGTTCTTGATGAAGTGCCTCAAGGTCAGGAGTGCTGAGAGCGATATGGGCAAAGCCATCTCCTACCACGTAAGAACCGTGGCCGTAGTTATAGGTCAATTCCAACTCGTAGTCATCACCATCAAGTCCTAGATAGACAATAGTGAAGGCATAATCTGGAAAATCCTTGCGACGCAATTCTTTAAACCCAAAAGCATCTTGATAAAATGCGATTGATTTTTCAAGATTTTCCACTCGCAAGCAAGTGTGTAGCATTTTTGAAGCCATATTTTTCTCCTTTATTTTCAAAAAGACTGGGACAATCCTGTTCCAGTCTTATCAGTTATTATTTACCAAGTTTTGCTTTAGCTGCATCTGCAAGAGCTGTGAAAGCTGCTGCATCGTTAACAGCCAAGTCAGCAAGCATTTTACGGTTAACTTCGATCTCAGCCAATTTCAAACCATGCATCAATTGTGAGTATGAAAGTCCGTTCAAACGAGCTGCTGCATTGATACGAGTGATCCACAATTTACGGAAGTCGCGTTTCTTTTGACGACGGTCACGGTATGCATAGTAGTAAGAGTTCATTACTTGTTCTTTTGCAGTACGGAAC
>NZ_KQ969552.1:10826-15494 GCF_001578945.1 Streptococcus oralis
AATATCTTGTGTTGCTTCAGCAAACTCGGCTAAAACCTTTGCACCAATCTCTTTATGGGTGATCATACGCCCTTTAAAGCGAATGGATACCTTAACTTTATTTCCTTTTTCAAGGAACTTGCGTGCATTGCGAAGTTTTGTGTCAAAGTCACCCTTGTCAATCGTTGGACTTAGACGAACTTCTTTCACAGTAACAACACTTTGTTTTTTACGTTGTTCTTTTTGCTTTTTCTGATACTCAAATTTGAACTTACCGTAGTCCATAATTTTAGCAACAGGTGGTTTGGCTTGGGGTTGAATCAATACTAAGTCAACATTTGCACTATCAGCCAATGCTTGCGCTTCGCTGAGTGGCTTGATGCCTAGCTGTTCTCCCTCAAGACCAATCAAGCGAACTTCACGTACACGAATTTCATCATTGATGAATAAGTCTTGCTTTGCTATGGTTTTCACCTCTTTTTTATTATTAGAGAAAAACAAGAGCGGACTCGTAATGATACAAGCCCGCACGTTATGATAGCGTTTCTTAGAAACTTTTCATCCGTAGGGCCAGGCAACTTGATGTCACAAGGCGAGAAGCTCTCACTTCTGCTTTTCTCAACTTTTATATGATACCAAGTTTTCTAGCCCTTGTCAAGATAAAAAGTTGTTTTTCTGGAAAACTTTCAGTTTTCCTTGATGTCTGCATCAAAAAGAGAGAACCTAGTTGGTTCCCTCCCTGTGTTAGTTTTTTCCTCACTTTCCGGATAGGAATGCTAAGACCTATTAAAAACTTCCTTTTTACGTGAACTTCCCAATCTTTCGATAAATAGAATTCCCACTAACAAAAGGATAATCAGGCAAGGAAGTAAGACTAGCCCCATACCCCAATTTAGATTGACATTATCAATTTGCTTAGGTAATCTTCCAGACAAAATCTCCACTGAACGCAAGTAAGTAAAGGGAATCAGATGTGCAATACTCTGAAGAGGCTGGATCGTTTGAATACCAAACAATAAGCCAACAATCCCAATGAGTGAAAGAAAGAGGACAGGCATTTTTTGCTTGAAAAAGTAAGCAATCAAGTAGACGACTTCCACAATGACGATAAAGGCTAAGAAAGCTAATAGCAAGCTAGGAAATAAGACATCTTGTATCTTCCCAATAGTTACTTCTTGATTCGTCAAACTATAGAACGGGTAGGGATAATCTAACTGTCCAAAACCACTTATCAGACTTCCCACTAGAAAAGAAAATCCACAGATTCCTATAAACAACACGGTTACATAGCTCATCCCAACTCCAAGAGAGGACATGGCAAATGTCACTTTTGAAAAAGGATATAACTGAGCTGTATCGAGATGATTTTGATATCTTTCTGCGAACAGTTGCGTTAGCATAAAAATAATAGCAATCACAAACAAGCTTGGGATGATAGCCTCTAAAATCCAGACAATCTGATCAATCCCGTGGGTAGGAAACTCCAAAGTATGTGCTTTTATGTTCAAGGGATACAGGGCTTGGTAAATCTTCCGTTCGCGGTCAACCCCCATTTTTAATTCAGAGCTAGAAGTCGGGTCATTTGATACAAATTCATAATTCTTCTCTTCATCTTGCCACTGCAAATAGTAGGCTTCTTTCCAGCGCCCTTCTTTTAATAAAGTCAGAATTTCTTTCTTTCGCGTCAAAAGATTTTTTTGCAAGTCTAAATCACTTTTAGCAGTCTGGTATTCCTCCGAGCTGGTGTCAGACATTTGGGAGAGTTTCTCTTCATTTTCATTGATAGCTCTCTCGTTGGCTGCAATACGAGTTTCCAACCTGCTCTCCAAGCTGTGTGAGTTTGCAGTCTGACTATTTAAATAAAAGGTAACACCGAGTACAGATGCAAATAAAGCTAAGATAATCCAGTTTAAACGACTTTTGAAAACTTTCTTTAACAAAAATAGACTAATATCTTTCATAACGGAACCTCTTCTATCTGCCCCTGACGAATGGTTACCATGCTATCGCAAATCTCCACTAACTCCTCTTTGTAGTGGGAACTTAAAAGAACCAGCTGTTCTTTTCTATTGATTTGTGCCAATCTATCAAAAAACTTCTGTCGATAATACTCGTCTAAACCATTTGTTACCTCATCCATAAGCCAGCATTTGGCCTGACTGAAGAAATACATGGCAATCACCAAGCGTTGCTTCATCCCTAAGGAATACTTACGAATAGGAAGGCTGATATAGTCAGACATTTCCCAATAGGCGATTTCATCACTCAAGTTCAGGCCTGACTTCCAGATGTTCTTTATGAGACGAAGGTAGTCCATCCCACTTAAGTTTCCATCCAGCCATTCAACACTCTCATAATAAAACAAAGAAGGAGAGGCTGCGATATGTCCACTACTAAGGGGAAGCAGCTTGCTAATAGCTCGGAACAGTGTCGTCTTTCCCGAGCCATTGATAGCAAGAAGGCCATAAATCCTACCTTTTTTAAAGGTGAAATCCGCATCTTGCAAGATGACTTGTCGCGTTTTTAAGGTAACATGAGTAAGATTTAACATATCCAGCCCTCCTTTTTCTCACTCTTTAAGGATTAATAACCTCCGCTGTAGAAGTTTATGACCTCATAACGATCGTAGTTCCAGCTTCCACCAACTTTATACTCAGAATAGCTATAATAACTAGACCATGACGGGATAGAAATGTATTGATGGTTGTGATAGTTAGTACTATATTCCCACATAGTATTCCAATCATACCAATATTTTTTAGTGACTGTCACAGCAGATACACTGGACTAAAAAAGATCAATAAATCATAAACTGGCTAATAAAACAACTTTTTCTGATTTTCACTGCATTTATATATTTACTATTGAAAGCGTTTTAATTATATCACTTTTCTCTCTGTTGTGCAATAATTTTTAATTTATTTCACTAATATATAACATTTTTCTTCCTAACGAACACTTTCAATTCGCCAACTATCCCACCCTTTAAACCGAACAGCTCCGTTCTGGTCAGTTCGATAAACTTTGCTATTGATAATTTCCAGTCGAGTCAAGGTCTCCTGATGGGGGAGTTTCGCACGATTGTTCTTTCCAACTGAGATGAGTGTGGTCTCTGGTTTAAGTTTTTCTAAAAAAACTGGATTTGATGATGTTTTAGAACCATGTTGGCCTGCTTTCAAGACATCCACCTCTAAGTCAAGATATTGCTTTAGAAAATCCTTCTCTCCCTGCTCTTTCAAGTTTGCAGTGAAGAGAAAGTGCTTATTCAGAAGTTTTCCATAAAGAACTAGAGAATCCTCATTACCTCCATCTCCAATCTTCCTTGGAGATAAGACTTCTAACTGACTCCCAAAAATTGACAAGTTCTCCCCTGCTGTCACACTGCGCACCTTGGTTTGGCTTGCTTCTAGTTCTGCTACAAATTCCTTCTGTGTCAAACTTCCTTTTGATACTAAAATCTCCCCGACATGGAAAGCCTTGGTCACCTCCAGTAAATCACCAACATGTTCCTTGTCTGTGTTGGTCAAAACCAGCTGGTCAATCTTGGCTACTCCGCGACTTTTTAGATAGGGAATCAAGTTTCGCTGGGCATTACTGGTCGTCGCCTTTTCTTGCCAAGTCTCGATTTTCTTATCAGATTCTGCCTTGCCTCCCACATCTATGAGAATGGTTTTCCCAGTTACATCCCGTAGAAAAACACTTTCTCCTTGCCCCACATCCAGCATGGTGATTTCATTTTCCAGTGGATACTTGGTCAGGAAAAAGAGACCTGTAATCAATAAGCTGACTCCAGCTACTCTTTTGATGTTTTTTCTCATGTCATAGACCAAGGCTAATAAAACTAAGAGAAGAATCAACAGCCACGCATTGGGTTGACCCAAAACCAGAGGCCTGCTTGTCAGCTGCGATACCAAGCGAATGATATTCTCCAACCACTCAAAGACAAGGTTAAATTGAGTGACTGGGTAAACAAAGGACAGAATGAATAAGATGGACAAGAGTGGTAAGAAAACCAAGTCAAACAGAAAGGAAAAGACAAAGGTCAAAAGGATAGACCAAGGCTGAAATTCTGCAAAATAGAAGGATAGAATAGGCAATATTCCCAAAGAAATGATCAGACTTTCTCTGGCAACAGCCTTGATCCCATCGCCTTCTTTGCTAGTCATAGTCAAGATAAAAGCATAAGCGCAGGACAAGACTCCTCCTGCAGTTAAGAAAAAGTTAGGCATGATGATAAAGAGGACAAGGATCGTCAAGGCAAAATTATCCAAGCCCTTAAGACCATGTTGGGCCAGTAACTTTTGCAAGAGACTGCGAATGACCGATGCCGAAAATCCTGTCAGACCTGCATAGATAAGGGAAAAAGGGTAGGTCAGCCACTTCAACTTTTCCTGGGTCAAGCCCAATCGCAAGAGGAGTTTCTTAAATCCGTCCATAAAGAAGCCTACCTGCATACCTGACAAAGCAAAGAGATGGATAATTCCTAGACTAGAATATAGCTCATTCATCTCCTCAAAGTCTGTGTCCAAATGTCCCAGCAAGAGCCCTGTCATGTAGTTGCGCATAGGGTCTGGAAAGTGCGTCTTAATCCAAACTACAGCCTTTCGACGTAAACTAGACAGATTTTCTCCTATATCCCAACTGCTAACCTGTTTCATTGACTGGATACTCTTGATAGTCAAAGTTTGG
>NZ_KQ969552.1:15551-18509 GCF_001578945.1 Streptococcus oralis
ACAGACTATCTCCATTGACCTTAATAGTGTCAGGTAAAATCCGTACCCTCTCAACAGAATCCACTAGGTTCTGACTAGCTTGTGTCTGTTGCCAAGTTTGAAACAAAAACCAAAATCCAAAAATTCCACAAAACGCTAAAACTTTACCGGCCGATTTCCAAGGAAATTGGAAAAAGAGACAGACAAGCAAAAAAACAAAACCTAGCAGTGAGAGATAGGACGCTCCTAAAATGGCATAGTAAAGCCAGAGTAACAGAAAACTCAGATAGATTAGGGGGATAGGGAAATTCTTAATCCACTGTAACATAGTCTTTTAACTTTTCTATGGTCTTAGCGCCAATGCCTGAGACTTTCTTTAATTCATCTACCGACTTGAACTTGCCATTTGCCTCACGATGATCAATAATATCCTGCGCTCGTTTTCCTCCCAAGCCTTTGACCTGCTTGAGTTCTTCTAGACTGGCTTTATTGAGGTTGACTTTCTTATCTTTACTTGTCGAAGAAGACGTTCCAGAACCAGTCTGCTGACTCACTCCTTCTTCTCCCTTACTCGGGACGTAGACCAGAGCCTCGTCACTAACTTTCTGTGCTAGATTGAGCGACTTGCTGTCTGCCTCCTCTGTCAAGCCACCAGCCTTCTGAACGGCATCATTGACCCGACTACCTACAGGCAAATCATAAATCCCTGGCGATTTAACAGCACCCTTGACATCTACTGTGATTAGATCTTGTTCAGGAGATTCATCCTTTTCTTCCTTCTTGACTTCCTTTTCAGTCAATGAATCCTTGGAAACAGCTGCAACTTCAGCCTGCAAGTTTGTTTCTTTCACAGATGTTTGTGAAGTTGGCTTTAGTAGGAAAAATCCGCCTAAGGCCAAACCCAAACCAGCACAGATGACAATGATTTTATACTCTTTGATTTTCTCGATAATTGCTTCCATATTTTCTCCTCTCTTAAGTTATTCGTAAGTGAAAGAAAAAAACAGCTGAAAAATCTTTTCAACTGCTTATTTATTTGCAAAATAGTCTTCCTTAGTCAAGACATAATGAACCCTTGTGATAATTCGATCTGGTTCTTT
This sequence comes from Streptococcus oralis, assembly GCF_001578945.1. Taxonomy (GTDB): domain Bacteria; phylum Bacillota; class Bacilli; order Lactobacillales; family Streptococcaceae; genus Streptococcus; species Streptococcus oralis_Q. The sequence goes on from NZ_KQ969552.1 coordinate 16,631, forward strand.
ATTATCCATTCTGGCATAGGGTTCTTCGTGGGAAAAACGCATACCTGATTTCTCCATGACCTTTCCTGATGCGGGATTGTCCTTATCGTGAAGTGCGGTCAACTTGTTCATTCCAATCTTCTCAAAAGCTAGCTCAATCACGGCCCGATTGGCTTCTGTCGTCAATCCTTGATTCCAATACTTTTGGTTGATAATGTAGCCAATAGCTGCCTTCTTAAGAACAGGATCAATCTTGTGCAAATCAATAGTTCCAATAAACTGACCATTGCTTTTTAGTTCGATTCCCCACCGTCCCAAGGGATTAACCAAGTAGAACTGAGCGATGTTGTTCTTGGTTTCTTCTAAGCTTTGATTTGTTGGAAAAGTATAGCGTGTATTTTCTCTGTCTGAGGCATACTCAAACATAGCTTCTGCATCGTCCAAGGTTACAGGTCGGAGCAATAAACACTCCGTTTCTATAGATGGATACTGAGCAAATTTCACAAATATTGATTCCATACTTTTCCCTCCATTAGAGCTTGATTCTCACTAGTCTAGCATAAATAAATTTGGATGACAAGTCTCCCTTGCAATTTAAAGCGGTTTCATATACAATAAAACCATCACATTTTTGATTTATGAACTGGAATGTGACAACTAAAACAAGACCGTCAATTGAAAGGTAGGTTATCTCTATGTTAATCGGAATCCCTAAAGAAATTAAAAATAATGAAAACCGTGTTGCCCTCACTCCTGCTGGCGTCCACAGTTTAGTCAGTCGTGGACATCGTGTCCTCATCGAAACAAATGCTGGTCTCGGTTCAGGATTTACTGATGCGGACTATCAAAAGCAAGGAGCTGAGATTGTCGCTACTGCTGCTGAAGCATGGGCTGCCGAGTTAGTCGTGAAAGTAAAAGAACCACTAGCTTCTGAATATGGTTATTTGCGCGACGACCTTCTCCTCTTCACCTACTTGCACATGGCCGCTGCGCCAGAATTAGCAGAAGCTATGTTAGCAGCCAAAACAACAGGAATTGCTTATGAAACTGTTCGTGACAATCAAGGACAACTACCGCTCCTCGTTCCTATGAGTGAGGTTGCAGGTCGTATGGCTGTTCAAATCGGAGCTCACTTCCTTACTAAGCAAGCTGGTGGTTCTGGTGTCCTACTTGGTGGTGTACCGGGTGTTCCAAAAGGAAAAGTAACCATCATCGGTGGTGGTGTCGTTGGTACACATGCTGCCCGCATCGCCTTGGGACTCGGTGCTCAAGTGACCATTCTTGATATCAGTGCCAAACGTCTCTCAGTCCTAGAAGAGGTCTTTGGAAACCAAATCCAGACTCTTATGTCCAATTCATTTAACATCGAAGCAAGTGTGAAAGACGCTGATGTTGTGATTGGTGCAGTTCTCATCCCTGGTGCCAAGGCTCCGAAATTGGTGACAGATGAGATGGTCAAACAAATGCGTCCAGGCTCTGTCATCGTTGATGTTGCCGTTGACCAAGGTGGTGTTATCGAGACAGCTGACCGTGTGACAACACACGATGAACCTGTCTATGAAAAACACGGTGTTCTCCACTATGCCGTTGCCAATATTCCTGGTGCTGTCGCCCGTACTTCTACTATCGCCCTAACTAATGTCACTCTTCCTTATATCGAGGCATTGGCTGGCAAAGGATTCGCACAAGCAATTGCTGAAGATGAGGGCTTACGTCAAGGTGTGACCACTTATCAAGGTTACTTGACCAGCCTCCCAGTTGCTCAAGGCCTCGATAAAGAGCACACTTCTATCGACGAACTTGTTTAAAGCTAGACACTCATTAAAAAAAAGCAGTTCACATCTGAACTGCTTTTTTGCTATTCTTTTTCTTGGTTCTTTTCTTCAACCTTAACTGGAGC
>NZ_KQ969552.1:19325-20199 GCF_001578945.1 Streptococcus oralis
TGGCGTACCGACAGTCATCCCACGATTCACCAAGACCATCAATGCTTGGATAACCTGACGGGCTGCCTCACAGGCAGTCTCTTCCCCCAAAACCTGGACAATCTCCGTACGGGCATGAATTATCACATCAAGTTCTTCTTCCATTAAACGAAGATGGCGCTCATTGGATCCAAAAAGATGAAACAAGTCATCTGGATGACTCAGTTGAATGTCTATTGAATGTTCCTTCAAATAAAGAACCTCTCTAATCCGTTTATTTCTTTATATTATAGCAAAGAGAACAATAAAATACTAGCCTCATCTCATTGTCTCTAGTGTTCTAAGTATTCTTGCCAGATGACGTCAAAGTCACCTAGGTTAAAAGAAAAACTGGCATGCTCCTCCAAAAAACGACTGACTTCGTCAAAATCATCTGTGTGTTTTGGAAAGGCTGATTCTCCGAAAGCCAAGTCAGCCAAGATGGCTTTGGGACTGTTACTTTTAGGATTGCGCTCGGTCATGAGCCAAGTGTAAAATGATTTTCTCATAAGCCACCCTAAATCAACTCTGTCCCAAACTGATCTTGCTTGATTTTGCCAGCCTTCATCAAGCCACCGAGCGCTTTCTTGAACTGACCTTTAGAGATACCAAAGGTTGCCTTGATATCCTCAGGAGAAGACTTATCATTTAAGGTCATGAAACCGCCATTGCTTTCCAAGTAGGTCAAAATCATCTGAGCATCATTTTCCAACATTTCAAAGGAACGTGGTTTGAGGGATAAGTTCAAGGTACGATCCACTTCACGGAAACCGATTACACGCGCATCTAACACTTGCCCCAAACGTGGCTCTGCGTAGCGTTCACTTGGGTGAATGAAACCAAGCATGTTATTCTC
>NZ_KQ969552.1:20960-21658 GCF_001578945.1 Streptococcus oralis
CTTGCAAGATTTGTATTCATATTTCCTTCTTTCGAATAAAACTCAGCCAGCAATGCCAACTGAGTTTTTCTGTTTATTTTTAGACTTCCAAGAGTTCTTTTTCTTTATTGGCAGTCATATCGTCGATGTGTTTCACAGCATCGTCTGTTACTTTTTGAATATCTTTTTCAAGAGTCTTCAATTCGTCTTCAGTGATTTCTTTGGCTTTTTCTTGTTTCTTGGCTTCGTCCATAGCGTCGCGGCGGATGTTACGGACAGCCACTTTAGCATTTTCACCGACCTTCTTCACTTCTTTAGCAAGGTCACGACGAGTTTCTTCTGTAAGAGCAGGGATAACCAAGCGGATTACAGAACCGTCATTAGCTGGTGTGATACCTAGGTCAGAAGCGTTCAAGGCACGTTCGATGTCTTTCAACGAAGACTCGTCAAATGGTGTTACCAACAAGACACGCACTTCTGGAATGGTAATAGAAGCGATTTGGTTAAGGGGAGTTTCAACTCCATAGTATTCTACGTGGATACGGTCTAGCAAGCTCGCGTTAGCACGACCTGCACGGATACCACCAAATTCACGAGCAAGTGATTGGTGAGACTGGGTCATTCTCTCTTTAGCTTTTTCTACAATTGCGTTAGCCATAATTTTCTTATTCCTTTTCTTCGATATTGTTTGAAACTGTTGTTCCGATATTTTCACCAAA
>NZ_KQ969552.1:21769-25239 GCF_001578945.1 Streptococcus oralis
TGCCTGGTTGGTTCATGTTAAAGACAACCAAGTCAATGTCGTTGTCCATAGAGAGAGTTGAAGCTGTTGAGTCCATGATACGAAGATCTTTGTTGATAACGTCACGGTGGGTCAATTCTTCAAACTTAACGGCAGTCTTGTCTTTCTTAGGATCGGCATTGTAAACACCGTCTACGCCATTTTTAGCCATAAGAATAGCATCTGCTTCGATTTCAGCTGCACGAAGGGCTGCTGTTGTATCTGTTGAGAAGTATGGTGAACCAATTCCAGCACCAAAGATAACGATACGGCCTTTTTCAAGGTGGCGAAGAGCACGTCCACGTACATAAGGTTCTGCCACTTGTTGCATAGCAATAGCTGTTTGCACACGAGTATCGACACCAACTTGTTGCAATGAATCTGCCATCACAAGAGCATTCATCACGGTCCCAAGCATTCCAGTGTAGTCGGCCTGAACACGGTCCATTCCTGCTTCTGCAGCAGGTTCTCCACGCCAGAGATTTCCTCCACCAATAACAAGGGCAATTTCGATACCTAAGCTATGAACTTCTTGAATCTCTTTTGCGATTGTTTGAACTGTCTGGATATCAATCCCTACGCCACGTTCACCGGCAAGGGCTTCACCTGATAACTTGATTAAAATACGTTTATACTTGGGGTTCGCCATTTTTACTCTCCTTTTTTTATCCTACCTATTTTATCACAATTTCTAAGATTTTTATAGTACCATAAGCAATTCTTTCAAAAAAATTAGACCGTTAAAAATTCCTCTAAGTCGGTAAGGGCACGTTCTGCAATTTTTTCATAACGAGCCTTCTTATCACGGATACGCTCGCCTTCCAATTCCTTGATAATTCCGAAATTGACGTTCATTGGTTGGAAATGTTTGCTGTCTGCATGGGTGATGTAATGAGCCAAACTTCCAATCGCTGTTGTCTCTGGGAAGATAGCCTCGCTTTCTCCCTTGAAGAGCCGAGCGGCGTTAATACCTGCAACTAATCCTGAAGCTGCTGACTCAACATAGCCTTCCACACCCGTCATCTGACCAGCAAAGAAGAGGTTTGGCTGTTTCTTAGAACGGTAGGTCTGCTCCAGAAGATTTGGTGAATCCATGTAAGAATTGCGGTGCATGACCCCATAACGGACAAACTCAGCATTTTCAAGACCTGGAATCATTTGGAAAACACGCTTTTGTTCTCCCCATTTGAGGTGGGTCTGAAAACCGACGATATTGTAGAGGCTACCAGCCGCATTATCCTGACGTAGTTGAACAACAGCGTACGGTGTTTTGAACTCTCCATCTCGAGGGCCTGTGTAGTCCTCTGGATACTCCAGACCAACTGGCTTCATAGGACCATAAAGCATGGTTTTAATGCCACGTTTGGCCATGACTTCGATAGGCATACAACCTTCAAAGTACTTTTCTTTTTCAAAGGAATTCAGCGGTGCTTCCTCCGCATTGACCAAGGCTTCATGAAAATCCATAAACTCTTGCTTGGTCATTGGAGCATTGAGGTAGGCCGCCTCTCCCTTGTCATAACGAGACTTGAGATAGACCTTGCTCATATCGATGGTGTTGACGTCGATAATAGGCGCTGCCGCATCGTAGAAATAGAAACCATCGCCGTCATTAAGGGCATGAATTTTCTCAGCTAGGGCATCGCTGGTCAAAGGACCAGTAGCGACAACTGTAATAACATCTATCGGCAATTCTGTAATTTCATCACGAACCACTTCAATCAAGGGGTGATTGGCTACTTTTTCGGTCACCATTTGAGAGAAACCATCGCGGTCCACCGCAAGAGCTCCACCAGCAGGAACACGTGTAGCTTCAGCAGATTCTAAGATAACAGAACCCAAGCGACGCATTTCTTCCTTAAGAAGCCCGACAGCATTGGTCAAAGCATCTCCACGTAAGGAGTTAGAACAAACTAACTCAGCAAAATTGTCTGTTTTGTGCTGGGGTGTAGGCTTTACACCACGCATTTCATAAAGTTTAACTGGAATACCACGTTCTGCGATTTGGTAGGCTGCTTCAGAACCTGCCAAACCAGCACCGATAACATTGATATAAGATTGAGACACGTCACTAATACCTCTTTGGGTGGAAACTAAGTCCAAATAAAAACAAGCTACTAGACTATTTGACACCCACAAATCTTTCTATTTTTTTCTTCTACTAGTATAACAAAAAAAGGGAAGAAGGAAAACTTCCCTGTTTAGTCATTTTCTTGATTTTCTTCCCATTCGTGGTAGGCAGCGTAGAGCTTGCTTTTATTCCACTGGTAGAGTTTCGCAACTTCCTTAATAGCCTGATTTTTCTTCACACCTTGCTGGATACGAGATTGGATTTCTGAAAACAAGTCCTCCTCGTCCTTTTCCTCCACATCCTGACTGGCACCTTCAACGATGAGAAGGCATTCACCCTTGAGTGGCGTTTCAGCGATGCTTTCCAGCAATTCAGAAATCTTTCCTCGTTGGTATTCTTCATAGATTTTGGTCAATTCTCTAACCAAGACCACCGAGCGGTCGCCGTAGACTTCTAGCATATTTCCCAACGTATCCGCTACACGGTGGGGCGATTCATAGAAAATCTGAGTTTCTGGGTAATCTTTTTTTAAATCGAAAAATTGCTTTTGCTGGCCTGATTTTCTTGGCAAGAAACCGTAAAAGATATGTGGTTGTGGAGCTAAACCACTGGCAATCAAAGCAGAAATCCCTGCAGAGGCACCCGGAACTGTCACTACTGCAATTTCTTCCTCAATAGCTGCCTTAACCAAATCATGACCAGGGTCCGAGATACTAGGCAGACCCGCATCAGATACCTGAGCAATACTTTGTCCTGATTTCAAAAAATCAATCAAATCAGGAATTTTTTCCTTGGCATTATGCTCGTGAAAACTGATCTGTTTGGTTGAAATATCAAAATGCTTGAGCAAAAGCCCTGTATTGCGCGTGTCCTCAGCTGCAATCCAATCCACCTCTTTCAAGGTCTGGATGGCACGAAAAGTCATATCGTCTAGATTGCCAATCGGTGTTGCTACTAGGTAAAGCTTGCCATAGGGAGATTGTCCCTTAAAACTTTTTTGAATCTGCATGCTTACTCCCTGTATAACAACTCATCACAGAACATACATTCCTCGTCCTGCTCTCGGCGTTGTCCATAAAAATCATTACATACGTGAAATCCGTCTTTATAGATTCGACGGACGCTTTCACGAACATGCTTGGCCTTAACGGGAGTATCTGCTTCCACCTCGCCTAAGCGTTCGCGCAACTTACTATTTTCCAAACGAAGAGCTGTATTTTCCTCTACCAGGCTCTTGAGATTTTTCTTGATGGCTTCCACATCGGCCAAGGTCACCAATAACTGTTGGGAAAAATCGTCTAGCGCGTCAAATAATTCTTTTTTGTCCATAAACCAGCCCTTTCCTTTCTTAATCCTTCTTTGAGTTTACATTTCTTTCAAG
>NZ_KQ969552.1:25259-29481 GCF_001578945.1 Streptococcus oralis
ACATTTTTCTAGCTTCTAGCAAATCTTTTAGAATCTGTCGAATCCTTGCTTGCAAGAGGTCCTGTCCACAGAGCACTTCGAGGATTCGCAAGACCTGATCTTGTTTTTCCTTGTCATCTGCCAAGCTAGCTAATTTAGCAACCTGAAGATAACTTTCTTTTTTCTTGGCTAGTAACCAGGTCAGCAGGCGTTCGCTCTCATCGACCAAGGTCCAAAAACTTGCCTGGTTTGCCAGTTTTTCTGCTTCAGCACGCGATTGACTAAACTGGGCTAAAAGAATCGCCTTTTTCTTAACTAGACCTGCTTGCTCTAATTGATGGATGAGCTTTTCTTCTTGCTTTTTAAAGTGAAAAATTTGGGTCCGACTTCGGATAGTCGGTAATATCTTTTCCTCATCGCTGGTCAAGAAGAAAATGTAAACTTCACTCTGGGGTTCTTCGTTGACCTTGAGCAGAGAATTAGCTGCGTTGGGATGCATTTTCTCCGCCTGCTCGATAATAAAAACCTGCTGCTGACCTTCAATCCCTGCTTGAGAAAACTGACCCACCAATTCCCGAATGCGTTCTGTCTTGATGACCTGATTGACTGGCTTAATCAAGGTAACATCGGGAAATTCTTCCTGTTCAATCAGCTTGCAGTTTCGGCATTTTTCACATGGCAAAACGCCTACTTTATCCGTACAAAAGAGGCTCTTAGCCAAAAACTGCGCCATTTCTAAGCTTCCAAAGAAACCTGAAAAGAGATAGGCGTGATTGAGCTGGTCTTGTTCTAGGATACGGACAAAGCGGTCAAACTGGTCTGGCTGCCAAGCCTTTAGCTGATCTTGTTTCATTTATCCAAGCCCATTCTGTCAAATAAGACAGCCTTGGTAGTTTCCACAACTTGCTCCAAAGGAAGACTCGCATCAATCTTAACCATGCGATTTCCTTCTTTGTCCAGAAGAGAAAGGTAACCTTGACGAACTTTTTTATGCAAGTCCAAACCTTCCAAGTCCAAACGATTGACCTCGCGATCACTATTGGCAGCAATGCGAGCCAGACCTTCTTCCACCTCGATGTCAAAATAAAGTGTCAAATCGGGTTTGAGGCCATCTGTCGCAAACTGATTGAGCCAATCAATGGCATCAATATCCAAGCCACGGCCAAATCCCTGATAGGCAACAGAACTATCGATGAAGCGGTCCATAATGACCAACTTACCATCTCCAAGAGCAGGGAGAACTTTTTCCACCAAGTGCTGTCTACGACTGGCAATATAGAGAAGTAGTTCAGTCTTAGCATCCATCTGCGTATGACTTGGATCCAAAATCACTTCCCTAATCTTCTCTCCAATCAAGACTCCACCTGGCTCACGGGTCGTCAGCACCTCTACTCCTTTTTCCTCTAAAATTGGGAGTAGATCCTCTAAAACACTGGTCTTTCCTGCTCCCTCTGGTCCCTCAAGAGAGACTAAAAATCCTTTTGACATGTCTAACTCATTTCTTTTTTTCTACCTTCTATTCTATCAAAAAAATAGGTTTTTGTGACAATCTTTTTGTCTCTTCTCCATTCAATCGACCATAAAAGAGGCTGGGAGTCATCCAACCTCTTATTTACCTAGTTCTTGTGTTCGTTTGTAGGCTTGCTGAACTGCCTCCATGACCGTTCCTCTAAAGGCATGCTCTTCCAGACTCGCTACACCCGCGATAGTCGAACCTCCTGGGCTGCAAACTTGGTCTTTCAAAACTCCAGGATGTTGCTGGCTTTCCAGAACCATTTGCCCAGCGCCGACTACTGTTTGGGCTGCCATTTTTAAGGCCGTTTCTCGTGGCAATCCTGTCTGAACACCTGCATCTGCCAAAGCTTCGATAAAGAGGTAGACAAAGGCAGGCCCACAACCTGCAAGCCCTGTCGCAGCATCGATTAAGCCATCCCCAAGTTCAACCAAGAGACCAGCCTTGGCTAAAAGCTGACAAAAGAGTTCCCTGTCCTCAGCACGACAGTTTGCTGACATGGCATAACTAATCACTCCTTGGCCGATAGCCACTGGTGTATTGGGCATGATGCGAATGATTCGGTGTTGACTTGGGATAAGACTAGCTAGTTTTTCCAAGGTCAATCCAGCTGCCATGGAAATCAAAAGAAGACTCTCTCGTTTTTCAAGAATGATCTGATATTGAGAAAGCAAGTCTGAGAACTGAGCTGGCTTAACTCCTAGAAAAATCACATCTGCTTCTGCAAAAATTTCTTCATTGCTGGAAGCCTGACCACCAAAGTTGGCAATGAAAGCATCTACTTTCGCTTGACTACGATTGGCAAGGAGAATCTGAGCACCCGTCTTGCCCTGCAAGACAGCTTTCGCCAAGCTAGCTCCCATATTCCCCAAACCGATAAATCCAATCTTCATCTCTTACTCCCTTATCTGTCCGTCACCAGTAACCACATACTTGTAGCTGGTCAACTCTTTCAAGCCCATAGGTCCACGCGCGTGCAATTTCTGGGTAGAAATTCCCATTTCACATCCAAGACCAAATTGCCCACCATCGGTGAAACGAGTTGAAGCATTGACATAGACTGCTGCAGAGTCCACCTGATCTGTAAAGTAAGCTGCAGCTTCAGCATTTTCCGTCACAATGGCGTCTGAATGATGGGTACTGTGGGCTTCAATATGGGCAACTGCTTCTTCTAAACTGCTCACAACCTTAACCGCTAGGATATAATCTAAAAACTCAGTATCAAAGTCTTGGACCTCAGCTGCTCGACCTGAAACAAACTGACTTGCTGTGCTATCCAAACGAAATTGAATTGGTTCCAGTCCAGCTTCTTTTCGATCTGCAATCAGCACTTGCTCCAAGCGAGGAAGGAAGCTTGTTGCCTTGTCTTCATGAACTAGCAAGACCTCCATGGCATTGCAGACAGAAGGACGACTGGTTTTAGCATTGTTGATGATCGATAGAGCCTTGTCTTCATCAGCATCCTTATCCACATAGACATGGACAATCCCAGTTCCTGTCTCAATAACAGGCACGATAGCATTTTCAACCACGGCATTGATCAAACTAGCCCCTCCACGAGGTATGAGAAGGTCTAAATAACCCTTGGCCTTCATCATAGCATAGCTACTTTCACGACTGGTATCTTCCACTAGTTGAATCACCTCTGGATGTATGGTAGTCGTCTCCAAGCCCTTCTTCAAGGCTGTGACAATAGCATGAGCTGTTTGGTAGGCGTCCTTGCCACTACGAAGAACGACCGCATTGCCACTTTTGAGAGCCAAAGCAGCCGCATCAGACGTCACATTTGGACGGCTTTCATAGATAATACCGATAACCCCCATGGCCACACGTTTCTTGGTGATAACCAAGCCACTTTCAAGCTGACTTGTCTCTAGGACTTCGCCAATGGGATCTGGTAAAGCAACCACTTCACGAATGCCAGTTGCCATCGCTTCTATACGTCCCGCATCCAAATAAAGACGGTCTAGCATAACATCTGAGATTTTCCCCTTAGCCGCTGCCATATCGAGGGCATTGGCTGCTAAAATCTCCTCAGTAGCTGCCAATAACTGATCAGCCATGGCTAGCAAGGCTTGGTTTTTCACTGCTTCACTGGCAGTATTGATTGATTTCTTAACAGCCTGTACCTGTTCAAATTGTTCTTGTGTACTTACCATCGTTCACCTCTAAAATTCTGTAAAGAGCAGCTGGATTTCAGGAGTGATGGAAATCCAGTCATCACGGTGAATCAAGACTCCCTTAGCTTTTTGGGAACGAAGCATGTCTTCTAGAGCTGAGACGCCAAATTGGACACGTCCCTTTCCAAGAGATTGACCTGTTTCTTTATCTGCTACTGTGACAATATCGTGGTAAGAGAAGTTTCCTTCCACTTCTACCACACCTGATAAAAGGAGACTTTTCCCGTTTTTTGAAAGTGCCTCTGCAGCTCCACCATCTACCCAAATCGTTCCCTGACTTTGAGCATAGAAGGCCAGCCATTGTTTCTGGGTACGAAGTCCCTTCTCTTGCGCAACAAAGAAGGAACCATCCTTGGTCTCCTCCGCTGCCTCAATCAGTGCATCTGATTTCAAGGAGGAGCAAATATAGACTGGCACACCTGACTCCGTTGCAATAGTTGCAGCTTTGATTTTTGTCAGCATGCCCCCAGTACCGTTTGACGAACCTGCTCCACCAGCCATATCAATAATCTCACGGTTGATGGTCTCATTTCTCTCCAAACGTTTGGCT
>NZ_KQ969552.1:29544-33858 GCF_001578945.1 Streptococcus oralis
TATAGAGACCGTCTACATCTGTCAGGAGAACCAAAAGGTCTGCCTGAACCATAGCCGCTACCTGGGCACTCAGGGTGTCATTATCACCCACCTTGAGTTCATCAATGACGACACTGTCATTTTCATTGATGATGGGGATTGCACCACGATGAAGCAATACAGACAAGGCCTGATGGGCATTCTTATAGCGACGTTTATCTACAAAATCATCCTGGGTCAGCAAGATTTGTGCAGAAACGATCTGGCGCATGAGGAGGTTGGTTGTGTATTCCTCCAACAAAAGTCCCTGACCAACTGCAGCCGAAGCTTGTTTATCTGCAATCTTGGTCGGACGTTTTTTAAAACCCAAAGCTCCAAATCCAGCGGCAACTGCCCCAGATGACACTAAAATCAACTCATGTCCTGCTTCATGCAGCATAGCCAATTGCTGGGTAATTGCCTTTACTTTACTTCTTGATAGACTCCCATCTTCATTTGTCAAGGAGGAGGTCCCTACCTTAAAGACGATTCGTTTGTATTTCATAGTCTCACTCCGATTCTTCATATTTATCCATTATAACATGAATGCTTTAAAATAGAAAAGACTTGAAATGAAAAAGGTTGAGACAAGGCATCTCAACTCTTTTATCTATTCTCATTTTTGCGCAATCTTTCCAGCGTTTCTTTAAAAATTTCTGGAATATCTGCTGTGAATTCCAAGTTTTCACCTGTTCTCGGATGAGTAAAACCTAGAGTCTTGGCATGGAGGAATTGTCCATGTCCTTTCAGTGTTTTTCGAGGACCATAGACTTCATCACCAGCGACCGGATGGCCAATATAAGCCATATGAACACGAATTTGGTGGGTACGTCCTGTTTCCAGTTGCAACTCCACTAAGCTATAATCTCCAAAGTGTTCCAAGACGTGAAAACGCGTCACTGCTGGCTTCCCTTTAGCAGTCACAGCCTGTTTCTTACGGTCTTTTTCACTACGACCGATCGGCGCTTCAATGACACCACGATCATTGGGAAGATTGCCATGAACAATCGCCCAATATTTGCGGAGAGACTTCTTAGCCTTGAGTTCTTGGGCAAGTGCCAAGTGAGCCTCATCATTCTTAGCAATCATAAGGAGACCAGACGTGTCCTTGTCAATGCGGTGAACGATGCCTGGACGGAGAACACCATTGATACCTGACAAGTCCTTGATATGGTACATGAGGGCATTGACCAAGGTTCCACTGGTATGACCTGCGCTGGGATGAACCACCATGCCTTGAGGTTTGTTGACGACGGCAACGTCCTCATCTTGGTAGATGATTTCGAGTGGCAGATTCTCAGCCACATACTCTAAAATCTCCGGTTCTGGCACATGGTAGATGACGATATCCCCCTCTTGGACAGTGTATTTTGCTTTCTTGGCTTGCCCATTAACCAAAACTTGTCCAGCCTTGATTTGTTCATTAGCGAGACTGCGTGACAATTCTGTCAGATCCGACAGAGCCTTGTCTAGACGTTGCCCACCAGTTTCAATTTTTATTTCCATTTACTTCCTCTTTAAGCATTGCAATCAATAAAACAATGACACCAACTGTCAAATAGCTATCAGCAACATTGAAAATCGCAAAGTTGATAAAGTCTAGGTGAAACATATCCACCACAAAACCTTGACTCATTCTGTCGATAAAGTTACCCAAACCTCCCGCGATTATCAAGATCAGTCCAAAAACCATCCAGAGAGAATCCTCCATGTGTTTATGTAGATACCAAATGGCTCCTACCATGACGACCAGTGTAATAATAGCAAATAACCACTGCTGATCTTGCAGCATGGAGAAAGCTGCCCCTCGATTTTGCAGGTAGGTCAAGCTAACGAGATTGGGAATCCACGAACGAACTTCACCCAGTGGAATCTGCTGGACAACATAATTTTTGACCAACTGATCCAGCCCAATCAAAAGCAGTATAATGACTGCCACTATTCCTCTTTTTTTCATGATTTCCTCTTTTGATCAAAATATTCTTGCATGACCTCAACGAAAAGATTCCCAGCTTGACTAAGCTCCACTTCTTCCCGTTTGACATAGACCATGCGGTTATCTAGATTGTCCTTGAGGCGAATGACTGTAATGCCATTGACACTGTCACTATCTAAAAACCCAGATCCAGTCGCATAAGCATCCGTCCGCTCCAAAATACCATTCAAAGTAGCACGGTCGGTCACATTGAACATCTGGGAGCTCGCGCTGGTGTCGACAAAGTTCTCTGAATAATAAAGGTACTCATCTTTTTCCTGAGTGAAACGAACCGTTGGCAGATCCGCTAGATCCTCCATGACCAATTCCTCTTTCTGTGCTAAAGGATGCCCTTCACGAAGATAAATGTGAGTCTGGAAAGGAATTAGTTCGATAACTTCCAAGCCTAGCTTTTCAACCCGTTGCATGATACCCTTTTTATTTTGGTTGTTGAGGTAGATAATCCCAATCTCACTGTGTCCTTGGGCAACTTCGTCTAAGATTTGAACTGTAGTAGACTCAAAAATACGAAAGTTCTTATAATCAGGATAACGTTCTGAAAAGGCCGTAATGGTTGGTGGCAAGAAGTCATAGTGCTGGCTGGCAATGGAAAATTCATCCTTTTCTTCCTCAGGATTGGCATACTGATTTTGAAAAACATCAAAGCCTTTGACTAATTCTTGCGCCTTCTCATAAAATTCCATTCCACGACGGGTCAAGAAAGTCCCTGAGCTAGTCCGACGGAAAATCTTAAAGCCTAACTCTTTTTCCAAATCGCGCACAGAAATAGACAGACTCGGCTGACTAACATACATCTTTTCAGCAGCTTCACGGAAAGTACCACTATTGGCAATAGCCACAACATAGCGTAATTGTTGAATGTTCATCTTTTACCCCCAACTTCTCTATCTGTTCATTATACCATAATTCAGAACTTTTCCAAAAAAGAAAAAAGTGTCCATCGCAAGTTTAAATCTAACTATTCTCTATTAAATTCAAAATGGGTACCAAACCAAAAAAATAGGCTCTCCGAAAACTCGGAAAGCCTTATTTAATGCTACTTAGAGCGATTATTTTGCGATTGGGTAAACAGAAACTTGTTTTTTATCGCGTCCTTTACGTTCAAAGCGTACTACGCCTTCAACTTTAGCGAACAAAGTATCGTCTCCACCACGTCCAACGTTTACACCTGGATAGATGTGTGTACCACGTTGACGGTAAAGGATTGATCCACCTGTTACAGTTTGTCCGTCAGCTGCTTTAGCTCCAAGACGTTTCGCTTGTGAATCACGTCCGTTTGATGTAGAACCTCCACCTTTTTTGTGGGCGAAAAGTTGCAAGTTGTTAAGAGTCATTTTTAACATAATGTTTTCCTCCGTGTTAGTTTTCTGTGATAACTCTGGTTTGGACGAACTCAGAAGAGTTCTCCGATAAGTTTGCCATACCCAAGAAAAATGATTCGAAGAATAACTGGGTCATTTCTCTCTGGTGCGAAGGAAGATCCGCTGGTATTTCAACCTTTAGATAGCCACCTTCATCTTCGTTTAATTCTAAGATTGGTTCATAGCCTGCAAATTTCTCAATGGAATTGATAAAGTTAATGGCAAGCGTAGAAACCGATGCACACACGACATCTAAGCCGTATTCGCCACTTTCGGCGTGTCCAGTAATTTCCGCACTCCTCAGCTCGCCATCTTCGGCTCTCTCAAAGACTGCTTGTATCATGTGTTCTCCTTAAAAATTAAGCGTTGATCGCGTTGATGACAACTTTTGTATATGGTTGACGGTGACCTTGTTTGCGGTGGCTACCTTTTTTAGGTTTGTACTTGTAAGTAACAACTTTCTTTTGTTTTCCTTGTTTTTCAACAGTTCCAACTACAGTAGCTCCAGCAACAAGTGGAGTTCCGACAACAGTGTTTTCACCACCAACAAGAACAACTTCGTTAAAAGTAACTTCTTGACCAGCTTCAACGTTCAATTTTTCAACGTAAACTGCTTGACCAACTTCAACTTTAACTTGTTTTCCGCCAGTTTTGATAATTGCGTATGTGCTCATTATGCACCTCCTATGATTTTTAGGGTTTCCCCGTATTTTTGTGAAGACTCGCCTAGCATCGTGGGACGAACCACTTAAAAGAAGAGCTCTAAGTATAACAAAGTTTAAATTTGTTATACGACGAGCAAACGATGTTCGTGCGGTTGCACAGGACTGTGCATAGTCAACTCTTCAAGTATAGCATATCTTCTTTTTTCTTACAAGTAAAATCAATTAAAATTAAGTTTTTTCTTTCCCTTTTTTTCTCCAAGAAGCAAAAAGCATG
>NZ_KQ969552.1:33973-37396 GCF_001578945.1 Streptococcus oralis
AACAAATATGAAACCTTCACGTAAAAAAGGAGTGTGCTTGGTCCGGAAATAATCTCCAAAAGCCAACATGGTTCGTTTGATATTCCCGGTCATAAAAGCATTATTATAAGCAATCCCTGATACTTCTCCAAAAGCAGTTGTCACCAGTCCCATACAGAAGGCCAATGGCGGTACGAGATAGATATTTTCTACAGTTTGCGGCACAAAGCCAATAATTAGGGACAGGACTGCAAGTGGAATTACGGACAAAATTGGCTTTTTAACAATTCTCAATTTTTCCTTATAAACAGTTAATAAAAGGACTCCCATCATAAAAGCTAGCAAGGTCATTACTTTGGCACTGGCATCTGACACGTTGTGTTGAATGAGTCCTACTGATAGAAAAACCACATTCCCAGTTTGGCCAGCCACAAGGGTGTTCCCTCGTACGATAAAGGTATAGGCATCGACATATCCTGCACAAAAAGTCAAAAAAAGCGCTAGTCTCTTAGACTGACGTGATATTTTTCTTATTGGTAATAATCTCATTTTCTCCCCCTTCTCATTTCATCTACTTATCTAAATATTGTACCACTTTCTCCAAGAAATGCGTAGTCCATTTGAAAATTTTACCATCTATTGGATAGTCCTTCTTTTCTGTGTTATAATGAAGGAAGGATTTGAAGTCGGAAAAGGAGTATCTATGCTTAAATTAGGTGTCATCGGAACAGGCGCTATCAGCCATCATTTCATAGAAGCAGCCCATGCTAGTGGAGAATACCAACTGGTCGCAGTCTATTCTAGAAAACGAGAAACTGCCGCAACCTTTGCTTCTCGCTATCAGGATATCCAACTCTTTAATCAATTAGAAGACTTCTTTAAGTCTTCCTTTGATGTAGTCTATATCGCCAGTCCAAACTCCTTGCATTTTGCTCAGGCACAAGCTGCCTTGTCTGCTGGTAAGCACGTCATTCTTGAAAAACCAGCTGTCACTCAGCCACAAGAGTGGCTGGATTTGAGACAGACAGCTGAGAAAAATCACTGTTTTATCTTTGAGGCAGCTCGTAATTACCACGAGGAAGCTTTTACTACTATCAAGAATTTTTTGGCAGACAAGCAAGTGTTGGGAGCTGATTTCAACTATGCCAAGTATTCATCCAAGATGCCGGATTTGTTGGCTGGGCAGATGCCAAATGTCTTTTCAGACCGTTTTGCTGGTGGAGCCCTTATGGATCTGGGGATTTATCCTCTCTACGCCGCTGTTCGCCTCTTTGGAAAAGCTCAGGACGCGACCTATCAGGCCCAACAGCTTGACAATAGCATTGACCTAAATGGAGACGGTATCCTCTTCTACCCTGACTTTCAAGTTCATATCAAAGCTGGGAAAAACATCACTTCCAATCTTCCTTGTGAGATTTACACAGCAGATGGAACCTTGACCCTCAACACGATTGAACATGTCTGCTCAGCTATTTTTAGCGACCACCAAGGAAATCAAGTCCAACTCCCTGTCCAACAGGCTCCTCATACGATGACTGAGGAAGTTGCTGCAATTGCACACATGATCCAGCAACCAGACCAGACGCTCTACCAGACTTGGCTGGATGATGCAGGCTCTGTTCATGATTTACTCTATACCATGCGCCAGACTGCTGGCATTAGATTTGAGGCAGAAAAATGAAAACCAAACTACCGACTGAATGGCAGGAATTGAGCAACCAACTCGGTTTCCAAGAATTTACCCCCATTCAAACTCAACTATTTGAGCCTATTCTTGCTGGAGAAAACCTCCTGGGAGTAAGCCCAACAGGAACTGGTAAGACCCTCGCTTACCTCCTGCCAAGTCTTCTAAGACTGAAAAAGAAAAAAGCGCAACAACTCTTGATCCTAGCACCAAATACAGAACTGGCTGGACAGATTTTTGACGTATGTAAAACATGGGCAGAAGCTATCGGCTTAACTGCTCAGCTCTTCCTATCAGGTTCCAGTCAGAAACGCCAGATTGAACGTCTTAAAAAAGGACCAGAAATTCTGATTGGAACACCTGGCCGTATCTTTGAGTTGATTAAATTGAAAAAAATCAAGATGATGAATGTGGAAACTATCATCCTAGATGAATTTGACCAATTGCTCGATGATTCTCAGATTCACTTTGTCGAGAAAATCACTCACTACGCACCCCGTGACCACCAACTCATCTACATGAGTGCCACTACAAAGTTTGACCAAGAAAAGATTGCACCAAACACGCGTACCATTGATCTCTCTGATCAAAAACTGGACAACATCCAACATTTCTACATGCAGGTAGACCAACGTCACCGAGTGGACATGCTACGAAAATTAGCTCATGTAGAGGATTTCCGAGGACTAGTTTTCTTTAATAGCCTATCAGATCTTGGCAGTGCGGAGGAAAAACTACAGTATCGCGATATCTTGGCTGTCTCCCTCGCTAGTGATGTCAATGTTAAATTTCGAAAAGTCATCTTAGAAAAGTTTAAAGACAAGCAACTAACCCTGCTCCTTGCAACTGACCTTCTGGCTCGTGGGATTGATATCGATAGTCTAGAATGTGTCGTAAACTTTGATGTTCCTAGAGACATGGAAACTTACACTCACCGCGCTGGCCGCACAGGTCGCATGGGTAAAGATGGCTATGTTATCACTCTCGTAACCCATCCTGAAGAACTTAAAAAACTCAAGAAATTCGCAAGTGTGCGTGAAATTGTTCTAAAAAATCAAGAACTCTTTATCAAATAAGGTTGGCATTCGCCAACCTTATTCTTATCCCCAAGTAATTTCTAATTGATAGCTGGCAAAAAGGTGTCCCTCTTGATTTTGCAACTGATAGGCGAGCTCAATCTTTTGCCCATCCAGTTTATAGTGACTCGTTTGAATGATAAACTCCTGCATACCCATGGGTGTAGGGATATAAGCCAAGCTATCACTATCCTTTAGAAATCGCATAATGGTCTTCGGGCTCGAGAAACGGGTCATTACCAGTTCTTGACCATGAAACTTGAGAACCACTTTTTCCTTTTCCTCATTATAAAAGAGTAAATAGCTAAAATCCCCTTTTTCACGCACTTCCACGTCATAGAGTTGGTCAATGACTTCCAACTGTTCATCAAACTGAATCGTATTTCGCATCCGAATCTTCACATCAGGTCCTCTTTCTTGTCTCTTGTCCTACTATTTTACCAAAAAGAGCAGGATTTTGCTATAATGGTCATATGAATGAAAAAGTATTCCGTGACCCAGTTCACAACTACATCCATGTCAATAATCAAGTCATCTATGACTTGATCAATACAAAAGAATTTCAACGTCTGCGCCGTATCAAACAACTAGGGACTTCCAGCTATACTTTCCATGGTGGGGAGCACAGTCGCTTTTCCCACTGTTTGGGGGTCTATGAGATTGCACGACGCATCACAGAGATTT
>NZ_KQ969552.1:37671-39950 GCF_001578945.1 Streptococcus oralis
AGGAAAAATATCCTGAAGAATGGGATCCTGCTGAGTCTCTCTTGACCATGACTGCGGCTCTCCTACATGACCTTGGGCATGGTGCCTACTCCCATACTTTTGAACATCTCTTTGATACAGATCATGAAGCCATCACTCAGGAAATCATCCAAAGTCCTGAGACAGAGATTCACCAAGTCCTGCTACAAGTAGCGCCTGACTTTCCAAAAAAAGTTGCCAGTGTCATCGACCATACCTACCCTAACAAGCAGGTGGTGCAACTCATTTCCAGTCAGATCGATGCGGACCGCATGGACTATCTCTTGCGCGACTCCTATTTTACAGGAGCATCTTATGGGGAATTTGACCTGACACGGATCCTCCGAGTGATTCGCCCTGTCAAAAATGGCATCGCCTTTCAGCGCAATGGTATGCACGCCATTGAAGACTATGTCCTCAGTCGTTACCAGATGTATATGCAGGTTTATTTCCACCCAGCAACACGGTCCATGGAAGTTCTCCTACAGAATCTTCTCAAGCGCGCCAAGGAACTCTATCCGGAGGACAAAGACTTCTTTGCTCGCACCTCTCCACACCTCCTCCCTTTCTTTGAAAAAAATGTGACCTTATCTGACTATCTGGCACTTGATGACGGCGTGATGAATACCTACTTCCAACTCTGGATGACCAGTCCTGACAAGATTCTCGCAGACTTGTCGCAGCGCTTTGTCAACCGCAAGGTCTTTAAATCCATTACTTTTTCAGAAAAAGACCAAGACCAACTCGCAACCATGAGACAACTGGTTGAAGAAATCGGTTTTGATCCCGACTACTATACTGCTATTCATAAGAACTTTGACCTCCCTTATGATATCTATCGTCCCGAATCTGAAAATCCACGGACACAAATTGAAATTTTACAAAAGAATAGTGAACTGGCAGAACTCTCTAGCCTGTCTCCTATCGTTCAATCCCTTGCTGGCAGTCGCCATGGAGACAATCGTTTCTATTTTCCAAAAGAAATGTTGGACCAAAACAGCATCTTCGCAAGCATTACCCAGCAATTTTTACACTTAATTGAGAACGATCATTTTACCCCAAATAAGAACGAATAGAGGAAATATATGAGTATTAAACTAATCGCCGTCGATATCGATGGTACTCTGGTTAACAGTCGAAAGGAAATCACTCCTGAAGTCTTTTCTGCCATCCAAGATGCCAAACAAGCTGGTGTCAAAGTCGTGATTGCAACGGGTCGCCCTATCGCAGGTGTTGCCAAACTTTTGGACGACTTACAGTTGAGAGACCAAGGTGACTATGTCGTGACCTTCAACGGTGCCCTTGTCCAAGAAACGGCTACTGGACATGAGATTATCAGCGAATCTTTAGCCTATGAGGATTATCTCGATATGGAATTTCTCAGTCGCAAACTCGGTGTCCACATGCACGCTATTACCAGAGACGGTATCTATACTGCCAATCGCAATATCGGAAAATACACAGTGCGCGAATCGACCCTCGTCAGCATGCCTATCTTTTACCGCACACCTGAAGAAATGGCTGACAAGGAAATCGTCAAGTGTATGTTTATCGATGAACCAGAGATTCTCGATGCTGCGATTGAAAAGATCCCAGCCGAATTTTACGAGCGCTACTCTATTAACAAATCTGCTCCTTTCTACCTCGAACTCCTTAAAAAGAATGTAGACAAGGGTTCAGCTATTACCCATCTAGCTGAAAAACTCGGATTGACCAAAGATGAAACCATGGCAATCGGTGACGAAGAAAATGACCGTGCCATGCTCGAAGTCGTTGGAAATCCCGTTGTTATGGAAAATGGAAATCCAGAACTCAAAAAAATCGCCAAATACATCACCAAAACAAATGACGAATCCGGCGTAGCCCATGCCATCCGTACGTGGGTACTGTAAAGTTTAATAAAGTGCAAATAGGCTGAATTTCAGGAGCAAATGAAGTAAATACTCCCACAATAAAACGCATAATATCAAGGACGTTCAATACCTGATACTATGCGTTTTTCTGATTTCAAAGACTTTTTTGCCCAACCTCTTTTTCTTTAAGGTATTATTAATGCCCCCTGCCGGAATCGAACCAGCAACTACTCCTTAGGAGGGAGTTGTTATATCCATTGAACTAAGGGAGCTAGATAAAAACTCTGCTGAAGAAGCAGAGTTTTTTAGTCGAATTAACGACGGATTTCTTTGATACGAGCTGCTTTACCTTGAAGCGCACGCAAGTAGTACAATTTCGCACGACGTACTTTACCGTAACGGACAACT
>NZ_KQ969552.1:40120-41339 GCF_001578945.1 Streptococcus oralis
TGGAGTGTGAAGTGGGAAGATACGTTCTACACCAACACCGTTTGAGATTTTACGAACAGTGTAAGTTTCAGTAATTCCTTGACCTTTACGAGCGATAACAACACCTTCGAAAAGCTGAACACGTTCACGGTTTCCTTCGACAACTTTCGCGTGAACACGAACAGTATCACCAGGACGGAATGCAGGAATATCAGTACGAAGTTGACCTTCTGTCAAACTTTGGATTAATGGATTCATTTTTTTCTCCTATCTTTGTCAATCTTGAGGAGCCTGTCCTCAGCGGATAAACTGTATTTTCGTGCGTCCATTACACACATCCATTATTTTATCAAAAAAGAATGCACCTGTAAAGAAGAAACCTTTATTTATTTTGCTTCAAAATCACTTTTTGTGCCCCGTAAATAGAAATCTCTTTCTTAAAGAATCTTGCCACAAAACAAACTAGGAAAAAGTATGGAAAATAAGTCCATCCAAAGATTTCGCAGCCAATCAGGCTTGGCCCCCATAGGGTCGAGGTTGCACTTGAAAAGACCGCAACATAGCCAAGAGCAGCAACAAAAGGAAGGGGCAGCCCCAAAAGAAGAGCCAAAACAACTCCCAAACTTGATCCAATGGCAAATAAGGGGGTCACTTCTCCTCCTTGGTAACCGATAGCAATGGTAAAAGTGGTCAGTAGGAGCTTCAAGAACCAGTCATAAAAGTAAATAGTACCTCCCGAAAAACTTGCTTCAATGAGGCTGGTTCCAAGCCCCGTATAGCGTCCACTATGTAGCAAGAACAAAGAAAGACTTAAAACAATTCCAAATACAAAAATCCGTTGATAAGGATTAGGAAGATAGGCAAGAGATTTCTTTTTGAAATAAGTTAGAAGAAGGGCAAAGCCCTTCCCAGTCAACCAAAACATAAAACCAAGGAGAAACAATTGCAAAACTAACAGAGGTGTGAAAGAAATCATATCCGTCAAGGGTATGCTAAATTTCTCCAATCCCAGTTGGTGAGAAATCCAACTAACTACTAAAGAAGCAACGAGGGTCGGATAGAGGGCTTCTAAGGCTAATTCCCCTACAACCAATACTTCTAAGGCAAAGAAAGTTGCTGCAAAGGGCGTTTGAAAGAGGCCTGCAAAGCCGGCTCCCATCCCCATCAGCAGAAAGATTTTCGAAGCATTTTTGATAGGAAAGTATCGGCTAAACCAATGTGAAATGGTCGCACCTAACTG
>NZ_KQ969552.1:41463-43844 GCF_001578945.1 Streptococcus oralis
AAAGTATCGGCTAAACCAATGTGAAATGGTCGCACCTAACTGGACGGCTACTCCTTCACGGCCAGCCGATCCTCCAAATAGATGGGTCATCCAAGTAGAAAAAATTACCAAAGGGATCAAGCGTTTAGGAATTCTACTTTCTTTTTCATGCCCTACTTCAAATACCAAAGTCATACCTTTTTGACTAATCCCACCATAGCGCTCGTAGAGATATACAAGAAATAGGCCTGCAATAGGTAAGACTGGGAGCAATAACCACAGATATGTTCCCCTCAGTTCCGAGATCCAGAGCAGGCACTGACCAAATAGGGTATCAACTCCTCCAACCAAGACACCAATCACAAGTGCTAGTAGCGTTAACAAAGCCGTTTCTTTTATTTTTTTCATCACTATTCCTTCCTAGTTAGCCGCAGGTACTAAAAAGCACCTGCTAGAAATAAAGGCTCAAAAAACGGTAAGCTCTTATTTCTAACAGGCGCCATCAGCTATTTCTAGCGATTATAGGGAGCACCATCCCTTTGTGGATAGTATACAGCCTTCTTTAAAAGCAGTCACCCATTTACCGATTCCGATCACTCAAATGTTTATCTTGGTAGGCGCGCGATTGTTTTAAAATATCTGAAAAGGTAGCTACAATGGTTTCTTCATAGTTTTTATTGGTGACTCTTTGCGCTACTTTTTGGAAAATGGCTTCCTCTCGTTTGGAATCGAGAACTGCTTTTCCACTAGAACGCTTGCAAGCCACAACTTGTCCAACCTTATTCATCCGCTCTTCCAGTAGTTGAACAATCTGATCATCAATCTGATCAATTTCTTGACGAATACTTTCTAAATCCATCTCAGCCACCTCTTACTTTCTGATTCTTATTATTGTACCAAAAGGAGGCAACTTTTTCCACTTTCTTTTAAAAATTCATCAAAGTAAACGATTCCTTCCGTATTTTTACCCGACAGAGCCTTCCATACTCATGCTGATTAGTTGGTTCATTTCAACAGCATATTCCATCGGTAGTTCCTTGGTAATGGGTTCCATAAAGCCGTTAATAATCATAGCAGTTGCTTCTTCTTCACTAATCCCGCGGCTCATCATATAAAAGAGCTGATCTTCAGACACTTTTGAAACCTTAGCTTCATGCTCCAAACTAACATTGGAGTTATGGATTTCATTAAAGGGAATGGTATCCGAAGTCGATAAATCATCCATCAAAATCGTGTCGCACTCGATATGAGACTTGGATCCACTGCTATTTCTTCCAAAGCGAACCTGACCACGATAGTCCGTCTTTCCACCATCCTTAGCCACCGATTTTGAAATCAGGGTCGAACTGGTTTTTGGAGCATTGTGATAGACTTTACAGCCAGCATCCAGGTGTTGTCCCGAATTCGCAAAAGCCATAGATAGAATTGATGTTTTAGCGTGAGAACCATTTAAAATGCTACAAGGGTATTTCATATTGACCTTACTGCCTAAATTGCCATCAATCCACTCCAAGGTTCCACCTTCTTCGACTGTTCCTCTTTCGGTGACCAGGTTATAGACATTATCCGACCAGTTTTGCATGGTAGTGTAGCGGAAAAATCCATTCTTTTTAACAATGATTTCAACATTTGCAGCGTGCAAACTATTGGTAGAATATGTGGGAGCTGTACATCCTTCGATATACTGAATGGAAGCGTCTTCCTCGATGATCATAAGTGAGCGTTCAAACTGACCTGCATTTTCCCCATTGATCCGAAAGTAGGTTTGCACTGGGACAGTACATTTGACTCCCTTTGGAACGTAAATAAAGGTTCCACCCGACCAGACGGCACTGTTAAGAGCAGAAAATTTATGCTCGGCATTGGAAATGATGGTTCCAAAATATTGCTTGACTAACTCAGGGTATTCCTTTAAGGCTGTATCCGTATCTGTAAAGATAATACCTAGCTTTTCAAACTCCTCTTTCATATTGTGATAAACCACTTCAGATTCGTACTGAGCCACAGCCCCCGACAGATATTGCCGTTCTGCTTCAGGTATTCCCAACCGTTCAAAGGTTTTCTTGATTTCCTCTGGAACCTCCTCCCAGGATCTGGCCTTTTTGTCGCTGAGTTTTTGGTAGTAGATAACCTCATCAAAATTGATACCTGATAGGTCTGGCCCGAAGTCTGGCATGGGAAGTTTATAAAAGAGTTCCAGGGACCGCAAGCGATAATCCAACATCCAGTCTGGCTCTCCCTTTTCATGAGAGAGCTGCCGTACCACATCTGCCGACAATCCCTTTCCTGTGGAATATAGGGGTGTTAGAGTATCATGAAAACCATAGGCGTAGTCTCGTTTTGTCATCCTGCTCCTCCTCTCGATTTCAAAACTTGGAGAATACTTTCTATAATATTATTAT
>NZ_KQ969552.1:44150-51617 GCF_001578945.1 Streptococcus oralis
CATCAAAAAGTCCGAAAAACGCTTACAGTTTTATCGATAAAAAAATGACCAGAATTTAACTTCTAGTCACTTCCATTATGATTCGTCAATTCCTTTAGGCTTCTACCTTGGCTGCAATTTCTTCAGCAAAGGCTTCTAGGCGCTCAATATCTTCTTCTTCGGCAGAAAGGTCTACTTTAACACACTCTGAACCTTTTTCTGCTCCTGTCGCTACAAAAACGCGATCAAAGTCATCGACAGCCTTACAGAATTCGTCGTAGAAGGTATCTCCTGAACCGACCACTCCGTAGATTTTACCGTTCAAGTTGAGATCTGCTAGGTCTTCGTAGAAGTCCATCATCTCATCTGGCAATTCACCGTCACCATAGGTATAGGTCGCAACGATTGCGATATCCGCCTCCAAGAAGTCTGAAGCGTCAACAGTAGTACATTCATCCACATCGACATCCAAGCCCAAGTCACGCAATTTATCTGCTACAATATCTGCAATTTCTTCGGTATTACCGGTCATACTGGCAAATACAATTTTTGCTAATGCCATATCGTCCTCCTCAATTTATCTTTCTCCATTATATCATATCTTTTTCATTTTAAAAATAAAAATTCTTGTGCTACAATGAAATGAGAAAGAATTGAGGTTATTTATGGAAATTTGCCAGCAAATATTAGAGAAAATCAAAGAATACGATACCATTATTATTCATCGCCATATGAAACCAGACCCTGATGCCTTGGGGAGTCAGATAGGCTTGAAAGCTTTGCTCAAACATCATTTTCCTGAAAAGACCGTCAAAGCAGTCGGTTTTAACGAACCAACTCTAACTTGGATGGCGGAAATGGATACTGTCCAAGACAGTGACTACCACGGAGCTCTTGCTATTATTTGTGATACAGCGAATCGTCCTCGTATCGATGATAAACGCTACGAACAAGCTGATTTCACCATCAAAATCGATCACCATCCAAATGATGATATTTATGGTGACCTATCTTGGGTCGATACAAGTTCAAGCAGTGCCAGTGAAATGATTGCTCTATTTGCTCAAGAAAATCAGCTTGCTTTGTCTAGCGAAGCTGCACGACTTCTCTATGCAGGAATTGTCGGGGACACAGGGCGTTTTCTCTACCCGTCAACTAGTGCCCGTACCTTTAAAATAGCTGGCCAGCTCCGAGAAGTTGATTTTGACTTTGCTGGATTGTCTCGTCAAATGGATACCATGAGCTTTAAGATTGCAAAACTTCAAGGCTTTGTCTATGATCACTTAGAAGTTGATGAGAATGGGGCTGCACGCGTTCTGCTTACTCAAAACATCTTGGAAAAATATAGGGTTACGGATGCTGAAACGGCGGCAATTGTTGGAGCACCTGGTCGAATCGATACTGTTAAGGCTTGGGCTATCTTTGTTGAACAAGCTGATGGTCACTTCCGTGTGCGAATGCGTAGTAAAATCACCCCTATCAATGAAATTGCCAAACAACACGACGGAGGAGGACACCCATTAGCCAGTGGCGCCAATTCCTATAGTCTAGAAGAAAACGAAATCATCTATCAAAAGTTAAAAAACTTGCTTAAAAACTGATAAAACACTTGCCAAACTTTTTAGAATCTGATAGACTAGTATGGTAACAATCTATGGCTCGCAAAGAGACCATGGCAGAAAGGAAATATTGCAAAATGAAAAAAGATATCCATCCAGAATATCGCCCAGTTGTCTTCATGGACACAACTACTGGTTACAAATTCCTTAGCGGTTCAACAAAACGCTCTAACGAAACTGTTGAGTTCGAAGGCGAAACTTACCCATTGATCCGTGTTGAAATTTCATCAGACTCACACCCATTCTACACTGGACGTCAAAAGTTCACTCAAGCAGATGGACGTGTGGATCGTTTCAACAAAAAATACGGTCTCAAATAATCAAAAAAAAGAACAGTTACCACTGTTCTTTTTTTGATTTCTTCAAATCAGGGCTCGAGCACGACTGCTGTTCCGCTACAGGTAACCATCGCATACCATTTTCAGCACATAAGGTTTCGTAGTCCATCTTGCCCCCTATGATAGCATTTGCGCAACACTCACTTGCACGCGCCATCATTTCTGATAGAGCTTCTTCTCTCGATTGGGTCAATTCTACTTTATAACTACTAGCACGACCGCCAAAAATATTAGGGAAGCAGCCAACATATCTTTGAACATTTTAACCCCAGCAACTACCTCACCAAAGACAATCCCTTTAAATTCTAGGATTTCCTTTCCTTCAATCCTCATATCATCTTTGGGTCCTCATTGCTTCTTTTAGAATATTGTAGTCTCTTTTATCGACTTTGTAAAAAAATTATCCTTTGGTTTTCAGTATGATGATGTTTTTAAGTGTTGTTTTATTGAACAAATGACAATTTGTGAAACACTAAATATAACTTTCGTAATGTGCCTCTATCATTAGCAATTCATGATTATAGTCAATTTCAGAAAATGTGGAATTCCTCTTATTTTAAACAAAAAACTTTTTTTCCAAAACTTAATTATACAAATTGAAAAACTGGCTATTTTTATATTAACATTATTCTAGTATATTTCCATAAGTACCTTCTTCAGCATCTAAATAATAAACAGAAATGTTATTCAGCCGAAATTCATTTTTCTTCAAAAAAAGGTTTACATATTTTGCATCATGTGTTGTAAAAATGAGCTGTTTATTCAATTTGCCCAAAACATCAATCATCGAAAATTGATTAATATCATCCATATTTTGAATAGGATCGTCTATAGCAATAAAATCAATTGGTGAATTATTTCGAGCGATATTCCTTGCAATAAAAATTGAAACTGCTAAAACATTAAGTTGTCCAGAACTTAGGATATTTGCAACATTGACAGGCCGATCATTATTTACTATTTCAATATCTAATGTATTTTTAATGTCGTCTATATTAAAATAAAGATTTCTATAGGTAGTTACATTTGGATTAAGGTAGTTAAAATATTTTTGAATTACGGATTTATTGCTATTAACTATCTTGGAAAAAGTAAATCTATCATTAATACGATTAATTTCGTCGTCAACTATTTTAAATTTATTATCAAGCTTTTCTTTTATCTTCTGAATACGATGTAATGACTCTTCTTTATCAAGTAAATCATCTTTTATAGTATTGTACTCAATAATGCTTGTATGATTTACTAACTCTTGCGATAATATAGCTATTTTTTTAGCTTTATCATTTATTAAATCTGTCAAAACTATTGAAAGATTATCATTATCAATAAAGCTATACTCTTCGGAGATTTCATTAAGAAGTTCAGCCATTCGTTTAAGAGAATCCAAAGTTGATTTTTGCTTCTCTATTTTTAATGCTATTTTTCTTTCAAGAACTACTAACTCATTGTTCTTTTTTTTAAGAGTTTCATCCTCTTCAAGTAATTGATTCAAGTTTAAACCAGAAAATTTTATATTAGAATTCTCTTCTAACTGCCTCTCAATCTGACTTTTTTTCTTTTTCAACTGCAAATATTGTTGTCGCTTCTCAATACCATATTTTAGATTATTTATTTTTAAATCTACTTGAGTATTATCCAAACTAAAATTTACTTTTACATATAGATAGTGATCTTCTATACTTTGAAGTCTTCTCTGGATTTCACTACTTTGATTTTCTAACTTTAATATATTATTTTGGAGTTGCGATATCTCTTTCCGCTTATTATTAACATTTTCTTCAACTTCTTGTATCTGCCTCTTATGTTTACTAATTCTCTCAGCAGTAATTTCGCTTTGCTGAAGCAAGTATGCGATCCTCCTGTCAAAGTGTTCAGAAATATTTACAACACTCTGGTTGCACACCGGACAATTATTTTCAAATTCTCTGTGACTATTTACAAAACTAGAGGCTTCACGAATCATTCCGATTAACAAATTAATATCATTGTCTGAATCATTTGAAAGTAGTTCAGAATTCAAGTTTGTAATATAATTTTGTTGATTAGTTATTTCAAGTTCTCTCTGTTTAATTTTTTGTTTAAATTCATCAATAGACTTTGGAATGCTTCCCCTATTTTGTAATAATTGATTATATTCAGCAATATTTGACAAAGCATATTGATATTCATCTAGTAAACGTTCAAAATTAGAAACTTGTTTTTGAATATTTTCTTCGAGTTCAAACGATAATTCATAGAGTTCAGGACTTGACAATTGGTTCTCTATTTTTTTCAGTTCCCCCCTCTTCTCTACATTTTGAGATAAAATTTGCATTTCTTGCTCAACTCGTTCAATATTCTTTCCGTTTTGCTCAATACTATTTTCATTTAAAGCAAGCTCTTTTATTATCCTATCTTTTTCACTCTGAGCATCTATTAAATCACTATTTAATCTTTTTATCTTCTCTGTTAGTCTACTTAGATTTCCGACATCTTCATCAATCTTTTTTTGCAATGAATGAAATCTATTTAGTTTATCTTCTATATGACTCTTACTTTTTACAAGATTGTCCTTTTCATTTTGTTTATCTTCAAAATTCAATGCATTAGCAACTTCTATATTTATATTAGCTATATTATATTTCGTTTCGAGTTTTAATTTCTGCTTTTTGATTTCTTCTCTGATTTGTTTCTCAATTCTGTCTTCTTCATTAATCTTCTTTTCTATTACTCTTCTGGCTGTTTCTAAGTTTTGTTTTATATTTGTTATTTCTTCCATTCCTAGTATCGAAGAAAGGACGTTGTATCGTTGAGTTGGAGTATCACTTGCAATAAAATTCAATACCTGCTCTTGAGCAAGCAAAGAGGATTTAAAAGCTTCCTGAAAATCAAAATTCCTATTCTGAACATCTCCAAACACTTTATTGAGACAATGTCTCACATTTTCCTCACCTCTTACAATCTTACCACTTCCATCTTGGCACTTAACAGTTATATTGCTATTTCGTGAAACTGATCTTTTAAGCTTTAGTTTATTTGAAAAAAGTATTTCAACAAAACAGTCATCAGAATCGTTGTTTATTAATATATACTTTAACGATTCAGAACGTTTTTCATTAATTCTATCAATTTCACCTAATATACACCATTGAATAGCATCAAAAATCGAACTTTTTCCGTTTCCATTATCACCTAAAAATATAGTAATGTCTTTAGTGAAGTCAAACTTATGTTCTCCTTGGAAATTTCTAAAATTTCTTATCGTTACTTGCTCTAATCTAGTCATATACTCTACCTTCTAAAAAATTTATTTCTTCCAAAATTTTATTTATTTCAGCATTAGTTAATTTTTTTTGTTCGCCGCCTTTATTCTTTATACTTACATACAATTCATTAATTTTTTCGTTAGTAAAGTATAGACTTTCTTCTACTTGCTTCGCTTCCTTGTTACTATTTGATATATCCAGAAATGGTAGCCTTAAAATATCCATTTCAGTTTGAATAACATACTTTCTGAGGTTCCTTACATCTCTTTCTATGTAATAATACTTTTCATTAAACGAGTTTTTATTAACCACAATTAAAAAATACGTATTCCATAAATTATATTTCGTAGATTTCTTGATAACTTCTCTAATATTTTTCGCTATATTATTAATTTCCTCTCTTAACAAATGATTTTGTATAATTTGTTCATTATAAATAATAAGTAAATTTCCATTTACCTCATCATAAAAAGTACGATACTCTATCCCCTGAACAGTTATATCTTTGTATTGAGCGTTATTAATTTGATTTACTAACTCCTCAACTAGTGGCATTTAACTTCAACTCCTCATCAATCTTTTTCTGCATCTCTTTAAGATTATTGTATTGTTTTCTAGTTTTATTTACTGCATTTAAGTTATCACGATGTGCATATAAAATATTAATTGGTATCTGAACTTCTGTAATATTATTTGCATTAATTTCATCTAATTTAGAATTATTTATGCTAGGATTTAAAGAAAAATCAAGCTCTTCTTTTTTTAGTTCAATGTGTTGATCACTATTTTCATTATCAAATTGACCTGAAATAATTATAGAAACATCTTGAGTACTCGCTATTCTTAGTTTTTCTGAATTATCTAGCATTGGAAATAAATCTTTGAAGTTCTTAATAACTTCCAAAGAATCTCTCATATCATCATTATTCCCTAAAATCAAAAATAGGAGTCTGTCTAATTTTATTGATAAAATGTGCCTATTTTCATCTTCAATCATTAAATTCTTTTTAATAGAAATCTTGAGGAAAAGTAGCAATGACAGTAAATCATTAAAATGACTTTCACACTCTCTTTCTTCAAGTTTTACATCTATACCTTTATTATATTTTAGATATAAATTGATAATACTCTTCATTGTTAAATCACAATCTGACAAAATATTTTCTAAATCTTCCCTAAAGCCATCCACAAATAATTTAAACTCACTGATAAAATTTGAATTCAGTTTTGAATTCGAATAATCACTATCTAATTTTGTAAAATATTGGGTCAAGATTTTTTCATCAGATTTACTATGATATTCCTTGGTTAAATTATCTGTTAATTTTTTCTTAATATATTCTCTTAAATTATTTAATTTTTCGTCTTTAATCAATTGAATTGAAGCATCCTTGGGATCGTAACAAGCATTGAAAAACTCAGCAATAACTTGGTTTAATATTTCAGTTGAAAGTTGACTATACTCAAACCCTAGAATTTTTGGAATACTTGTTGCTATCTTATCTTCTAATTCTTCAGGGAGGAAATGCTTCATATTGAAATTTTGAAATGCCTGATTTAAAAAAATGTCTTTTGTACTTTCAGATTCAATATGTTCTGCATCAAAATTTTCAGCAACTAGCTTTTTAATTTGTTTATCACTCTTATCAGCTGAGTTAGGGTAAAACTGTGAGATATTAAAGCTTTTTGTATCTTGATAGAAACAATTAGATACTATTTCAAACCTTAAATCAAATCCTGATAATTTTTCTATGTTATATGCTGTAATAAATAATTTAGGAATCCAGCTATTAGCTATTTTAATGTCAGCTGGTGAATAAGACCTATTTTTTGTTTTAACTTGAACAAATTTGACTATTTTCTCTGAATTATTAAACAGCACAATATCCTGATG
This sequence comes from Streptococcus oralis, assembly GCF_001578945.1. GTDB lineage: Bacteria > Bacillota > Bacilli > Lactobacillales > Streptococcaceae > Streptococcus > Streptococcus oralis_Q. Next base: position 51,229 of record NZ_KQ969552.1, read on the forward strand.
GTAATCTAGATACATTCCATCCCATTTACCTAGAAAAACTTCTCCTAAATAAAGAACTGAAACCATCATTTGATAATAAAATCCTGTCATTGCGACAATACCACCATCATCAGCTGTTTCCTGTTTCGATAAAATATCTTCAAGATCAGCATTGTTTATAGGAGCACGTATTTGATCAATAGACTGATTGAAATCCATGTTTAATATACTATTTTTATCTTCATCAGAAATATCTTCAGAACAACATTTTAAAATACCTTCTAGCATGATTACCCTTAGTGTTCTCTCTATTATTTATCCATCTCAACCATTTTTTCCACACCTTTGGAATCTCTCCCTTAGTCGATTTTCCGTTTTCATTAATTATAAATGGTCTTACCTAATTATAT
>NZ_KQ969552.1:52527-59349 GCF_001578945.1 Streptococcus oralis
AGCACCGCTTCTTCTTCATTTATAGCCGTTTGTCCTGGTGGCTGTGGAATATCCAAGTCTTTAAGGGCTTGCTCAAAGAGGTCACGGTCTTCCGCACGGTCCAGATCCTCGACTTGAGTTCCAAGAATGGTCACTCCTGCTTTTGCCAAGGGCTCTGCAAGGTTGATAGCTGTTTGACCACCGAACTGAACGATAACGCCTTTTGGTTGCTCAAGATCAATGACATTCATGACATCTTCAAAGGTCAGGGGTTCAAAATAGAGCTTGTCAGACACTGAGAAGTCTGTTGAAACCGTCTCAGGGTTTGAGTTCATGATAATGGCTTCATAGCCAGCTGCTTGAATTGCCTTCACGGAGTGGACAGTTGCGTAGTCAAACTCAACCCCCTGACCGATACGGATTGGACCTGAACCTAGGACTAGGACGGATTCCTTATCAGACTTGATAGACTCATTTTCCCAGCCATAGGTGGAGTAGAAATATGGAGTTTCTGACTCAAACTCAGCTGCACAAGTGTCCACCATCTTGTAAACTGGGGCGATCTTGTTTTCCAAACGGAACTCACGAACTTGCTCACCCGTTGTTTTCCAAAGTTCAGCAATCTTACGATCTGAGAAGCCATTTAGCTTAGCTGTTTTCAAAACTTCTAGATCTTGTGGATGGGCGCCCAATTCTTGCTCGATTTCAAAGATATGCAAGAGTTTATCAAGATAGAAGATATCAATCTTGGTCAATTCAGCAATTTCTTCTGGTGTGTAACCACGGCGAATAGCTTCTGATACGTAGAAGAGACGGTCATCTTGGGCCTTGACAACCTTTTCAATCAAGGCATCATCCGAAACAGATGCAAGCTCCGGCATTTCATTGTGATGAACTCCGATTTCAAGGGAACGACAGGCTTTTAGAAGAGATTCCTCGATGTTACGACCAATGGCCATGACTTCGCCTGTTGCCTTCATTTGGGTACCCAGACGACGTTCTCCTTTTTCAAACTTATCAAATGGGAAGCGTGGAATCTTAGCAACCACATAGTCAAGGGCTGGTTCAAACATGGCATAAGTTGAGCCCGTAACGGGGTTAATAACCTCATCCAGAGTCAAACCAACGGCAATCTTGGCAGCCAATTTGGCAATCGGATAACCCGTCGCCTTAGAAGCAAGAGCTGATGAACGAGATACACGAGGATTTACTTCGATGACATAGTACTTAAAACTATGTGGATCAAGAGCCAACTGAACGTTACATCCCCCCTCGATTTTGAGAGCGCGAATAATGCTCAAGCTCGCGTCACGTAGCATTTGGTTTTCATAGTCTGACATAGTTTGCGCAGGGGCAAATACAATGGAATCCCCAGTGTGAATCCCAACTGGATCAAAATTCTCCATATTACAAACAACCAAAGCATTGTCAGCTGAGTCTCGCATGACTTCGTATTCGATTTCCTTGAAACCTGCAATGGAGCGCTCAATCAAACATTGAGTCACTGGAGACAACTTCAATCCATTTTCAGCTATTTCACGTAACTCTTCTTCGTTGGCACACATTCCGCCTCCTGTACCACCAAGGGTAAAGGCCGGCCGAACGATAACAGGATAACCAATAGAAGCTGCAAAGGCTACTGCTTCTTCCACTGTGTTGACAATTTCAGATTCTGGAATTGGTTGGTTCAATTCCTCCATCAATTGTTTAAAGAGGTCACGGTCCTCAGCTTGGTCGATGGCAGATAATTTAGTACCGAGAAGTTCCACACCAAGCTCATCTAGGATACCATTTTTAGACAATTCCATAGCCATATTGAGCCCTGTCTGACCTCCAAGAGTTGGAAGCAAGGCATCTGGACGCTCCTTACGGAGAATACGCGTCACAAACTCAAGCGTAATCGGTTCGATGTAGACCTTGTCCGCAATCTCCTTATCCGTCATGATGGTTGCAGGGTTTGAATTCACCAAGACAACCTCATAACCTTCCTCTTTCAACGACAAACAAGCCTGGGTCCCCGCGTAGTCAAACTCAGCAGCCTGACCAATAATAATCGGACCAGAACCAATCACCATAATTTTTTGAATATCAGTACGTTTAGGCATTTATAAGATATTAAGGGCGTCAAGCGGACAAAGCTAAAATAGGAGTTATGACGAAGAACTCTCAGTTCTAGGAATAACTATCTTTTTAGCACCGTCCGTAGCCCGTATTCAGTTTAGCAAATACGGACCACCCATCTCCTTTCTATTCGGCAACTCTCAGGTTGCCATTAAATAAATTCTCCGACGATTTTTTAGAGAAACGGTATTTTTCGATAAAAAATCTAGTGCAGGGAGTTTTTAGTTCGCCTAATAGCGACTAAAAGAAACGACCTGCCTTTCTATTCGTCGCCTCACAGAGCGACATTAAATAAATTCTCCGATGATTTTTCAATAATAAATCGAGTGTAAAAATTTTCAGCATCTCATTGCTCAACTAAAAGAAAGGGACTTGCCTTTTTATTCGACAAGTCTCTGACAGAGTTTATTATATCAGCGATTAGCAGATTTAAACGACTCCATCATTTCCATAAATTCATCAAAGAGATAGCTGGCATCGTGCGGTCCTGGAGCTGCATCTGGGTGGAATTGCACAGAAAAACCTGGCTGGTATCTGTGGCGAATTCCTTCAACCGACTTATCATTTATTTCTTCGTGCGTAATGATCAAGTGCGCTGGCAAATCCTCACGGCTAACCGCATAACCATGGTTTTGACTAGTAAAGTCTACACGTCCTGTTGCAATCTCACGTACCGCATGATTAAATCCACGGTGACCAAACTTCATCTTGTAGGTCTTGGCTCCATTTGCCATAGCAAAAAGTTGATGTCCCATACAGATGCCAAAGATTGGAATTTTCCCTTGCACACCACGAATCATGTCCAGTGCCTGGGGAACATCTTCTGGGTTACCTGGACCATTTGACAACATGACCCCATCAGGATGGAGATGGAGAATTTCTTCTGCTGTGGTTGTGTATGGAACTACGGTCACGTTACAGTTACGTTTAGAAAGTTCGCGTAAAATAGAATGTTTAAGTCCAAAGTCTACCAGTACGACACTCAATCCAACTCCAGGTGCAGGATAAGCTGTCTTAGTAGAGACTTGCTTGATATTATCTGTCGGTAGAACTGTCGCTTGGAGCTGGTCTATGATATGATCCATACTGTCTCCAATATGTGTCAATGTTGCACGCATGGTGCCATGCTTACGGATGATCTTTGTCAAAGCCCGTGTGTCAATTCCTGATATGCCTGGTATTTTCTTAGATTTCAAGAATTCGTCCAAGGTCATTTGATTGCGCCAATTACTCGCTCTTCTAGCTTCTTCAAAAACCACTACTCCCTTACAGGTAGGATTGATGGATTCGTAGTCGTCACGGTTAATTCCATAATTTCCGACTAAAGGGTAGGTAAAGGTTAAGATTTGTCCATTGTAAGACTGGTCTGTTACGGATTCTTGGTAGCCGGTCATCCCTGTGTTAAAGACGATTTCCCCTGTTACATCAATATCTGCTCCGAAGGCCTTGCCTTCAAATACTGTACCATCTTCTAATACTAGAAGTCGTTTTTTCATCTACTCACCTCTCGTTGATGCTCTCAGACATCTTTTAACGCTTTGTGCCTTATTTTGCTTTTCTGTAGGCCAGCACGGATTCTAAAATCGCCATTCTGACAAAGACACCGTTGGTCATTTGCTGAACAATACGTGATTTCGGTGCTTCTACCAAGTGATCAGCGATTTCCACATCACGATTGACTGGAGCTGGGTGCATAAGGATTGCTTTTTCTTTCAAGCGGTCATAGCGTTCTTGTGTCAAACCATGCTGGATATGGTAGTTTTCTTTTGAAAATCCTGTCACAATTTCATGACGTTCATGCTGCACACGAAGAAACATCATAACATCTACTTGATCAATCACCTCATCAATTGATACAAAGCGACCGTAATGCTCAAACTCCTCACTTCTCCATTCCTCAGGACCTGCGAAGTAAAGCTCCGCTCCCAAGCGTTTAAGGATTTGCATATTGGACTTGGCAACCCGTGAGTGATTGAGGTCGCCAGCGATAGCCACCTTGAGGCCTTCAAAATGTCCAAATTCTTCATAAATTGTCATCAAATCAAGCAAACTTTGACTAGGGTGTTGCCCTGAACCGTCCCCACCATTGATAATCGAAGTTGTGATGGTCGGGCTAGCAATCAATTCTCTGTAGTAGTCCACCTCTGGGTGACGAATGACACAGGCATCCACTCCTAGTGCAGAAAGTGTCAAGATCGTGTCATAGAGTGTTTCACCCTTATTCACTGAACTGGTCTTCACATCGAAATCCAAAAGATCAAGTCCAAGTTTCAGTTCTGCTACCTCAAAGGATTTGTGGGTACGAGTTGAACTTTCAAAGAAAAGGTTGGAAACGATATGCTGCTCCTCATAAGAAGCACTCGCTCCGTTTTTAAATTCAATTCCTCGTTTAATCAATTTCATTACTTGTTCTACAGTAAGATCTTCCATAGAAACAACGTGTTGCAAAACTTGTTGATTTTCTGACATTTTTTACTCCTTCTAGTGTTTAGGCTTGGTCTGTGATCAGTACTCTATCTTGTCCATCTAGTTCTGTCATCTCTACGATGATTTCTTCAGAACGACTGGTCGGAATATTTTTCCCAACATAGTCCGGACGGATTGGAAGTTCTCTGTGGCCACGATCAACCAAGACCGCCAAACTCACACGAGCAGGGCGACCGTGGCTAACAATATTATCAATGGCAGCTCGGATAGTCCGACCAGTGTAGAGTACATCGTCCACCAAGATGACTTCCCGATCTGTCACATCAACAGATATTAGAGAAGTATCTTCTCCACTTTTTACATCGTCACGGAAAGGTTTAGTATCTAGTTCTACCACTGGAACAGAGATATTTTCTAGCTGTTCCAATCGTTCTTGGATACGGCGAGCGATAAAGACACCTCGCGTTTTTATCCCAGCCAGAACGATTCTATTCAAATCTTTGTTGCGTTCGATAATCTCGTAGGTAATCCGAGTAATCGCTCGTTTGACGGTCAATTCGTCTACAACTTCTTTTGTCTTCATGACAAACCTCCAAAAAGAAAAGTCTCCTTAACAAGGAGACTTGAAATGTATAGCCAAGCGAGCCTTACTGTATACAGTATAGACTTCGACTATCTATTAATCCAGCTCCTTGCCTGCCTCACAGGACAGGTTTAAAGGAATATTTTATTGTTATTACTATATCACAAAGAAAGGATCAATGCAAGAAAAAACATAAAATTTTCATCTTATAACGAACTAAAATCATATAATTGGGGATAGTGATCGCATTCTGGATTTTTGGGATGACAGATAGCTCGTCCAAAGTAAATCATGGCCTGGTGGGCTGCTAACCATTCTTCTGGTGGCAGAACGTCCATGATACGTTTTTCTACCTCAAGTGGCGTAGCTGATTTTTTAACGATATCGTGATGCTTGCAGATACGCTCCACATGGGTGTCCACTGCAAAAGCAGGAATTCCAAAGCCCACGCTCATGACGACATTTGCTGTTTTGCGTCCAACACCCGCTAGACTTTCTAATTCCTCTCGAGTCTGAGGCACTTGACCGTCAAAATCGTCTAGTAACTGTTGGGCACATTTTTTAAGAAATTTAGCCTTATTTCGATACAGTCCCAGACGAGAAATGTGTGAAGCAATTTCACTTTCAGTCGCGACAGACATGGCTTGTGGCGTTGGAAAAGCAGCAAAGAGACCTGGCGTGGCCTTATTTACCGCTGCATCTGTCGTCTGGGCTGACAGCATCACTGCAACCAAGAGTTCAAAGTGATTGGTAAAATCAAGACTAGGCTTCGCATCTGGAAAAAGAGCAATAATTTCCTCTATGACATGACGGGCACGTTTCTTGGATAAAACCATCTACTCGTCTCCATCAAACAGTCCTTGCAAGCCAGCAAAAGGACTGTTTTCTTCTTTCTTGACTGCTTGTTGGGCTTGGTATTCATCTTCAGTCATGATTTGCCAGTCATTTCCAGACACAAAACCTTGACCCGCCTCTTCTTCTGCCGTCAAGACCTTGATTGGGATATTGAGCAAGATATTATCTGCTACGCTCTCAGCAAGGTCGATTTCCCCATTTTCGATAGGCAAGACCAAATCATCATCTAGAACTTCCTGGTCCAGTTGATTGGTCACTCCTTCCATGAAAACTTCTGTGACTGGATAAGACTCAGCTAACTCAACTGGCTCCATACTGCGGCTGGAAGCAAGAACAATGGTATATGACAACTGATAGTCTAAGAAATACAGACGGTCTTCGTACTGCACCTTTCCCACTGCTAAGATATATTTGACATCTAAAATCTCTTGATTTCGTTTACGCAAGTCTGCTGCCAGGTCTAAAGCTTGTTCAAAATGCAGGCCTTCAGGTTGCTTACGAATTTCTTGAATATTTAACTTCATATTTCCTCCATAAAGATGTACTCACTTGATTATACCATGAAAAGGCTATAAGTCAGCCTCCCAAACTTTAAGATTAAAATCTCATTTTTAACATATTTACTATGACAATTTTCCCTATAAGTGCTATACTATAGGCAAGAATACATCAGAGCAAGGAGGATGCTCATATGGAAGATAAAGAACTCATCACCGAAGCTTACCAACTCCTTTCCGAGTTAAATAAAAGCTACCAAAGCTGTAAACAAGGCACAGCCGATGATCTTCGACTGCAAGAGCTGCTGAACACCACTCTTAAGAAACTAAAAAAAGCAAAAAAGCTGGACAACAGTATCT
>NZ_KQ969552.1:59579-61110 GCF_001578945.1 Streptococcus oralis
CTGGACAACAGTATCTTAATCAACCTTGAAAAATTTTACCAACGTACCAGTATTCTGATTGGACTTGGTAGCCTAAAACTAAACGATCAAGCTCGTGCTGCTTGGCGCAACTATGACAAGTTCCACTACGAACATGTCAAACACGTACTGACTCTCTATGGACCTGTTTTTGGTTTTTAGAGCTTGAAATTACTTGTTTTCTATTGACAAAATTTCCTGAAAGGTATAGGATAGAGGTACTAATACTCGGAGGTATGGGAGACATGAACAACTAATCTATCAAATAAAGAACTTTATTTAGTAGATCTTGTTTTTGTCTCTTTTTGTGTGCTCTTTTTATACTAGATTTTCTAGTATCTTGTCCTCAATGAAAATCGAAAAACTAGAAAGCTATGCTCCTCTTGGGTTGGGTTAGGCAGCTCCAAGCTAGTTTGACGAGCTTTTCAACGAGGATAATAGAGTTTTGACAGTGACTTTGGGCTCTACTAGGTAAAGTAGAGCTTTTTGTTATGCACTATGGACATTCTAGAAAGGGCAGCAATATGATAAAAATCAATCATCTAACCATCACTCAAAACAAAGATTTGCGGGACCTTGTATCTGACCTAACCATGACCATCCAAGACGGGGAAAAGGTTGCTATTATTGGTGAAGAAGGAAACGGCAAATCGACCTTACTACGAGCTTTAATGAGGGAAGCATTACCTGATTTTACTATCAAGGGCGACATCCAGTCTGATCTTCAATCACTGGCATACATTCCTCAAAAACTCCCCGAGTTTCTGAAAAGTAGGACTCTCCATGACTACTTCTTTTTGGATTCTGCTGATTTAGACTACAGCATTCTTTATCGTTTGGCGGAGGAATTGCACTTTGATAGCGACCATTTTGCTAGCGACCAAGAAATTGGCAGTCTATCAGGGGGCGAAGCTTTGAAAATTCAGCTCATCCACGAGTTAGCAAAACCTTTTGAGATTCTATTTTTAGATGAACCTTCAAATGACCTAGACCTTGAGACGGTTGATTGGCTAAAAGGTCAGATTCAAAATACCAGGCAAACTGTTATTTTCATTTCCCATGATGAAGACTTTCTTTCTCATACGGCAGATACTATTGTCCACTTGCGACTGGTCAAGCACCGGAAAGAAGCAGAAACGCTAGTCGAGCATTTAGACTATGATCGCTATAGTGAGCAGAGAAAGGCTAATTTTGCCAGACAAAGTCAGCAAGCTGCTAACGACCAGAGAGCCTATGATAAAACCATGGAAAAGCATCGTCGCGTCAAGCAAAATGTAGAAACTGCCTTACGTAACACTAAAAATGATGTTGCCGGTCGCCTATTGGCTAAAAAGATGAAAAATGTTCTCTCTCAAGAAAAGCGCTACGAAAAAGCAGCTCAGTCCATGACCCAAAAGCCACTTGAAGAGGAAAAAATCCAACTTTTCTTTTCAGACATTCAACCATTACCGGCTTCTAAAGTCTTAGTCCAACTGGAAAAAGAAAATTTGTCCATTGGCCAGCGCATTTTAGC
>NZ_KQ969552.1:61668-63088 GCF_001578945.1 Streptococcus oralis
GAAAGATCATGGTCAGAGCGTAGATGAGGCCGATAATCAAGGCAATAATCATGCCTCCAAGACCTGAGCGCATAAAGAGATAACCAACCGCATAACCAACCAAGGTCAAGAGTAGGAAGAAAACCAGCAACAAAATCCACGTTTTTCGTTTATTGCTCGCAATTTGATCAAACAACATCTTAGTCACCTAAACCGCTAAAATCAACTTTAGGGACTTGTTTTTCTTCTTCAGGAGTTTGAAGGAAGTCTGCTGCTTTAAAACCAAATAGTCCTGCAATAATATTACTTGGGAAGGTTTCTAGTTTTACATTGTAGTTGCTGACAACACTGTTGTAGAGTTGACGTGAGTAAGAAATTTTGTTTTCTGTATTGGTCAACTCCTCTTGCAACTTGATAAAATTAGCACTAGCTTTCAAGTCTGGGTAATTCTCTGCTACTGCAAAGATACCAGAAATCTGGCGCGTAAGGGCATCACTAGCCTTCATAGCTTCTGCCGGTGAAGTTGCTGCGGCTACTTGTCTACGAAGTTCTGTCACTTTTTCCAAGGTAGAACCTTCATACTTCGCATATCCTTTGACTGTTTCAATCAAATTTGGGAGGAGATCATTACGACGCTTCAACTGAACATCGATCTGGCTCCAAGCCTCCTTGGTTTGCATACGATTTTTAACCAAACCGTTATAGCTAACAATCACAAAAATAACAATCAGAGCCAAAACTCCAAGAATAATCCAAGTCATAATATTTCATTCCTTTCTGCTTTTAAATTAATACCAGTATATCAAATTTTTAATGAATGTGGTAAAATAAAGTGATACTAGAGAAGGAAACTACTATGAAACCAGAAACATTTTACAGCTTACTGGCTGAACAAAATCTTCCACTTTCTGACCAGCAAAAGGGGCAATTTGAACGATATTTTGAACTCTTGGTCGAGTGGAATGAAAAGATTAACTTGACTGCTATTACAGATAAGGAAGAAGTCTACCTTAAACACTTTTACGATTCGATTGCACCTGTTTTGCAAGGCATGATTCCAAATGAAACTATCAAACTTCTTGATATCGGGGCTGGGGCAGGATTTCCCAGTCTGCCCATGAAAATTCTCTATCCTCAGTTAGATGTGACCATCATTGATTCGCTAAATAAGCGCATCAACTTCCTTCAACTTTTAGCTAAGGAATTGGATTTGGATGGTGTTCACTTCTACCATGGACGAGCAGAAGACTTTGCCCAAGACAAGAACTTCCGTGCCCAGTTTGATATGGTGACGGCTCGCGCGGTTGCCCGCATGCAGGTCTTGTCTGAACTGACCATTCCCTATCTTAAAGTCGGTGGCAAACTATTGGCACTCAAGGCCAGCAATGCGCCCGAGGAATTGCTAGAAGCCAAGAATGCCCTCAATCTCCTCTTTAGTAAG
>NZ_KQ969552.1:63351-66801 GCF_001578945.1 Streptococcus oralis
CTCTTTAGTAAGGTAGAGGACAACCTCAGCTATGCCCTGCCAAATGGAGATCCGCGCTACATCACTGTCGTCGAAAAGAAAAAAGAAACACCCAATAAGTACCCAAGAAAGGCTGGTATGCCTAACAAACGCCCACTTTAATCCTATAAATAGCGCGCCCTTATTAAAAGTTGAGTAAAAATGATTTACAAAATCTACCTCGCTCTCTTGTTTCCAGGATCGGGAAAAAATGATTTACAAAATCATTTTTTTCTGCTATACTATCCTAAGCAAAGGTTTTTAATGTCATCCCGTGAGGTGACGAAGACGCAGAAATATATGAAATTCTTTAATGAGATACCCCTCTCTTTAAAGAAGTCTTACTCTGAGAGCCTGTTGCTGTAAAATAATGGGCTCTTTTTTGATGCCCAAAAGTGAGGTTTATATGAAACAAGAATCAACTATTGATTTGTTACTAGACGTTGATCAACGTCCTTCAGCTGGTAAAGGCATTCTTCTCAGCTTCCAGCACGTTTTTGCCATGTTTGGTGCAACCATCCTCGTTCCCTTAATTTTGGGAATGCCTGTATCTGTTGCCCTTTTTGCATCAGGCGTCGGGACACTCATCTACATGATTTCGACTGGTTTTAAAGTTCCAGTCTATCTCGGATCATCCTTCGCCTTTATCACGGCCATGTCTCTAGCTATGAAAGAGATGGGTGGCGATGTATCGGCCGCTCAAACTGGGGTTATCCTGACTGGTTTGGTTTATGTCCTTGTGGCTGCAAGTGTTCGTTTTGCAGGTACAAAATGGATCGATAAACTCTTACCACCAATCATTATCGGTCCTATGATTATCGTTATCGGTCTTGGTCTGGCAAGCTCAGCTGTTACAAACGCTGGTCTTGTCGCTGATGGAAACTGGAAAAATGCTCTTGTAGCGATTGTTACTTTCTTAATTGCTGCCTTTATCAATACAAAAGGGAAAGGCTTCCTTCGTATTATTCCTTTCCTCTTCGCTATCATCGGTGGTTATATCTTCGCTATGATGCTTGGTTTGGTTGACTTTACCCCAGTCCTACAAGCTGACTGGTTTGAAATTCCTGGTTTCTACTTACCATTTAACACTGGTGGTGCCTTTAAAGAATACAATCTCTACTTCGGTCCGGAAACAATCGCTATCTTGCCAATTGCTATCGTAACTATTTCTGAGCACATCGGAGACCATACGGTCTTAAGCCAAATATGTGGCCGTCAATTCTTAAAAGAGCCAGGTCTTCACCGTACTCTTCTCGGTGATGGTATCGCTACATCTGTATCCGCCTTCCTCGGTGGACCAGCCAATACCACTTACGGTGAGAATACTGGGGTTATCGGTATGACTCGTATCGCTTCTGTCTCTGTTATCCGTAACGCTGCCTTTATCGCAATTGCCCTTAGCTTCCTAGGTAAATTTACTGCCTTGATTTCAACCATTCCAAATGCTGTACTTGGTGGGATGTCCATCCTTCTCTACGGAGTTATCGCCAGCAACGGTTTGAAAGTCTTGATCAAGGAGCGTGTTGACTTCGGTCAAATGCGTAATCTCATCATTGCTAGTGCCATGTTGGTGCTTGGACTTGGTGGAGCCATCCTCAAACTTGGTCCAGTTACACTTTCTGGTACTGCTCTGTCAGCTATGGCAGGAATCATCTTAAACTTGATCTTGCCACACGAAAATAAAGACTAGTCATCTATACACACAAAATCCACTCAGTTGAGTGGATTTTTCTTATTCTTACCTTCCCCATGCAATCAAGAGATACATGAGACTAGACCCAAACATGTCTGCCAGAGCATGCATGAGGAAAAATGGTAAGAGATTTTTAAGCCTATACTTGTATAGAAAATAATAGAATAAACCATAAACTACACCAATAACCAGCGCCCAAATCAATCCTTGGTAGGTATGGAAAGAAATCCGAATGATAGTAGAATAAAGCAAAACCCACCACTTATGCTTTTCTTTCACTGAGGCCAACAACCCTAGAAAGAAAAACTCTTCATAGAAGCCATTTAGCAAGGCATAGGCAATTGCCATCGGACTAAGCGCTAGGAATTTCCGTATAATTTCCATGGGATCTATGTGGGCAAAAAGAGCTGGATTTAAGTAATTGTATTCACCAGTTAGTGTCGTCACCAAGTCTCCAAACAATCCCACAATGGCAAATATAAAAGGAACCCAAAAGAGAAGGGACCAGGTCCAACGAATAGGAAGCTGTTTGAAATCATAATTCCGAATCAAAAGGTAAAGCAAGGCCAAGGTCAGAAGTATCACTTGCAAGGTGAAGTTGCTCGAATAGGCAGCTCCTTCGCCGATAGTATTACTTGCCGTATCCACTATACTTGACAGACCTGTCGGAAACATACTTTCTAAAAAGAGCTCCGTTGAGCGAATGATAAACTGACCAAACATCAGAACTGTAATAATCAGAATATCAAACCATCTCAAGTAGCGCAGAGGCCTAGATGGATGAATGCTTTGTAAAATCTTCATATCTCCTCCATGTATCATTTAAGTATTAGATTATTTTAAAAATGAGCCTAAAATTTCATAAAATTTTTCTTTGGTTCCTTATCCTTGATCAGCATTTTGATATGATATACAAACTAACCACTTTTTATAGCTAGTTCCTCATTCAACCTTCCGTTTATTTTCTATCAACAAATCTTTCAAAGAAATGATGGTTACAGCTAGTAAGATCATAGCCATACCAACAAAATCAATCGTATAAAATTGTTCTTTCATAATCAGAAAGGCAAAGAAAACGGCTGAAATTGGCTCTATGGAAGCCAATAAACTAGATTTAACGGGGCCTATCAGACTAGCTCCTTTTAGGAAAGCGGTATAGGCAAAGACCGTTCCGATGATGATAATCCCAGCAAATGCAAAGAGAAAATCTAAGCTGGTCGGTATACTGGCTTGCAAAACCCCTGTAAAGGGAATAACGCCTACACCAGAAATAACCATGCCCACACCAATCACCAAAATACTGCCCCATTTCTTAATCAGAGTGATAGGAAGGATGATATAGAGGGCATAGGTCAAGGCAGAAAAGAGTCCCCAGAAAAGACCGACAGGTGTGACAGACAACTGGTCGACTTTCCCATGCGTCGCAATCAGAAAAGTTCCTCCTATCGCCAATCCAATCGAAACAATCTCCGCTAGAGTTGGTGCCACCCTGTCCTTGATACAAGTATAAATCAAGATCCCAACAGGACATACATACTGGAGAACTGTCGCCGTTCCAGCATTGGTTTCCTGAATGGCAGAAAGATAGGCAAACTGGTTTAAGAAAAGTCCAAACAAGGAAAATAGCAACAGAGATGACAGACTTTTTTTGTCCTTTAAAAAAGATAGGAGTTTATCCTTTGCAGTTGCAAAGGATAAAAATACCAGCGCCAAGCCAGCGATAATCAATCGTAAATTGG
>NZ_KQ969552.1:67335-71777 GCF_001578945.1 Streptococcus oralis
AGACGGGCTTTGGGATCGTGAATGATTCCGGCCTCCACTCCTCTCACTGTTGGTACAGCTTGCTCAACGGGACCAAACTTGGTTTCCTTCATCCCCCATGGTTCCAAAACTTGTTCTTTTATAATCTGATCCAAATCTTGGTCAAAGATTTTTTCCAAAAGAAAACCCAAGAGTAAAAAGTGAACATCTGAATAGAGGAAAGCTGTCTGACTTCGTCTGTTGAGGTGAAACATGGCTTCTTTTAATTCAGGGGCAGTCAAGATATCCCGATTGGGAATAAAGGGGTCTAAATCTGTGGTATGGGTCAGAAGTTGCCGTATGGTAATATCTGGGTAATCACACTCAGGCAAAAAATCCGTTACAGGTCGATCAATATCTAATCGACCTGTCTCCCACAAAAAGATGAAAACCGTCCCGACACCCACCACCTTACTCACACTGGCCAAGTCATAAATCAGACCCGCCTTTGTTTTCAAATCTCGCTCTGGATCACTCAATCCTAGGTAAGATTCGCCCCATTCGCCGTCTTTAAAATATGCAAAAGAGGCTCCGGGATAAATCCCTGCCTCAATTTGCTCTTCTATTTTTCTTATAATTTTCGTCCACTTCATGCTTCTTCAAACCATAATTCGATGTTATTGGTATCTTTACCAAGGAAGAATTTTTCAGACTTTGGAATAAAGTAGCCTGTCTTTTCAAATTTCTGACGAAGACTAGGCATATCTAAATTTTTTACTAAAAATTTCAGCATGGACAAATCCCAGGTGACGTTGTTTTCAACAGTCAAATCTGAACCTTCCCCTTTGGTAAAGCTAATTGTCTTGGCTACTACTTCGGAATCAAGTAAACTCTCCGTTCCCTCAGGCAAACGCAATTCCATAGAAATCTCAAATTGATTCAAGTATTTCATACCTGTATTTGAAGAAAATTCGGGAATGATTTCCAGTGGGACTAAATCTCTTATGTCATTTTCTGCATGAACAAAAATCACATCCTCTTCAGGAGAAACAATCTCAAAAGCATAGCCACATCTTCCTTTAAATAGGCGAGGAAGGGACTCCATCCGAGAGAGAAGAGCCTCGATTTCTGAAGGATTTTCTACTTTGATCAAGAGTCTAGCTAACTTCTTAAGCCCTTCAACTCTGCGAGTTCGCATACTGGGTGCCTCTTCGAGAATCAACTTCTCAACACCTGATTGGTCACCAAGTGAAAGGAAGGCAGACTCTTCTAACAAGGGTTTCATCCCAAGAGTTTCAATGTAAAATGTTTCATTTAACCTTCGGTTATTGACCTTCAAAGTCGGAATAATTTGTATCATTTGATTTGCATTCATAGCTTCCTCCAACTCTTTTATTTTAAAGGATTTTGAAATTTTTTACAAGCTATTCCACTTAAATTCTAAAATTTTTTATAAAAATTTCCGACAAAAAAACTGGGAAATCCCAGTTTCGTTTCTTAAAGGTAAAGAAATTTGAAAAGTGCTACTGCCGCAATACCTGCTGCGATTGGAGCTACAACCGGAACCCAGGCATACCACCATTTTGAATCACCTTTGTGTTGACCAAGAACTGATTTTGGAAGGAGTTCGTGAAGAAGACGTGGTCCAAAGTCACGAGCAGGGTTCAAACCAGGTCCAGTAGGTCCACCAAGTGATGTTACAAGTGCCATAACTAGGAAACCAAGTGCCAAGTGGGCAACTGATAGTCCAGCAGCTGTATGTGGCGCTACTTGAGCTTTTACTGCCATTTCAGTTAAATCAACTGTTTGACCAGCTTGAGTAGCCATTTGTTTCATGTATTGAAGAACCTCAGCACCGAAGAAATTTTTAGTCAAACCAAGTGCTGCAAAGAAAAGAACAAATGAACCTACAAACTCATTGAGGAATCCGTTAACAGTAGCTGCAAAACGTGATTCTTTTGTACCGTGGTCAATGCTTGAAATTGTTGAGAAGGTACCCAAGATGTTGTTTGGGTTTTCTGTCTTCAAGTAGTAAGGACGGTGAGTCGCTACAACCAAAGCTTGACCAAAGATGGCTCCCAAAACTTGAGCAAGAATGTAAAATGGTACTTGTTCCCAAGAGAAAAGTCCACTGACAGCAAGTCCAAGTGTGAAAGCTGGGTTGATGTGGTTACCAGATACGTTACCAAACATCAAAGCTGGGATCATAACCCCCATACCATAACCAACAGCGATAACGAGCCAGCCACTTTGGTGACCTTTCGTACCTTTAAGTTCAACGTTAGCAACTGCACCATTACCAAGAATGATCAAAATAGCAGTTCCTAGAAATTCTGTGGCATATTTAATAGCCCATGTAAAATCCATTTGATAGATTCTCCTTCATATTTTTTAAACATGTTTAATTGTATCAATTTTTAAAGGCTTTCGCAATATCTTTTTTGAAAGTCGCTTCTGGAAAGCGTTTTTATTTTCTTAAGAATTTCGTAAACTGAAATCCTGGATCATCTGCCCCATCTCCTCCCGATTAGGAGTCGTCAACATGTAGAGGAAATCTCCTTGCAATTCAGCAAAGGCTGCGGGCATGATTTTCTTGACCTTGAACTGGTCATGGTATTTTGCAAGCAAATCTTCTTCACTGTATGCATAGTGGGAGTTTGCCCGACGGGAGGTTGCAAGGCAGTAAAGCGGCTCAAAGTCAGACACTGGGAAGTCCTCACCTACCACGATAGCCGCATAGCCACGATAAAGGTCAATCGAGTGGGCATAGTTGTAAACATCAATGGTAAAACCACCAGCCGGACGGTTGTTGTACTCGATGGCAATGTAGTCATCTCCCTCACGGAAAAATTCAATGTGGAAGAAGCGCTCCTTCATGCTAAATTCTTTGACAATAGCTTCCCCATACTGACGGAGTTTGGGATCCATTTCTTTTAAGACATAATAGGAATTGTCCATCTTATGAAGCATAAGATCGAGAGGTGTATAAGCGTAGTCAAAGGTTGTTGAAAAAACAATCTTTCCTTCCTTATCAACCAAGCCATCAAAGGTACAAATCTCACTAGAAGTGACAAACTTTTCAAAGAAATAAATGGTTTCCTGATCCCACTCCTGTTTAAATTGCTCCACATCCACTGCTGTTTCTAATTTAAAGGTTGCGGCAGCTCCAACCCCGTTGTCCGGTTTTGCAATCAGTGGAAGACCAATGGTTTTAACAGCCTTATCAATGTCTTTTGGTGTCTTTACCACTGCACCTGGAACGACTGGCACACCTGCCTTTTGAAAGAGCTTTTTCATTTTGGACTTGTACTTGGTCTTTTGAAGATCTCTTGGCTTAGCCCCAAAAACATGAAACTGTTCGCGTAGGGCAGCGTCTAGTTCTAACCAGTATTCATTGTGGGACTCGATGCGGTCAATTGGTCCGTGTTTGTAAAAGAGAAAGGCTACAGCTCGTTTGACTTCCTCCCAATTTTCCATATCTTCTACCCGAAAATATTCGGTCAAAGCGTCCTTGAGCGGAGCGTCCAACTGCTCATAGGGTTCTTGACCGATCCCTAAAACAGTGATGCCTTTTTTAGCCAATTCGATGGAAAATTGTTGGAAATTTTGTGGGTAATAAGGGGAAATAACAAGATAATTCATAGGTAACTCCTTTTAGAGGTAGAAATGACCGAGGAAGTAGGGCATCTGCTTGCGCCACCAGTCCCAATCATGGGCAACGTCATGGCCCCACTCAGCAAACCAGGCTGGGATTTGTTTTTGATCAAAGGCTTCTTTGAGTTTATAATAAGATGGCAGTCCATCTTGCTCCCAAGCGCCTAAGCCGGTGCAGACCACGATTTCCGCCTGACGGTAGCGGTCGATAAACCAGCCATCGTTTTGGTTCCAGATATAGTCAACAGGCGAGTTTTGATAAATGGCATCGTCATTGAAAAAATCACCGACAAAGAAACGGGCATCATAGACACCGCTCAAAGCAATCACCTTGGTAAAGACATCTGGATGTTGAAGGAAAAAGTTGAGGGCATGGTAGGCTCCCATAGAACAACCCGTTGTCATCATGCCGTCAAACCAACCAGTCTTGTGTTTGATAAAAGGAATAGCCTCTTCAATCACATAGCGTTCGTAGGCCCTGTGCATTTCTGCTTGGTCATGACTATTTTTCCAAGTAGCCAACCAGCTCTCACTGTCCACGCTGGATAGAGTAAAGAACTGGACGCGCCCTTCCTCGATAAAGGAAGCACAGGCATCAATCATACCAAAATCATAATACTCATTGTGACTGCCTCCAGAGGAAGCAAATACAACGACAGGAATCCCAGCATGCCCATAACGGTTGAGATACATTTCACGGTTGAGTTGGCCACTCCAGTGGCTCAGATGTTCCATATTCATAGGGTTGTCTCCTTTTTTCTACCATTTTTCAGCGAAAAAGCGCAAGCAAGCAGGCAAGTTTTCTGCCCAGGCTACTTCATTGTGGATGG
>NZ_KQ969552.1:72272-77188 GCF_001578945.1 Streptococcus oralis
AAACTCGGCATACTCCGTTCCCTTGCCACCAAATTGCATGCCTGGAATATTGGATTCTTTGTATTTCCAAGCCGAATATTCATTCATTCGCTCGATTCCATCATTATCAATGGCAACAACAATCATCCGACTAATATCTGGATTTCGTTTGAGGGTCGGAATGACTTTCCAGGAATGACCTGAAAAAGCTTCCTTGCTATATAAAACATTTTGACCATCGTGAAAATAAACAACCGGATAGGCCCGTTGATTGTCCTTCTCATAATTTTTTGGCAAGAGCACGCGCACCCGTCTTTCCTTACCTGTATAAGGAACGACCAGCTTATGCTCTCTCATTTCTAAGTAAAAATAGGAATGGTTCATCTGTCAGAAAACTCTCTATATTCAAAAATTTTATCTTATTATATCACAAAAATTGAAAAAAAGTTAGTTTCCATCCCAATTCATAAGGAAAAACTAACTTTTTACTACTTTTTCACTAAATTCTTCTGTATTTACTTACAAAAGATCTTGGATCAAGTCATCCACATCATCCTTCTCGATCTGTGGAGTAATTTCACTAACCATGATTCCTGCAACTGCTCGCTCAACTAAGCCTTCCACGTCCATCCGACTTTCGTACTGCTCTGCATTTTTCAACTTAGGATTGGTTTTGGGACGGTCTGGCGCAAAAATAGTACAACAGTCTTCAAAGGGTTGAATGGAGATTTCAAAGGTATCAATCTTCTCAGCAATCTCAATGATTTCCAACTTGTCCATAGTCACAA
Organism: Streptococcus oralis; assembly: GCF_001578945.1. GTDB lineage: Bacteria > Bacillota > Bacilli > Lactobacillales > Streptococcaceae > Streptococcus > Streptococcus oralis_Q. Next base: position 73,040 of record NZ_KQ969552.1, read on the forward strand.
CTGGGCGAATAATAGGCGTATTGGTCACAGCATTGATAGCCTGCATACTCTCTAGAGTTTGGCTGGCTACTTGGCCCAGACTCTCTCCATTGATAATCACCAAGCCATTTCGAACTTCCCGGATGCGATCTGTAATCCGCATCATAAACCGTCGAGTCAAGGTCATGAGGTAGGCTTCAGGTGCCTTAGCTTTGATTTCCTCTTGAATCTCTGTGAAGGGAACCTCAATAAACTGGATATTACCTCCAAACTTGGTCAATTTCCGCGTTAGATCCTGCGCTTTTTTGAGGGCACCAGGACTGGTGTAGGGTGGGCTAGCAAAGTGGACTGCCTCAATATCCACCCCGCGTTTAAGAGCCAGGTAACCAGCTACAGGTGAGTCAATCCCACCCGACAACATCAGCATGCCCTTACCAGATGTTCCAACAGGAAGTCCCCCAGCTCCCTTGATGGTTTCATAAGAAAGATAAGCAGCCTCTTCACGAATTTCCACTTGAAGATTGATGTCTGGTTGCTTCATTTGGGCTTGGATGGTTGGAATAGCCTCAAATACTGCACCCCCCAGCGTTTGGTTAAGTTCACGGCTATCGAGCTCAAAGTTGTGATCGCTACGCTTACTAGAAATCTTAAAGGTCATGCCTTCCTTGTAGATATCTGTCATAATCTCTTGGACAGAAGACTTCAGAACTTCTACAGATTTTTCAACTTTATATACTGGAGAAAAATTCTGAATCCCGAAGACTTGTTTGAGGGATTCTGCCACCGCTGTGTAGTTGGCTCCATTCAGGTAAGCGTGGGCACGGTCGCGGTCAGCTGTCACCTTAACCTCAGGGTAGATGGACAAGACGTCCGAAATGTTATGACGAAGTTTATTGATAAAACGCATGCGGTTCTTGCCCTTGGTGGAAAGCTCTCCGTAACGAATCATAATTTCTGAATACTGCATGAAGACTCCTATCTTACTTTTTGAGTTTGGTTGTAAATGAGTTTAAAAGTGGTTAAAAATTGCTCGACCTGACTCATGTCATTGTCCAGATCAAGACTGAGGCGAACAGCTGACTGGGCTTTATCCTTGTCCACCCCCATGGCAATGAGGGTCCCGGCAGGCTTTCCAGCCTTAGAGGAGCAAGCGCTCGTAGTCGAGATGAAAATTTCATACTCCTCAAAGGCGTGAACCACTACTTCCCCTCGCACTCCCTTGATTCCAAAGGTCAGAATATGAGGAGCAAACTGATCCAATTCTGAAAAAACTAGAACATCTGGGTACTGGAGCAACTCTTGGCGGATCAATTCCTTCATCTGCCTAGTTCGTTGACCAAACTGGACTTCTTTTTCCATAGATAAACGGAGAGCCTTGGCTGTAGCAGCAATCCCTGCTACATTTTCCGTTGTGGAACGATAGTCACGCTCCTGACCGCCACCTGTCAAAAGAGGCGAAATTTTCTTGCCAGACTTGAGATAGATAAAACCAACCCCTCGAACCCCATGAAATTTATGACTAGAGAAGGTCGCAAAATCCACACGGTCAGTGAGATAGCTTTCAGTCGGAATTTTAGCTAGAGCTTGAACTGCATCCACATGAAAGGAAATAGTCGGCTTGTCTGCCAATAATTCTGAGATAGCTTGGATCGGTTGAATAGATCCAATTTCATTATTGACTGCCATGATTGAAACTAGGGTCGTATCCGGACGAATAAGATTGGCCAAAGCGGCCACATCCACAAAACCTCTACTATCAACAGGAGCAACATCCACCTCAAATCCTTGGCTTTTCAGCCAGAGGGCAGATTCTCGAACTGCTGGGTGCTCAATCGCAGAAATGATGAGATGCTTGCCATACTGGACTTTCTCAAAAGGCACCCCCTTGATGACCCAGTTATCCCCTTCAGTGCCACCTGAAGTAAAGAAGATTTCCTCATTTTTTTTACCAATTAAATCGGCAATCTGCTGACGCGATGCTTCCAATATCCGCGTTGCCTGGTCGCCCAAACGATGAAGACTGGAGGGATTTCCTACAATTTTGGAAGCAACCTGCATATAGGTCTCTAACGCTTCAGGGTAGGGCTTGGTCGTCGCCGAATTATCAAAGTAAATCATGTTTTCTCACGCTTTCTAAAATCATTTCTTCTATTGTATCACGAAAAGCGACCTGCGACAAGGAAGGGAATGAGGCCCCCTCATCAGATAACATAAAATCCTCTTGATACCATTACCAAGAGGATTCTGTTTCATTCTATCTAACCGTCATGATTTCTATTAAAAATCTAAAGAAAAATAATGTTGTCCGCCCCAGAGATTAGCCGCTCCCCAAGGCGAATTTACTCCTACACCTATCCGAACTGTACCATTTGCACGTTGACCATAGGGAATCGAACTTTTCCAAGTGGAACGATTGCTTATCGTATTAGGAAAACAAGCCCAGTCAGTGAAATACATATTTGACACACTGCCACTATAAGTATAAGAATAGCCAGAATCATGAAAAGTCACATTAAGAACATTCAAGCCTACCAAGCTATAACTATCTAAAGAACTAGACTTACTTACATAACCTGCATGTACTTGACTTTAGAATGTGAGCAATAGGATAGTAAACACTGCCACTACTATTTTCTTCATTATCTTATGTTTCATGATATCACCTCATCCATTCTTTCGGATAGTATCGACAACTGTTTGCCTACAAGTTGTGTATATAGGGAGTAAGCCACTTATGATCAGTACTGAAACTGATAATCCAATTAAGGTGAAAACGGAAGTTAGATAGAATTGAAAAACATCAGAAACTTCCAATTTAAGCACTTGAGTTGCTAGAATAGAAAGAATGACAAGGAAACAACTTGCGACAATCGAAATCGTTTTACCATAACCAATTAATTCTTTTAAGAAAAGCCAAACAATATTTTGAGTACTGTATCCCAAAGATTTTAAAATCCCTACTTCAAAGCGTCGAGGACGATTAAGCAAAAAGAAAACAAAGGACAATACAGAGGTGACAAGGATGAGTAAGACTAGGGATAGCAACATTAAAAATTGCCTGATATAGGTGAGTCCTTTATTAAATTCTTCGTAGTTTTCATACGAGGATAAAATAGTGATTTGTGAAGAGATAGCTCTTATCCTACTCAACTCTTCAGGAATAGCACTGCTATCCTTTAGTAACACATGAATCGCACTCGGCATCCATGATTTCAAAGGAAAGCCATCTAAAGCCATCTTCGTCATGGGATGCTGTTGAATTGCTTCTTTTTGTAATTCTTCCATTTCAGCAATATTCATAAATAAGGTGTTCCCATGAGGGGAATATTCAAACGGATAACTTTTTTTAACAATCCCTAAAACAGGATATGTTTTATCCACTTTGACAAATAAATCGCCATCTCCTTTCAATACATTCCCATCTTTCTCTATACTGGATTCATATAAAGAAATTGGAATGTAAAAAGTCAGTGTCACTGAAGATCCCGAAACTAGATTCGGTAGTTTTTCATCTGAAATGAACTGCTCAGATAGATAAATCCCTTTTTCATTGCTCCTATCAAAATACTCTATCTGCCTCTGTGTTGTATTTGTCTGATACAAGGGTTGAATTGAAAAATTTCTTGTCAAACTTCTGGTCTGACCATCAATCGTCACAGTTGGCTGAAAGTTCTTTTGAAGTTGTGAATAGTCTTTTGAGTTTTCAAGGGTCATTCCTAGAGAAGGAAACTCTATATAAGGTTTTACGGCTTGAATATTCTGACTTGTACTGATGGAGGTGATTTCCTCCTTATCAAAACTAAGAAAATCATCCAACACTTTTGTAGTTTGTAAATGAAGCGAATCATGAATCACCAAGAAGCCATTTTCAAGCGAGTTGTTCACCAGTTGGTGATACTTATCTGCAAATAAGGACTGAAAGTGAATAGAAGTTACTGCTATAGCAACTACAAATGCGATAAAAAACGCTAATAATCTAGGTAAAAAAGGTCTTCTATGTTTCAAAACGGATAGCTTCGTATGAGAAGACGACAAATAGGAGGTCCACTTCTTAGAATCCTTTATCCCTTCATCAGAATTCAAAATAAGACAATTTCCAACTAATTGATGGTCTTTAAAATGAAGCTGAACATCTCCTCTTGCAATCATCGCCTCATCATGAGAAACAAT
>NZ_KQ969552.1:77415-80244 GCF_001578945.1 Streptococcus oralis
TGATATTTGTGAGCTAGATCAATCAACAAAGAGGAGACTTTTTCTCTATTTTCTTTATCCAAGGAACTTGTTGGTTCATCAGCTAAGATGAGAGTCTTTTCTGTAACTAAGGCTCTTGCGATTGCCACTCGTTGCTCTTCACCACCGGATAAATCTTCTGGATAAGCATGCTTTAAAGAAGAAATCTGTAAATCCGCCAATACTGTATCAATTTTGCTTTCTATTTCATCTGGACTCAAGTCATAAAAGTTTAAAGCTAGTCTTAAATTTTCAAATACGGTCAAATCATTTATTAGATTTCGCCCCTGAAATACAAAGGCCACTTCTTCAGCTATAAAGACAGAAACTGATTTCTTATTTTCGGTCTCAATCTCTTTTCCATCAAAGAAATAAGAAACACTAGGGTCCCTAGCAGAGATTAAGCCAATTTTATTTAGTAAAGAAGACTTTCCTACGCCTGACTTCCCATATATTGTATATACTTTTCCCCTTTCAAATATCAAATCTGTTGGCTCTAGCAACCGCCTGCCTGCAAAAGAGAGGCTCAAATTTCTAATTTCGAACATATAACACCCTCCTTTTTTGAAAACGCTTTCTTAATTTTATTTTATCATATGTCATATTATATTTCAACTAAGACTACTGAAGTTCGTGTAGAAAAATCTTCTTATTTTAAGATTTTTTTAAAGAAATGAGGTATAATAAATCATAATCAAAGGAGAGTATCATGTCTAACTATCGTAGAACTTCAAGTTCAAAACCTAAAGCAAAAACAGAACACATCAAAAAGGGATTTACTGTCTTTCAAAAAACGATTGCTACCATCGGTAGTATCCTAGGTCTAATCACCGCTACTATCACCATTATGAACGCCATGAATAAAAATCAGGATAAACAAAAGGACAACTCAACGCCCCAAACGACGATTGTCAAGGAAATTCAGAAAGAAGTCCCTCAGGAAAATACCACTTCCAATCAAGGAAGTGACCTTAGTCAAGAAAAGACAACAGAAGAAACTCCTGCTTCTAGTAGCAAAAATGAGCAAAAATCAGATGCTAATACCCAAACGACTGCCTCAGAAACTCCGGCATCTAATAGCCAGAATACAGATACAAGTTCAACTCCAAGTACGGGAAACAGTACTAATCCATAAAAAGAACCACCGTAACCACGGTGGTTTTTCGTTATTCAAACAGAGCTTTGCGTAAATTGGCAATATCTGCTGGTCTGGTTCTGCAACAGCCGCCTAAGAGTTGTACACCGGATTTGATCCACGTTTGACTATTTTCAACTAAACTACCTTCTTCTGCTGGTGCCTCATGCCAGCATTTTAGTTCCCCATCATAAATCTCGCCTGAGTTTGGATAGGCTAACAAGGGTTTCTTAGTGACAATTGACAGCTTCTCTAGCAATGGAGTGATGTGACGTGGTGCTGTGCAATTGAGGCCAACCGCCACGAGGTTTTCTACTGACTCACAAAGTTGACCGACTTCCTCGATGGGAGTGCCATCTGAAATCCTTTTGCCATCCTGGGAGCAAAAAGAAATATAGCCATCTACTTGTGGAAATTTAGCTAGGAGCGAGAGCAAGACTTCCGTTTCAAGCTTGTTTGGAATGGTTTCAAGAGCCAGATAGTCCGCTCCTGCTTCGACAAGCAGTTCCATCCTTTCCAGATGAAATGCCTCAAGTTCCTTGCGACCGATCGGATAATGCCCCGTGTATTCAGACCCATCTGCCAGATAGGCTGCGTAAGGGCCGATACTGGCACCGACCAGTGGATAGATGCGCTTCTCTTTCTCCTCCTCAGATAAGTGTGACCAGGCTCTTTCGATTCCTTGTCGCGCTAAACCAATCGTTGAAGTCAGAGCTGCCTTGGCTGCTTCTGAACTCAAGCCTTCCTCCAGAAAACCAGCTAGGCTGGCTTGGTAACTTGCACTGGTAATTAAGTCGCTACCTGCTGCCACATACTGGGCATGGAGATCCACTAAAACACTAGGATCGCCTACCAGATATTTGGCAGACCAGAGTTTTCCAGAGATGTCATGCCCCTGCAACTCCAGTTCTGTTCCTAGGGCTCCATCTAAAAGGAGCATTTGCTTTTTTTCTAAGAGTTCTTTTAAAATTCCCATAGTATCACCACTTTTTATGAACAAGATAATAATAAAGATAGGTTACAGCCATAAAGGGTAAGCCAAAGTAAAGGCCTGGCCGCTGCGATTCATCCAAGGCAATTCCGATAATCGAAACAATCAATAACAAGATGCTCACATAGGGCAAGTAGGGGGTAAAAGGGGTCTTATAAGCAAGTTCATTCTCGCTATGCTCTTTGAGCCATTCTTTTCGGAAGCGAATTTGAGCGAGGGGAATGGAGAGCCAAACCACTACTACAGCAAATCCTGCGATGGAAACCAAGGCAAGAAAGACAGTGTCAGCTGCATAGATGCTGGCAAAGAGTGCTAGAACTGCCCCAATCATGGACAAGAGGAGAGCTCGCATCGGTACCCCATGCTGATTGATTTTCACGACTTTCTTGCTAATCATACCTTCATTTGCCAAGGACCATAGCATGCGACTAGAGGCGTAAAGTCCAGAATTTCCCGCAGACAAAATCGAAGTTAAAATGACAAAGTTCATGATGTCAGCAGCATACGGAATCCCGATTTTATCAAACACGGTCACAAAGGGAGCTTGGGTTACACCAGCCTCCTCTAAAGGCAAAAGAGAAGCCAAAACTAAAATGGTCAAGACAAAGAAAATAACCAAGCGTCCAATTGTGGTTTTGATGGCACGCGGAACCGCTTCTTTGGGATTATCCGTCTCGCCAGCTGC
>NZ_KQ969552.1:80992-82206 GCF_001578945.1 Streptococcus oralis
CCCAAAGGACCAGCTTGGGCAATGGTATACCCTGAACTTAGGAACAAGCCGGTTCCAATGACGCCTCCTAGGGAAAGCATAAAGAGATGACGACTGGTCATCTTGCGTTGAAATTCGCCTTCACCCTCAAACTGATGATTTTCAATCTTTTCTGACATAAATTCCTCCTTTTCATATTCTTTCATTTTATCATGAAACTGCCTGCTCTTTCATATATTTTCTCTATCACTCTGATAAAGAAAAACTATCACAAAAACTTCTCTCCTGAGTGGAAAGAAGTCTTTTAAGGCTTATTGCTGCAAAACTTTTCTAGGTTTGGTTCCTTCAGCTGGACCGATGACACCCGCCATTTCGAGTTCTTCCATAAGGCGGGTCGCACGGTTAAAACCGACTGACAAGCGACGTTGTATCATAGAGGCACTAGCTTTCTGCGTCTCGATAACCAGAGCCTTAGCTTCTTCAAAGAGTGGATCGCCGCCAGCTTCACCATCAGAGACATCTCCTTCATTTTCAGGAACATCTCCTGGGTCAAAGCTTTCATCGTAGTCCGCATCCGCCTGAGCCTTGATGAAGTTTACGATGCGTTCGACATCATCATCTGAGATAAAGGATCCTTGCAGACGGACTGGGTGATTTTCATCAATAGGTTTAAAGAGCATATCCCCGCGTCCCAACAGTTTCTCCGCTCCATTTTCGTCTAGAATAGTACGAGAGTCTGTACCTGACGAAACCGCAAAGGCCACACGAGATGGGACATTAGCCTTAATCAGACCAGAAATGACATCAACAGAAGGGCGTTGCGTGGCAAGAATCATATGAATCCCTGCAGCACGCGCCTTTTGTCCGAGACGAATAATGGCATCTTCCACTTCCTTGCTGGCCACCATCATAAGATCCGCCAACTCATCCACGATGACAACGATCAGTGGAAGCGGGATTTGTTTATACTCGGACTGAGTATTGTATTCCTCTACCTTAGCATTAAAGCCAGCGATGTTGCGAACACCGATCTTAGCAAAGAGTTCATAACGGTTTTCCATCTCATCCACAACCTTTTGCAAAGCCTTGCTGGCCTTGCGTGGATTGGTTACAACCGGAATCAAGAGGTGAGGGATGTCATTGTACACCGATAACTCAACCATCTTTGGATCCACCATCATAAACTTGACCTGGTCGGGTCTTGCTTTCATGAGAATGCTCGCGATAATACCGTT
>NZ_KQ969552.1:82226-83852 GCF_001578945.1 Streptococcus oralis
CCTGAACCCGTCGAACCTGCAACGAGTAGGTGGGGCATCTTGGAAAGGTCAAAGGTGCGAGCAGTTCCATTGACAGCCTTACCTAGAGGAATTTCTAAAAGATTTTCTGGTTTAGTCTGAGACTGTTCCCAGAGTTCACGGAAGGAAACGGTCGCAATCTCAGAGTTGGGTACTTCAATTCCGACTAAGGATTTACCAGGGATCGGAGCCTCAATCCGAACATCCTTGGCCGCCAGAGCCAGCGCTAAGTCGTCTGCCAAATTGGAAATGCGGTTAACCCGTACACCAACTGCTGGTTTGACTTCATACTTGGTTACTGATGGTCCAATTTCAGCTCGTTCAACCGTCACCTTGATACCAAAGCTGGCAAAGGTTTCTTCTAGGATTTTGATATTTTCTCGAACAATCTTCTTTTCCTTGGACTGGTCTTTGGGTTTATCTGGCGCAAAGAGTTGCAAGCTTGGCAGTTTGTATTCAAGGGCTTCCTTGGCAGAAAAATCAACCTGCACCTCTTCATCTTCAAAGTCTTCCTCGTCTGGAACCTCAAAGTCAGCTTGAGGAAGGATAATCTCCGGTTCGATCCATTCTTCCTCAGGAATTGGGGGGAAATCGTAGTCTAGTACCTCTGATAAGATTTCTCCCGTTTCAGGATCTACAGGAGGAAGCGGTAATGCATCCTGTTCTTCTTGTTCTCTCTGAATTCTGGCAGCTTCTTCAGCTTCTTGACGAACCTTCTCTTCTTCTCTCTTGATAAAGCGTTCCTGTTTTCTCTGTTCCTGTTTTTCCATGAAGGATCTGAACTGAGCTCCAATAAAGGCTGCGACATCATAAATAGACCAAGGACTAACCAAGAGTGCCCCAACTAGAATCAAGAGAACTCCAATAAAGTACGATCCGATATTGGAGAATAGAAAGGATATGGGAATATAGAGCCCAACACCAATCAAACCTCCACCAGCGAAGCTAGTCACCCGCATACCAGTCAGGTCCGTCATAACTTGAGACAGGGTCCCTTTTAGAACTGACTGCTCCAAACCAAATTTCCAGACAAGATAGGCCTCAAAAATTAAGAGTAAGCCAGCAAAGATACAGAGAAATCCTGACAGAAGTCCCTCTTTCTTGCGTATCCATTTAAAAAGGAAAAGATAGATGAGGAGGGCACCTATAGCCACGTAGGCCAAACTTCCGACCACCAGTCGAATGAGATTGTAAAGAGTGACACCTGCCGCACCGAGTTTGAGGGCTGCAATAATCAACAATAAGGCAATCCCTAAGGAAATCAACATCCTCTGGATAGCCTGTTTTCTTTCGAGTTCTGCTTTAGACGGTCTCCGTCTTGTTTTACTAGTATTCTTGTTTGCCATTCTTTTATTATACCATATTTCACAGCCATTTCGGAAAAGGTCCATATTCTTCTTGAATAGTTCGGTATTAAGAGATTAAAATAAAATTTTCTTATCCATGGTTTCCATCACTAAGCAATTTCAGAACATCTTGTGGCTAGCTTTTACAATCTACCTGACTGTTCATCAGAAAAAGAAGATATACAAAATTTTGAAATTTTGATATAATAAAACCATCAAAAAGCAAAGGAATGATTGGTATGAACGCAATCACAGCTCACAG
>NZ_KQ969552.1:84754-85422 GCF_001578945.1 Streptococcus oralis
CAGCTCACAGCTCACAGCTCACAGCTCACAGCTCACAGCTCACAGCTCACAGCTCACAGCTCACAGCTCACAGCTCACAGCTCACAGCTCACAGCTCACAGCTCACAGCTCACAGCTCACACTGATTATGTAATCGGACGTGTTTTTTGTCAAGCACTAAAACAGGCTTTTTCACATTTTTGTGAGGAGGTCTTTTCTGTTATTCCTCAACTCAATGAGCTGATTTTAGGAGGTGTAAAATGACGCCTCTAGCTATTGATAGAAGTTGGCAATCTGGAAATGAAAGAGCTGACAATTTATTTTTCTGGAGAAGTTTCGGTTTTGATGAAAAGGATATTTTAATCGAAAATACTGATGGTATTGTTAACGGAGCGCTGTTTGAATTTAAAAACAGCATTGCCGATCTAAATATTGTACTTGTGCAAGCTATCCACTATCTTTCTAAATTAAGAACTAAAGGTGGTATTCCTATACCAAGTAAAATCGTTTTAGTTGATATTAATAAAAATCGTGCTAGTGTTTATGATGCAACACAATATCGTTTAGAAATTTTAAAAAATTATACGAATAGTGCATCAAAAAATGTAAATCAGACCACTTTAAAAAATGCTACTAATCCTGAAAAAGTAATTGAATTTGATGTTCTTCAACCAAAAAGCCCTAAAAAT
>NZ_KQ969552.1:85614-87074 GCF_001578945.1 Streptococcus oralis
TATTTCAAATAGACGAGTATCAAAAGTTTGAAATTGATTTTCCAAACATTTTAGGGTGGGCGAACTACATATACCGTCACGATAAAACAACAACAAAATCTCAAATGTTTGAGATGCTAAGACAACCATCTAATTCAATAGTCGAAAACTATATCTTACCTTGGTGTGGAGACGAAAGCGATTTCGACACCGTGATGGATGCCTTAAATGACCCAGCAAATAGAAAAGATTTAGGAGCGTTCTATACACCGTTACCTTATGTTAAAGAAGCTACAAAACTTGTTCGTAAAGCTATTAGCAGTCTTCCTAAAGGTAAGGACTATATTATTTTGGATAGGTGTGCTGGTACAGGGGCATTAGAATATTATTTAACTGAAGAAGAGTTAAGCCATGTTGTCTTGAATACTTATGAAATCAAAGAATGGCTTGTTTTGTATAATAAATATATTGGAAAGGTAAGGGCTATCATACCACCGCTTTCGATGGTAAAAGCTGTTAAGGGAAACTTAGTAACAGGTGGTGATGCTTTGGCAGAAGATTTCTTGTCAATTCCAATGGAAACAGATGGAAAACATAATACATTACAAGAAATCATAGATGACGAGGATGTTGTAATTATTGGTTATGAAAATCCACCTTATTCTAGCGAGTTAGCCCGTGCTCAAGAAGGAAATGTTAAATCTAAAGATAAATATAGCTACATAAGAAAATTGATGTCCGATGAATTTACTGGGGATAGTAGTCATGCAAAAGATCTACTCAATCAATTTGTTTGGTCGTTTGAGAAGTATTTTATGAGAAACGAACATGATTATTACATCCTATTTGCACCAGTAAAGTATTGGAAGTCTGTAGGATTAATGAAAAAAACTTTCGTTGATGGATTTTTAGCAAATAGAGGGAATTTTAAAGCACAGGAAAGTTCTGTTTTGGTCGCACAATGGAAGAATGAAGTTGATACCATAACAGAAAGTTTAACTGTCCCAGCTAAAGAGATTTGGAAAGATGACAAAAAGTGGGGAACTGGAAAAGGGGCTGCAGTCATTGATGTACCTGAGGATGCTATTCTTAAAGATGTGAAGCATGTCACTATAAGAAAAGTATATAAAACGCTAGGAGAATATTATTCTAAAAAGGTAAAAGCAGATGTATTATCTAAAATTGCTACTGGCTACAATGGTAGAGAAGTGCCATTGAAAAGCTATGGGAAACCTGTTTATAATGACAATATTTTAGCGGTTATAGAAGCCAGTGGTTTTGGTACTACTCCGCAGGACATACGAATGACTAGAATTGCTATATATCATGGACGGGGTAGTCAAGTTAGAACAACTAATTATGCAGAGCAGACAGCTTTGTTTGTTGCCAAGCAGTATCCTCAAAGAAACTGGTATGAAAGAGATATTTACTATACAACTGCCGACAAAGGAGATTTGTATAAAAAGGATATAGATTTTCTA
>NZ_KQ969552.1:87951-91607 GCF_001578945.1 Streptococcus oralis
GAAAATCTACGTTATGGACTTGCATATCTCAAAAAAACCATTGTTTAAGTTTCCATGGTTCTGATGGGAAATTTTACAATAACGAGATGTGTTTAGATGAGAACTCTCTAGTCCGTAAAGAATTGGTCGAACAAGAAAAGTATGGGAAACTTGATAGAGCGGACTTAATGTTGTTAGGTGTCTTCGATGAATTACTTGAACTAGTCAAAGATACTCAAGAATACAATCCGGAATACAATTATGGCACTTATCAAATTGAATTAGAGATAAACACATCATACAAAGATAGTAATGATAAAAAGATATTCAACAATGAAAAAGTTAACACTAAACTAAAAGAGCTTAAAACAAGGCTAGCTGATTACTACGAAAATGAGCTTGAAAGTAAATTATTTGAGTATGAACTATTGAAATAGCGAGAAGACGATTTCCAAACGGAAATCGTCTTTTTCGATATTGTTGAAGTACTACATCTTGTAGTTGGTGTAAACTGATATATAGTTCTCTCTTATTTCACTACCTGTGGTTTGCGTAGATAGCCATAAACCATACCACTTACAACTGCACCAACCACAAGACAAAGGCTAGGTAGAGAAGGAAATCTGAAATAAGGGTGATAACGAAGATTCCTCCGTGTAGTGCCATGAGTTTGATGCCTGAAGGATCTATAAGTCACCTGCTACGACTGAACCAAGGATGAAGCTTGGGATCGCACGAGCCACATCTGTTGCACCAAGTGAAATCGTACCTTCAGTGATGAATGACAAGCTCATGATAATGTTTGTCAAACCAGAGTTACGTTCTTCTTTGATAGAGCTATCCTTAAAGAGAAGGGTTGCGACAAAGATGGCAAGTGCTGGCACTATTCCGCCAGCCATAACTGCTATCATAGGAAACAGTCATTATAAGCGTACATGTACCAAACATCCTTGAATATGATTTTTCTGTGTAATCGTTCCACTAATCACAATCATGGATGGTGAATTCTTTTCTTCATTTCTTTCAATCAACTGAAAATTCACGTCAACTTTTGTTTCAGGTATTCCATCACTATTCTCCTAAAAACTCAGAACTTTATCCGATAGGAGATGGTGGCGAATCCTCACAAAGTTTGAACATGATTCTGAGCGTAATTCCTCCATATTTCCAGGTACTCACTCGTTTCACCTGTTTCTCGATGCTTAAAGAATAGATTAAATAAAAATCCAACAAAGCCTGGATAAGATTGTGTTCTTACTAGTTGGCAGGTTGAAGAAGTCAACGGGACTACTTGACAATTTAAAATAGAATGCAGAAGAGAGTGTCTCGCATGTATCTCAATCCAAAAGGCTTCCTCATTGACCTTGCTTATTTCACAAGACATTTTTATCCCTTCTTTTGTCAAAATATCGTACTTTCTTCCTTCGTAGAAAAAATCTTCTCCGCCTTCAAAGTGAATGGCTTGATTTGTTGATAAATCAGGAAGCCATTTGTTCATCATTTTCAATGTTTCCCAAGCAACTTCTGCTTTCATATTCACAACTAACTTATCTGTATATGTTTTCATAATGTTATCCCATCTATTCAAATTATGGTAAAAAGAATCTTGACAAACAATCAAGATTCTTTCGCGTATGTTTTATTTTTCCAGTGGTTTACGCAAATATCCAAAGAGAATACCACTGACGACTGCGCCAACCAAGACAAAGACTAGGTAAAGAAGGGCATTTGAAGTAAGGGCGATGACAAAGATTCCTCCGTGTGGAGCCATGAGTTTAATACCTGCAAGACCGACAAGGGCACCTGTCAAAGCAGAACCTGCTACAAAGCTAGGAATTGCACGTGCTGGGTCGGCTGCACCGAACGGAATCGCACCTTCCGTGATGAAGGAAAGTCCCATGACAATGTTGGTCAAACCTGAGTTGCGTTCTTCTTTGGTGAACTTATCTTTGAACAAGAGAGTTGCTACAAAGACTGCAAGTGGTGGCACCATTCCGCCAGCCATGACTGCTGCCATGGCTACAGAACCACCTGAAGAGACAGTCGCTGCAAGTGTACCAGTACCAAAGACATAGGCTGCCTTATTGACAGGTCCACCCATATCAACAGCCATCATTCCACCAAGAACGAGACCAAGAAGGACAGCAGATCCGCCACCGAGTCCTGCAAGGAAGTCATTCATAGCAGTATTGATTGCTGCCATTGGAATGTTAACAGCCAACATAACAAATCCTGTCAAGATTGTTCCAAAGAGTGGTAAGAGCAAGATGGACTTAGCTCCTTCAAGAGAGCGAGGAACTTTGACGTATTTCTTAACGGCAAGAACCAAGGCACCTGCGATAAATCCACCCACAAGAGCACCAAGGAAACCAGATGATACACCTGCAAGGGTTGAAGTTGCTTCTCCACCTGCAGCATAAGGGATTTTACCAAAGGCAAAACCTTCTTTGGCAATAGCACCAGCCACAAAACCTGCTACCAAACCTGGTTTTTCAGCGATTGAGTAGGCTACATATCCTGCAAAGACTGGGAGCATCAAACCAAAGGCTGCACCACCAATTTTCATAAACATAGAAGCTAGCTCATGGTAGGATCCGAGATTGCCAAGACTATCTTGTGGCACACCCAAAGCACCATCGATCAAGAAAGCAAGGGCAATCATGATACCACCACCAATAACGAATGGCAACATTTGAGAAACACCACTCATAAGGTGTTTGTAGAAGGCACCGCCGAGACTTGTTTTTTCTTCGCTCGGTTGCGTTGTGCTAGCACCGTTTGTAGCATGGTAAACTTCTGCATCGCCAGAAAGGGCCAAATTGATCAACTCTTCTGTCTTACGGATACCGTCTGCAACCGGACGGTTAACCAAAGGTTTGCCATCAAAACGATCCATCTCAACAGCCTTGTCTGCTGCAATGATGACTGCTTTAGCCTTTTTGATATCTTCAGCCTTCAATTGATTACCAACACCGCTGGCACCATTGGTTTCAACCTTGATCGTAACACCCATTTCAGCAGCCACTTTTTGAAGGGCTTCTTGCGCCATGTAGGTATGTGCAATTCCTGTTGTACAAGCAGTTACAGCTACGATAAAGTCACCAGATTCATTGGCAGGTGCTTGAACAGGCTCCTCATCTTTTTCAGATGCTTGGTCAAAGATAGCAATCACTTCATCTGCTGAAGTCGCTTGGCGAAGTTTGTCTGCAAATCCATCTTTCATCAAGTATTGAGACAATTCTGCAAGAGCTGCTAAGTGAGTATCATTGGCACCTTCCGGAGCTGCAATCATGAAGAATAGGTCTGTTGGTTGACCATCCAAACTTTCGTAGTCAACACCCTTGTTTGACTTAGCAAAGAGAACCGTTGCTTCTTTGACAGCAGAGTTCTTGCTGTGCGGCATAGCAATTCCCTCACCCAAACCAGTTGAGGTCAAGGCTTCACGCGCCAAAATTCCTTCTTTAAAGGTTTCAAAATCCGTCACGTAACCGTGATCTACCAAACTTTTAATCATCTCTTCGATGACAGCTGTTTTTTCAGTTGCCTGCAAATCCAGCAACATGACATCTTTTCTCAATAGGTCTTGAATTTTCATCGTTTTTCTACCTCAACTTTTTCATATGTTTCTTTAATAAATTCCGCTGTTGCCAAGTCATCCGAGAAGGTAGTTGCTGTTC
>NZ_KQ969552.1:91925-93330 GCF_001578945.1 Streptococcus oralis
GTTCCACAAGCTACTCCCCATTTGAATGCTTCTACTGCATCTTTAGATTTGACAAATTCACCGGTAAATCCAGCGACCATAGAGTCACCAGCTCCCACTGAATTTTTGACTGTTCCCTTGATAGGTTTGGCGAAGTAAGCTCCCTCAGATGTGACAAGAAGGGCACCATCCCCAGCCATAGAGATAATGACGTTTTGAGCCCCCTTAGCTAGTAACTCACGAGCATATTTCTCGATTTCATCTAAACTTTCGAGTTTCACTCCAAAGATAGCTCCAAGTTCGTGATTATTTGGTTTAACCAAAAGTGGCTGGTAGTCCAAACTATCAATCAAGGTCTGTCCTTCAAAATCACAAACGACTTGGGCTCCGGTTTGTCGTGTTAGGGCAATCAAATCCTTATAGATAACATTGCCTAGGTTCTTAGCACTTGAACCCGCAAACACAACCGTGTCTTCTGCAGTCAAACTAGATAAAATAGCTTTTAATTCTTCCAGCTGAGTCAGTTCGACAGTTGGGCCTGTTCCGTTGATTTCCGTTTCTTGGTCTGCTTTAATCTTGACATTGATACGAGTATCTTCTGCTACTTGGACAAAACGAGTATCGATATCTTCCTCTGTAAGGGTATCTGTGATAAATTTACCAGTAAAGCCTCCAATAAATCCAGTCGCAGTATTAGGAGTATCCAAGCGTTTCAAAACACGACTGACATTGATTCCTTTCCCACCAGCAAACTTATCATCACTGTCCATACGATTGACACTGCCGACTTGGACTTGGTCCAAGCGAACGATATAGTCAATGGATGGATTGAGTGTGACTGTATAAATCATACTTCTATTACCTCCGTTTTCTTCTTAATAGCCTGCAAGAGCTCATGCCCTTGACTTGTGATGACAATAGCGCGTTTAAGCGGTGCTACCTTGGCAAAGCAAGTTTGTCCAATCTTAGACGAATCAACCAAGACATAGGTTTGTTTGGCATTCTCCAAAATAGCACGCTTCACAGCTCCCTCCTCCATATCTGGAGTCGTATAATAACCATCGTCTACACCATTCATCCCGATAAAAGCACGGTCAAAGTGCAATTGATTAATCTGGTTAAGAGCCACACCACCAATACATGCATCTGTTGCCATCTTGACACTTCCTCCAACCATGACAGTCGGAATCTGTTTTTCAACCAACTGAACCGCATGGTGAATGGAGTTGGTCACAACTGTGATGTTCTTATTTGTCAATTCCTTGATCAAAAAAGCTGTGGTTGTGCCAGCATCGATAAAGATAACATCTCTTTCTTTGATAAGAGAGGCTGCCTTCTGAGCTAGCAACTTCTTCTCTTGAAGGTTTTTGATAGATTTTTCTTGGATGGTTTCTTCTTCCCGCAAGGAGTGGGGCAATTCTGCACC
>NZ_KQ969552.1:93595-99067 GCF_001578945.1 Streptococcus oralis
CGGCGAAGCTTGTTCTCCGTCTCCAACTCGTCCAAATCTCTTCGTACCGTTGATTCTGATGTTTCTAATAGACTAACCAATTTTTCTAGGGAAACTACATGATATTGATTTAACTCCTCTAAAATCAGTTGCTTCCGCTCAGCTTTTAGCACCAAATCACCTCCTGTTATCGTTTACACTATTCATTCTAGCACATTCTCTGCCAAAGTCAAGCAGTTTTTGTCATTTTCTTTCAAATTCCATCATTTTTCTTATTTCTAGAATTTTTATTGCAAGATAAGAGACTTTATGGTAGACTATTGAGTAAGTATTGGAAGATTACTCAAGAGGCTTAAGAGGCCGTGTTGGAAACGCGGTAGGCGTGTAACAGCGTGCGTGGGTTCGAATCCCATGTCTTCCGTAGAAAAACAAAAACTGCATTTCGGTGCAGTTTTTTTATCGCAAGCATTTAAAAATCAAATAATACAAACACTATATGATTTCATAAAACAAAAGGATATAGATTTCTAGAATACGACAGACCTTCTTCAAAAAGAGGGTCTGTTTTAGGGTCTGCCTTTTTTGAAAAAGAATACCAAGGAATACCAAAGACAAAAATAAAAAACGTTGATTTAACAACGTTTTACCAAGGAATGCGAAAGAATGCAAAGGAATAATGGAGCCGGTGGGAGTCGAACCCACGTCCAAACACCTGCCAACATATTTGTCTACAACCATAGGTTATGTATTGTTTTAACAGTCCCTCGACACATAACTCAAGCCTAGGAACTGCGAGTCTATTAATCTCTTATCAAACCACTAGACAAGGTTTGATCGTATCTCGCTAATCATAAGACCTGTCATTGAACACGAGCAATCCAAATCAGGTCACGCCTGCTGGTTTTTAGGCAGCTAGAGCGTAAGAAGTGTTATTTTTTGCAGTTATATTTAACTGAGCGTTTACGTCGCCACACGGGTTGCAAAATATGCCTCATAATGCCTGTCGAATCCGTAACGACCCCAAAAAACAATAAAACCATTATACCTTATCTAAATCAAAAATGCAAAATTAAGTCGATTCTTTAGAAAAGATATGTTTTCAAAGCATCTGACAAGGCTTGATAACCTGCCACACTTAGATGGAGGCCATCTGTGGTATAGGCTGATTGAAGTTGTCCTTCTGAATCTGTCAAACTATCATAAATCGGTAGAAAATCTACTTGCATATAGGCGGAAGCTAGAGCTTCATAAGCCTGATTCCACTCCCTAATCTTTTCATTGGTACGAATATAAACTGTCTGCTTGTATTCTTTTCCTTCATTGACTGGCAAAATGGAAAGGAGCTTTATCTGTGACAGCGGATATTCTCGGGAAATTGATTGTATCACACGCTCAAGATTATCCAAGGCTTCATTCATAGGGACATCTTTTCCGATATCATTTGTCCCAATTAGGAGAACAATTTGATCCACAGCATCACCAAACAGATGTGCATCAAGATTCTCTAGCAAAAGTCCCGTCTGGTAGCCTCGGATGCCACGATTAACAATCGTCTTGGCAGCCCCAAACAACTCTTGCAGAGGGTAATACTCCACAATCGAATCACCAATAAAGATGATATCTGGCTCTAGGACAGAAACTTGATTCAATTCACGATACTTTGTTTGAATCTTTTCTTGCTCCTTTAAGAGCCAATTTTCTAATAACTGTACTGCCACCCTATCCCTCTTTCTCTAACCAATTTTCTAGAACTTGATAAACACCTGCCTGGCTGTTCGCTGGAGCTAGGGCAGTCGCAACTGCCTTGGCCTCATCATCTGCATTTTCCATAGCATAGGCAATCCCCGCCAGTTCTAGCATTTCAACATCGTTTTCACTATCACCAAAAGCCATGATTTGTTCCGATTGCAAATCCCAGCGCTTGAGTAATTCTTCCAATCCCCAAGCCTTGTGAACACC
The DNA here is from genome assembly GCF_001578945.1 of Streptococcus oralis. Lineage (GTDB taxonomy): Bacteria > Bacillota > Bacilli > Lactobacillales > Streptococcaceae > Streptococcus > Streptococcus oralis_Q. The sequence goes on from NZ_KQ969552.1 coordinate 95,534, forward strand.
AGCCTGTAGGATATCGATACAACCATAACCGCTAGAAACAGCTCTCACACGACCATCAAAGAGATCATTGATTTCCTGCAAAACAGAACCAGAGCGTTCTTCACCGACGACCATACTCATCTTTAACACTCCACCGAAGAGATCTGTGTGCAAGTCTTCCACAAAATTCATTCGTTGATAGAGTTTTTCAATCATCTCTGGGGTCATAAATTTATTAAGTTCTGTAAAAACAGTTCCTTTCTTGACAAAACCTCCATTCATACTGGTGACGACGAACTGATCTCGGCATTCTCTCCCCTTAAAATGAGCTAAAACCTTGTCAACCATAGCATCATCCCAGGTCTGCGCTTGAATCAGTTCATCATTTTCAAAAATACGCGCCCCATTGGCAACTACTAGAACTACTCTACTCGCCAAATGTTTAAGCAATTGTCTCATACGGTGAACTTCATTCCCCGTCGCAATGACAAAACGGATATCCCTTTGATCCAGCTGATCTAAAATCTTTTCCAAGCGGGGCAGATCCAGCTGCCCCCTCGGGTCTAGCAAGGTTCCATCCATATCTGTTGCAATTAATTTAATCGTCATCATATCTCCTTTAGGGTGAGCACCTACCACTTCAACCCTACATGTTCATTCATTTCTTTATAGGCCGTGTCAATTCGTTCCTTTGTCGCCTCGTCCAACTTGTCACGGTGACTGCCCCCCTCGATGAAGTCTTCTAGGATATAGGTCTGATAGAGGAAGAGCGGATAACCTTCTGGAGAGTAAGTCCCTTTGGGTATTCGATTGACCCAAGTCGGATGCGCTTTGGCAGTTTCAATCCTTGTCTTTCCATCTTTTTTCTTAATGGTCACATCCATGAGAACACCGCGCTCCGTCCACTTGGCATTTTCCTCATCTTGCATGGTTTCAATGCGCTGATTTGAGAGGAAATTTCCCATGGAGTAGATGATCAGTTTTTTGTCACCATCTTTTTCAACTGTTTCAGCAGGTTCAACGACGTGAGGATGCCCTCCAAAGATAATATCGGCTCCCCAATCCACCATCTTATGATAGAGAGCCTTTTGTTCTTCCGTTGGTTCTAGCTGGTACTCAACTCCCATCTGAGGCATAATAACGGTAATATCCGCTTCCTTCTCTGCACGTTCGATTTCCGCTTTCATCTTGTCTTCGTTCAAATCAGAAAGATAGCGATTATAGTCCTCTTGAGAGATATGCTGCTCAATGCCATTAAAACCGTAAGAATAGGCCAGGAGAGCTATCTTGATACCATTGACTTCCTTGATGACTATAGGAGCTTGGTCACGAGATTCATGTGTGTAGACTCCGATGGGTGTCATTCCAGCCTTTTCAATAGCTTGAGCCGTTGAAACCACTCCCTCAATTTGAGAATCCAAAATATGATTATGAGCCAAATCTAAGACTTGATAGCCTGCATCCTTGATCGCATCCATGACTTCTCCTGGTGCATTAAAGAGGGGATAACCTGCCAAGTAGTGGTCCTTGTTCACCGTTCCTTCAAAGTCACCAATTACCAAATCCGCTTGCTTGAGCCATGGTTTCACATATTCAAAATTTTCATGGAAATCATAGATTCCATCTTCTTTAAGAGCTGTTCGGTAGATAGGGATATGATAAAGAAGGTCACCATTTGCCATGATACGGGCTGTCGTTTCACCAGATTGACTTTCCTTGGACTGACTAGACGTCGTAGTCTGACTGTTAGAACTTGTTACCTTGTTACCTTGTACTGCTCGAACCAGCAAGTTCAATCCCATGGACAAGGCAACTGCAAGCAATAACACAATAATAAACTGGGCATTGGTCCAAGATTTGTAATTCCGAAAAAAATCAACACAAGTCTTCCACACCTCATAAAGAGAATCATGAGACCGTCTATCTTGCCGCTTTTCCATCTTTATCCCCCCTTGCTTTTACTGCAAGTCTTTTCTTTTATTATACCACAGACAAAAGGGGAATACCGTTTATTATATTATTTTTTAGGAACTTCTGTGACTTTCTTTCTCGTCTATTTTGTGTTATCATGTAGAGGTAATGAAAGGAGAGAAAATGTCTGCTATAGAACGTATTACAAAAGCTGCTCACTTAATTGATATGAACGATATTATCCGCGAGGGAAATCCAACTCTTCGCGCAGTTGCTGAGGAGGTCACTTTCCCAGTGTCTGACCAGGAAATCATACTTGGCGAAAAGATGATGCAATTCCTCAAACATTCCCAAGATCCTGTTATGGCTGAGAAAATGGGGCTGCGTGGTGGTGTTGGACTTGCCGCACCCCAGCTGGATATCTCAAAACGCGTTATTGCCGTCTTGGTCCCAAATATTGTAGAAGAAGGCGAAACTCCACAGGAAGCCTACGATTTGCAAGCCATTATGTACAATCCAAAAATCGTCTCTCACTCTGTTCAAGATGCTGCTCTTGGCGAAGGAGAAGGTTGCCTTTCTGTTGACCGTAACGTGCCTGGCTATGTTGTCCGCCATGCCCGTGTTACTGTTGATTACTTTGACAAGGACGGCGAAAAACACCGTATCAAGCTCAAAGGATACAACTCTATCGTTGTCCAACATGAAATTGATCATCTAAACGGAATCATGTTTTACGATCGTATCAATGAAAAAGATCCCTTTGCTGTTAAAGATGGACTCCTCATCCTCGAATAAAGAAAATCCCGTTGCAAGACGGGGTTTTGTGTTATAATAGAGGCATGAAAACAAATGATATTGTCTATGGCGTCCACGCCGTTACCGAAGCCCTCCTTGCAAATACAGGAAACAAACTCTATCTCCAAGAAGATTTAAGGGGAAAGAATGTTGAGAAAGTCAAGGAACTGGCTACTGAAAAGAAGGTGTCCATTTCTTGGACTTCGAAAAAATCCCTCTCTGAAATGACCGAAGGCGCTGTCCACCAAGGTTTTGTTCTACGAGTGTCCGAATTTGCCTATAGCGAGCTGGATCACATCCTTGCCAAAACACGACAAGAAGAAAATCCACTTCTGTTGATTCTGGATGGTCTAACTGACCCTCACAACTTAGGTTCTATCTTAAGGACTGCTGATGCGACCAATGTTTCAGGTGTCATCATTCCCAAGCACCGTGCTGTCGGAGTGACTCCTGTCGTTGCCAAAACGGCCACAGGTGCTATTGAGCATGTACCGATTGCCCGAGTTACCAACCTCAGTCAAACCCTAGACAAACTCAAGGCTGAAGGCTTCTGGACCTTTGGAACGGATATGAACGGTACTCCTTGCCACAAGTGGAATACAAAAGGAAAAATCGCCCTCATCATCGGAAATGAAGGAAAAGGCATCTCTAGCAATATCAAAAAACAGGTCGATGAAATGATTACCATTCCGATGAATGGGCATGTTCAAAGTCTCAATGCCAGTGTTGCTGCAGCCATTCTCATGTACGAAGTTTTCCGAAATAGACTATAAAAAAGTTTCCAGTCATCTGATTGGAAACTTTATTATGATTATACTCAATGAAAATCAAAGAGCAAACTAGGAAGCT
>NZ_KQ969552.1:99087-103126 GCF_001578945.1 Streptococcus oralis
AGGTTGTGGATAGAACTGACGAAGTCAGTACCCATACGAAGCTGACGTGGTTTGAAGAGATTTTCGAAGTGTATTAACTATGTTCGGTGATAAACTTGTAGGCTTCTTGACCAGCGATAGCCCCATCTCCAACTGCTGTTGTCACTTGGCGAAGGTCTTTCTGGCGAACATCCCCAACCGCAAAGATACCGTCAACGGGAGTCTTCATGTGGTTATCTGTCACAATCCAGCCTGTCTGGTCTTGGATATTCAAATCTTTGACAAAATCGCTAACAGGATCCAAACCAACATATATAAAGACACCACCGAAGGCTTGCTCTGTTACTTGACCTGTTTTCACATTTTCAAATACAACTGACTCTACTCGGTTTTCACCTTTGATTTCCTTGACGACAGAGTCCCAGATAAAGTTGACTTTCTTATTAGCAAAGGCACGGTCTTGCAAAACTTTTTGGGCACGAAGTTGATCACGACGGTGAACAATAGTGACAGTCTTAGCAAAGCGAGTCAAGAAGAGAGCTTCTTCTACCGCTGAATCTCCACCACCAACTACCAACAAATCTTGGTCACGGAAGAAAGCACCATCACAGACTGCACAGTAAGAGACACCACGACTGTTCAGTTCTTCTTCCCCGGGAACACCTAAGAGACGGTGTTTTGACCCAGTTGCCACGATGACAGTACGGGTTTCGTAAACTTGATCATCAGTGATTACCTTTTTATAGTCACCCTTGTCTTCAATATTTTCAACATAGCCATAAAGATGTTCCACTCCAAGATTTTCAAGTGGTTCAAACATTTTTTCAGCCAATTCAGGTCCACTGATGTTGGCATAACCTGGATAGTTTTCAATATCAGATGTGTTGTTCATTTGCCCGCCTGGCAGACCACCTTCAATCAAAGCCACTTTCAGATTGCTGCGAGCGGCATATAAGGCAGCGGTCATTCCCGCAGGTCCAGCACCGATAATAATCGTATCGTACATTTCGATTCCTTCTTTCTTGTTGTAACTATCTTTATTCTAACTCATTCTTGCTAGTCACGCAAGGATTATGCCTTGAAAACCAAGAGTAAACTCATGACGGCAAAGGATAACACCGGAACGACCAGAACTCCAATCATAATCATATCATAGAGATGAGCTTGGCGAGCTTTGGCTGTCTTGTCCACACCAGACATGGCTCTCAATCCAATCCAAATCCCCAGAAAAATCACGACAAGGATGGTCGTTAAGATCAAACTCTCGAAATACAAAGAAAATAGATGCAGTAGCATGATCTCTCTCGTTTCTATCTTTTTTAAAGAGTAAACTCAGCTAGTCCAACTAACTGAGTTTTCCTTTTTCTATTATATCAAATATAAGTCCGTTTGTAACTAGCAAAGAATTCTTTTGTCCGTTCTTCTTTCGGATGATTGATGATTTCATCCGGTGTGCCGGACTCGATGATTTTCCCTTTTTCTAGGAATAAAACCTTGTCTGCCACTTGGGCTACAAAAGACATATCGTGACTGACCAAAATCATGGTCTGACCTGACTTGGCAGCATCTGCAATAGACTTTTCTACCTCACCGACCAATTCTGGGTCAAGGGCTGAGGTTGGTTCGTCCAAGAGCAAGACATCTGGTTTCATAGCAAGCGCACGCGCGAGTGCAACCCGTTGCTTTTGCCCACCTGATAAGTGGCGAGGATAATGGTTTTCACGGTCAGAAAGTCCAACCTTAGCCAACTCCTCCTTGGCGATTTTTGTCGCTTCCTCGTCCGATAATTTCTTCACAACAACCAAACCTTCCTTGACATTGTCAAGGGCCGTGCGACGTTCAAACAAATTAAACTGTTGGAAAACCATAGATAACTTGCGACGAAGGGTTAGGATTTCTTCTTGGTTAATCTGAGAAAAATCAACTTTAAAATTGTCAATCTGAATCGTTCCACTATCTGGAGTTTCAAGGTAGTTTAAACTACGAAGAAAGGTTGATTTCCCCGCTCCAGATGAACCAATCAAAGCCACTACCTCACCTTTTTGGATATCCAAGTTCAGATGATCCAAGACAGTTTGTCCTGAAAAGGATTTGCTTAAATTCGAAATCTTAATCATTAACGAAGGTCTCCTTTCACATCTGTAGACACTGTATCCGGCGCTGAGATAGCCATTTTTCTCTCGATGAAACGGCCGAGGCTTTCAATTCCGATATTGACTACCCAATAAACAAGGGCAACGGAGATAAAACGTTCAAAATAGCGATAATCGGCTCCACCTAAAATCTGAGCCTGAGCAAAGACTTCCACAACACCTGCACTAAAGGCAAGTGAAGTCCCTTTGGTCAAACCGATAAGGGAATTAATCAAGGTCGGTGTCGCCACAACGGCCGCATTTGGAATAATCACGCGACGATAAACTTGTGCTCGCGTCATACCTAAACTGCGTGCCGCCTCAATTTCACCTGGATTAACTGAAAGGATGGCTGCACGAATCGTTTCACTTGCATAAGCCGCCTCATTAAAAGCAAAGGCCACAATTGCAAAAATTGCTGCTGGAATCGCATTGATATTGAAACCAGTTCCCAACTGTTGATTGATGGCTTTCAGAGCTAAAGGAATACCGTAGTAGGTCAACATAAGTTGGACTAGGATTGGTGTGCCTTTTAAAAAGCTGACAAAAAAGGCTTGCAAGGGATATAAAATCTTTACTCGATTGATTTTCACAATGGCAAAAATCAAGGCTAGTACTAAACCAAAGAGAGCCCCCCCAAGCGTCAACATCAAGGTTGTCGGCAGTTGTTGGACAATCCTTGGAATTCCATCAAAGACCGAACGCAAACTAAAAAGCTTACCATCCGGAATGAGTTGCATCAAACTTTGGTACCAATCTGATGCTAAAAATGTTGTAACAGTCATAAAAACATCCTCTCCTGATAATGATTCATTCTATCATACTTCTGCTCGCAAGCAAATTATTTGCTACGGGCTGATCAGATTTTGTCTATCTTCTAGTTTATCACACTTTAAAACAGGGAGGCTATATATTTTACCTATCAAGGAGATAAATAAAAACTATCTCAAACCTATCAAGGAGATAAATAAAAACTATCTCAAACCTAAGTCCTCATAGGGTTTTCTATAGCCGATTTGTTTGACAGCACCATTCTCCACCAAAATTGGACGTTTCAATAACATACCATCGCTCGCTAGAAGCTTGGCTGCTTCTTGTTTTGACAAACTTCCCACCTTATCTTTTAGACCCAGTTCACGGTATTTAATCCCGCTAGTATTAAAAAATTGTTTCACTTCAAAACCGGAAGTTTCCAACCAGTTCAAAATCACGTCTTCGCTTGGTGTTTCTTCTACGATGTGGATATCTTGGTATCCCAGTCCAAGTTTATCCAATTCATTTTTTGCTTTCTTACAAGTTGAACACTTTGGGTATTCGATAAATTCTAACATTTTCTTTTCTTTCTATTTTTTATTTTCTTGAAATGCTACACCTTCATGTTGCAAGAGCCAGGCTTTCTTCTCGACTCCCGATGCATAGCCTGTCAAGCGATTGCCTGACCCCAGCACACGATGACAGGGAACGAGTATGGACCAAGGATTGCGCCCCACTGCTCCAGCAATCGCTTGAGCAGAAGCCACCTGCAGGTCTTGCGCTATTTGCCCATAAGTAACTGTCTGACCATAAGGAATGGCCTGTAAGTAAGTCCAGACTCGCTTTTCAAAATCTGTTCCAATAGGAGCCAGAGGCAAGGAAGACAAATCTTGAGCACATCCATCAAAGTAAGTATCTAAATAGGAAATAACTTGCTCTAATACAGGATGACTAACAACTTCTTCTATCGTTTCATCCCCTAATCCCCTCTCAAAATGAGTTTGGTTCTGTACCCAAATGCCATACAGATATTGCTCGTCAGCAACCAAGGATAAGGTTCCAATTGGCGACGGGTAGAGCATTTTTGCGTACTTATTCTGCTTCTATTTTTTTAGTTTCTGATAGGCCAAACGTTCCCCATCAACCGGAACTTTTCCGACCTGCTGAAATCCTAG
>NZ_KQ969552.1:103146-104820 GCF_001578945.1 Streptococcus oralis
GCTGCATGGCCTTGTTTTCTTCATGTGTATCTGAACGAAAATCTAGATAATCAAAACCTTCAATCAAGCCTTCTAGGAAAGTCTGAGCAACACCTTGTCCTTGGACATCTGCTGCCACAGCGATACGGTGAAAGATCAGATATTCTGATTCTCCCCCCTGCCAACTCCCTTCATAAATGGCTTCATAGGATTTTTCTGGGCTCTTGGTCACAGCAGCATAGGCTAGTAGTTCTCCTTCTTCCAAGGCCACATAGGCTTGACCTGAGATGATATCATCGATAATAACATCCGCATTTGGATAGCCATTTTGCCACTGGTCGCTACCAGACTTGGCTAAGCACTTTTTGGCATCCTCCATCACCTGCATAATCGCATCTACTTCGTTTGGAAAAGCTAAACGAATCTCCATCTTTTCCCCTCATTTCTAACTATTTTCTCTCATCATAGCATAATTTAAAGCTTTCTACAAGCAGTTGAAACTTGACTTTTGTTTTTTATTATTTTATAATCTAGTTATCGAAACTAGATAAAAAGGAGTTGGAAATGGATTCTAACTTTTCCTACCCAAAATGGGAAGATATTCCAAACATTGACCTCTATCTGGATCAGGTTTTACTTTATGTTAATCAAGTCTGTGCCCCTATCTCTCCAGATAAGGACAAGGGTCTAACAGCATCCATGGTCAATAACTATGTCAAACATGGTTACCTGACAAAGCCAGACAAGAAAAAATACCAACGCAAACAAATTGCCCGTTTAATTGCCATCACCACTCTCAAGTCTGTCTTTTCGATCCAAGAAATTGCTCAGACACTGAATACTCTACAAACTCAAGCGAGTTCAGACCAGCTCTACGATGCTTTTGTAGACTACATGAACCATGGGATTGATCCAGAAAATCCTATTATCCAAACTAGCTGTCAAACGGTTAAACTCTATCATCAAACTCTAGACTTAATCCTTAGTAAAGACAAGGAGGAAATTCAATGAACACCCGTCTAAAGCTCAGTAAAAAACTCAGTTTTGGAGAGGAAATTGCTAATAGCGTGACCCATGCTGTAGGTGCCGTTATCATGCTCATCTTGCTCCCTATTTCATCCACCTATAGTTATGAAGCACATGGATTTTTATCATCTTTTGGTGTTTCTATCTTTGTTATCAGTCTCTTTCTCATGTTCCTCTCGTCAACCATCTATCACTCTATGGCCTATGGTTCGACCCACAAATACGTCTTGCGAATCATCGATCATTCTATGATTTATGTGGCTATCGCAGGCTCTTATACGCCGGTCGTATTGACTTTGATGAATAACTGGTTTGGCTATCTGATCATTGCCATTCAGTGGGGAACGACCATCTTTGGCATCCTCTATAAAATCTTTGCTAAAAAGGTCAATGAGAAATTCAGCCTTGCTCTTTATCTGATTATGGGCTGGTTGGTTCTGGCTATCATTCCTGCCATTATCAGTCAAACGACGCCAATTTTCTGGAGTCTTATGGTAACTGGTGGACTCTGTTATACAGTTGGAGCTGGATTTTACGCCAAGAAGAAACCTTATTTCCACATGATTTGGCATCTCTTTATCCTAGCAGCATCTGCTCTCCAATACATTGCTATTGTTTATTTCATGTGATAAATTGCAAGAATAAGTGCAACATTTACTCGAACTCATC
>NZ_KQ969552.1:105684-115530 GCF_001578945.1 Streptococcus oralis
ATTTTACAATTTATCATGTAAAAAAGTTGAGTAAATTTTTTCTCAACTTTTTTGTTTTCATATCAAACAATGTTTCTATTATTTTTCAGCTGTAAGTGCAGCCATTGTGATGTAGTTGTATGGTTTGTTGAAATGTGGCAAGAAGAATAGGTCTGTCAAAGCCAATTTATCGATTGTTACATGCTCTTGGATAGCAAGTGAGAACATGTGGATTCCCATACTGATTGCAGAGTCACGAGACACCATTTGCGCACCAAGGATTTCGCGGCTATCTTTGTCAAAGACAATCTTGATGGCAACTTCGTGATTGTCATGTTTGATAAATTCTGGTTTTTGAAGATCGTTAAAGCCAGTTTCAGTTGCATTATAACCAGCTGCCTTGGCTTTTTCAAGAGTCAAACCAGTCGAAACCATGTGAAGTCCATAGATAGAGATTCCGTTTGATCCTTGCACTCCGATTCCTTCCAGTTCATGACCACAAGCGTTGTAAGCACCCACGATACCAGTACGTACAGCGTTAGATGCAAGGGCGATGTAGCTAGTGTCTTTACGTGCATTGTCATAAACAGTTGCACAGTCACCAACAGCGTATACACCTGGGATAGATGTTTCTTGTTTCTTATCTACAAGGAAGGCCCCGTTACGGAAGAGTTCAATCTTACCATCCGCAAGAGCTGTATTTGGACGGAAACCAACAGCAAGAACCACCATGTCCACATCAAATGTTTCTTTGTCAGTTATCAAGCGTTCTACTTTGCCGTCACCTTGGATTGCTTTTACAGTTTGACCAAGAGCCAAGCGAATGTTGTGGTCTTCCAAGTTCTTAGCCATCATTTGAGTGAAGTCTTTGTCATAGTAGCCGTTCAAAACAGTGTCTACGATATCTACAAGCACCACTTCTTTTCCAAGACGCTCGAAAGCTTCGGCAAGCTCTACACCGATGTAACCACCACCAACAACGGCAATGCGCTCAAGGTGTTTGCTCTTATCTTCAAGTTTTTCAATAACTTCTTCAGCGTTTTGGTACAATTTAACAAATTGTACATTTTCAAGAGTTGCTTTAAATTCGCGGTTACCCTTAACGATTTCAACACCTTCAATTGGAGGCAAGATTGGAGTTGAACCAGTTGCAAAGATCAATTTATCGTAAGACTCTTTGTGTTCTTTGCCTTCTACTTCTGCAGTCACAACTTTATTATCATAGTCGATTGAAAGAACAGGTGAGTTCATGTAAACTTTAGCACCTTTTGCTTCCAATTTTTCTTTATCAGAGTAGAAGAGACCTTCTGGACCATCGATTTGTTCCCCGATCCAAAGCGCCATTCCACAACCAAGGAATGAAATATTTGAGTTTTGGTCAAATACTACGATTTCGTTCTCATGTCCGAAGTTGTCCAACATCGTATTAATACAAGCTGTACCAGCGTGGTTAGCACCAACTACAACGATTTTACTCATAGAAAAATTCCTACCTTTAATTTTTGATTTACTTTTCTAGTATATCATTTACTGTTAGCGTTTACAAGGTATTTGCTCAGAATTCTCTTTTTTTCAGAAAAAATTATACTTCGTTTATATTATTCGTTTCATTTGTTTCCAATTTTTAAGCATATTTCTTGACTTTTTGTTAAAATTTATTTGTGAAAACGCTGACTTTATGGTATGCTAGATACATGGAAAGAAAATGTAAGGGGTTAAATTTTCTATTAATCTAACTTATCTTGAATGATTTCCTATAAGAAGAAAGGAGTTGGTAGCTTGCCTCTTCGTTCTCGTTCTGAACAGCTAATGGGAACAACTGTCACGATTTCATTAGTGGATAAGCAGGCAAAATCCCTGCTTCAAGGAGCCTTTGATTTGCTCAAGGAGCTTGAATACCGCTTTAACGCCAACAGTCAAGAATCCGAACTGATGGAAATCAACTACCAGGCTGGAATCGCACCTGTTAAGGTTCATCCTGAGCTATTTGAACTGATTACTCTTGGACTTGAGCATAGCCTAGCCCCCTCTAGCCATCTAAACATCAGCATTGGCCCCTTGATTCAAACCTGGCGAATCGGATTTGCAGATGCACGGCTTCCAGAGTTAAACGAAATCGAAACTGTCTTGCCCTTAGTTGACCCGCATTTTATCAAGTTGGATCCGACTAGCTCTACTGTCTTTTTAGAGAAGAAAGGAATGAAACTTGATCTAGGTTGCTTAGCCAAGGGCTATAGTGCAGATAAGGTTGCCCAGTATTTAAAAGCACACGGTGTCACCTCTGCCTTGATCAATCTCGGAGGAAATATCCTCACCATCGGGAATAACCAAGCCAAAGAAGGGAAAGCCTGGCAGATTGGGATTCAAGATCCGCGAAATCCTCGTGGCAATCATCTCCTAACCATTCCTGCTTCTAACAAATCCGTTGTCACTTCAGGTATCTATGAACGCCACCTGACAGTAGATGGAAAAGACTATCACCATATCTTTGATAGTAAGACAGGATTCCCTGTCGAAACCGATCTCGCTAGCCTAACGATTATCTCTGATAAATCTGTTGATGGTGAGATTTGGACAACGCGCCTTTTTGGAGAACGAAGCGCTTCTATCCTCTGGCAAGTCGAAAGTATAGATGGCATTGAAGCCATCCTCATCGACAAAGAGGGGCGTCTTGCATGTTCTTCAGGCCTTCAAAATTGTATTATGTAAAAAGAGAAAGGAAATCTCATGCTAAAACTTATTGCCATTGTTGGAACGAACTCTAAACGTTCTACAAATCGCCAATTGCTTCAATACATGCAGAAACACTTCGCCGATAAGGCTGAGATTGAACTCGTTGAAATCAAGAATATTCCCGTTTTTAACAAACCTGCAGATAAGCAACTTCCTGCTGAAATTCTTGAGATTGCAACTAAAATTGAGGAAGCTGATGGTGTGATTATCGGTACTCCTGAGTACGACCACTCTATTCCTGCTGTATTGATGAGCGCTCTTGCTTGGTTATCTTACGGTATCTATCCACTTTTGAATAAACCAGTTATGATTACGGGTGCTTCATACGGTACACTCGGCTCATCACGTGCCCAGTTGCAACTTCGTCAGATTTTGAATGCTCCTGAGATTAAGGCAAATGTTCTTCCAGATGAATTCTTGCTTTCTCATTCCCTTCAATCATTTAACCCGAGTGGTGACTTAGTAGATCTTGATGTCATTAATAAACTTGATGCTATCTTTGATGACTTCCGTATTTTTGTGAAAGTGACTGAAAAGTTGCGCAATGCACATGAATTACTTCGTAAGGATGCTGAAGAATTTGACTGGGAAAATTTGTAAGATAGGAGAGCAAAAGCATGAAATTTGTAGGACTTGTAGGATCGAACTACGATCAATCATATAACCGTAAACTCTTGGAATTCATCCGTCGCAACTTCAAACTCAAATTTGAATTAGAAGTCCTTGAAATCGATGAAGTTCCAATGTTTAACCAAGACGAAAAATGGGACGAAAGTTTCCAGTTGCGTCTCTTGTATAATAAAATCACACGTGCAGATGGAGTCATCATTGCAACCCCTGAGCACAACCACACAATTTCAGCCTCTCTCAAGTCTGTCCTTGAATGGCTATCGTTTGAGGTACACCCATTTGAAAACAAACCCGTTATGATTGTCGGGGCTTCATACTACGATCAAGGAACTTCACGTGCTCAAGTTCATCTTCGTAAGATCCTTGATGCACCAGGAGTTAATGCCTATACACTTCCAGGTAACGAATTCCTTCTTGGTAAAGCTAAGGAAGCTTTTGATAACGACGGAAATATCACCAACGAAGGCACTGTTAAATTCCTTGAAACTTGTTTAGATAACTTTGTGAAATATGTAGGAGTCGTTTCGAAATTGAAAAAACCAAAACCAATCAAACCAGAAGACTTGGACTGCGGAAAACCAATTGCTACAACTATTACCGGAGTTGACCCAGATGATCCAGATTGGGTGGAGAAAGCGGCAGAACTGGTTGGAGCTGTCTCAGGTGATACTTACGTTAAACTTGACCACGGTATCTTGACGGTTAACCAAATCGATATGTTCTTAAAAGCTATGCCATTTGAATTGACATATGCTGACGATAACAACCAATTCCTATACTATAACAACGCTCACCAAGACCCAGATACCATGTTTGCCAAACGTGTACCACCTCAATCAGGTAGCCGTTTATCTACCGTTCACAACTCTCTCCCTGCTGCTCGTATGAAGAATGTCGAATGGGTTGTTGGAAGCCTCCGCAATGGTAACGAGGAATATATCCGTACTATTGTACCTGGCTCACCTGCTGGTGTTATCAATACTCATAACTACCAAGCTATGTACTATCCTGACGGATCATATGCTGGTATCAATGAAATCGTCTTTAACTTCCAACCATGGCTTGACTGGTATCTACAAACTACCGGTCAACGTTTGGTGGGTGGTAGCGGACCATTTGCCCCTGCAGGAGGCGGTCATGGAGATGCTGATGCTACTTCTGGCGCTTCTGATGCTGGAGGACATGGAGATGGTGGTCATGGAGATGCCGACGCTACTTCTGGCGCAAGCAACTAAGAAACCAAAAAAGGAGCCAAGTGGCTCCTTTTTTATTACAACAGAAAAGGGGCTCGCAAATCATCTACACCCCCCTTTCATTTTATGAGTTAGGATCATCTAAACTACGACCGTGCAAACCTTTTTCGCGCTGCACTTGGCGTAGTTTTTCTGGTGTGACGTCATTTCCTTCCTCATCCACAATTTTAATTCCTTCAATGTGGTGGCGAACAGAACGACGATAGCCTTCGATATACTCCTCACGAAGTTTAGCTTGTTCCACTTTTTCAGCAGAAGTTAAGCCTTCTGTTTTTTTCTTTTTGGCAAGCTCGTTGATACGAGCGATTTTTTTCGGATCCATGTTTATCTCCTTTATGATAAGGTTTAATCCGTTTAACAGACTTTATTTGGTATTGATTTGGTTGAAACGTGCAAGTTTAGCTGCTTTCTTGGTTAATTGCGACAAGATAGCCAAACGATTTTGTCGGACAGCCTGTTCTTCAGCCATTACCATGGTATTTTCAAAAAAAGCATCAATAACTGGACTAAGCGCAAAGAGTTGTTCTAATTGCTGACTTGCAGTCCCTGACAAAACGAGTGATTCTACTGCTTCCGCCAAGGCTTTCTCTTCTTCATTCTCAAAGAGAGCAGGATCAACTGTGTCAGAACCTTCTGCCTTCTCAGCCAAGTTAAAGGCGCGAGAGAGAGATTCGACAGATGGTTTGAAGTCTTCTTTCTTGCTTGCTTCGACAAGAGCACTTGCTGCTTCTAGCATATCTGCCACAACAAAGTTTGAACTTGCAAGAACTGCTTCCTTGATATCTTTCGGAGTTGAACCCATCATCTTATCAACACGAGCCTTGATAAAGTCCATGACCTCTGCTTTATTTTCATAAGTCAAGCTGTCAAATTTCAAATCATAAAGGCTATCAATCAGCTCATCCATAGCAATGTGCCAACCAAAAGCATCCAAGATACGAACCACACCTTGCGTCGCACGACGAAGGGCATAAGGGTCATTAGAACCTGATGGAATCAAACCTACTGAGAAGAAACTCAAAATCGTATCCAATTTGTCTGCAATGGCTAGAATGGCTCCAACCTTGCTCTCTGGAAGTTCGCCTTCGGCTGATGTAGGCATGTAGTGTTCACGAATAGCAGCCGCAACTGCTGGAGTTTCTCCAGCAAGAAGGGCATATTTCTCACCCATAATACCTTGGAGTTCATCAAACTCACCAACCATACCCGTCAACAAGTCAAACTTGTAAATAGCTGCTGCACGCGCTAGGTCAACTGTTTCATCCACTGACAAACCAGCTTTTTCTGCCAAGAGAATGGCAATCTGCCCCGTACGAATCATGTGTTCACGAAGGGAACCAATCTTTTCGTGGAAGGTCACATGGTTCAATTTTTCAACAAGATCTGAAATGACCAATTTTTGGTCTTCACGCCAGAAGAATTCTCCGTCTTCTAAACGTGCTACCAAGACTTTTTCATTTCCCTTGATGACATTTTCCAAATGCTCTGCGTTTCCATTACGAACAGAAATAAAGTTTGGCAAGAGCTTGCCATCTTGATCACGAACAACAAAGTAACGTTGGTGTTCTTTCATCGAAGTCACCAAAACTTCTTCTGGGACTTCAAGGTATTTGGCATCAAAACTTCCCATAAAGGCAGCTGGGTATTCAACCAAGTTCAAGACTTCATTAAGCAAGTCCGCATCAATTTCGATACGTACACTGTGTTCAGCTTCGATTGCTTTGATTTGGTCAACAATCATTTGCTCACGTTCACGTGGATCTGCGATTACAAACTGTGCACGAAGGTCTTCTTCATAGCTCAATGCTGACTGAATCTTTGTTTCTTTTCCCAAGAAACGATGACCACGGCTGACACGATCACCCTTGATATCGAGAAAATCCAAATCAAATTCTTGCTCGTCCAAAAGAACGGTTAAAGTGTGAACAGGACGGATGTATTCAAAGCTATTTCCAGCCCAGTGCATGCTGACAGGGAAAGTCAGTAACTTCAAGACATCTACAACGCCTGGAACAATATTCTCAACTGGTTGACCTACTTCTTCCTTGGTAACATAGGCATATTCTTCACCCTTGATTTCACGGAATTCAATATCTTCAACTGTCAAGCCTTTTCCACGGACAAATCCTTGAGCTGCTTTGGTGAAGTTTCCATCACTATCCAAGGCAATTTTCTTTGCTGGACCCTTGAAATCTTCTGTCAAATCAGACTGCTTGTCTGCAAGCCCAGTCACACGAACAGCCAAACGACGTGGTGTTGAGAAGGTTTGAATGGCTTCAAAGGAAAGACGATTTTCTTTGAGGAAGGCTGCCATTTTTTCACCTAGTTGTTTTTCACTTGGAGTTACTACATAGGCTGGTAACTCTTCAAGACCGAGTTCTACTAATAAGTTTTTTGTCATGTTTTTTCCTTTACATCTTCTTCAATCTTTTTTGATATGCACCTTAGGTACTGGGGACGTCGCTAACTAACTTTTGTGAGTCTGTAAGGAAATCTTATACCAAATAAAACAAGATTTCCAACAGTCTCATCAAAGTGGATCTAGCTGACTAATTTTTGAACCTAATACTCAATGAAAATCAAAGAGCAAACTAGGAAGCTAGCCGCAGGCTGTACTTGAGTACGGCAAGGTGAAGCTGACGTGGTTTGAATTTGATTTTCGAAGAGTATAGGTAGGGTTTCAAAAATCCCCACATAACAGTACGGCGGTACATATCCCTCTAGCAAGTCTTCAACTTGCCTCAAACGATCTTTAGGCTCAGTATTACTTACTATTCTGCGTCTTCTGCTAAGAGTTTAGCTCGTGTTGCTTCATCCAAAAGTGGGTAGCCTAGGCGTTTGCGTTCTGCGACAAAGGTTTTGGCTACGACACGGGCCAAGTTACGGATACGGGCGATATAGCCTGCACGCTCTGTTACAGATACGGCACCGCGCGCATCAAGCAGGTTAAAGGTGTGTGAACATTTGAGAACATAGTCATAGGCAGGGTGAACCAAGCCCTCTTCCAAGGCACGACCAGCTTCCTTTTCAAACTTATCAAAGTTTTCAAGCAACATTTCTTGGTCCGAAATTTCAAATGAATATTTTGAATGCTCGTATTCAGGCTGGATGAAGATTTCTCCATATTTTACACCATCGGCCCACTCGATATCATAGACAGAGTCCACTTCTTGAATGTAAGAAGCCAAACGCTCCAAACCATAGGTAACTTCCGCAGTTACAGGACCTGTTGCCAATCCACCAACTTGTTGGAAATAAGTAAACTGAGTGATTTCCATCCCATCAAGCCAAACTTCCCAACCGAGACCTGCAGATCCAGTCGATGGATTTTCCCAGTTATCTTCAACGAAGCGGATATCATGTTCCAAAGGATTGATGCCCAATTTTTCCAAAGACTCAAGATAAAGTTCTTGGATATTTGATGGAGATGGCTTCATGACCACTTGGAATTGGTGGTGTTGGTAGAGACGGTTAGGATTTTCCCCGTAACGACCGTCAGCAGGACGGCGTGATGGCTCTACATACGCTGCATTCCATGGCTCAGGACCGATAGCACGAAGGAAAGTGTAAGGACTCATTGTTCCCGCACCTTTTTCATTATCATAAGCCTGCATAAGCATACAACCTTGGTCATTCCAAAATTGTTGCAAAGTAAGGATGATTTCCTGGAAAGTCAATTTTTTAGACATTATTTACTCCTTTTTTTATAAATTACTTGCGACACGAGTCTGCCTCGTCGATTATACGAGGCAAGACGAGTTAGTACTGCGTCTAGCTCAGGCACTCTAGTGCTGAGCGTGGGGCAGCCCGACTGTAAGGAGGTCTCTGCCGCTGACGCAGTGAAATGTTAATTTCTTATACATTGAATACTCCTTTAGTTTATATTATCTTTTTAAATTTATTTATCAAGCAACCAAGAAAAAGCTGGATCCTGAAAAATATGACGTTTAGGAACAGTTTGTAAATTCTGATCGCATTCATCTATTGTACCTAATTTTAAAGCACAGACTTCTGGTATATTTTCTTGAGCAGTGAAAATTTGACTGTGACAGTTCTGGCAGTAATAGCGTTGTTTCCCTAGAGATGAACTATAAGTAACCAAATTCTCTTCTCCATACAATACTAGATTTTTGCTGCTAACTTTGGCATTAACTGTATAGGCAGACGCAGTGGCTTTCCGACAGAATGAGCAATGACAAAAAACTAATTCCGACAATTCCTCATCTAAAGTGTAGGTCACTGCTTTGCATAAACAAGATCCTTTAAGCATTATGCTCCTTTCTACTTAGGTATTAGACGAAATTCAAAAAGAACCGAATTTCAACACCCAAGCCTTGCGACTAGGGGCGTCAGAAACGCGGTTCCACCCTAATTTATTACTTCATTGTTTTGAAAAATACGACAGAAAGCGCCAGTTCCTTACCTTGTCCTACTTGGCTCCCACTATCCCAAGCTCGCTTGAAGAACGCCATAAGACTTTCTTTCTTGTTGATTATTATATCAGAAAGAGAGAAAATTTACAATTCTTTTTCTTACTTTCTAAAAATCCATCTCATCCACACGAGGTGCGCCAGAAATCACCGAGATAGTCTTTAGGACCTCTCGCTCTTCTTTGCTAAGTTCAATCCCAAAACAGTCAAGATTGCTCTTGATGCGAGAGGCTGTTACTGACTTAGGTAACGGTAAAAACTCTTCTGCCAAGCTCCAAGCCAAGGCGATTTGGGCAACTGATTTTCCATGCTTATCAGCAATTTCTTGGACTTCTTTCTTATCAAACAACTCTCCTTGCCCAAAAGGTCCCCAAGCCTCTAAGAGAATTCCTTTCTCTCTACAGTAGGTAACTACTTCCTCTTGATAAACCCCTGGCGCTAAGCGCACCTGATTAACCGCTGGAATGACTCTTGCTGTCTCAAACAAAGCATCCAGATGATGAGGGAGAAAATTACTAACTCCGATAGCACGAATCTTGCCTTCTTTGTAAAGATCCTCCATCGCTCTCCAGACTTCAGCATTGCGAGTTTTCCATTTATCATTTTCTCTTAAAGGTTTTGGATTTGGCCAATGGATAAGATACAAATCTAGATAATCCAATCCAAGTTTTTCCATTGATTCTTCAAAAGCTTGGCGAGCTTCATCATAGCTGTGATTGGTATTCCAAAGTTTGGTCGTTACAAAGATTTCTTGACGTGAAATACCGCTATTTCGTATAGCACGGCCAACGCTCTCCTCATTTTGATAGATAGCCGCAGTA
>NZ_KQ969552.1:115631-119092 GCF_001578945.1 Streptococcus oralis
TATGACGATAGCCAGTCTTTAATGCTTCTAAAACGGCTTGGTAGGCTACCTCTCCATTTTCAGCTTTCCATGTTCCAAATCCTAGAACGGGAATTGAAACTCCATTATTTAATTGGTAATTTTTCATTCTATTTCCTTTCACATACAAGAAAATCTAAAGAGATTGTTCTGGGAAACCTGACAGTTCTCTCTAGATTTTATACTTATTGAGCACGATCATAGTAAATCTCATGTACCTTTAAGCGACCGTTAAGTAGCTCTGGGACAGTTACAAATTCATACCCTTCACCCTTCAGATACTCAATAACTTTAGGTAAACAATGAACCGTTGCTTCATGAATATCGTGCATTAGAATGATGGAACCATTGCGTGCCTGATGCTGAATCTCTGTCAAAATAGATGTTTCATTTCTACTCTTCCAATCCAAACTATCTACATTCCACATGATAAAACTCAAATCCAGACTATTACGAATATCATCTGTAATCGCTCCGTAAGGGGGGCGCATAAGTTTAGAACTCGAACCTAAAACCTTGGTCAAGGCATCTTCCGTATCCGTGATTTGTTTTTTAGCATCTTCAAGAGACAATTTAGAAAGAACGGGATGATCCCAGCTATGGTTTCCCACAACATGTCCTTCCGATTTCATTCGTTTCAGAAGTTCTTCATTACCCGCGATATTTTTACCAAGTACAAAGAAGGTCGCCTTTACATTGTACTTAGCTAATGCATCCAAAGCTTGCGTAGTTGTAGATGGATTTGGGCCATCATCAAAGGTCAAGGCTACAACTTTTTTATTTTTCTGAGCAAAGTAAGCTTGGTAAAGTTCAGCATCCTTTTCTAATAGATAAGAGGACTCCAGCACATCAAAGAAACTGGATATTGGTAAAGCAATTTCCTCCAGAGTCTCCTCTAGGGCAGCAGGATAAAGGATGATTTGACTATCTTTATAATCAAAGCTCCATGACGACAAATCTTGGTCTGTAAAGTTTTTTAGGACCTGATCCATTTTTGTCTGGTCAAGTTTCTTATCTTCTAGAGTTGATTTGATTTGACTCAGTAAAAGTTCCTTAGCTTTACTTGCATCTTTAAAAAGTTTACTTAGGTCAAAAACTTGCCCGTCTTCTGTCAAGAAAACTTTTCCTAAAGAAATCTTTTCCTTTTCCTCCACTTTTGAAGCAGACAGATCATAGACTTGCTTACTGATATTGCGAGCAACAATTCCCTTTAAAACTGGATCCAACTGCTCAGCATAATAAAAGACCAAATCTTCTTTATCTTCCAGCTTTTCTTTGATATCCTGGCTAATCTTTTCTCTAACAGGTGCAATTACTTCCTCCCCTTGAAGGGAATAATAGGCAATCACCTCAGCCTGCCCTTTTCGGAAATGGTCTCTCTGACTACCTGCGTTGAACTGCTGATCTTTTTCGTTTTTTAAGGTTTCAATTTTCTGTTCATAGGACTGTTTCTGCAAAATCTTGTACCCAAGCATGCTACCTAAGCAGATCATAGTAAGACCTAAAATACCTACTAAAGCAAGTAATACATTTCTCTTTTTATCGTAGAAAATACGCTTCTCACTATTTTTTTTCATACCTCCATCATATCAAATCGGAACTATAATTTCAATGATAAATCGATATTCTTCTATTTTTAAAAGAAATAATAAAAAATCCACTTTGGGGATTATGTACTGACCCCCAAAAGTTGGACAAATAATTATTGAAAGGATTTAGTTCTGTATTGCACAGGGCTAAGTCCTTTTAGTTTGACTTTGATTCGTTTGTTGTTGTAATAATCAATATAGTTTACAACAGCTTGTTCCAATTGCTTAATTGACTGAAACGTCTCCTCATAACCGTAAAACATCTCAGACTTAAGAATTCCAAAGAAGGACTCCATCATACCGTTGTCTGGACTATTCCCCTTACGTGACATGGAAGGCTGAATACCTTTACTCTCTAAAAAGCGATGATAATACTGGTGTTGGTATTGCCAACCCTGATCACTATGTAGAATAGTGTTCTCATAGTATTCTTCTGTGAAGGCCTGCTCTAACATCATTTTCATTTGTTCCAAGTTCGGTGTGGTAGAAAGATTATAGGCAATAATTTCGCTGTTAAAGCCATCTAAAACTGGTGATAAGTAAAGCTTTTGAGTACTTGCTGGAATGGCAAATTCTGTCACATCTGTGTAGCACTTTTCCATTGGTTTGGATGCTTCAAATTGGCGTTGAATAAGGTTATCTGCTTTCTTGCCAATCTCTCCTTGATAAGAAGAATACTTCCGTTTACGACGAATTCGAGCACTTAAACCAAGGATTTTCATCAAGCGTTGAACTTTCTTATGATTGACCGCATAACCACGATTCCTTAATTCTAAATGGATTCGGCGATAGCCATAATTTCCTTTGTGCTCAGTAAAAATAGCTTGAATTTCAGCTTTAAGATCTTTATCTTTGTCAAGCCCATCTAGTTCCTTCAACTGATAGTAGTAAGTTGAGCGAGGTAAACGAGTCACTTCAAGAAGTAAATCTAGTCGAAATCCTCCTGAAGCCATTTCTCTAATTGTCTCTGCCTTTCTCGCTGTATGGCTTCGTCCCTGTCTTCCAGCTCTTTTAACTTTTTTAAGTAAGCCACCTCAGTCCGTAAGCGTTCATTCTCCTCTTGGAGTCGCTCTAGTTCTGTCATTTCTTCCCAAGTTTTCTTCCGTTTACGTCCCATTTTAGGTACTCTCCCTCTTGTTTTCTCAACAATAGTATACCCGTTTTTCTTGTATTGTGCCAGCCAATTTGAAAGCATCCCACTACTTGGAAGAGCATAATCAAGACTAACACTTCTAAGTGAACAACCTCCAAGCAGAACTTTATCTATCATTGCTTGTTTTAGTTCTGGAGAATAATAACGATTCTTCCCTTTTTTGATGATTTCTATTCCGTAATGGTCAATTAATTTCACCATATACTTTAGACTAGAAGCATCCACACCAAATCTTTTTGAAAGCTGTTTGAAGCTTTGTCCTTGTTTTATTAGTTCATAGATTTGAACTTTATCTTCATAACTCAATTTCATAATAAAACACCCCAAAAGTTAGATTTTTTCTGTCTAACTTTGGGGGCGCAGTTCATTATGGAGCCTTTTTGAGTGTAGAAAAAAGTCCCATATGACCTATAATGAAAAGCAACCAAACTCACATTAGAAAGGATTCACATGGAACTACTTAAGAATACAACAGATTTAAAAGGAAAACTTGCCTTCATTGCGCAGGATTACCATACACGAAAGGGAATCACCGTTCTTGAAAATAACAGACAGGCAACCATCAAGAACTACTTTTTCCTAAGGCAAAGATTATTCTCGATAGATTTCACATTATCCAGCATTTGAATCGGGCTATGATGACGACCAGAATTGCCATTATGAAGGAATTTGATAGACGCTCTCTCTCCCATCAAGTCAGG
>NZ_KQ969552.1:119312-136417 GCF_001578945.1 Streptococcus oralis
AGCTATAAGTCACCACTACAGTTGACAAAGAGGTACTTTTCAGGTATTAGAAGCGAATCGCTTCACGTGTTTTTTCGTATGAAGTTACAAAGCGGTTTGTGACTCCTGGTTCAGCAACTTCCAAAGCTTGAGAAATCTTCTCAAATGATGCCTGATAGTCAAACTCTTTTTCAAAAATTTTAAGTGCTTCGTTGAAAGCTTCTTGGATACGCTCATCAAATGAACGGTAACGATTTGAGTATTGCAAGAGTTGTTCCGTCAAGGTTGCATATTGAATAATGTTATATGTTTCCGTCTCAAGAGCTTCCATATCATTTGTCGCAATTTCAAGAATTCGTTTAACCGATTCAATATTAACTTGTGCTTGTTCTAACTCTGCCATCAGGTCTTCTGTGTTATGACTTGCAGTGAAGAAAAGTTTCAAGAAATTTTGAGGAATACCTGGTAAGTTCCTCTTCTCCATGTAGCGTTTAATCGTATGCAAGCGATTTACATAAACATTGGCTTTTTGTCGAGCATTGAGGTCGTCTTTTTCGATTTGAGCTAGACGTTCACTAACAGATACTTGTTCGTCTTCAATGTCTTTTAGATTACTTTGAAGCGAACTCAACTGCTCCTCTAAAACAGAGTAAGCTTGTGTAGGTTCTTTTGGATCTTCTGTCACTTCCATGACAGTAGCATCAAGTGAGGCTAATTCCGCTTGAAGACGACGAACATGATTCCCATCACTTTCTGGAAGAAGGTAGGTTTTAGTCAAGCGTTCAAGATCTTGAACAAGTACCTGATTGTTTTCTTTCAAGTGATTGAGGTAGGTTGGAAGCGTTGAAAGGAGACTTTCAACGACTTTTTGAGCTGCAATTTCACGAGTGAAGATATCGTAAAGTGCGTTGATTTCTTCTTGGATGCTATTGTTTTCATATTCTGCATTGTCCAATTCCAACTGACGAATGTTTTCTTGATTGTTCTTCAAGGATTCGTGTAAAAGTTGGAAACGTGACTCAATATCCGTTTCTATAAAGTGGTAGTTGGCATCCAAAAGCTTACGGTAGCCTTCTTCCAAATCTGCCAATTGATCGGGTAGATTTTTTGCCAAGATTTCGACAAGGGCTGGAATCCGATCAACAATATGCGTTAAAGCGAGAATATGATTTTCAGTATCATCTAAGATTGCTGCAGCTTCAACTGGGTCACCGGAGGAATTCAAAGTCACAAATTGAGAAAATTCTGATTGGATATTTTCCAATTGTTTCTCAATCTCAGGAAGAGCTTTCCCATATTTCTCTGAATCTTCTGCAACTGTGTGTTGAAGTGTTTCAAACAAGTCCAAGGCATGCAAAACGCGTCCGCTATTTTTAGACTCTTGCTTTTCAAGTTCAGAAAGGGCATTACGAATCGCCGCAATGTCTTCTTCAATCAGACCAATCTGGCTTTCAATTTGATCAATCTTGTGAGTCGCCTTAAAGAAACGGAAAGAATTATTGTAGCTTTCAGCTTCAAAGAGGTGATTCTCAATGTCTGCAAATGAGTTCAAAGATAAATCAACCCATTTTTGATTCCACTCACGGAAGGTTACTTGACTTTGACCAATCAAGTGCATATTTTTAACGGCTTCAACCTCATCATTTACAGGAAGGTTGTAGAGTTCTTCTTTTCTTTCTTCAAGGGTCGTTAATCTGTTTACATTACGCTTACGTAGGAAGATTACCGCTACATAAGCCAGAATCAAAATGACTGCAATTGCAACCATTAGATAAATTAGTTGTCCATTAGACATATCAAACTCCTTTTATACTAGAAACAATCGTATTGATTATATCATATTTTTTAAACCAAGGGAACTATTTCCCACATTTTTTAGACGTCAAGTGTACTGTAAACAGCGTTTTCTTCGATAAATTCGCGACGTGGTTCAACTCGATCTCCCATCAACATATCAAAGATTTTATCTGCTTCGGCAGCATCATCTACCGAAACACGCGCCATCAAGCGATGTTCGGGATCCATGGTTGTTTCCCACAATTGGTGGTCATCCATTTCTCCCAAACCTTTATAACGTTGGATGGTTGGTTTTGAACGCCCTTCACTATGACGTGCTAAGGCTTCTTGGAGTTTGATTTCTTGGTCTGCACCTGGTTGGATATATTCTTTGATTTCACTTCCAACTTTAACTCCGTAAATTGGTGGCTGGGCAATGTAGACATATCCAGCTTCTAGAATTGGTTTCATGTAGCGGTAAATCAAGGTTAGTAAGAGAGTCCGAATGTGGGCTCCATCGACATCGGCATCGGTCATCAAAACAAGTTTTTGGTAACGAGCCTTAGTAACATCAAATTCTGCGCCAAATCCTGTCCCCATGGCTGTGAAGAGACTCCGAATTTCTTCGTTGGCAAGAATTTTATCCATGCTAGCTTTTTCAACGTTCAAGATCTTACCACGAATTGGAAGGATAGCTTGGAATTCACGGTTACGACCAGATTTAGCTGACCCACCAGCTGAGTCTCCTTCGACGATGAAGAGTTCGGTTTCAGCAGGGTTGTTTGAAGAACAGTCTGCTAGTTTTCCTGGAAGATTAGAAATTTCCAATCCAGATTTTTTACGAGTGACTTCACGCGCACGCTTGGCAGCCACACGAGCCTTGGCAGCCAATATTCCTTTTTCCACGATACGCTTGGCGATCTGTGGATTTTCCATGAGGAAATCAGAGAAAGCATCGCTGAAGAGGCGATTGGTAATCTTGACTACTTCACTATTCCCCAGTTTGGTCTTGGTTTGTCCTTCAAACTGCGGATTGGGATGTTTGACAGAGATTACAGCAGTCAAACCTTCACGGACATCTTCCCCTGTTAGGTTGTCTTCATTGTCTTTTAGTAGCTTATTCTTGCGAGCATAATCATTGATAACACGTGTCAGCGCTGTACGGAAACCTTGCTCATGCGTACCACCTTCATGGGTGTGAATGTTATTGGCGAAACTCATGACGTTTTCGTGGTAACCGGTTGTGTACTGCATGGCTACTTCAACAGTAATATCATCCATCTCACCGTCTGTGTAGATTGGTGTGTCAAAGATAACATCCTTATTCTCGTTGATATATTCAACGTAGCTAGCAATCCCACCTTCATAGTGGTAATGTTTGCTTTGTTCTAGACCTTCACGCTTATCTGTGATGGAGATTCGAAGACCTCGGTTCAAAAAGGCTAGTTCTTGAATACGTTTGTTTAATTTTTCAAAGTCAAAAGTTGTTGTTTCTGTAAAAATCTCTGGATCTGGTGTGAAGTGAACTGTTGTTCCAGTTTTAACCGTATCTCCAACCACCTCAAGATCAGCAACAACATGACCACGACGGTATTCTTGGTAATGAATCTTACCGTTTTTGTGGACATGAACATCTAGTTGAGTTGAAAGAGCGTTTACTACTGATGAACCTACACCGTGCAATCCACCTGAAACCTTGTATCCGCCACCGCCGAATTTCCCACCAGCGTGAAGAACCGTAAAAACTGTCTCAACAGCAGGACGTCCTGTCTTTTCCTGAATATCCACAGGAATTCCGCGTCCGTCATCCACGACGGTGATCGATTCATCTGACTCAATAAATACTTGGATATGACTTGCAAACCCAGCTAGAGCTTCGTCAATTGAGTTATCAACGATTTCCCAAACAAGATGGTGAAGACCTTCTTTGGAAGTCGACCCAATATACATACCTGGACGCATACGAACGGCTTCCAGCCCCTCCAAAACTTGAATTTGACTGGCATCATAATCTTGTGCCTGTTGATTTTTGATTTCTTCTGTCATTTTTTCCCTTTTTCTTATATATCTATTGCTTGTCTCAGTTTCGCAACATCTTTAAAAAGATAAGCATCTAAGCCTGCAGCTTTACCAGCTTCTACATCAATATTTCTGTCACCAATGACCAAACCGGACGTAATATGATATTTATCACGTAAATAAATCATGGACTCAGGATCTGGTTTTCGTTTAAAACCAGAACTGGCAGTCACGACTTCTGTGAAGTAGTCAGCTATCTGGGTCTTGGTAAGAAGTTCTAGCACTTGGTCATTTCGATGAGAAACCAAGAAATGGCGACCACCCTTTTCAGAGATGTCTTTGAGTAACTCTGGAATCCCTTCAAACAAAACTGGATACTCTAGCTCACGCGCTTCATTTTCTTTGTAGTTTTCTAAAAAATTCTCGATGTCTGGGACAAACTTCTCAATGGCAAAAGCTGTCGAAACCTTCAAGGCTTCGTAAACACGGTCGTGTTCTTGCTCTATTCCGTATTGGGCTAAGGTTTCTACAAAGGCTGCTGTAGAAGTCTCATAATTATCCAATAGGGTACCACCTAAATCCCATATATAGTCGTGATATTTCATACCCTTCATTATACCATTTTTTTATGAAAAAAGCGATGATTTCCTAGATTTTTCCAAGCAAAAACGAGAGTTTATCCCTCGTTTTACTGTTGATTTTCAAAGACATCTCGATAGAGCATACCGACTCGTAAACTTTCGGCATCTCCTCCCAATTGCTCTACCAACTCATAGGCAAAGGCAAGTGCGGTTGACGGTCCTCGGCTAGTCGTTAGATTACCATCCACAACCACTGTTTGCTTTTGATAAGTTCCATCAGTAATTTGCACCTGAACTCCGTCATAACAGGTAAAGTGCTTGTCTTTCAGGACACCTGCTTGATGAAGAGCAATTGGGGCTGCACAGATGGCAGCAATTTTCTTTCCTGCTTGATCAAAGGTTTTAATCTGTGAAATGAGAGCTTGATTATCCCGTAGGTGAGCTGATCCTGGCATGCCACCTGGAAGAACTACCAAGTCATAGTCAGACAAATCACCATCAAAGATACGATCAGCTTTCACTTGAATGCCATGCGATCCTGTCACCTGCTCTTCAAATCCTACCATATCACAAAAAATGTTTGCTCGACGCAAGACATCGACTACTGTCAAGGCTTCAATTTCTTCAAAACCCTGAGCTAAGATAACTGCTACTTTTGCCATAGTGGCCTCCTTATTTGATTTGTTTTAGGACGACTTTCTTTCGTTTGAATGGAACTTTCCCACTTTTCTCTTCTGCTAGGTTGGTCTGGTAACTCATAGACAAGAGGAGACCGACACCAATGAGGTTGCTAATAATTGCGGAGCCCCCTTGAGAGATGAAAGGTAGAGGAATCCCTGTCAAAGGAAGTAAGCCTGTCACGGCACCGATATTTTCAAAGATATGGAAGAGCAACATCATGATAAAACCAGTCGAAATGTAGGTGTAGAACTGGTTATTTGACCTGAGCGTAATCTTCAACATCCGGTAAATAAGAAGTAAGTACAGGGCAACGACAAAGACCGAACCAATAAAGCCAAAGTCTTCAGCAATCACTGTGAAAATCATATCACTCTCACGTACTGGAATGAGGAGATTGGACACATTAAAACCTTGTCCAAACAAGCCACCACTTCCAATCGCAATTTGCCCTTGAGCCTGTTGATAAGTCGTTGTTTGCGCAAAGTCAAAGGGATTGAGCCAGGCCAAGATGCGGTTGATCTGGTAAGTTGGCATCCCAATCTGATGCAAGAAGGCACGGCCATCCTTGCTTATAAATATAGCCATGAAGCCTGCAACTGCAGTCACTCCTGTCGCAAAAACCGGAATGATAATCTTCCACGAAACACCTGAAAGGAGAACCATGCCTGCAAAAATAGCTACGAAGACCAAGGCAGTCCCCAAGTCACTTTGTAGGGCTAGAAGGATCAAGACTGGGATGGTAAAGGAAACCATCCAACCAATCAATAGAAAATCCAAGGGAATAGTCCGTCGCCATTCCTTGTGTTTTTGAGTGAATTGTACGATGACTCGAGCTAATATCAAGATGTAGGAAATCTTCATGAACTCCGATGGCTGGAAAAGTGTCGTTCCACCAATCGATACCCAGTTCTTGGCACCCGTAGAAGCTACCAAACTCGGATTGTAGAAAACAAGAGGGAGGACCATCAAGACTAGACCTAAGCCATAAAGGTAGGGAGTCACCTTCCATAAAAACTCGGTATTGAAGAACATGACGACAAACCCAATGACAAGCCCTAAGGCAATCCAGGCAATTTGCTGACCTAGAATTGGTAATACATTATTTGGATAGTCATGACTAACTGCTATATAAATTGCCACTACTCCAATCACCAGTAAACAAAACACTGGTAGGAGGAGGCTATAATCGACTCGAGAGTCGAAGGAACGTTTCATATTTTTTACCTTTTCTCTTTCTTGGATTTTTCTTTCATTCTATTGCGACGAGATTGGAGAAAATCAGCTACAGCAGGCTCTAGCTGTTCTCTAGATAGAACCTGAACAGCCCTTTCTTTTGACAAGGCCTGAGCGATTTGTTTGCCATAACGCTTGCTGACGACACGACTGTCTAAGATTAGAGCAACCGAACCTTGGTCAGGCCGTCTAACAGTACGTCCAAGAGCTTGCTTTAACCGAATGATAGCCATCGGCAACTGATAATCATAGAAAGGATTTTTCCCTTCTTGGCGCAGTTCTTGGTTTAATTTTTTGGTTAAAGGTTCTTGGGGATTTTGGAAAGGCAATCTCGGAATCACTTGAATCACGCAAGGATGTGTTGAAAAATCAACCCCTTCCCAGAAACTACCTGTTCCAAGCAAGATCTGGCGTTCGCCTTTTTCAAAACGTTTTTTCAGTTGGCTTGGTTCTCCATTTTTATACTGAGCCAGATGAGGTTGATCGAGCAGGTCCGAAACTGCCAGCAACATTTCTTTTGAGGTAAACAAGACCAGTATGGGTTCTTGAAAGGCTTGTATCCTTCGGATGACAGACGCCACTTCATTAGCATAGTCAAAAGATGAAACTTCTGTCACAAGAGGAAAGTCATTGACTAGAAGGACTTCTTGTTGCTCCTGCTTTGCTACATCAAGCTTAACAAGTGGAGCATCAGGAAATCCCAATAAATCTGCTAAGGAAACCCGATTACTGATTTCAAGAGTAGCCGATACTCCTAGGAGTCGACAATCTTCTGGCAATAGGTCTGCTAGTATAAAGCGGCCTTTTTTGCTTGAACAAATCAAGACATCCTTGCTCGATTTCTCTGCTGTAGCAAGCCAAAATTCACGATCCGAGGTGAAAAAGTTTGCAATTTCTCTATACTCTGGGAGAGCTAACTCCGAGAAATGCTGACGCAACTGTTCAAGAGAATCCAACCACTTTCCATTCTTCAGACCTGACTGATAGTGCTCCATCAAGTAACGACATTCAAAGCCGATACTCTCAAGCAAGCGTTTCTGAACCAAATCTTCCTCTGTCTCCAAGGACTTATCAAGCTGGGTTATAAGTTCCTCAAGGCGATAAGCCTGCTGGGCTAGATTTTCGAGAGATAACAGCATTTTTTGAGCTTCATCCAAGATCACCAAACGGTTGTCGATAAACTCTGGATTGTCTTCCAAACGAGTGACCAGATAGGCATGATTGGTCAGAAGAACACGACTGGTCTTGGCCTTTTCCTGCCCTCGTTTCCAAAAATCCTCTGTAGCAAATAAACTTTTCTTTGAAAGCTTGCCATCGTGGACTAGTTCTGACAGAAAGTGCTGGTAGCGATAAAGTTGCCCGATTTCGTCCAAGTCACCTGTCTCTGTCTCTGTTAGCCAGATAAGCAGTTGCATTTTAAAACGTGTGAAAAGGCGATTGGACTCCGGTCGATGGAGGACTTGGTGAAAAGCATCCAATTTCAAGTAATTTTGAGGCCCCTTGAGACTATGAATCTCCATATGGAAGACCTCTTTTAAATGCCGACCTTCTTCTTGCATGATTTGATTTTGAAGAATTTTGGTCGGAACACTCACTAGGATACCTGCTTGACTCTCCAAGTTCAAAGCTGGAAGGAGATAACCATAAGTCTTGCCCAGTCCTGTTTGGGCTTGGATAAAGGAAGTCTGGTGTTCTTCCAATAATTGCTCAATCTTCTCCGCAAATTCCAACTGTTGCGGACGCTCCTCCAGCCCCAATAAAGAAATATTTTTAGCAAAGTCTTTGGATAACTTTCGTGGGACTAAGCCTTTGCTTTCCTTTTTGAGGAAAAGCCCATGAAGCTCCATCAAGTCTAGCGAAGACAAGAGAGATTGTTGCTGATAGACCTCCTCAATCACCAGATAACTTTCATAGAGAAGGTTGTCTGCAAGGTTTAACAAGCTTTCTAAGAGCCCTTTAGGTAGCTCAAAAAGTTTTTGACGCATGTAAAGCAAGAGTTCAGCTGTTGCCTGAGCATCTGACAGGGCAGTATGGGCATGTTCCAGCTCAATGCCCAACTCTTGACAAAGGATACCTAAGTTATACTTTTCAAACTGAGGATACAGAACTTGGGCTAGCTCAACTGTATCTACCCGCGGTGTACGCAATTCATATCCTTCAAAA
Source organism: Streptococcus oralis (assembly GCF_001578945.1). Classification (GTDB taxonomy): domain Bacteria; phylum Bacillota; class Bacilli; order Lactobacillales; family Streptococcaceae; genus Streptococcus; species Streptococcus oralis_Q. The sequence continues at coordinate 127,745 of NZ_KQ969552.1, forward strand.
AAGAGGAATTCTGCAAGAAGGTTGGCATCAAACTGTACATTGTGCGCAACAAAAATACCGTCCTTAACCAATTCAAAAATTTTTCCAGCCACCTGAGAAAACTCTGGCGCCGCAGCCAAACGCTGATCGGTCAGACCTGTTAATTCTTTGATATGTGAATCCAAGGGTTCGTGGGGATTGACATCGGTCGCATACTGATCGATGATGTCACCATTCTCAATCACCACAATGCCTACTTGAATAATTTTTGCCTTGCTTCCGGTGCTGGTCGCCTCTAAATCAACGACCACATACCGATCATTTCTCGCATTCATCATTAAAAATTATATCAAAAAAAGCATGATTTGACACCCCTCAACTTTGATAACAATCTCACTTTCCTTGTGAGTTTGAGTAAAAACCCAGACCTTAAAAGTGAGAATTTCACGCAAGTTCAGCAGTTGATTCCTGGTTCTGAGGTATTTGAAAAATATATCAACAAAGCTACATCAACAAAAAAAGACAACCAAGGTATTAGCTGCCTTTTTGAGATATTTTTTTCATTGTTTTCGGAAGAGCTTTACTAATTTCGGTAGGCAAGACAAGGTAGTTTTCTTGAGCTAGTTCTTGCGCAATAGCTGAATGAAAGTGAGTCGCTACCACCACTCTCTCATAGAGGCTAGCTTGGTGAAACTGACCTGCAAAACCTGCAATCATCCCAGCCAGAGTATCCCCCATTCCACCAGTTGCTTGGTAGGGGCCTCCAACCTCCAGTTGGTAATATTCAGGCTGACCAGCTTGCCAGATACGAGTCGCTGGACCTTTCTCAACTAAAATCGTTCCTTGAGGAAAAGCTGAAAGAGCCCTAGCAGTCATCTCTGTATTTTGATGTCCAAGAGCTATACCAGACAGTCTTTCCCATTCCTTTTGGTGGGGAGTTAGGATGAGCTGACTGGATGGAAATGGCAAATAAGTTTTTGCTAAGATGCCCAAAGCACCGCCATCTGCAATCAAAATCTGGTCTCTTCCAAGCCTATCAAAGACCCGTTTTACAAGTTCTTCTCCAAATGCATTCTCTCGCAAACCCGGACCTAACAAGACAACTTCTGCCTTTTCCAACTGTTCTTCTAACAATTGCTGGTCTTGAAGAGAAAATGCCATGGCCTCCGGTAAATGACTGTGCAGAGCCGGAATATTCTCCTTATCCGTGCCAACAGTCACCAACCCTGCCCCACTTTTAATAGCAGCAATGGATGACATGATGATAGCTCCCCCATAAGGATAGATCCCTCCCAGCAAGAGCAGGCGACCATAATCTCCCTTATGACTGTGACGAGAACGTTCAATAATGACTTTTTCTAATAAAGCTTGATCAATCACTTTCATCGTTTTTTCCCTCTCACTCTATTATACTACAAAAGGAGGGCCAAACCTCCTTCTATCTATTTTCCCTTAAATTCCGCAAAGGTCTGTAAAATTTTAGCTGCCACTGCTGGATAAGGAGCTCCTTTTAGCCCTAACATTTCATCTGCATATGGAGTAAGACCAGCAAAATCTCCTATCTGGACAGAATAGAGCGATGTTTTAAACAGTTCAATATCGTTTTGGTCATTTCCAAAAGCGATGAAGTTCTCCCCACATAACTTTTCAACAGTTGTCGCCTTATGGGTATCCAAGGGGTTGACATAGAGGCACTTTTCATGCGCATGATAGGACAGATGAACCAGCCCCAGTCTTTCTAACTGACCAAGCAGATCATCAAGCAAATCCTCATGGTCACCCATATAAACGACTACCTTAATCGGAGTCCCTAAGTCCTCGAGTTTCTGATGTCGAGCCACCTTTAGGGGATCCACACTGGAAATAAATGGAATCTTCTCTACAATCTGACCACTATAGTCAAAGCAATCATCTACAAAGAAAGGGAGATTATAAGTCTGGCAATAATCCACTAGCGCCTGATAAACTCTAGCATCGAGATTCCTTTCAAAGATAGTCTGCCCCAGATGGTAGGCTACGCCACCATTCAACCCTATGACCAAGCGCTGACTGAGTTCAGAACCTAATAAACCCAAGCAATCCCGATAAGAGCGGGCTGAGGCAAACACAAGCTCATGCCCATAATCTTCAGCCTTTAAAAGAACCTGCTGAATCTCCTCATCTATGGTCATGTAGTCAAAAGATAGCGTTCCATCCAGGTCAAATACGAATTTCATCTTCCTGGTCCTTGTTTAGTGTTCGAAGCGCTGCCTGATAGGTTTGCTCCATTAGCATGGTAATCGTCATAGGACCAACTCCACCCGGTACAGGTGTGATGTGGCTAGCAAGTGGTGCAACAGCATCATAATCAACATCTCCACAAAGCTTGCCATTTTCATCTCGGTTCATCCCAACGTCAATGACAACCGCTCCTGGTTTGACAAAGTCAGCTGTCACAAACTTAGCGCGACCGATTGCAACCACCAGAATATCCGCCTTAGCAGCCACCTTGGCAAGATGATGGGTGCGTGAGTGAGTCAAGGTCACTGTTGCATTTTTAGCCAAAAGAAGCTGAGCCATCGGTTTTCCAACAATATTTGAGCGACCGATAACAACCGCATTTTTACCTTCTAGCTCAATCCCATATTCATGAAACATCTCCATAATTCCTGCAGGTGTCGAAGGAATCATAACTGGATGACCAGACCAGAGACGCCCCATGTTTAGGGGATGGAAACCATCCACATCTTTTTCGGGGTCAATGGCTAATAAAACTGCCTCTTCATCAATATGTCTTGGCAAAGGTAACTGGACCAAAATCCCATGCCAAGCTGGATCTTGATTGTATTTGGCAATCAAGTCTAACAATTCCGCTTGGGTAATGGTCTCTGGAACTCGCACTACTTCACTACGAAAGCCAGCAGCAAGAGCTGACCGTTCCTTGTTTCGAACGTAGACTTGGCTGGCAGGATTGTCCCCCACCAAAATCACCACCAAGCCTGGAACTAAACCTGTTTCTTCTTTTAGTTTGGCAGTCTTTTCAGCTAACTGTCCTTGTAACTTAGCTGCAAGAGCCTTCCCATCGATAATCTGAGTCATATCTCTTCTCTTTTCTATCAAATATCCTCTATTATATCAAAAAATAACTCGCCATTCTAACACTTCTTGCCTAATGGACCTTATAGTCAAAAACTATAAGAAAAAGCTCGTATCGAGCTTTTGTGCCTATTTATACTGGGTAAATCTGTCATGCTTTCTTTTTGACTTTTGGAGCCGGTAAGACTTCATACATATCCTTGATCAGTCTCGCTAGAAATGACTTATCTTCAACGTCTTCTATCAAAATCATCTCTTTAGCTCCTTCATAAGGACGTTCAAGCCTAGTCTGTATCAGTTGATTCAAAACCACCTTCACAGGCTTCAGTAACAGACGATTATCATAGATTCCCCCAATAATCTTCCCACGATAATAAAGGATATACTCTCCCATCATTGGACGATAACTCATCTCCTCTAGCTCCGATAGCTGTTCGAGAATAAAATCTAAATATTCTTTACTGGAAGCCATGATGCCTACTCCATTTTTTCTAAAAATGAGGTCTTACAAAACCTTACTCAAAAATTCCTTGGTCCGTTGTTCTTTTGTTTGATCGAAAATCTCCTCAGGTGTTCCATCTTCGACAACAACTCCATCCGCCATAAAGATAACACGGTCTGCTACCTCACGCGCAAAGCCCATTTCATGCGTCACAATCACCATGGTCATCCCTGACTTGGCGAGATCTTGCATAACAGCTAGAACTTCTCCAACCATCTCAGGATCTAGGGCTGAAGTCGGCTCATCAAAGAGCAAAATATCTGGTTCCATAGCCAAACCACGTGCAATGGCAATCCGTTGTTGCTGACCACCTGACAAACTCTGTGGATAAGCCGTTGCCTTATCTGGTAAGCCAACTTTTTCTAACAGTTCCTGTGCTCTTTTCTCCGCAACTTCCTTACTTTCACCTTTGGTTTTAATTGGTGACAAAGTGATATTTTCCATCACCGTCATATTTGGAAAAAGGTTGAATTGTTGGAATACCATACCCATCTTTTCACGCATAGCAAAAAGGTCATTTTTCTTATCTGTGATATCGACTCCTTCAAAGATAACCTTACCTCTACTTGCTTCTTCAAGGAGATTCATCGAACGAAGGAGAGTTGATTTCCCGCTCCCTGATGGACCGATAATCACCACAACTTCCCCTCTTTTAATCTCAAGATCAATTCCTTTCAAGACTTGATTTTTTTCAAAAGACTTATGCAAGCCTTCAATTTTTATCAAGGTTTCTGTCATTATTTCTTATCTCCTTGTCCAATATGTTTTTCAAATGCTTTCAGGGCTACTGTCAAAACAGAAGTCATAATCAAGTAATAAAAGGCTGCAAATAAAAGGGGAGTCAACGGTAAATAAGTTGTTGTTGCTACTGTCGTTGCACCATTCCACAACTCCATCACCCCAATCGCTGACAAGAGGGAACTATCCTTGATAATGGTAATAAATTCATTTCCCAGAGCTGGAAGAATATTCTTGATAGCTTGTGGCAAAATGACATAACGCATGGCATTTTTCGGACGAATACCTAAAGAATATGCGGCCTCTAACTGCCCTTTAGGAACCGCATTGATCCCCGCACGAACAGTTTCTGAAACGTAAGCTCCACTGTTCATAGAAATAATCAGAATACCAGGAATCAAACGAGAAAGATCGACCCCTAAAATTCCCACTTGGATAGTTGGAGCATTGATATGCATAAGAGCAAAGGCAATCATAATCTGAACCATCATCGGAGTTCCACGGAAGATCCAAACATAGACATTTGCAAGCCAAACGAGCGGTTTAAAACGTGATCGCTGAGCAAAGGCCAGTAACACACCTAAAATAGTCCCAAAAAATACGACCAGAATCGAAATCACTACAGTGATAAGAGCACCGTAATTAAAATAAGGTAAATACTTTGGTAAAAAGGAAAAATTCATATAAACTCAGCTTTCTAAATATCGGATTGTATGATTATAACATATCTTGAATTAAAATTCAATCTTTTTCACGGATTTTCACCAATAATTTTATGCAAAAGAGAAATAGCGAGAAATCACAGTTTTTTTCTAGTCAACTACCTCTTGTTTATGGTAAAATAGAAACGATAAGAAATGGAGGAGAATCAAAATGGAATCACATTTGGTTAGAATCATTAACCGCCTAGAAGCAATGACAAAAGATGGCGGAAATTTAAAACGTAATTTTGAACGTGAAGGTGTTGTTGTCGCAGAAGTTGCATACAGCCACGACGAAGAAAACGGATCACTCTTCACCCTTCGCGATGTAGAGGCTCGTGAAACTTATACCTTTGATAGCATTGATTTGATTGCAATGGAGATCTACGAACTCCTTTACTAAATAAAAACAGCAGGGATAAACCTGACTGATGAACGAGAATCCTTTTTGTCTCCACAAATGGGATTTTTTCTTGCCATCATGTGTAAAATTTTCCATTAGGGCTTCTCTGAGAAACTGACACTTTCCAATCTTTTTACTTGCTTTACACCTTAATCATGCTATAATGAGAGTATAAAACTTTGACTATTCTTGACCTTTTTCTTAGACCAAGAATAAGAATGAAATGAGGTAGATGTATGCTCTGTCAAAACTGTAAAATTAACGACTCAACAATTCATCTGTATACCAATATCAATGGACAGCAAAAGCAAATTGATCTCTGTCAAAATTGCTATAAAATTATCAAAACAGATCCAAATAATACCCTCTTTAAAGGAATGACGGATTTGAACAATCATGACTTTGATTCTTTCGGCGACTTTTTCAATGATTTGAACAATTTCAGACCTTCTAACAACACTCCTCCTACTCCCCCGACCCAATCAGGTGGAGGTTACGGTGGAAACGGCGGTTATGGTTCCCAAAATCGTGGATCTGCCCAAACTCCGCCTCCAAGCCAAGAAAAAGGCCTGCTTGAAGAATTTGGTATCAACGTAACTGAGATTGCCCGTCGTGGCGATATCGATCCCGTTATTGGGCGCGATGATGAGATTATCCGTGTCATCGAGATTCTCAATCGTCGAACCAAGAATAATCCTGTCCTTATCGGTGAACCTGGTGTCGGAAAAACTGCCGTTGTCGAAGGTCTAGCTCAGAAAATCGTTGATGGCGATGTACCACACAAACTCCAAGGCAAGCAGGTCATCCGTCTGGATGTGGTCAGTCTAGTCCAAGGAACAGGGATTCGAGGCCAATTTGAAGAACGTATGCAAAAGCTTATGGAAGAAATTCGCAAACGTGAGGACATCATCCTCTTTATCGATGAAATCCATGAGATTGTTGGTGCGGGATCCGCTGGCGATGGCAATATGGATGCAGGCAATATCCTCAAACCAGCCCTTGCCCGTGGTGAATTGCAAATGGTCGGTGCCACTACTCTCAATGAATACCGTATCATTGAGAAAGACGCTGCCCTTGAGCGCCGTATGCAGCCTGTCAAGGTAGATGAACCAACTGTCGAGGAAACCATTACTATTCTCAAAGGAGTTCAAAAAAAATACGAAGACTACCACCATGTTCAGTACACAGATGCTGCTATCGAAGCTGCTGCAAATCTTTCCAACCGCTATATCCAAGACCGCTTCTTACCAGACAAGGCTATTGACCTGTTAGATGAAGCTGGTTCAAAGATGAATCTGACGCTGAACTTTATTGATCCTAAAGTGATTGATCAGCGCTTGATTGAGGCTGAAAATCTCAAGGCTCAAGCTACACGAGAGGAAGACTTTGAAAAAGCCGCTTATTTCCGCGATCAGATTGCCAAGTACAAGGAAATGCAAAAGAACAAGGTGACCGATCAGGATACTCCAATCATCAGCGAGAAAACCATTGAACATATCATTGAGCAGAAAACCAATATCCCTGTTGGAGAACTCAAAGAAAAGGAACAATCTCAGCTTATCCATCTAGCAGACGACCTCAAAGCTCATGTCATTGGTCAAGATGAAGCTGTCGATAAGATTGCCAAAGCCATCCGTCGAAATCGTGTTGGACTTGGAACTCCTAACCGCCCAATCGGAAGCTTCCTCTTTGTCGGACCAACTGGTGTCGGTAAGACAGAACTTTCCAAACAACTAGCCATTGAGCTCTTTGGTTCTGCTGACAGCATGATTCGCTTTGACATGAGCGAATACATGGAAAAACACAGCGTGGCTAAATTAGTCGGTGCCCCTCCAGGTTATGTAGGCTACGATGAAGCGGGTCAATTAACAGAAAAAGTTCGTCGCAATCCTTACTCTCTCATCCTTCTCGATGAAGTCGAGAAAGCCCATCCAGATGTGATGCACATGTTCCTCCAAGTCTTGGACGATGGCCGTTTAACAGATGGGCAAGGACGTACCGTTAGCTTCAAGGACGCCATTATTATCATGACCTCAAATGCAGGTACAGGTAAGGCCGAAGCCAGTGTTGGTTTTGGGGCAGCTCGTGAAGGTCGAACCAACTCTGTTCTCGGTGAACTCGGTAACTTCTTTAGCCCAGAGTTTATGAACCGTTTTGACGGCATCATCGAATTTAAACCTCTCAGCAAGGACAACCTTCTCCAAATCGTCGAACTTATGCTAGCGGATGTCAACAAACGCCTCTCTAGTAACAACATCCATCTCGATGTGACAGATAAGGTCAAGGAAAAGTTGGTTGACTTGGGATATGATCCAAAAATGGGAGCACGCCCACTCCGTCGTACCATTCAAGACCATATCGAGGATGCCATCACAGACTACTACCTTGAAAACCCAAGTGAAAAAGAACTCAAGGCAGTTATGACAAGCAATGGTAAGATTCAAATCAAATCTGCCAAAAAAACTGAAAAAACAGAAGAGATTGCTTCTGAAATAGAAGAATAAGCCTCATAAAAAGAACAGGAAACAAGATTTCCTGTTCTTTTTTTAATTCTCTTCTTGAACTTGATAGCGAAGAATTGTTTTCAATTTGCTCGGTTCCGTTCGATGAAGATTATTGAGATAAATTTCTCGGTGGACTTCCGAAGTTCTTTTGAGTTTATGAAGTTGACAAAAATGCTCCATCTCTGCAAAAGTCTCATTTTCAGTATCAAAAGGTCCTATATGAAGCATAGCAAGACTTTGGCCTTCTTCTATCATTTCAAAACGAATAGCTTCATAAAGAAGATTTGGCTTCTTGATTTTAACCTCTTCCAAAGCTTTTTCAAATAGTTCTCTCGTAATAAAATCGGGTTGCCCAATCATAATACTATAAGAAAGCTCACTTTTTACCAGTTCTCCTTCCTTCTCCTTTTTCCAGATACCTTCTAAAGGAAAGACAGTAAAATCAGTGCAAACCTCATCCAGAGGAGCTTTTTTATACTTCATCTTTATCGCATAGACTAAGACATATAAGGCCCCTACTCGTTCTGAAAAATCTTCTTGGTTTGGATCGCCTTTACCATCAATCACGATATAGGATTGACCAGATACCTGCAATATAGTGGGCTTAGCCTTCACTTGATAAAGATCTTTAGCTTCTTTTCTCCATTCGTACTTCATTTGGTTCTTCTCCTTTCTATCTCTAGTATAGCATTAAAACCCTGACATCTTTTGTCAAGGTTTGTAAAGTTTTTGGATTTTTTCTAGTCTAGAAAGCAATTCCTTCTTCAGATG
>NZ_KQ969552.1:136834-138704 GCF_001578945.1 Streptococcus oralis
TTTTTTCTAGTCTAGAAAGCAATTCCTTCTTCAGATGATTGGGGGCGAGTATTTCCACCCCATCTAGATAAGACAGGAGGTAAGTATACAGACTATCATGCTCTGGTAGGACTGTCTTGACATAATAACATCCATCTTTCCCCAAGCTAATCTCATCTTCTGAAAAATCTTCGTAAACCCGGAAAGCAAGCTTGGGACTAAACTTCAAGGAAACTTCGATTTGATGTGCCACTTGATCTGAACTATCAACGGAATCCAGCGCATTTTTCTGCTTCACAGTTTCAGTTGTTAGGTGATAATTCCTAATTCTAGACAATTTGAAAAAACGCCACTCTTCCTTCAAACAACAGTAGGCATGAAGATACCAATCTCTCTTTTTAAATACGAGTTTAAAAGGTTCAACTGCACGAATCGTTTTCTGACCACCCCCACCTAGATAAGTGATTACCAGCCGTCTTTTCTCAAAAATAGCTTGTTTGATGTTATCAAATAATTCTTTTTGACCTTCTCGCTTTCTCCAGTCAGTCAAGTCTACTTCTATCCAAGGGCTGGTAGAAACTTGAAAAATAGATTCCAATTTTTCAAGTAACAGATCTTGCCTATCATCGGTCAAGGCTTGAATCCCTTGCAAAGCTGACAGAAGTTCTAATTTTTCATCCTCCGATACGAGAGTACGATCCAGAACAAAGTCCTTCATTAAAAAGATCCCGCCCGCCTTCCCTGGTATCGAATATAGAGGAATCCCTGCCATACTCAACCGCTCAATATCACGATAAATCGTTCGTACAGATACTTCAAATAATCTAGCTAACTCAGGAGCCGTTGTACTGCCTTTTTCTAAAAGTAGATATAGGATACGAAATAGTCTTGATTCTGCCATAAAATCACCTCTCTTTTATTATACCAGTTATAGTGCTAGGTCTGGAAATTCTAACTAGACAAGGATTAACCAAGACAAAGTAGCTTTTTCTGCACTAGTTCGTTGGTTTATTCTTGACAGCCTGCCCCTCGTCCATTATGATAATAATAAAGATACTAAAGAACGAGGAAAATGCAATGGCAAACCCAACTTTTGGTGAAAAAAAAGAGAATGTGACCTACCAGCCCCGCTATGGCGTTTACGCAGTTATTCCTGATGCAGAAAAGAAACAAGTCATCTTAGTTCAAGCTCCCAATGGTGCTTGGTTCTTGCCAGGCGGAGAGATTGAAGCAGGCGAAGACCATCAAGAGGCACTGAAGAGAGAACTAATCGAAGAACTTGGCTTTACAGCTAAAATCGGAAAATACTATGGCCAGGCTGATGAGTATTTTTACTCTCGTCACCGTGATACCTACTACTACAATCCAGCTTATCTCTATGAAGCCACTTCTTTCCAAGAAGTACAAAAACCATTGGAAGATTTTAATCATATTGCTTGGTTCCCTATTGATGAAGCAATTGAAAAACTCAAACGTGGTAGCCACAAATGGGGCATTGAAGCATGGAAAATCCAGCATGGGATTGACTAAAATACACGATTTTATCCAAAAAGTGCTATAATAGAGTTAGAAATACAGGAGGGTATACTATGAAGCTCATCAATACGACAAACTCACACTCGCATCTCGTTAAAAGTCAATTAGAAAGCACAGACGCAACACTTGTTGAGGTCTATTCTGCAGGAAACACCGATGTGGTTTTTACACAAGCGCCGCTTCACTATGAAATCCTCATTTCAAACAAACACCGGGCTATTCGTGAATCTGAAATCGAAATTATCCAAGACTTTTTCATGAAACGTAAAATAGATAAAGGAACCGTAGACGAAGCCAATATCAAAACTATCTATTCAGATAAATTGATTGAGATTTCAATCCCTATAAAATAAGA
>NZ_KQ969552.1:138816-142476 GCF_001578945.1 Streptococcus oralis
CATCTACCTTGTTCAAACGTTCCCATGGAAGGTCAATATCCGTACGTCCCATGTGTCCATAAGCCGCTGTTTGACGGTAAATTGGACGTTTGAGATCCAGCATTTTGATAATTCCAGCAGGGCGAAGATCAAAGATTTGACGCGCTGCTTTTTCAAGTTTGCTTTCAGCTACTGTTCCTGTACCAAAAGTATCGATACGAACAGAAACAGGCTGTGCCACACCGATGGCATAGGCCAATTGCACTTCTACTTTCTTAGCAAGACCTGCTGCAACGATGTTCTTGGCAATGTAGCGAGCTGCATAAGAGGCTGAACGGTCCACCTTCGTCGCATCCTTACCAGAGAAGGCACCACCACCATGACGAGAGTAGCCACCATAGGTATCCACGATAATCTTACGACCAGTCAAACCTGAGTCTCCTTGAGGTCCACCGATTACAAAGCGACCAGTTGGATTGATGAAGAATTTTGTCTGATCATCCAAGTAAGACGCTGAAATAACTTCTTTGATGACCTTGTTAATGACATCCTCGTGGATTTGTTCATTGCTAACTTCTGGATCGTGCTGAGTTGAAATAACGACTGTGTCCACACGTACCGGACGGTCATTTTCATCATACTCAACTGTAACTTGTGATTTGGCATCTGGACGGAAATAGCTGATTTCACCAGACTTACGAAGTTCTGCCAAACGACGAACCAACTTGTGGCTAAGTGAGATTGGCAAAGGCATGAGTTCTTCTGTCTCATCCACTGCAAACCCGAACATAAGACCTTGATCTCCAGCTCCAATCAAGTCAAGTGGATCTTGGTCTGCATTTCCACGGACCTCCAAGGCTTCGTTAACACCTTGGGCAATATCTGGTGACTGCTCAACAAGTGACGGATGAACTCCCACCGTCTCCGCAGAAAAACCATATTCTGCATTGGTATAACCAATCTCTGCAATGGTATCACGAACCACACGGTTAATATCTACATAGGCATTCGTAGAAATTTCACCAAAAACATGGACAGAACCCGTGTACACAGCTGTCTCAGCAGCAACGTGCGCCTCTGGATCCTTTGCTAAAATAGCATCCAAAATCGCATCTGAAATTTGGTCTGCAATCTTATCCGGATGCCCCTCAGATACAGATTCAGACGTGAATAATTTACGTTCTGACATAAAAATGTCCCCCCTTAAAAAATATTGTTATAGAGTTACAAAGTACTGATAGAAATTTCTACCATCTTATCGGGACTATATAACCTCATCATTATATCACTTTTTACTTTTTTTTGCAGTATTTTCTCTAAATTGAAAAAGAGCCTTTCGGCTCCAATTTTGTTCTTAAAATGTTTGGCGTTTGGCTTTGCGCTCGGCACGGCCACGAGCACGATTTTCAGCACGTTTGGTTTTACGACGTTTTTCATCCACCGCCCATTGAATCTTCTTCTTATAGCCTGGTTTGACTTTTTTCTTTTTCTTTTTAACCAAGCCAATCATTTCAATATCAAGCTTGTCCTGCTTCTTTTCACGATTGGCACGACGATCACGGTCATAGGTATCTTGAAACTCTCCGTCTTTGACCATCTTAGGAGTAAACTTAATCCCTAATTTCTCCAACTCACGGATATCCGAGTCATCACTAGGCTGGTAAAGGGTAATCGCTGTACCAGGCAGTCCGTTGCGCCCAGTTCGTCCAACACGGTGAACAAAGAAGGACAAGTCCTGTGGAATGGCATCATTGATAACATGGCTGACCCCTTCAATGTCAATTCCACGCGCTGCCAAGTCCGTTGCAACAATGTATTCAAAATCAAGATTTTTCACCTGATTCATGATCCGCTTGCGCTCCCGTGGGGGAATATCTCCATGAATCTTGGCCACTTTTAAACCTTGGGCAGTCAAGTATGCATGCAATTCATCAGCACGCGTTTTTGTGTTAACAAAAATCATTGCTAAATAAGGCTGCATCAACTGAGTCAGCTGGTAAATCTGAGCATTCTTGTCGCGGCCCTTGGTCGAAATCAACCAGTTATCAATGGTATCTGAAATAACTGTTTTGGTTTTGATTTTCTCCATGACAGGATTTGACAAGTATTTTTTCAAGAACGGTTGCAATTTTTGTGGAATAGTTGCTGAAAAAACCATGAATTGCAAGTCTTTTGGAAGGCTTCCTGCAATCTTATCAACCGTTTCTAAGAATCCCATATCCAAGGTCATATCGGCTTCATCAACTACAAAGGTCTTGGCCTTGTGAATAGCCAAATCACCAGATTTGACCAAGTCATAGATTCGACCTGGCGTTCCGATAACGATATGTGGCTGGTTGCTAGCAAGTTTTTCAATCTGACGCGCCTTATCTGTACCGCCTACATAATTAACCACACGAACTTCGATATCTGAGTGAGCTGCAATCTGACGAGCTGCTTGGTAGATTTGAGTGGCCAACTCACGACTTGGTGCAGTAATGACTGCTTGCACACTATCGCTAGTTTCATCTAATTGCTGGAAAATTGGTAATAAGAAAGTATGGGTCTTTCCTGAACCTGTTTTTGACTCGCCTACCAAATCACGACCTGCCAGTACAATAGGGATTAATTTTTCTTGTACCTCTGTAGGAGTTGAGAATTTCAACTCCTCCAAGGCTTCTACTATATAATTTTTAAATTGAAATTTCTTAAATAACATACTATCCTCGATTCTATCCTTTCAATTATACCATATTTTGTCCTATTGCAGTAGTCCCATTTGAGTCTCAGTCCTGTAGTAAATCTTCGAGTTACATAAAAGGTTGGAACCTCTGATTCCAACCTCTTTCATTATTTCCAGGTCAATACAGCATTCAAACCATAATGATCACTGACTTGTGGACTATTCTGCCCATCAAAAACTACTTGTAAACTCTCTACTTCCAACTCTTTGGTCGTAAAGACGTAGTCGATTCGTAGTGGTTCGGTATTACCTTTCCAGCCATCAATTTCTGGTGGAACGGTATAGCTACCACTTCTTTCTTTCGCAACTTCAAACGCGTCTTGTAATCCTAATAGGCTAGCTAAAATCGCTTGATAGCCTTCCTGACCAGCTGGATTATTAAAATCACCTGCTAAAATCAGAGGTTTGTTCAAATCTTTTAATACATCCTCAAACCGTGCCCATTCTTCTTGGAAACCTTTATCCCACCAAGAGAGATGAACGCTTGCAAGAGCCAGCTCCTTACCTTCAACCTCTGTCTCAGCCAAGGCAACACGGCGAGTATGATAGTCCGTTGGATCATCTACATCTGACACTAAAATTTCACGTGCTTGAATAGGCGTTTTAGATAAGATTGCCACACCTTCATGGTAGCGGTCATAGCCGATATGATTGTAAGCCCAAGTCCAGTAGTAGGTCCTCCCCTTCTCAGCCAATTTTTCGACCAGGAGTCGTACATAGTGATCCTGATGAATGGATTCTGCTGATGGCAAAGCTTGATAGCGATTGTTAACCTCTACCTCTGGCGAAGTCATTTCTTGATTGATTTCTTGGAAACAAATCAAATTATAATCCTTATCAAGAATGTCTTGGAATAAGATTTGGAATTTTTCCTCTGCTTCCTTCTCCATCCAACTGTGAGTATTAAGTGTTAGAATTTTCATGCTTTTCTCCTAAAACAAGAGGTTGGAAAACAGCTT
>NZ_KQ969552.1:142598-147549 GCF_001578945.1 Streptococcus oralis
ACAAGAGGTTGGAAAACAGCTTCCAACCCCCAAGTATATTACAATTCTACTTTAGCAACTGCTGTTTTAGCTGCAAGAGAACCTGTTTGTTCTAATTTAACTGATTTGATAGCATCACCATTTGTAAAGACAACCACTGTTGATGTTTCACGACCTGCTGTACGGATAGCATCCAAGTCAGCTGTAACAAGAAGATCACCTGCTGCAACCTTTTGTCCTTCAGAAACGTGAACAGTAAATGGTTTTCCTTCAAGGCTTACAGTATCCAAACCAATATGAACAAGTACTTCAAGACCTGAGTCAGTGACAAGACCAAGAGCGTGTTTTGTTGGGAAGATACTTGATACAGTACCTGTAACTGGAGATACGATATTTCCATTGGCTGGTTCTACCGCAAATCCATCACCCATCATTTTTTGAGCAAAAACTGGATCTTCCACTTGTTCCAAGGCAACAACTTGACCGTCAGCTACTGAGTAAACATCCTCAGTTACACCTTTGTAATGTACAGTATTTTGTTGAGCTTCTGTCATTTGACTTGGAAGGGTTTCAGGAATTACTTCACCTGAGTCAAGAATATCTTGGATATCAGATTTCAATACGTCAGCTTTTGGTCCGTAGATAGCTTGGACACCTTGTCCCTTCATGACAAGCCCCATAGCTCCTTCTGCTTTCCATTGTTCTTCAGTACCAACGCGATCTGCGTCTTTAACAGTTACACGAAGACGAGTCATACATGCATCCACATCTACGATATTTGCACGACCACCAAGAAGGTTAATGATATTTACAGCTTGAGAAGCAGTGGCAACTTTTGTTTCACCTGAAGCCGCATCTTCTGATGCTCCTTCAGCAGTTTCATAGTTTCCGTTGCGCCCTGGAGTTGCGTAGTTGAATTTCTTGATCATGAAGTTGGCAATGAAGTACATGATAACCGCAAAGAGGATAGTTACCCAGATAAAGTTAACGATATCCATACCAATACCAGCGTTGATAGCTAGCGGAGTACGAGTCAAGAATTCAATTGAACCGAATGAGTGCATACGAAGGTGAACAATATCTGCCATAGCAAAGGCAGCACCTTGAACTACTGCATAAACAAGGTAAAGAGGTGTTGCGATGAACATAAACATATACTCGATAGGTTCAGTAACCCCTGTCAAGAATGTTGCAAGGGCTGTCGCAATCATCATACCCTTGTATTGGTGTTTCTTGTCAGCATCAACATTGCGGTAGATAGCAACGATGATACCCATCAAGATACCGAATGAACCAATCATTTGACCAACTTTGAAACGAGCTGGAGTGATAGTTGTAAGAAGGTGTTGGTATTGGTCAGCATTTGAACCTTTAAGGTTAACAAGGTCTGTTACCCAAGCAAGCCAAAGTGGGTCTTGACCAAATACTTGTGTACCTTTTGCTGCTCCAGTAAGGATTTCGTATGTTCCACCAAGAGCTGTATAGTTCATTGGGATTGTCAACATGTGGTGAAGACCAAATGGCAAGAGCAAACGCTCCAAAGTACCATACAAGAATGGTGCGAGAACTGGCGCAGTTTCTTGAGAGTTGGCAATCCAAATACCAAAGTTATTGATACCGGTTTGAACTACTGGCCAAAAGGCAGCAAGCGCAATCGCTGCGATAGTTGAACGAAGGATGACAACGAATGGTACGAAGCGTTTCCCATTGAAGAATGAAAGGGCATCAGGAAGTTTACGGAAGTTGTAGTATTTGTTATATGCTGTTGCCCCAACAAAACCAGAGATAATCCCTACAAAAACACCCATGTTAAGCGCTGGTGCCTCAAGAACACTGATGAAGTAATCAGCAACTTTGATTGAGCCCCCAAAGAGAGTAGTGACCATAGCCTCAGGGTTTTTCAGCATATCACTTGTAACTCCAAAGATAGTACCTGTGATACGGTTAATCAAGATGAAGGCAAGACCAGCAGCAAAAGCACCACCAGCACGCTCTTTAGCCCAACTTCCCCCAATAGCAAGGGCAAACAAAATGTGAAGGTTACTGATAACCCCCCAACCAATTTGCTCAAGAATTCCACCTGTAACTACAAGTGGTGCAAAAGTTGGGTTAATCATTACGATGGACTTACCGATTGAAATCATCAATCCAGCCGCTGGCATAACAGCGATAACCACCATCAAGGCCTTACCGAATTTCTGCCAAAACTCGAAAGACAAGACATTTTTGAATGTAGCTTTCATCATTCAAATCTCCTTTATTTTACTTAGGCAAACGTTTTACGAAAACGTTTGCGCTTGTTTATGATTTAATTATACCACTTTATTTTTTTTGTAAAGGCTTTTACAAATTGGGAATACTTGGTGGAAATTCAAAGAAGGTTAATAAATGCCTTGTTTGGGCTAAATTGTCCATTATTTTCTTGTATTTAGGTAACGGTCCACTCTCTTCACTTTACTTGCAAGATTTCTGGCAATATGAACGAGACAACCTTACTGTTTAGCCATAGGAAAATTTGAGAAATCACATCATCAATACCTCTTAACCCATCTGTCACAACAAGAGAAACTTGTTCAATACCTCTCGTTTTTAGCTGATCTAATAGATCAGACCAAGAAGTCAGGTTTTCATTTGGAGCAATTTCATATCCTAATACTTCTTTATAGTCATCGTAAGTGATTCCTAGAGCAATGTGAACACATTCTTTAGAAACAGTTCCACGACGTAGAGTAAGATATGTTCCATCAAGATAAAGGACAGAATAGTGTGGTTTAAGCTGACGCTCATGAAAGGCAGAGACACTTGGGTCACTTTGGCAATGTTAGAAACAGTTGACGGGCTGTAATGATGCCCATACATTCTTTCAATAATATCGCTAATCTCACGAGTTGTGACACCTGTCTGATAAAGCTTAATAACCATTGCGCTTCAAGATGATCATCTCGTCTAGCATAGGAAGGTAATAAAGCTGTCGAGAATTCACAGGTATCATCAAGTTGACCTTGCCATACTTGGTTTCAAATTGACGATAATAAGTACCTATGATAGCCAGCTTTTGCATAGGGTTCATAGCCTAGAAAGGCAGATAGTTCAGCTTGTAGAAGGTCATTCATAGTAGTTTCGAGAGAAGAACGAAAAAACTCATCAATATCTGATTTTTGGACTAGGAAGTTAAGTAATTCTGTGGTAAACTGTGTAATAGGAATAAATCTTTCTAGTAATGTGGTGCAACTCTACTATACAGGATTTATTCCTTTTGTGTTTACACAAGATATTTTACAGTGTCTTTATTAAGCCAAAGTGAAAATCTAATTCCTTATCGTTATTAAAATATATCCTTACCATTAGTCCTCCCATTGGGTTATACTCTAAAGTTTCTGTATCAATATCATATGATTTAATGATTCCATCTTCTGTTAATACTTTAGGATCATTTGCCCTCATATGATTTTCATAAACCTTCTTTGCCTCATCGCTTGTTGCAATGGCAATCATTTCTTATTTCTTTTGGTATTGGTGCATGCTACAACCTCCTACTGCGATTCCAATTACTGCTAAAATACTGAATAATACTATCATACTTTTTTAGGTATTTTCATATTTCCTCCTTTGTACTACAGTATAACTTATCTATGGTATACCATAGATTATAGAGCGAGCTTTTATTAAAAGATTTCTCATATATTTAATAACTTCAAAAAAACAACCACGGATCAACTGATTCGTGGTTTTATAATTCATCAGCAATTTTATTGATTTTTCTGAGTCTGTGGTTAACACCACTTTTAGTCAGGGGATTGCTCAGGCTATCCGCCAACTGCTGGATAGAGTAATCTGGATGCTGGATTCGCAACTGAGCCACCTCTTGCAAATCCATGGGTAAATTTTCCAAACCCATTCTATCTTTGATTTTACTGATATTATTAATGGTCTTCATACTGGCAGAAACCGTTCGAGCGATATTGGCTGTTTCAGCGTTATTGGCTCGATTGAGATCATTACGAGTTTCACGCAAAATCTTGACGCGCTCAAAATTATCACGCGCCTGCATGGCTCCAATCACGATCAAGAAATCCATGATGTCTTCTGCCCGCTGGAGATAGGTAACCGCACCTTTCTTGCGCTCAATGACCTTGGCATCCAGCAAAAACTGCTGGAGGAGAGAGGCCAGTCCTTGGGCATGATCCAGATAAACGGAACTGATCTCCAACTGGTACTTGCCAGATTCCGGATCTCGGATGCTACCATTTGCAAGAAAGGCCCCACATAAGTAAGCACGACCAGCTTCTTCATCTGCTAAAATATCGGGATCAATACTCGTCTCCAAACCAAAGAAGGAATCCGCAAGCCGCAAATCAGCTAAAAGTTCCTGCACCCTCTCATCGGTATAGACCGTGTAGACACGATTCTTGCGAAGATTGCTTCTCTGATGGTGTCGAATCTCAGACTTAATCTCATAAAAATGGAGAAAGGACTCATAGAGATGCCGAGCCAACTTAGCATTTTCGGTCACGACGGACAAGGTCAGGCCTGAAGTCGAGAGACCGATACTGCCAGACATCTTGATGATGGCAGACAATTCATGACGGCTGAGATGGTGTTGACCAAGAATTTCCTCTTTTACTGCAACTGTGAAACTCATTTTCTCACCTGTATAATGCGCATCAACTCATCCACAATTAAATCTCCATCGTGGAAGGCACCACCATTTTCCAGACGAAGGAAGTTGGATGAAATCACACGCGGAACTTGCTTACAAAGCCCAGAAAAGTCATGGTCTACCTGAACCAAATACTCATCAAAACGGTTGGAATTCATGTATTCCTGTGGCACTTTTTCGATATTTACCAAGACCGTATCGATAAAAGGCCGACCTAAGTGTCGATGGAGGACTTCTACGTGGTCACTGTCTGAAAAGTGCTCTGTTTCCCCACGCTGGGTCATGATATTGCAGACATAAGCTATCTCCGCC
>NZ_KQ969552.1:147677-149659 GCF_001578945.1 Streptococcus oralis
ATTCGGTAAAATCGATGTAAAGAGGGAACCAGGCCCCAAGACGATCATATCACTCTCAAGAATAGTATTGACTACTCGACGGCTGGCTTGCGGTGTTTCATCATCCAAGGTATTGGTCACATAGACATGGTCAATCATGCCCGGATGATCTGCAATGTGGCTCTCACCTGCCACCTCAGAACCATCTTTAAAGACTGCATGCAGTGTCAAAGGCTGATCGCTTGAGGGGTAGATTTTTCCTGTTGTGTGGAAAAAGAGACTTAGCAGCTGCATGGCATTATAGGTCGAACCCTGCATTTCTGACAGGCCAGCAATGATGAGATTCCCCAGTGGATGACCCGCAAAAGCTCCAGCCTCTTCTGAGAAACGGTACTGAAAAACCTTCTCATAAAACTTAGGCATATCCGACATGGCTACCAGGACATTGCGAAGATCGCCTGGCGGTGTCAATTGTTGGATATTCTTTCTTAGCTCACCTGAAGAACCACCATCATCTGCCACCGTTACGATGGCTGCGATATCAACATCCTTTTCTCGCAAGCTTTTCAAAATGACGGGGATACCTGTTCCTCCACCAATTACCGTTATCTTTGGTTTTCTCATGAACGGTTTACCGTTTCCTTTCTTCTGTCTTTGTCACGATGGCTTTCATTGACAGGCCAGTTTTTAGCAAGGTCCTCAGCGATTCGTTTTGCAAAGGCAACACTACGGTGTTGTCCACCTGTACATCCGACTGCAATGGTTAGAACGGACTTACCTTCTTTTTTGTAACTTGGCAAAATGGGCTCAATCAAGGCGAGTAAGTGCTGATAGAAACTTTCAGACTCTTCATGATTCATCACATAGTCATAAACTGCTTGATCCTCACCTGTCTGATTGCGGAGTTCAGGGAGGTAGTATGGATTTGGCAAGAAACGGACATCAAAAACCAAGTCTGCATCAATAGGGATACCATACTTGAAGCCAAAAGACATGACTTCGATACGGAAAGACTGGGCTTGTTCTTGGTCTGAAAATTGCTCTGCAATGGTTTTACGAAGTTCACGCGGAGTTAACTCTGTCGTATCCACCACATTTTGACTCATATTTTTCAAAGGTGCCAAGAGTTCGCGTTCCAGCTTGATGCCATCTAAAATCCGACCATCTGCTGCTAGAGGGTGACTTCTTCTAGTTTCCTTATAGCGTGCCACCAATTCCTTATCTGCTGCGTCTAGAAAGAGAATTTTGAAATCCAAATCATCTTGATTTTCCAATTCATCCAAAACGGCCTGAATCTCTGAAAAAAAGGAACGGCTACGCATATCCACAACCAAGGCCAATTTGTGGTCATCATCCTTGGTCTCTACCAACTGCAAAAACTTTGGCAAGAGGGCTGGCGGCATATTGTCAATGGTAAAATATCCCAAATCCTCGAAGGACTGAATGGCTACCGTTTTCCCTGCGCCACTCATCCCTGTCACAATTACCAGGTGAAGTTGTTTCTTTGTCATCTATCTCTCCTTATATCAAAAAAAGTTTGGCAGAGCCAAACTTCAACTAGCTTATCCAATCTCTGCGATCACTTCAATTTCGACTTTTACATCACGAGGAAGACGTGCAACCTCTACAGCTGAACGAGCTGGGAACTCCTCTTTAAAGGCAGTTTGGTAGACCTCGTTAAAAGGAACAAAGTCATTCATATCACTCAAGAAGCAAGTTGTTTTGACAACATGGTCAAAGTCTGTTCCTGCTTCAGCCAAAATAGCACCGATATTTTTCAAGACTTGTTCTGTCTGTTCTTGGATAGTCTCTCCTACAATTTCTCCAGTTTCAGGTGAAAGAGGAACTTGACCGCTCGCAAACAAAAGATTGCCAACGATTTTCCCTTGAACATAAGGTCCGATTGCTTTTGGAGCTTTGTCTGTATGAATTGTTTTTGCCATTTCTTTCCCTCACAATTTTTCTAATATTGCATCCCAAGCCTGATCCATCCCTGCCTTGCT
>NZ_KQ969552.1:149687-152106 GCF_001578945.1 Streptococcus oralis
TTGCTGATTCGTGCTTGTTCCATTTACCACGAGGAATCTTGTCCGCCTTGGTCGCAACGATGATAACCGGAATCTCATAATACTTGAGAAATTCGTACATCTGCACATCATCTGCTGACGGGTCGTGACGGAGATCCACCAGACTGACCACGGCACGGAGATTTTCCCGAGTGGTCAAATACTCCTCAATCATGCGCCCCCATTTTTCACGTTCCTTTTTAGAAACGCGGGCATAGCCATAACCTGGAACATCCACAAAGCGCATCTTGTCATCAATGTTAAAGAAGTTGAGGAGCTGGGTTTTACCAGGTTTCCCTGATGTGCGGGCCAGATTCTTGCGGTTCAGCATAGTGTTGATAAAGCTAGATTTGCCAACATTTGAACGCCCTGCTAAGGCAATCTCTGGTAGTTCATCCTGCGGATAGTGGGATTTATTAGCCGCACTGAGCAAGATTTCAGCATTGTGTGTATTGATTTCCATAGTCACCTCTAGGCTGTTTCAAGGATTGGTTTTTCCGTTCCATCGACAGCTTCTTTCGTGATGCGGACCAATTTCACATTTTCTTGACTTGGCACTTCAAACATAACATCTAGCATGGTTTCTTCGATGATTGAGCGAAGACCACGCGCACCAGTTTTGCGTTCAATAGCCTTATTGGCGATTTCTTGAAGGGCTTCATCGTCAAATTCCAATTCAACGTCATCATAAGAAAGCAAGGTTTGGTATTGTTTCACCAAGGCATTTCTTGGCTCTTTCAGGATGCGAACCAAGTCATCGACCGTCAATTGCTCAAGAGCAGCAAAGACAGGCAAGCGCCCAATCAACTCAGGGATAATACCGAATTTTTGAATATCTTCAGCGATGATTTCTTGCATGTAGGAACTGTTTTCATCAATCGCTTTGTTGTTTTGTCCAAAGCCAATAACTTTTTCACCCAGACGTTGTTTAACGATTTCTTCGATGCCATCAAAGGCACCACCCACGATGAAGAGGATATTTTTAGTATCCACCTGAATCATCTCTTGTTGTGGATGTTTGCGTCCACCTTGAGGCGGTACGCTAGCGACAGTTCCCTCGATAATCTTGAGAAGGGCTTGTTGCACCCCTTCACCCGAAACGTCACGTGTGATAGACACATTCTCGCTCTTCTTGGCAATTTTGTCAATTTCATCCACGTAGATAATCCCACGTTCTGCACGTTCGATGTTAAAGTCAGCAGCCTGCAAGAGTTTGAGGAGGATATTTTCCACGTCCTCACCCACATACCCAGCCTCAGTCAGAGCTGTCGCATCTGCAATAGCAAAAGGCACATTCAAGCTCTTAGCCAAGGTCTGAGCAAGGAAAGTTTTCCCTGAACCGGTTGGACCAATCATCAAGATGTTTGACTTCTGCAAATCCACATCTGCTGACTCTTCACGTGTATCGTGGAAATTGATACGTTTGTAGTGATTGTATACAGCCACGGAAAGAGCACGTTTGGCACGATCCTGACCAATCACATAGTGGTTTAAGATATTGAGGAGTTCGATTGGTTTTGGTACTTCAGACAAGTCTGCCAAGACTTCCTCGGCCAACTCCTCCCGAATGATTTCCTGGGCTAACTCCACACATTCATTACAGATAAAGGCGTTGTTCCCAGCGATTATTTTCTTTACTTCTTCTTGGCTTTTGCCACAAAATGAGCAATAAACCATCATATCATTTTTCCTATTTGTAGGCATGATTTCCTTCCATTCTAATTTATCATTCTATCTAAAATAAGGTCATATAAAAAGCGTGGACACTGTTGACCAGATTGGTAAAAGCATTCAACCAGAGCAAGGCAGACAGTCCATAGCGCTTCTTACGAAAAGCCTGTGCTCCAGTCAAAATACAGATTACGCACAAAAAAGCTGTAAAAAATCCAAATATACTGCGCTCCATTAGACTTCCTTTCTATCTCGGTATTCGATGGTAAAATCATAGTCGTTTTTCTCATCTCGGGTGTAAGATTTGCTTGCAACTGTCTCAAAACGAGACAAGTCAAACTCCTCAGGGAAATAGGTATCTCCCTCCACCTGAGCATGAATCTGTGTCACGATGATTTCATCTAAATATGGCTCAAAAGCCTGAAAAATCTGTTTCCCACCGATGATATAGAGATTTTTTTCCTGACTCTGATACCAAGTTAAAACAGACTTCACATCTTGAAACACGAGCGCTCCATCCACGACTTCGTCACTGTTTCGTGTCAAAATCAAGGTTTGGCGTTTTGGAAGCAGGCGACGTCCCATGCCATCAAAAGTCACTCGTCCCATTAGTATAGCATGATTTAAAGTTGTTTCCTTAAAAATGTTGCAACTCTGCCGGCAAATGCCAAGGGAGACGATCTTCCTTCCCAATCACACCTTTTTCATCTTGGGCCCAAATGGCTATGAT
>NZ_KQ969552.1:152462-156198 GCF_001578945.1 Streptococcus oralis
CATCTTGGGCCCAAATGGCTATGATTTTCTTTGTCATGCTTCCGTCCTTTTTATTGATACTACTATTTTATCAAAATTCTCCCAAAAAGGCTGTTTTGAAACGCGCGCAAAAGAGAGAAAAGGAGCAGGCTTCATTTAGCCTGCTCCTCTCGTCCCTAGGACATATATTTTTTTGCTTCTGATTCGATTTTTTCGACCACTTCTTGGATACTTAGTCCAGTTGTGTCGAGGTAAACTGCATCCTCAGCCTGCTTGAGAGGCGAGGTTTCACGGTGACTATCCTTGTAGTCACGTGCAGCAATCTCTTCTTTCAAAGTTTCCAAGTCAGTCTCAATCCCTTTAGCAATATTTTCCTTGTAACGACGCTCTGCTCTTTCTTCAACAGAAGCCACTAGGAAAATCTTGAGTTCAGCTTGTGGTAAAACAACTGTCCCGATATCACGCCCATCCATGACGATACCACCTTGCTGAGCAATCTCTTGCTGAAGAGAAACCAGTTTTTCACGCACTTCAGGAATGGCAGCGATACTTGAAACCTTGTTGGTCACTTCATTTTCACGAATCGGATGAGTAATATCGACATCTCCTACAAAAACAAGTTGCTCACCTGTTTCTGAACGACCAAAACTAATGGGGTGTTGGTTAAGAAGCTCAAGAAGTTGGTCTACATTCCCTGCATTCAACTGGTGTTTGAGCGCTATATAAGTCGCAGCACGGTACATAGCACCCGTATCGAGATAAGTGTAACCAAAATCCTTAGCGACAATCTTTGCGACCGTACTCTTACCACTGGAAGCAGGACCATCAATAGCAATTTGAATTGTCTTCATGACCG
Source organism: Streptococcus oralis (assembly GCF_001578945.1). GTDB lineage: Bacteria > Bacillota > Bacilli > Lactobacillales > Streptococcaceae > Streptococcus > Streptococcus oralis_Q. Next base: position 153,298 of record NZ_KQ969552.1, read on the forward strand.
ACTCCTATCTTGTCTTAATCACATCACCTGGGTTGGCAAACCAAGAGCCAGATGACATGTGAGAAGGATTTAGGGCTTCTAACTGGGCAATGGAAATTCCTGCACGTTGAGCAAGTGCCGCTTCTCCCTCTCCAGGCTGTACAGTAAGTGTTCCTTCACCCTCTGTATGTTCTTCCGAACTGCTCTCTGAAGGTGTTGATTCAGAAGAAGATGTTTCCTCTACCTTGCTACTTGAAGACTCTTCCACTTTTGAACTTGAACTGCTAACAGGTGCTGAAGAATCATAAAAGTCCTTTAAGGCTGCTGTGCGGTTACTTCCTCCAGTAGAAAGATAGATTAATACGATAACCATTGCTACAACGATTACAAAGAAGAGACTAGCTAGAACTGTCAAGACACGATTGGCAACAGCACCTGTCCCTTTTTGTCTGCGGTGACGACGCTCTGATCTTGTTTCTTCCTCATTGTTTTCGTAAATATCTTCTTGCCACGGTTCTTTTTCCATACCTTCCCCCTTGTATTTTTTAAATTTTCTTATTACAATATAAATATGAAACTCACACTTATACCCGAACGGTGCATCGCCTGCGGGCTTTGCCAAACCTATTCCGAACTCTTTGATTACCATGATAACGGAATCGTTCGCTTTTACGACGACCCAGTTGAATTGCAAAGAGAAATCGCTGAGACCAGCGATGTCCTGGAGGCCATCAAACATTGTCCTACACGAGCACTTCTAAAAGATCCATCGTAGGAAGCAGGAAATGAATGTTATTGATTTTTCCCACACTTACTAGTTTAGCATATTTCTAGGTAAAATTATAGTCTTTTTTGGTTATTTTTTCCTTCAACAATAGAAAGGTCACTTTTTTCTTTGACGAGAAAGAGTGGTCTTTTTTTGGTCTCTAGATAAATCTTACTGATATACTTACCTAGAATCCCAATGGTCAGGAGTTGAATCCCTCCAAGAAAAAGAATGACAGCCATCAAAGAGGTCCAACCAGATGTGGGATTTCCCAAGATAAGAGTCCGAAACACTACAAAAACAGTCATCACAAAAGAAAGAAAACAAGATAGGAGTCCCGCTACAAAGGCTATACTCAAGGGAAAATCTGAAAAGTTAAGAATTCCTTCAATCGAGTAGAAAAAGAGTTGTCTAAAACTCCAACTGGTCTTGCCAGCCTGTCGTTCAACGTTTGGATAATCAAGATAGTGCGTTTTAAAACCCACCCAGGCAAAGAGTCCCTTAGAAAAACGATTGGATTCGGTCAGGGTTAAAATAGCATCTACCACAGACCTTCTCATCATGCGAAAATCACGGACACCTGAGGGCAGAGCTACTGGGCTAATTTTTTTCATAAGGCGGTAAAAGAGGTCAGCACAGAAACTGCGGAAAAAGGGTTCTCCCTCCCGACTAGTTCTCCGTGTCCCAACACAGTCTATGTCTGCACTTTGGTCTAGTAAGGCTTTCATCTCAAGTAGCATACTAGGAGGATCCTGAAGGTCTGCATCCATCACGACCACCAAGTCTCCAGTTGCATGCTGCAAGCCTGCGTATAAGGCTGCCTCTTTCCCAAAATTTCGTGAGAATGAGACATAATGTACCGCAGGATTTTGCTCCCTATAGGTCTTCAAAAGCTCTAAGGTCCCATCGCTTGAGCCATCGTCTACAAAGACATACTCGATCTCTGCTCCTAATTCTGGAAGCAGTGCTTCCACAGACTGATAAAAAAGAGGAAGTACTTCCTCTTCGTTTAGACATGGGACAATGATTGAAATCATCATCTTAGTCTTCAAATCCATTTGGATGCTTGCTTTGCCAACGCCATGCGTCTTCACACATTTGGGTGATGTCGAGTTCTGCTTCCCATCCGAGTTCTGCTTTAGCTTTTGCTGGGTCTGAGTAGCAGGCAGCGATATCACCTGGGCGGCGTTCTACGATGCGGTAAGGAATAGGACGTCCCACCGCTTTTTCCATATTTTGGATAATTTCCAATACAGAGTAACCTTTACCTGTTCCAAGGTTATAAATGTTTAGACCTGAACCTTTTTGGAGTTTTTTCAAAGCTGCAACGTGACCTTTGGCTAGGTCTACAACGTGGATATAGTCACGAACCCCAGTTCCATCTTCTGTATCGTAATCATCTCCAAAAACTTGTACTTGCTCTAGTTTGCCCACTGCTACTTGTGAAACATAAGGTAAGAGATTGTTTGGAATGCCATTTGGATTTTCTCCCAAGTCACCACTCTCATGTGCTCCGATTGGGTTAAAGTAACGAAGCAAGACCACGTTCCATTCTGAATCTGCCTTGTAGATATCCGTCAAAATTTCCTCTAACATGAGCTTGGTACGACCGTATGGATTGGTCACTGAAAGTGGAAAATCTTCTAAGATTGGAACTGTATGAGGGTCTCCGTAAACTGTCGCAGAAGAACTGAAGATGATGTTCTTACAATTATTTTCTTCCATGGCTTTTAGAAGGCTGACAGTTCCTGCGATATTGTTGTCATAGTAGGCAAGAGGGATACGTGTTGATTCGCCAACAGCCTTCAAACCAGCAAAGTGAATCACACCAGTCGGTTCTTCCTGCTTGAAAATATCTCTGAGTGTATCTGTGTCACGGATATCTGCCTCATAAAAAGGAATCTCAACTCCTGTGATTCTTTCAACAACTTCTAAACTTTTACGATTGCTATTGACAAGATTATCCACCACAACCACTTGATGACCTACTTGGATCAACTCAATAACAGTGTGGGTTCCGATAAATCCAGCACCACCCGTTACCAAAATCTTTTCTTGCATCTTTTTTCCTCGATTCTCGGATTATTTTTTCTTATTTTACCATTTTTGATAGGGAATGTCATTTGCCATCCTAGGGGGAGGCTAAAATTTCAGTA
>NZ_KQ969552.1:156318-171647 GCF_001578945.1 Streptococcus oralis
CTAAAATTTCAGTAAAATGCTTATACTCTTCGAAAATCTCTTCAAACAACGTCAGCGTCGCCTTACCGTGGGTATGGTTACTGACTTCGTCAGTTCTATCCACAACCTCAAAACAGTGTTTTGAGCAGCCCGCGGCTAGCTTCCTAATTTATTCTTTGATTTTCATTGAGTATTATTCACTTTTTACTCGTTTGACATAGTTTTCAATTGGATAGTTTACTGGGTCCAAGGTCAACTCCTTGTCTTGGACCAATTGGGCTAGATGGTAACCAATGATAGGACCCGTTGTGAGGCCTGATGAACCTAGTCCACTAGCCGCATAGACACCTGCTAATCCAGGTACTTGTCCAAAAAATGGGGAGAAATCACTAGTATAGGCTCGGATTCCTACACGCTCACCTGATGATTTCGCTTCTGCCAAGGTTGGGTAGTGAGGTAAGGCTGCATCCTCCATTTGTTGGAGCAAGGTTTCATCTACCGTCAAATCAAATCCCATATCATTTTCGTGAGTAGCGCCTAAGGACAATTTCCCACCTGCAAAAGGAATCAAATCCCACTCCCCTTCTGGCATGACAACAGGATAGGCTTCCATGTCTTGGGCAAGTTGATAATCTCGGAGTTGCCCCTTTTGGGGACGAACATCTACCTCATATCCTAAAGGCTCCAAAATGTCTCCCAACCAAGCTCCCGTTGCCAAAATAACCTGATCAAATACCTCTTCTCCAATCTGGTAAACTGATGCTAAAGGTGTCAGACTCACTTTTTCTTTGACCAGCTTGACTTGACTGGCTTCTAGCAGACAAGTCACTAAGAGTTGGCCATCTACTCTCGCTCCACCAGAAGCATAGAGCAGGCAATCAAATCCCTGCAAACCAGGGAATAATTCATTAGCTGATGCTTGATCCAAAATAGCTAACTGGCCTATCAAGGGAGATTCTTCCCTGCGCTGGAGGGCTAGTTCATAAAGTTCTTCTAGCTTGGATTCATCCTTTTTCAAGAGAAAAACTCCCGAACGCTGGTAAAAATCGATTTCCTGACCAGACTTTTCTAAATCAGCCAACAAATCCACATAAAAGTCAGCCCCCAAGCGTGCTATCTTGTACCAGGCTTTATTGCGGCGTTTTGAAAACCAAGGACTGATAATCCCTGCTGCTGCCTTGGTAGCCTGCCCCTGTCCATGGTCAAAGACGGTCACCTCTAGCTCACTTTCTTTCGAGAGGTAGTAGGCAGCTGTTGCCCCTACAATCCCTGCTCCGATAATGGCTACTTTTTTCATTTTCTTCACCTTCTATCTAGATATGGTGGAAAGGATTGGTCGATGCCTGACTAGGCAAGATATCAATGCCCCAACGTTTCTCTTCCTTCCATTGAGTAAGAAGTGCTGCAATTTTTTCCACAAAAAGCACTTCGATATAATGACCTGGATCCAGTGCCAACAAGCCATCAGACAACATATCCTGAGCTGTGTGATAGTAAATATCACCAGTGATATAGACATCTGCTCCCTTAGCCAAAGCATCAGGATAAAACGATTGACCACTACCGCCACAGATAGCCACTCTTGAAATGGGCTTCTGCAAATCACTCTCTTGATAATGCACCATTCGAAGACTATCTAGACCAAATACTTGCTTGACATGTTGGGCGAATTCCCCAAATGTCTGAGGCTGAATATTCCCAATCCGACCAATCCCACGTTCTGGGCCTGTTTCCTGCAGATAAGTCGTTCCCTCAATACCTAGCATCTGGCAGAACCAGTCATTGAGACCATTATCAACGATGTCAATATTGGTATGACTGACATACACTGCAATATCATGCTTGATGAGGTCGATGTAAATCTGATTTTGCGGACGACTAGCTACCAAGTCCTTGATAGGACGGAAAATCGGCGCGTGCTTGACGATAATCAAATCCACACCCTTTTCAATGGCCTCTGCCACCGTCTCTTCACGAATGTCGAGGGCAACCATAACCCTTTGAATATCCTTGTCTAGAGTACCAATTTGCAGACCACGACTATCGCCCTCCATGGAAAATTCCTGAGGGCAAAAGCCTTCGTAGCGTTTAATCACTTCACTTGCTAGCATGGAGTACCTCCTTGATGGCTTGAATCTTATGAGCTAGAAATTGACGTTCTTCTCTATTTTTCTCTGGGATTTGGTCAAGAGCAACCTCTAACTTAGCTACTTCTTTTTGCCACTTTTGAACGAAGACTGGGCTGATTTCTTTGTACAAGAAAGGTCCAAAGCGAACATCACTGGCTGATAGCTTCATTTGTCCTGCTTCCACAACTAGAATTTCATAAAACTTGCCAGCTTCTTCTAAGATGCTTTCTGCCACAATCTGAAAATCGTTGCCCTGTAGCCAGATGCGCAAGTCGTCTTCACGATTATTGGGTTGGAGGATTAAACGTTCTACACTCGCAAGTTTATCCAATCCTTCTTCCAATATGGTCGCAATCAAACGGCCACCCATACCAGCAATGGTGATAACCGATACTTGGTCAGCCTCTTCAAATGCCGCTAAGCCATTGGCTAAACGAACTTGGATTTTCTCCTTTAGACCGTGAGCCTCAATATTTTTAATCGCAGACTGGTAGGGACCTTCCACCACCTCACCTGCAATGGCACTTTTGATTTGGCCTCTCTCTACCAACTCGATTGGCAGATAAGCATGGTCACTCCCCACATCTAGTAAAATGGCACCTTGCGGTACAAAGGACGCCACCAATTCTAATCTCTTTGAAATCATCTTCTCTCTCTTTCCAAAACTCTATTACCTCTTATTATACCACATTTCAGCTAGCAATCTTGCACCTAAAAAGACCGCGCTCCACAGATTGCGGTCTTTCTTTTTTTTTCGCTTGGTAACGACTAGTTAGAATGAAAATCACGGTAAAGACCAACATCATGGCCCCATAGACAGGTAATGTTTGTTCTGTTAAGGTCGAAATTTCAAGCAACTTTTGGATCATTGGGAAAAGAGCTGTGGCTAGGAAGCCTCCTACTGACCAGACAATCAAGAGGACACGCCAGAGGGTAAATGGCATGCAGGCTCTAAATACGGATAAGAAACCGATAGACCCAAGGAGATAATAGAGTAGGGTTGAGATTTCTAACTCAGACCAACCTTGACTCGCTCCAAAAATTTTCACAAAAAGAACGCTGAAGACGACCATGAGAGCGCTTGGTAGGGCACGAAACATGGATCTTCTGAGGAAGTTTGGTTCAACAGGTTTGATATTTCGCTCAAAAGTCAGAACGAATGGTGGGAACCCTTCCACGAATTGGTCGATCATGGTAATCTGGATCGGAATGAAAGGGAAAATCAAAATCCACTCAGACCGTCCCAGAAGAACACTGGCGATACAGATAACTGCTAACAAGAAGGAATAGATAGTTTTAATCAAGAAAATCGGTGCAATATGGGCAATGTTATTGACCACGCGACGGCCTTCAAAGAGAATTTCAGGAACATCATTAAAGTCAGAGTTCAAGAGAACCAGATTAGCAATCTGACGAGTCGCAGGATCTCCTTCAGCCATAACGATAGAACAATCCGCCTCACGAAGGGCCAGGATATCATTGACTCCGTCCCCTGTCATAGCCGTTGTATGACCTGCTTTTTTCAGTGTTTGGATGATGAGTTTCTTTTGATGAGGGGAAACACGACCAAAAATTGCTGTTCCCTCAGCCATGGCAATCAATTCCTCATCCGTGATTTTTGAGCAATCTACATAGCTGTGATAGTCGGCAAAGCCAGCCTTCTGGGCAATGCTGGATACAGTAACTGGATTGTCACCAGAGATAATCTTGAGTCCCACTTCCTGGGAACGGAGATAGTCCAGCGTCTCAGCTGCTCCTTCTCGAATCGGGTCCAAGATTTCCAGCAAGGCTAGGGCTTTAATATCAGACGGTTTCTGTGGTTTGTGATGATCTAGTTTTTCCTGACTGAGGGCTAAGACCAAGACACGTGACCCTCTCTCCAAGGCCTCTCTGGCTTCTGGGACTTCAGAGTCCAACAACATTTCAGGCGCACCTAAGAAAACCGTTCCTAGCCCTTCTAACTCCATAGCTCCCCACTTGCGGTCGCTTGAGAAAGGAAGATTCGAGATCATAGGATAGGCAACCTGTCCTTGGAAACGCTGGCGAATGGCTTGGGCTGTTGGATTTTTATCCTCACTGTGAGCGATATAGCTAGTCAAAATGCTGGCAATAGCCTCTTCACCATACATTTCCGTCAGAGGAAGAACCGCCTCCACCTGCATCTTTCCTTGGGTGATGGTGCCTGTCTTGTCCAGACAGAGCATATCCACGCGCGCCAAGGTTTCAACAGAGTACATCTCCTGCACCAAGACCTTTTTCAAGCCCAGCTTGATCACTGCGGTTAAGAGCGAAGTAATGGTCAAAAGGGCGATTCCCTTGGGTAACATTCCTAAAAGAGCTGTCGATGAATTTACAACGGATGACTTGAGGGGCAAGCCCTTTAAAATCAAGGCTTCTAGCAAGAGAGCTAGACCAAAGGGAATGATAATCTTCCCCGTAAAACCAGCTAGCTTGTCCAGCGATTTCATGATACGGGAGTTGATCGGCTTCACTGTCTTAGCTTCCAGCATGAGTTTGGAAGCATAGTTTTCTGCCCCAACATGGTGGATTTGAGCCAAAACTGCGCCACTAGCTAGGAAACTGCCCGATAAAAGCAGAGCATCCACTTCCTTTTGTACTAAATCACTCTCCCCCGTTAACATGGCTTCATTGACTTCCGCAAAACCTTCCAGAACCAGAGCATCACTAGGAATCTGTTCCCCCGCAGACAGACGAATGACATCTCCTAGAACCAATTCTTCAGGATTGAGGGCAACTTCCTGACCATCACGAATGGTTTTGACCTTTTCCTTGGTCATGAGATTGAGCTTGTCCACCATGTGTTTGGCCCGTAGCTCAGTCACAATCCCAGAAAAAGCGTTAAAGCAGATAACGGCAAAGAAGACCAGATTGCTCCAAGCCTGCACAAAGGCTAGTGCCAAAGCAATGACAAAGTTTAATGCGTTAAAAAGTGTAAAAACATTTCGTTTGATGATTTGCCAAGTACTGGTACTGGCTGAAGCGGTAAAGTCATTTACCAAACCTTGAGCCTGTCTTTCCTTGACTTCTCTTTGGGTTAATCCCATTAACTTATTTTTATCCATAAACTCTATCATATCATTTTCTCTAGAAAAATTCTAATCTCATCCAAAAACTGTTGACTGATAACTGAAAAAGTTTGCCAGCAGTCTTTTGATAAGGTATAATAATAAAAGCAATACAATCGAAGGAGAGCTCATGTTTTATACTTATTTGCGTGGACTAGTCATGCTGATCTTGTGGTCCATCAATGGCAATGCCCACTATCACAATACTGATAAAATCCCTAGCCGAGACGAAAACTATATCCTCGTCGCACCTCACCGTACCTGGTGGGATCCTGTTTACATGGCCTTTGCGACCAAGCCAAAACAGTTCATCTTTATGGCCAAAAAAGAGCTTTTTAACAACCGTATCTTTGGCTGGTGGATCCGTATGTGTGGCGCCTTTCCTATCGACCGGGAAAAACCTAATGCCTCTGCCATCAAGTACCCCATCAACGTCCTCAAAAAAAGCGACCGCTCTCTCATCATGTTTCCAAGTGGGAGCCGTCACTCAAACGATGTCAAGGGTGGAGTTGCCTTGATTGCCAAAATGGCTAAGGTCCGTATCATGCCTGTTACCTACACCGGTCCCATGACCTTGAAAGGATTAGTCAGTCGTGAACGTGTGGATATGAACTTTGGAAATCCTATCGATATCTCAGACATCAAGAAAATGAATGATGAAGGAATCGAAATGGTTGCAGACCGTATCCAAGCAGAATTCCAACGTTTGGACGAGGAAACCAAGCAATGGCACAATGATAAAAAACCAAACCCACTCTGGTGGTTTGTCCGCATCCCTGCCCTCATCCTTGCTGTGGTTGTTGGTATCCTAACAATTATCTTTACCTTCATTGCAAGCTTTATCTGGAATCCAGATAAGAAGAGAGAAGCTCTTGGTTAAAAAATACAAATATCCCTTGGCTTTTGCCAAGGGATAATCTTTTATTCGATTTTCCATTTTTGGGCCAACCAGTTGGAAAAGGCTAGAAATCGCTTAGCAACTTGCTCATGATGGCCATAAGGATCAAAGACAAACTGACCAGTCGGATAGCGTTGCTGAAGGCTGGTATGAATCTGCTCAGCATAGACTGGTGCTTGAGCCAAGCGATTGGTATGATTGATTCCTTCTGTTTGACCATTCTGTAAATACAGCAAACAATCTAGATTTTTCACTGTCTCTTCCTTGCAGTAAGTCACAAAATCAGGATACCAAAAGGAACCGCAGATAGAGAAGACACAGGAGACCTTGTCAAAGCTGAAAAGACTGTAAACTGCCACCAAACCACCTAGTGAGTAACCTCCGTAGGCAAGCCGATCTTTGTCTAGGCGATAAAGCGACTGCAACTTATCTAAAAGACCTCCAAATAAATGACCATGATAGGCAGTTGCCTGACCACCAAAATCCGGAGCCCCCTCTCTCAGAGCAGCTGCCTTCCAAGGAGTATAGTCGTTTAGGCGATTTTTAGAGGTCAAGCCCACTAAAATCACAGATTCTGAAAGGGAAGATAGGAAATTCAAGTTTCCATCATTCAAAAGAATGGCTGGATAGGTTTGGTTGGAGTCATAGGTTGAAGGAAGGCTGACCCTAACTTGGATCCCTTCCCAATCAAACTCATTATTTATTGATAAAGTCATTGATTTTCTCGAGGGAATCAATCACCGCTGGACCATAGTCCATCAACTCATCATAAGAAATGGTCATGATTTTTTGATTCTTGATTGCAGGAACATTTTCTAAGACAGCATTTTTCTTCATCAACTCTACTGCGTTTTCATCCAATTTTTTATTACGATCACTGGTCACATAGATGATTAACTCAGGATCCATTGACACGAGATTTTCCAAGGTCAAGCCAGATGTTCCTGTTGCAACATTGGTATAACCAAGTTGATTCAACAAGCTTTCTTGCAAAGCAGACTTGTATGCACCAAAGGTTTCATCGTTATAAGCAACCATAATCAAAGCCTTTTTCTTTTCTCCTTGGCTTGCTGGATTTGCTTTCTTAACGGCGTCAATTTTAGCTTGTAATTGCTCTGCATATTGGTTAGCCTTGTCTTGTACATTGAAAATCATTCCAATATTTTTCACATCCTCAACGATATTCTCCAAATCTTGTTGAATGTTTGATAGGGATGCTTTTTGTGAATAGACTGGGATTTTGTTTTCATTCCAAGCGCTAACTGTTCCCAAGGATTTTTCAGAGAACATCATGTTTCGACCCATCACAGCATCTGGCTCATAAGAAAGAACCGTTTCCTGTGAGACAGATTTCTTATCACCGATGTGTGGAATGGCTTCAATATCATCCTTGTACTTGCCTGTTACTGCATTATCTGGGTTGAGCATGCCGGCAATTTTATCCTTCAAACCTAACTCAAGCAAGATTTCAGTTGTTGAAAGATTGTTGGTGATAACTTTTTCAGGTGTCTTGTCAAAAACTTGTTCGACTTCATTTCCTTTTGCATCATAGGTTTTGACCGTTAACGGATAAGTCGTCTCTGCGCTGGCCTTTTGACTTGTTTCTGTGCTAGACTGTGTGGTAGCTTTTTCTGTAGTAGCATTACCACAAGCTGCCATGGTTAGGGTAGCTACTGTTACGAGTAAAATACTGAGTGTCTTTTTCATGTTTTTTTCCTTTTCTTTTTATAAATAGTGAATCATTGCTTGCTGATCCTCGGTCCAAGTAACCTGACTTTGAACTCCGTATACAGTTTGCAATGACTCAGGGGTGATGGTCTCCTTTGGAGTCCCTTGGTAAAGGATTTCCCCCTCTTTCATCAGATAGAGATAATCCGAATAGCGACAAGCAAGTTGAATGTCATGTAGGACAGCTAGAACATTGACCTTGAGATTTTTCACAATGGCCAACAAGTCTAGCTGATACTTGATATCTAGGTGATTGGTTGGTTCATCTAGGAGCAAGAGAGTCGGTTCTTGCGCCAAGGCGCGGGCCAACAAGACTCGTTGTTTCTCTCCCCCTGACAGAGACGAATAGAGACGAGTTTTCTTCTCAAGCATATCCACCTTGACGAGAGCATCTTGAACAAGGGCATAATCTCTTTCCTTTTCCTTCTGTAGAAAAGAGAGATGGGGCGTTCTTCCTAGCAAGACGATTTCTTCAACTGTACAATCAAACTGCAATTGATTGAACTGGGTTACAACTGCCATTTGCTTGGCTGTTTCTTTGAGTGACCAATGCTCCAGCGGCTTTCCATCTAGGATTATCAAGCCTTTGTCCGCCTTTTCCTGACGATAGAGGAGTTTAAGCAAGCTGGTTTTTCCACTTCCATTTGGACCTAGTATCGTATGAAATTGATGCCCCTCAACCTTAAGAGAAACACCTTTTAAGATTTTTTTCTCTCCCAGTCCAAAGTGGACATCCTGATAAATCAAATCCATATCAGCCCCTCACCTCCCTTCGCCTACCTCCAACAATGTAGATAAAGAAGGGAGCACCTACCAAGGCTGTGAAAATACCAATTGGAAGCTCAGCATTGGGAATGATGACACGAGAGAGTACATCTGCCCAAACGACAAAGAGGGCACCCAGTAAGGTCGCAACAGGAAAAAGTCTCCTGTAATTCGTTCCTACTAACCCTCGAGCTAAGTGAGGAGTAATCAGACCGACAAATCCAATAATCCCACAGGTTGCCACCAAGACTGCTGTCAGCACAGCCACCATGGTCACATAAAGATACCAATAAAAGCGTAAGGGAATTCCCAAAGTTAAAGCAGCCTCATCTCCCATCATCATCGCATTGAAAACACGATACTGAGTAGAGAAAAATAGAAAGGCCATTCCTACTACTATAGTTGGTAGGACTAAGTCAGACCAGGAAGTCCCAGCAAGCGAGCCCATGGTCCAAAACTTAATGGTCATCACACTGTCAGCATTTGCACCAACTGAGATAATAAAGTTAGAAAAAGCCAGAAAGAGAGCATTGACCACCGTTCCTGATAAGATCAGACTAGAAGTCGTCATCCTTCCCTGCATAGAGGCAATGATGAGGACAGCAATTGTTGCCAAAATAGCTCCAAGAAAAGCTCCAAGGCTAATCATCACTTTTAAACCAAGAATGATGCTCAAGGTTGCCCCTAGAGTTGCACCCGCAGAGATGCCTAAGACATAGGGTTCTGCGATAGGGTTGTTTACCGTGGACTGCATCACGCTGCCACACATAGAAAGACCAGCTCCTACTATCAAGCCTAACAATACTCGGGGGAATCTCATGTTCCATACAATGGCAAGAGTGGACTTGGAAACCTCTCCTATCTCAAGAGGAAAACCCAACCTACTCAAAATAATCCGATAGGTATCTCCTAAATCAATCTCAACGGATCCCATAGAAACTGCTAGAAAGAGGGAAACTCCCAAAACACCTAGCAAAACACCTAAAAGTAACACAAATTGCAGGTCTTGTTGGCTTCCAAAGCATTTGGAAAGCATGCAAACCTCCTTTGATAGAATCTTAAAAATTTAGAAAATTCTCATTAATAGTATACCATATTTCTATTAGATGAGCAAGGATAGAAACATATGTAGAAAAAGCCCTCTGAAATCAGAGGGCTAATTTGAGCTCGGGCTAAAATCCTAGCGAAAAAGATGAAACTCCTTGTGTTCATCGAACACTGCGTCGTTTCCCTATTTTCATACGGATTTTTATCGCCCTTAGCATCCTATTTCTTGCTGGTTAAAACGTTTATAGACTAGGCGACAAGCCGAAGATTGTACTGATGGTACATTGAGGCGAAGGCAACGAAGTATAGAAACGTTTTAGACGCAAGATTAACGACGAAGTCCTAGAGAGTTGATTAACTCGCGGTAACGGTTAACGTCGTTCTTACGCAAGTATGCAAGCAAGTTACGACGGCGACCGATTTTCTTCATCAATCCACGGTAAGTAGCGTGGTCTTTTTTGTGTTGTTTGATGTGTTCGTTAAGGTGGTTGATTTCCCAAGTAAGGACAGCAACTTGAACCTCTACTGAACCTGTATCACCTTCGTGACGTGCATATTGTGCGATAATTTCATTTTTTTTCTCTTTTGAGATTGCCATGATGTTTCTCCTTTTTATTTGGCTTCATCCGAGTGACAGGTTGGCATGCCTGTAACCAAGAAGAAGTTATTTGTCTTTACGACAGTTCTTATTCTACCAAGAAGCAGGGACTTTGTCAACTGATTTACTATTTAAAACCGTGAATTACTCTACTGATTTCAGGGATTCAAGCATATCCACTTTTCTCAAGTGGCGATTGACAAAGAGACCTAGTAAAGTCAAAATCACAGTCACTGCGACGATTGGAAGCGCATAGACTTCCCAGCTGACCTGAGGATAAAAGAGTATGGTGGCTGGTGAAATCATTTGAATCAAAAATTGATGTAAATAGTGGCCAGCTACCAAACCAAGAGCAATCCCCACAAGGGACAGCACCATAGTCTCGCGGTAGATATAGAGGGTCACTTCTTTATTATGGAAACCGAGAACCTTGATAGTCGAAAGTTCACGAATACGTTCTGCGACATTGATGTTAGTGAGATTGTAGAGGATGACAATGGCTAGTAAAACGGAAACAAGGACAAGGATTGCCATAGTTTTATTGAGCGAACTAGCCACGGATTCAAAGAGATGGATGGCCGTCGCATTTTGAACCACCCCTGAAACAGCAGTTTTTTCCATGAAGGTAGCCGCTTCTTTCTCCGTATTGGAAGGTGTTGGGTCTTTTAATTTTACTAAGTAGGTATTGTCTTGTGGACTGGTGCCGTAGATTTGTTCATAAGTCGCTCGGTTAAGATAAACAAAGTGTCCAACATAGTTTTCAGAAATAGTCGCGACCCTGATTTCCTTCCCATCAAGCTCCAGCTTGTCTCCAATCGTAACACCTGATAGTTGGGCTAATTTTTGACTCACGACCGCTCCATCGGTGATCTGCAACTCTCGCCCATTTTCCTCTAATGTGATAAAGGGCTTGAAGTCCTCTCCACTAGTAACCATCATGGTGATAGTCTGAAGTCCTATTTTTCCTTTGAAATCTTTTTCAATGGATTTAGAGTAAATCTTTTGATAAGCATGGATAGGCTCCGCTTGCAAGGCACTTTCTAGATCTGCTTTTTCTTGCTCCGTCGCACTGCTCTTTTCCGCTACAATCATCTGGTATTGCTGGATTTGTTCAAATTGGCGCTCGGAAACTCCTCCCACAGATGACTGAATGCCCAGACCGGCAAATAAGAGAGCAACCGAACCTGCAACTCCAAAAATGGTCATCAACATCCGTTGCTTATATCGGAAAATATTTCGCGCAGTAACCTTATGAGTGAAGCTTAGACGACTCCAAATAAAGTTCAAACGCTCTAGCAAAATCTTTGATCCCTTAACGGGAGGTTTGGGAAGTAAGAGTTGGGCTGCTTCATCGTTCAACTCCCTTCGCGCCACCAGATAAGCTGGCAAGACACTGGATACCCAACTTAAGGCTAGGGCAAGGAGGCTATAAGACCAATAGAAATACTCCTGACTTTTCCCAACGACCATCCCTGCTGTTATAACATCCGAAATCACGCCCGCAAGGAGATAATGTCCTAGAAGCGTTCCTAAAACGGTTCCCATAGTTCCTGCAAGAAAACCATAGAGGACAAACTTAGCAACTATATCTCGATTTCGGTAACCCAAGGCCTTGAAAATACCAGCATTGGTGCGTTCTTCATCCACAAAGCGAGTCATCGTTGTAAAGGTTACCATCGCAGCAACCATATAAAGCACCACTGGGAAGATATTCCCGACTGAACGAATGCTTGACGATGCATTGCTATACATGAGATAGCCTTGACCGCCTGGCATGGTTTGGCGGTTGTAAACATGGTAAGTCGGCTCTGCCAGTTCATCAAGCTCTTTCTGACGCTGTTCAAGCTTCTCTTTTTCCTTAGTTAGATCACTCTCTGTCTGAGCCAGTTTTTCTTTTTGAGTCGCCAGTTCTTCCTTAGCCTTTGTCAGCTGTCCCTTGGCTTGAGTTTTTTGAGGTTCAGACAAAGCGGTCACTTGTTCTTCTTGGGTTTTCAAACGACTTTCAGCCTGCTCTAACTGACTCTTGCCATTTTCAAGGTTGCTTTCAGCAGTTTGGAGCTGTTCTTTGCTCTCTTCCAGGCTCTTTTGCCCATTTGATTTGATACTTGCCAATCTTTTTTGACCATTATCGGCCAGTAAGTCTTGCAAATCTTCCTGATGTTGAGCTCGTTTGGTCTTATAGTCTGATGAAAAAGCATCCAGATTTTTTAAATCGTCATAGCGCACACGCGCAATACTATAAACATCTGAGTCAAACTGACTGGGTAAAATCACTCCATAGCCAGCTAGGTTGCCATTTCCACTACTAGCACTTCCTAAATCTTCTTTAGAAAGGATCTCACCCGACTGAACAAATCCAGTAATTGTGAAAGTTTGGGATTTTAGGACGGACTTTTCTTCTTTCTTGCTAAAGGTAATGGTCTGCCCAATCTGATAGCGGTCTTTCCAGAAATCGGCTAGAGCAATTTCCCCATCTGCCTCTGGCAGTCGCCCTTCTGTCACTTGAAATGTTGAAATGCTCTCTGGTTTGGAATAAAGTCGAACCGCTTCTTCACTATGTTCAACGGTTAGGTCTGCCATATAGCCAAACTCAACACTTGCTCCTTGAAGGGTCTTTAGTTCGTCCTGGTCTTCTTTGTCCAAGCCATAATCAGCTATCACGGCCAGATCCAGAGTATTGGCTTTACGGAGATAATCTTCTGCCGTACGTTCCATGTTTGGACTGGCTACTTTAAGACCAACTAGAGCTAAAGAACCCAGCATCATCAAGGTCAAGATAGAAACAAAGCGTCCCTTTGATGTCGTCACTGACTGAAATAGGTCTTTCCGATATGTTTTTTTCATGCTAATACTCCAATGTATCGATATCCTGCGGATGCTCATTGATTGTTACGCTCTTAACCGTTGCATCGCGCATGTGAATCACACGATCTGCAATAGGGGCTAGTGCACCATTGTGGGTCACGATAATCACCGTCGCTCCTTTTTGACGTGACATGTCTTGGAGAATCTTCAAGACTTGCTTCCCCGTCTGGTAATCCAAGGCACCCGTCGGTTCATCACAGAGGAGAATTTTAGGATTTTTAGCTACAGCGCGTGCAATGGAGACTCGCTGTTGCTCCCCTCCAGAAAGCTGGGCTGGAAAGTTATTGAGGCGATGAGCCAGACCTACGTCTGTCAAGACCTGCTCAGGATCCAAGGCATCTGTCACAATTTCTGAGGCTAATTCCACATTTTCCTTGGCTGTCAGATTAGAGACCAGATTGTAAAATTGAAAAACAAAGCCTACATCTTCACGACGATAGTTTGTTCGTTGGTGCGAACTATAGTTGGCAATATTGACACCATCAATCCAAATCTCCCCCTCATCATTGGTATCCATACCTCCTAGGAGATTGAGAACGGTTGATTTTCCAGCACCTGAAGCACCAAGTATGATAACCAGCTCCCCTTTTTCAATTTCAAAATTCACATCACGATTAGCCACAATCTCCGTATCCCCAACCTGGTAACGCTTGTAGCTGTGTTTCATCTCAATATAAGCCATGTCGTTTATCTCCTTTTCAAAGCTCACTTTATTAAATAAACAAAGTGTTGATTCTAAATCACAAATATTATATAATGGGCTAAGTCAAAAAGCAATAATCAAAAATCAACAAAGTGTTGATTTAAGAAGAAGGAAGAAAAATGGTTCAGAAACGAAAAACTACTACTAAGGAAGACATCAAAGAAGCTTTGATTCAGTTGCTATCAGAGGAAAAATTTGAAAATATATCAATTAGTAAGCTCTGCAAACGGGCAGGAATTAATAGGGGAACTTTCTATCTACACTATGAAGACAAATATCAAATGATTGACAGTTTTAAAAGTGAAATCATTTCCCAGCTCTACATTTTTTTAGAAAAAGAAAGAAAATCGCTTAGAAAGTGTATGTTAGCCAATTTCTATATATTACGTTCGAACGAACGCCTTATCAACGCCTTGTCTCAAAGTCATTACATAGACTTTCGTGGTGCAATTCGTGAATTTCTAAGTAGCATTCTTCTAAATGAAAATCAAAAAGAAACGACTCGTCATTTCTTATCAGAAAACTTCCAAATTCCTCACAAATATGCTTTGGAAATCTTCTTATCAAGTATTGAAGGGATTATTTCTCTTTGGATTGCTGGGGGAGCGCAAGAAGAACCGGAAGAAATCACGGATATGATTTTATCAACCTATAACTACGAACACTGTAGCCATAAATCAAAAGAAGATTAACTCATACAACCCACTACAGCATAAGCTATATTCTCTCATTTTATACTTTTTCAATTAGCTAAATTGCCTTTTTTTAACTTAGATACAAAAAAGCCTAGGAATTCCTAGGCTTTCTGTTTATAGATTATTTCCCAAGGTAGTATTCAGAAACTACGTTCAATTTTTCGTCAAATTCGAATACCAATGGTGGGAAGTTAGGGATTTCCACGTCCATGATTTCGTCATCTGACAATTGTTTGATGTGTTTTACAAGGGCACGGATTGAGTTACCGTGAGCTCCTACGAATACATTTTTTCCATCTTTCAAAGCTGGAGCGATTTTATCTTCCCAGAAAGGAAGGGCACGTTCCAAAGTCACTTTCAAGTTTTCAGCATCTGGGATAACTGAGTCGTCAAGTGAAGCGTAACGACGGTCAGTGTGAGCTGAATGCTCATCATCACGGTCCATGTTTGGAGGCAATACATCGTATGAACGACGCCAGATGTGAACTTGCTCATCACCAAATTGTTCAGCAGCTTCAGCTTTATTTTTACCAGTCAAACCACCGTAGTGACGTTCGTTCAAGCGCCATGATTTTTCAACTGGAACCCACAATTGGTCAGAAGCTTCAAGAGCCAAGTTTGTTGTTTTGATCGCACGTTTCAATACTGAAGTGTAAGCTTGGTCAAATTCGATACCAGCTTCTTTGATCAATTTACCAGCGTCAATCGCTTGTTGTGTACCTTTTTCAGACAAATCAACATCAGCCCAACCAGTGAAAAGGTTAGCTTTGTTCCATTCAGACTCACCGTGGCGAGCAAAAACCAATTTTACCATTAGATGGATTCTCCTTTTATTT
>NZ_KQ969552.1:171667-192683 GCF_001578945.1 Streptococcus oralis
AACCAATTTTACCATTAGATGGATTCTCCTTTTATTTTTCGAGGTCTCCCTCGTTTATCTATTCTATTTTACACAATTTTTTACAAAAAAGCTAGTCAAAATCAAGGAAAAAGAGAAGAGCTTCTCAGCCTTCTCTTTATTATATTATCATAATTGTTCTCAACAGAAAATGAAGCAGTCTCTCCTAAATAATTAAAAAACTACTACTCTTCAATTACAAATTTTTTCAATGTTCCAAAGTAGAGTGAACCACCAATAATGGTTAGAATTCCACCTACCCATCCCAAAAGTGGAATCAAACCGACCGCGCCACCTACAATAAGCAAAACAGAAGGTGCATTCGTAACACGTTCATCATCTTTATAATAAACAATAGCAACAATTCCCAATACCAAAACAGCAATTTTAACCAATAACAAAATAATTGAAATCCCTGTCAATGTTCCAAGTGTTACATCTGCGTCTTCAGTCGCTGCAGCAGCTCCAACAGCCATCATAAACATGATGACTGGCGCTAAAAGCAATACAATTCCTGAAATAAGACCAAAAATAGCGTTAACACGAGCAAGTGTATTTGTTTTCATAATAATCTCCTTAAAATTTTTATAGGTATTATTCTATCATAATTTCTCTAAAAATTAAACAGTCTTATAAAATTTTATAATAAATATTGATTTTCAAAAAATAATTTTAAGTTCTATAGTCTCTTTATAATTAGTAGAAATATAAAATTATGAGAAAACTGAATATTAGATTATGTTAACCATCTGCACAGAAAGGCTAGGAAAAATCTCATTTGAGGAAAAAGTCTGGTAAATTGTCCCATGATAAAACGCATACTATCAAGATACTTGAAACTTTTGATAGTATGCGTTTTTATGATTTTAGCGACCTCTCTCAGTCTCTTTCTAATTATTTTTCTTCAAATCCTTCTGCAACTGCGTCCGCAAAGTTTTCTTCGACGATGCTTGCACAGTGGTCACAGATGACTGCATGGTAGCTACGTTCTGCCGTTGTTGGGTCGATACGACGGCAACGGTCACAGACTTCACCTGCAGCACGTTCAACTGTAAAGGCAACATCCTCAAAGCTAACAGCAGCTTCTGGAGCTGGCCCTTCTGCGATAGTCAATTCAGACACAATCAAAAGTTGAGCTACATTGCTGTCCACTGCTCCAAGTAGAGTTTTCACGACTTCATTAGGATAAACAGTCAAGTGGGCTTCAAGGGATTTACCGATTACTTTTGCATTACGAGCTTCTTCCAAGGCTTTTTGAGCTTGTCCGCGGAAGTCCATAAAGGCTGACCAGGTATCCAAGATTTCTTCTTGGTTGGCAAAAGTTTCCGCTTCTGGTAATTCAGACAATTGAACAAAGTCTTCAGCTTCAAACTCAAGATATGACCAGATTTCTTCTGCAGTGTGAGGAAGGATTGGTGTCAAGAGTTTTGTGATTTTGACAAGAATGTCATAGAAGACAGTCTGCATTTGACGGCGTTCGAGTGATTTGGCACCTTCGATGTAAACAACGTCTTTAGCGAAGTCAAGGTAGAAGGCTGACAAGTCAACGTTGATAAAGTTGACCAAGGCCTTGTAGATTGTCAAGAATTCAAAGTCAGCGTAAGCATCACGAATGGTCTTAACAAGCTGGTTAAAGCGAATGGTCATGTACTTGTCAACAGAACGAAGCGCATCGTAAGCCACTGCGTCTTGATCTGGGTTAAAGTCAGAAGTGTTAGCAATCAAGAAACGAAGAGTATTACGGATCTTACGGTAAGTTTCAGAGACTTGGCTCAAGATATCCATAGAGATCCGCACGTCGTTACTTGAGTCAACACTTGTTACCCAGAGGCGCAAGATTTCCGCACCAAATTGTTTTTCAACATCACTTGGAGCAATGGTATTTCCAAGAGATTTAGACATCTTCTCGCCTTTACCGTCAAGGGCAAATCCTTGTGACAAGATTTGTTTGTATGGCGCTACGCCATGGTTGGCAACAGATGTAATGAGGGAAGAGTTGAACCAACCACGGTATTGGTCAGAACCTTCTAGGTAAAGATCTGCTGGGTAAGTCAACTCTGGACGATTTACCACAACCCCATTCCATGAAGAACCTGAGTCAAACCATACGTCCATGATGTCTGTTTCTTTTTTGAACTCGCCATTTGGTGAACCTGGATGCATAAATCCTTCTGGCAAGAGATCCTTTGCATCACGTTCCCACCAGATGATAGAACCGTGTTCCTCAAAGAGTTGAGCCACGTGCTCGATCGTTTCAGCAGTCATGATTGGTGTGCCGTCTTCTGCATAGAAGATAGGAAGTGGAACTCCCCAAGCACGTTGACGAGAGATAACCCAGTCGCCACGGTCACGAATCATGTTGTAAAGGCGCACTTTACCCCATTCTGAATGGAATTTCACTTTTTCAATTTCGTCCAAGATTTCTTGGCGGAATTTAGATACAGAGGCGAACCACTGTGGCACTGCACGCCAGATGATTGGTTTTTTCGTACGCCAGTCAAATGGGTATGAGTGAGAGATTTCTTCTTGCGCAAGGAGTAGATTACCAAGTTTTTCGATAACAGTTGGAACCACCTTGTCATAGAACTGACCTGCAAAGTCAGGACCAGCATTTTCCATCATAATCCCGCGTTCATTGACTGTTACAGCAACTTCAAGACCATTGGCAACACCGACATTGTAGTCGTCCTCACCAAAACCTGGAGCCGTATGGACAATACCAGTACCAGAGTCAGTCGTAACGTGGTCACCAAGGATTACCAACTCATCTACAGCCGTATCCCATGGGTGAGCTGTCACGATATGGTTGAGTTCCTCACCACGGTATGTAGCCAACACTTCCACATCAGCCCAGCCAAATTTTTCAGACAAACTAGTCAACAATTCTGCAGCAACTACAAACTTACGAGCTTCGCCAGCAGGTTGAACGACTACGTAGTCAATATCTGCTCCAACTGTCAAACCACGAGAAGCTGTGATGGTAAATGGAGTTGTTGTCCAGACAACAATATAGGTATCTGTATCTAGAACACCTTTGCCATCTTTTACTTTGTTGGCATAGTAAAGAGATGTGGAAAGCAAGTCATGGTATTCAATCTCCGCTTCAGCAAGGGCAGACTCAGATGACCAAGACCAGTAAACTGGCTTAGCACCACGGTAGATATAGCCTTTTTTAGCCATTTCACCAAAGACACGGATTTGAGCTGCTTCATAATCAGGAGTCAAGGTCACATAAGGGTTTTCCCAGTCACCAGAGACACCCAAACGTTTAAAGTCTTCGCGTTGTTTATCTACTTGGGAAAGAGCGTACTCGCGGCAAAGTTTCAAGTACTCAACCAAGTCCATTTCTTTACGTTTAACGCCTTGTTTTGCCAATACTTGCTCGATTGGCAGACCATGTGTATCCCAACCTGGAATATAAGGCGCATAAAAACCTGACATGGATTTTGAACGAACAATGATATCTTTTGAAATCTTGTTCATGGCGTGTCCAACGTGGATATTTCCGTTCGCGTATGGAGGACCATCATGCAAGGTGAAATGCGGTTTCCCCTGGTTCAATTCTTGACGGCGTTGGTAAAGTTTTGCTTCTTCCCATTCCTTTTGCCAAAGTGGCTCTTTGGTAGGAAGTCCAGCACGCATTGGAAATTCAGTTTTTCCAAGATTTAGGGTATCTTTGAGTTTCATTATATCTCCTTTATTATATAGACAAATTAAAAACCACGAATCGCTAAAAAGGACGAAAATCGTGGTACCACCTTTATTCAGAAAAAGAAAGTTCTTTTTCCCTCAACTCCCGTAACGTGGGGAACGTCAAATCTTACTAACTTCAGACTTGATACACTGAGAGGATAATCTGATAGACAGGGATTACAGGACTCACACCATCTCCCGCTCGCTGGAAATCTATTTATCAAATCGTGTTCTCACATTTGTTTCTTATAATATTGTAACGGATTCTTGTTGCGCGTCATGTCCAGTAGTTGATGGAGAGACTGAAAAATGGTCTGTCACAATTTCTGACTCCTCATGTCGTGGCATAACTGAGTGAGATTGTATCTCTTCTACAACCGTATCAATGTCTAGCTCATGGTTTTCTACTTGATTGTTGATTTGATGAGCTTCAAACTCAGCTAATTCCTTGTTTCCTGCCTCAATCCGTGCTTGTAACTCCGCCATTTCCTCAGGTGAAAATTGACGTGTCATATCAATCGGCTCTTCTTCTGGTTGAGAAGGGACTGCTTCTCCCAAGACCTCACCTACGACTTCTTTGAAAGCTTCATCACTTGTTTGGAGATAGGTAGCTGTCGGACGTAGGATGTCCTCCCAATCTGAAGATTCAACAATTGCCAACTGGCTCTCAATCGTAGATTTGAGACGTTGATGAAATACACGGCTTTTGTTTTTCAATTCCTCTGTCTCAACAGCTACTTTCTTAGCATTATCTGTTGCCTGACGTAGGATTTCATTAGCCTTGTATTTTGCCTCTTCAAGGAGGCGCTGGGCATCTTGCTCAGCCTGTTGAATAATGTTGTTTGAGCGGTCTTGAGCAGCTTGTTTTACACGTTCAGCCGTATCTTGAGCAATCAAAACAGACTGACTCAACGAATCCTTCATCTCATCAAAGTAAGATAAGCGCTCTTCTAAACTTTTAATGTGCCTTTCCATTTCGTGATTATTGCGAACTAAGTCCTCGTAATCACGAACAACAATATCAAGAAATTCATCTACTTCTTCTGGATCAAACCCTCTGAATTTCGTAGAAAAGGTTTTATCTTTAATTTCTAATGATGTAATTGGCATACTTTTCCTCACTTACTTAATAATAATTGGATAGTCAGTTTTATCTTATCCCTTTTAGTTTGCCCATTTTCTTTGACAATCTTCAGACGACCAAACTTTCTCACACTAATCAAATCCCCTACGGCTACTAGATAATCTAATTTTTCAATGGGGTGGTAGTTTACCTGAACAGATTTTTTCTCTATGAGTTGACTAGCCTGCTTTCTGGATAATTTCAAGGCACTTGATAAGAGGGCATCCAAACGAAAACTGGAAATCAAAATCTCTTGTTCTTGATAATTGATCTCAGATATGATTTTATCGGTGAAAGGACATTCCTCCAGCGACACAGGTAGTCTGGCAATCTTTTGTATCCCATCCTGAAACAGAGGGATAAAATCACGATTGACAAAAATCTGTGCTCTCTTTTCATCTACCAAGATATCACCAAAGAGCTTACGATCAATTCCTAGTTGATTGATGATTGTCCCCAAAATCTTTGCATGTGTTAGCTGTTCAAACCTACTTGGATAATGGATCTCTAACAATGCCATTTCAAAATCTGGCAGTGTCGGACTGAAATAGTCTGGATACAGGAGAACACGGACAAATTCTGTATGGATATAGTCACCGCTACTCATACAACCCAGTCCATAAGTACTAGCCAAAATCCTCAATATATGTTCCTGATATGGGGTGACAAAAGCTGTGAGGACAGGGGTATAGGTATCTTCCACCCGCTTGATCCACTCTAATCCCTTATCAATAAAGGGAGCATCATCAAGAGAAAAGTGCTGGTAAATCGCTTTATTTGTCATGATAGTATCAACAAGAAACGAATCAAGCTGTCACCCAAAAAACGGACGATTAGGATTGCTAGCCAAATGGATAAATCCA
Organism: Streptococcus oralis; assembly: GCF_001578945.1. Taxonomy (GTDB): domain Bacteria; phylum Bacillota; class Bacilli; order Lactobacillales; family Streptococcaceae; genus Streptococcus; species Streptococcus oralis_Q. Next base: position 177,365 of record NZ_KQ969552.1, read on the forward strand.
AACCTCCAAATTGTAAAGGTAAACGGCGAAGTGGATCAACAATCGGTCTAATCAGCTTTTCCAGTAAACGTTCTAGTGAACTGCCGTAAGAACTTGGAAACCAAGAGAGGAGTGCATAGATTAACAAAAGCAGGGAATAGATATTCACTGCATTTTGGATTAGACGAATCAGAAAAATCATCATCTTGCTCTATTTCGTTTAATATCAAAACTAAATTCTGTACTTTGAGAATCATCAGGCAACTTGATATCTTCAATATTCACAACCACATTGACTGGTGTCAACAAATACATTGTACTCGCAACTTTTTTCAGATTACCTGCCAAAACATGACGGGCACCGTCCAGATAGTCTAGACAACGACGAGCCTGAACCTCTGTCATGTACTGGAAGTCAATCAAGATACTTTCATTTCCAGCCAATAAATCCACAATCTCTGTTGCATCCTCATATTTTCTAGGATAACGAACATCAATCGTCACTTTTTCATCTGTACGATGACTTTGCATAGCCAATTCTTGTTGGCGAGCATGTAAGCGAGTGATGTTTGCATCTTTTGAAGTGGTTGATTGAAACTGCGCTGGCAGTTCTTTAGAAGCTGAACTCGATGAAGCAATCATCTGTTCATCCTGAGGTTGATAAGTCGTCGTTGTTTCTTCCCCATCTTCTGTAAAATAATCTATAAATTTATCAAATCTATCTTTTAAAGACATAGATCTCTCCTATTTAAAAAATGCTGTGCCAATTCGAACAAAGGTCGAACCAAATTGAATCGCTTCCTTATAGTCACGACTCATGCCCATGCTCAACTCTGTCATCGGCATATTAGGAATTTGTTTTTCCCTAATTTCTGCTTGCAGTTCCTGAGTTTTCTTGAAAATTTGTTTCAATTCATCAGAATCTGCCTCAAAAGGAGCCATGGTCATCAAACCAACATACTCAATCTGATCTAGCTGAGCCAAGTCTGGCAAAAGTTCTAGTAATTCCTCTTTTGAAAAACCGTGCTTGCTTTCTTCTCCTGAAATATTGACCTGTAGGAAACACTTGATAACATGATCTGTTCTCCTTTGAATCTCCTGTGCCAATTTAAAGGAATCTAAAGCATGAAAGTAATCCACAAAAGGGATTACTTCTCTGACCTTCCGTCTTTGTAGCGTTCCAATCAAATGCCAAGTGACAGGGAATTCTTTTAAAGTCTGATATTTTTCTAAAAATTTATCAACACGATTTTCACCAATATGATGAACACCCAGGGGAAGCAGGGCTTCCGCTGTTTTTACGTCCACATATTTCGTCACTGCAATAATTGAAACAGAAGCTGGATCACGATTGGCTTCTCGGCTAGCTTCAGCGACCTGCTGAAAAACGAACTCTGTATTTTTTTCAAATCCATTGATTAACGATTCTTGAAGAATGGAGGTGTGTCCAACTCATCTTCGTCCTGATAAGTCGGTGCTTCGAAGCGTTCTACAGGTGATACAACTGAATCAGTTTGACGAACGATTGATTCACGACGCAAGTCCCAATCACCAAAAGCAGAAGATTGACTTGTTTCAAAGCGTCGTTGGCTTTGTTTTGGTAATTCTGCTGTATCTTCTAGGTCAAAATGACGATCAAAATTTTGAGGGTGCAGTTGTCTTGAGGCTTCACGACGAGCCGTTTGTTTTACTGAAGAACCAACAACTTTTTCTACACGTTCTTGACGAACACCAGTCGCTACAACTGTTACACGGATTTCATCTTTCATGCTTTCGTCAATAGAGGTTCCAAGCCAAATGTTTACTCCTTGACCAGCTGCTTGGTTGACGATTTCAGAAGCTTCTTCTGCTTCAATCAAGGTCAAATCAAGACCACCAGTAACGTTGACAATGACATCTTCAGCACCGTCAATGGTTGTTTCAAGAAGTGGTGAGTAAATCGCTTTACGAGCCGCTTCAACGACACGCTCTTCCCCACTACCAATACCGATACCCATGAGGGCATTCCCTTTGTTTGCCATAACCGTTTTCACGTCAGCAAAGTCAAGGTTGATCAATCCAGGGTTGGTAATCAAGTCTGTAATCCCTTGAACACCTTGGCGAAGGACGTTATCTGCTTCGCTAAGAGCCTCAAGAAGCGGTGTCTTCTTGTCAACAATTTCAAGCAAATTGTTGTTTGAAATAATCAATAGGGTATCTACATGTTCACGAAGTTCGTTGATTCCTTCTACAGCGTACTGACCACGTTTGCTTCCTTCAAATCCAAAAGGACGTGTCACAACACCTACTGTAAGGGCACCTAAATCTTTAGCAATACGTGCTATCACTGGGGCAGCTCCTGTACCAGATCCACCACCCATACCAGCAGTGATAAAGACCATGTCTGCACCGCTGATCGCTGCTGTCAATGCTTCTTCGCTTTCTTCAGCAGCCTTACGACCAACCTCAGGTCGACCTCCAGCACCCAAACCACGGGTCAATTTTGGTCCGAGTTGGATAACTGTTTCAGCTTTTGTACTGCTTAAGGCTTGTACGTCTGTGTTGGCTGCGATGAATTCTACGCCCGAAACACCTTCGTCGATCATGCGGTTAATAGCATTACCACCGCCTCCACCGACACCAATTACTTTAATAACTGCACCTTGAGCAGCTGCTGTATCAAATGAAAATGTCATAATTTCTTTTCCTCTTTTATTCGTCAAACATGCTTCCGATTAAGCTACGGAAACGGTCTGTTAATTTCGGCTTATCTTGAGAACTTTCTTGGAATTCGTCTCTTGGAGCAAGGCCACTGTCAGGTGTGATTGCAGTTGCTGCAGTAGCTGGTTGCACTGGAGTTGATTGTATAATCGGTGTTACACTTTGATTTGAAACACCAAAATTAATTGGTTTTTGGCGAAGGAATTCATCTCCTCTGACTGCCTTTTGAGCCAGAAGATTCACTTCAGTCAATTTACCCGCAAACTCAGACAAGCTGATCACATGGGCAAATGCAGGGTTGCGAATTCCAACTTGATTTGGTACATAAAGTTTTACTCGAACACCAAATACTTCTTGAGCTAATTCAACAATTCCTGGCAAAATTGCATTTCCACCGATCAGAACGATACCACCTGGTAGATCCAACAAGTGTCTTCTGTCTAACTCCTGTTTAATCTGATCGAAAATATGTTTGATACGTGCTGATATAATTTCTGCCAAGTAACTTTCTGTCACTTCAACGGGCTCTACTTCACCAATGACTTCAACTTGGAAAGTCTCGTTACTTGCTAGTGGAACATAAGCTTCACCATAGTTGAGTTTCAAACTTTCAGCGATTTTTTGGGAAGTCTTTAAGACTTTGGAAATGTCTTTAGTGACATATTCTCCACCTTCTTGGTAAATGTTTGTAAATTGCAATTCTTGATTGCGAATGGTTGCAACTGTAGTCTGTCCACCACCCATATCAATCACTGTCGCGCCAAACTCACGTTCTCCCTCGTTGAGAACTGAATTTACAATCGCTAATGGTGAGATGATGACGTTGTCAACATGGATTCCCACACGCTCCACGGTCTTGCGAAGATTATGAAGGATGGTACGAGGTCCTGTGTAAAGCAAACCACGCATTTCCAAACGCACACCCATCATGCCACGAGGATCACGAATCCCTTGGAAACCATCTACGATGAACTCTTCAGGAATGAAAGTAATCACTTCACGATCAGGTGTCATGCTCTTTGTCAAAGCTGATTTGACAACATTTTCAACATCTTGATCTGTGATTTCTTTGGTATCTGATGTTACAGGAATCATTCCTTGAGTTGGTTCAACCTGCAGGAGGTTTGCTGGAAGGCCGACGTTAACAGACTTAATAGAAATACCAGCTTTCTCTTCTGCCTGCGTAATTGCGGATTTGATTGCTGAAGCAGCTGCTTCAATATCAACGATAATCCCGTCTTTGACACCTTTACTCTTGGCATTGCTAACGCCAATTACATTTACTTCACCATCTCTATGTTCGGCAACCAGCACTTTGATGGAGCTAGTTCCGATATCTAAGCCTGTAAAAAAACCATCTCTAGTCATTACATTGCGTCCTCTCTGTCTTCCAAGTTTCTCACTTCTATTTTCAATAACTGTGGCGAGACACAGCTATTCACAAAATATTATAACACAAAAAATCCAATCGTGCTTAGTTTTTCATAAATTTCCTCTAGGTTTTTTGTAAAAGTCTTTTAAATAATTTTTCTCAGGAGCAATCATTATTTTTATATCCTTACAGCTATATTTTGCATATTTAATCAAAAAAGAGAAGGCCTTTTTAAGCTTTCTCTTGAATCATTTTTTCTGCTCTTTGTTGCAAAAAGACCTCTAGTACTTTTGCAGTCAAACTGATGGCTACTACCAATACACTGGACACGATGATGTAATTTGCTAATGGACCATGATTCCCAACAATTGGTGGTTTCGTTAAAAATCCATAGTCCCCACCTACAACCAAATTGACAACTCCTATCAAGGCATTTAGAGAAAATGTAATCACTGTCACATTTTTCAAATCGAGGAGGGAAGCCTCATAGTTTCTAAACAAGTATAGAAGCGCATTTCCTAAAAGGGCAACATGTCCGATAATGAAGGACAAAATGGTCACGTGTGGAAATGGGTAGGGATCAAAGAGGGGGTAAGCCAGTGCTGCTGTTGCTCCAAAGGTTCCTAAAAGGGCAAAGTATTGTTTGTACTTGGATGTTCCTGGGATCAAGAGCATAACAAACATGGCGATACGGCAATGATAGAAGGGCAAACTTTCTGATAGAGGCATTTGATTCCCCCAATACCAGCTATACAGAACAATCAGTTGAAGAGACTGAAGGATCTGAATAAAGCGCTGGTAAGCCACCTTGTCGCGGTAACGATAAGAAATATAGAAAGTAAGAGCCAATAAACTTAACAAACCAATATACCAGTGGAGTTCAAACTTGGGCGGTTCTGATATCTGTGTGGTAAATAATTTATCCCACAAATTCATATTCTATTCCTCGTTCATCTAGCCGGAGCAGTAGAAAAGTCTCTGCTCGACCTTTTTAATTTTTTTGAAAAACTTGATTCCATGCCATGCTTAGAATGCTTGCGTCTTAAATTCGCAACCTATTATATCATTTGTATTGCAGAAATGCACCTTGCAGATACCCTTTTTTGATTTGTCGACTTCTCTAGCATAACCTAATCAATATATTGCTCTCTTTGTCCTTTATAAACCTGCCAAAGAATCTCCATTTGTTCCTTAGTAATTCGTTTTTCAGACAAGGCTGGCAGTTGGTCAATGGCAAAAAATTGAAGGTCAGCAATTTCTTGATTTTCTTGGAATTGTCCATCGAGAAGCTTACATTCAAAAACAAACTTTGCATATTGTTTGCTCTGTAGTTGGAAACGATTGGTATCAAAAACGGCTAGCAATCTTTCAACTTTAGCTTCAAAGCCAGTCTCCTCTTTAATTTCCTTGAGAATATTTTCTGTTGGAGAATAACCGACTTCACCAAATCCACCTGGCAAAGCCCAACTATCCTCTCCTTTTCCTCTAACTAAACAGACTTTTTCATCCTCAACAATCCAAGCACGGACGTCCATCAGAGGAGTCGCATAAGCGGAAGTTGGTCTCAGGAGCTCTGTTACTTCCTCTTGCTTTAGTTCTGTAGTTTCTCTCAAAATATCAGATAAGATCGCACGCAAGTCCTCGTAGCGCTCACGGTCAAAAGGATTTTTTGTGAAGGTTAATCCAGTATCCGTAATGGCTAGCATTCTTTGAAGATACTTGGCAAAATCATTTGCATTCATTTTCTAAGCTTTCTACCAACTTGGCTAGATTCATGGAGTTAGAGCCTTTGAGCAAGATTTGGTCATTGGCACCAAGGCTTTCCTTGACTTGCTTCATCATAGCCTCAAATTGGTCCTCGTCAGCTGTTTTTTTGAAGTAGTAAACGTGGCCGATTGGGAACATTTGACTAGCTAGCTGGCTTAATTCGGCAATGTCTTCTCCATAGAAAATAACGGTATCCAGCACATCTGGCGATAGGCTCAAAATCATCTGATTATGGAGCTGAACAGACTCGTCACCGAGTTCCTTCATGTCTGCTAGAACAGCAATTTTCTTGCCTCCTTCGTTGGCTGGAATGGCAGAGAAAGTCTCTAAAATCAGCTTCATAGCAGTTGGATTGGCATTGTAAACATCTGACAGGATGTCAGCTCCATTGGCAGCTTTCTTCCACTCAGTACGGTTACGCGTCAATTCAAGATTTTGGAAGGCCTGACGAATTTGCTCCTCTGAAATTCCTTCTTGCAGGGCTACATAAGAAGCTATCATAGCATTGGTGGCATTGTACTTACCAGTCACTGGCAAATCAAGGGTTTGTTCCAAGAAATTAGCCTTAAAGGTCAGACTATCCTTGCGCTCAATCAAGTCTGTGATTTCCAATTCTGCCCCTTGCCCAAAACGGACCACTTTTTTATCTGTAGGCAAGTAGTCCTCTACGATCGGATCAGCTGGTACCAAGAGCAAGGAACCTGGTGCCATACCATCAGCAATTTGCATTTTCCCTTTAGCGATTTCCGAACGGTCTTTGAAAAAGGCCAAATGAGCTTCTCCAACCAAGGTCACAATGGCTGTTTTGGGATGAGCCAATTCAGACAAGAGATGAATATCTCCCAAGTGATCCTGCCCCATCTCCAATACCAACTTTTCTGTCCCCTCAGGCATATGAAGAACCGTGTAGGGGAGGCCAATCTCGTTATTGTAGTTGCCTTGTGTTTTGTAGGTTTTGTAGGTTGTTGACAGTAAATGCGCCAGCATATCCTTGGTCGTTGTCTTGCCATTTGAACCTGTGACCGCAAAGACATCAACTGCCGTTTTTTCAAGATAGTAGGCAGCTAGGGTTTGAAAGGCAGACAACACGTCGTCTACTAGGATGTAGGGATGATTTGCAACCTCTTTCTCAGACAAGGTTACTGCTGCACCATTTTCAAAAGCTGTTTTGATAAAGTCATGACCATCACGCGCACCTTTGAGGGGCACAAACAAATCTCCCGTCCCAATCAAACGACTGTCAAACTCAGCTTTTTCTAACTGAACGTCCGCAAAAAGACTGACATCATTTTTAGCTCCAACAGCTTGGGCGACTTCATGGATTGTTAGTTTCATTTCTACTCCTTTAAAAAGGGTTGAAGTCCGAGAACTCTAATCACCTACAGTGACGATTCTGGCTTCTACCCCTCTCTTCCATCTTTATAGCAAATGCGCTTCGTGCTTGTTAAAGCTCTCCTTAGCAAGGTCAACCAAACGCTCGATTAGGTCTGGGTAGCTGATTCCCATATTGTCCCAAAGTAGTGGGTACATAGACCACTGGGTGAAACCTGGCATGGTATTAAGCTCGTTTAGGAAAATCTCTCCCTTATCTGTATAGAAGAAATCGCAACGAGATAGACCTAGTCCGCCAATCGCACGGAAGGCTGTTTCTGCATTATGACGCATGACAGCTACCACATCATCACTAATCTTGGCTGGGATGTCCATGGTAATCTTGTTATCGATATATTTGGCATCGTAGTCATAAAAGGCAACATCCTTGACCACTTCACCAGGAAGCGTGCTCTTAACATCGTAGTTGCCCAAGAGACCAACCTCGATTTCACGAGCATTCACCCCTTGCTCTACCAAGACACGGCTGTCATATTGGAAGGCGAGTTCCAAGGCTTGACGGAGTTCTTCTTGATTTTCAGACTTAGAAATACCGACACTTGAACCCATGTTTGATGGCTTCGTGAAGACTGGATAAGTCAATTTTTCTTCAACTTCAGCGATTTTAGCAGCCACATCATCACCTTCGACGATGCCCACATAAGGAACTTGAGCGATCCCGACAGATTCTAGGACACGCTTGGTCGTGATTTTGTCCATGGCAAGACTTGATGACAAGATATTGCAGCCAACGTAAGGCATTTTCAAAACTTCAAGGAATCCTTGAACAGAGCCATCTTCTCCCATCGGACCGTGAAGAACTGGAAAGACCACTGCACCTTCTTCGTAGATGGCACTTGGCGCTATTTTCTTGTCCCAATCAATGGTTTCATTGGTCATGAGACGGTCCTCTTGGCCTGGAGTCTGGCTAAATTCTTGCGTTTTGATAAAGTCACCCGACTGGCTGATAAAGAAAGTCTTGACTGTGAAACGGTCGTAGTTGACCGCACGCATGACACTCTCAGCTGAAAGGACAGAGACTTCACGCTCTGCACTACGCCCACCATATAAAAGAATAATTGTTTGTTTCATATTGCTTGTCCTAATTCTAATAGAATACTCGTTCTTTAGTATATCATATTTGCTTCTTTTTTGAAACTTGAACATGGTACTGGTAGTCAAGAAATCTAAAAAGAGACCGATAAAACAACAGTCGGTCTCCTTGGTTTTTAACTATATGAATTGAAGTTCGTAAATTTATCCAAATTTACAACTCTGTCCGATTTTCAATAGCTCGTAAGAGTGTGACCTCATCCGCATACTCGATATCTGCTCCCACAGCTAAACCTCGTGCTAGACGAGTGACCTTGATACCAGCTGGCTTGAGGAGACGAGAGAGATACATAGATGTCGCTTCCCCATCAGCCGTCGCATTGGTCGCCACGATCACCTCTGAAACCTCACTATCCATGAGACGGGTCATGAGACTCTTGAGATTGATATCGTCTGGACTGATACCATTCATAGGGGAAATGAGGCCGTGCAAGACGTGATAGAGTCCGTGGTATTCTTGGATGTTCTCCATAGCAGCCACATCGCGACTATCCTCTAACACCAAGATCATTGTCTGGTCTCGAGTCGGATCTGTACAGATCGAGCAAGGGTCATCATCGGTCAAGCGACCACAGATGGAACAATAGGTCAATTCCCGCTTAGCAGACAGGAGATTTTTGGCAAATTCATTGACATCGTCATCAGACATTCCAATGGTATAGAAGGCTAGGCGGGTAGCCGTTTTGATTCCGATACCTGGTAACTTTGAATAGCTATCAATCAGCTTGGCAATGGGTGTTGGATAAAGCATAGATTCCTTTCTAATTCATTGGATGGTGTCGGTTATAAAGATTGATGATATCGCGTGCAATTGAAGGTCCGACACCGTTTGTCAGGTTGGTGTTATGAGGAAAGACAACTGCAACAGCGATTTGGGGATTGTCTGATGGAGCATAGGCGACTGCGTTAGTGTTATTGGCTTTTTGACCACCATTAACATAGCTTTCGGCTGTACCAGTTTTTCCGCTGATGGACACAGCTGCACCGTTTGAAAAGGCACGACCCGTTGTCAAAGCACTGGTTCCATGCGCTACTTGATAAAATCCTTGTTGTAAAATATCCATATCAGATTCAGAAATATTGATTTTATTCATTTCCTTGCTAGCTGTTTCCTGAACCAAGCTCCCTAGGCCACCTTGATCATTGTTTCCATAAACTCCTTCAACGATATGAGGAGCCAATCGTACACCCTTGTTTGCAATCGTTGCGACATACTGGGCTAGTTGCATGGGGGTGTAGTTATCAAACTGACCAAAGGCATTGTTGATATAGTTAGCTAAATCAAATTCTTTCGGTGAAAAGCCTGTGGATTCATCTGGGAGATCAATCCCTGTAGAAGAGCCTAGACCATATTCACCAAAGGTTGAACGCATTTTCCCCATAGCGGTTTCCAATTGATCCGTTGCAACTGTCATGCCGGGGGTGTAGGTTTGACCCATGATGCCTAGCGCTGTTTGAACCATGTAGGTGTTAGAAGAATATTCCAAGGCTTCAACTGCTGTGATAGGGAAGGAGCCATATGACAGTGTGTACCATGAATTGATTGGAGATGAACCTTGGAAAACGATAGGTTGATCTGTCAATGTTTGATTGCCGGACAAGACGCCATTTTCCCAACCCGAACTAATCGTTGCTGCCTTAACGACAGACCCTGGAACAAAGACATTGGTTACCGTTCCGAGCGAATCTTGGGTCAAGGTTCCTGACTCGACATCATGCTTGATCCCAGACATGGCAAGAACTGCTCCTGTTTTAGGGTCAAGAGCCACAGCATAGACTCCTTCAGAGTATCTGGCACCACCATTACTCAATTCAGAATTGAAGTAACTTTTAAGCAATTCATCCACACCATTCTGGAAAGCTAGGTCAATCGTTAGTTTGATATTGTTTCCTTTGCTTCCTTCCTCGACATTTTCCACACTTTCCATATTTCCATGTTTGTCGAGATGCACTTCTTTGACGGAGCGTTTGCCTTGGAGGACATCTTCATATTGCTTTTCAAGATAAGAAGTTCCCACTCGGTCATTGAGAGAGTAGCCTTTCTTGAGATAAGCGTCAACTTCCTCAGCTGGAAGACCTGACTTTTCACTTGAAACGCTACCGACGATAGACGATAGAGAAGTGTCCAGTACTTTTCGGTCCCATGAGGTTGAAATGCTGATGCCCGGTAATTCCTTGGATGCAGAAGCTACAAGAGCAACTTGAGTATCATCTAAAGCATCTGTTGAAATGGTACCCGTCGCGAAATTTCCAACAGCGTTCAGCTGACTAAACAAATAGATTTCCTTTTTCTGATCATCTGTATAGTTAAGCTGACTCACGTCAATACTTTCAACCGCATTATTGTAGAGAGTCGCTTCAGATAAGCGGTTCCCATCTGAATCGAGACGTTTTTCACTTGGCAAGGACTCAACGGTCTTTTTGTAAACGTCCTGATCAGCCAGATAATAATCCGCAATCTGTCGATCTGTCAGATCTGGTGAGCTTACATTCACATATGTGAGAAGTTTCTTAGCCGTCTCCTTTAACTCTGCAGCCGTCATCTTATTGCTTCTTGTAAAAGATACGACCTGTTTGAGAGTATTTTCCACCAAGGGTTTCCCTGTTGCATCGTAGATCTGCCCACGAGCTGAGCTGGTTGTCACCCTCGTCTGGCTGGCTGAAGCCAATTTTGCTTCATAGAAATCTTTATTCAGCACCTGCATGTATAAGAGTCGACCAATAATGGCCATAAACAGCAGGATAACGATTGCAAATAATAAATTAAGCCGAATCGGAATCGAATGGCTATTAAATTTTCTCATACAACTAAGACTCTTTTCTAGAAAAATTTCCGATTTTCTCATTCATTTCTGCCTAAAATAGTAGAGTGAATAGATGAAGTTCAGTACTTTTCATTGTACCATATTTTACGGAGAAACTCTTGGAAAAGTCGAAGCATTTTTTGACTTTTACTGAAATCTACCTTTTTATTTAGCTAACTCTTTCTTCTATGATATAATATTGATAACGATTACAAAAATTGGTAGTGATTTAGGCCCCGAGCCAAAGGAGTTATGAAAACATGAACAAGGCAGACATCGCAAGCATCATTGACCTTCATTTTGAAAAACTAACAGAGCTGGAACAAGAAATTGCTCACTATTTTTTACAAGCTGAAACGATCCAAGATGATCTTTCTTCTCAGCGGGTGACCCAAAAACTTCACATCTCCCAAGCTGCCCTGACCCGCTTTGCCAAAAAGTGTGGTTTTACAGGTTACCGAGAATTCGTCTTCCAATACCAGCATCAGGCTAGTAAACCGGATACTCATTCGCACAAACACAGTCCTTTGACCAAACGTGTTTTGCGAAGCTACAGTATCATGCGAGAACAAACGCAGGATTTGATTGACGAAGTACAGCTAGAACGAGTCGCTCAGTTAATCGAAGAGGCTGAACGTGTTTACTTTTTTGGAACAGGGAGTTCTGGACTGATTGCCCGTGAGATGAAGCTCCGCTTTACGCGTCTGGGGGTTATCTGTGAAGCTTTAACCGATCGGGATGGCTTTGCTTGGACGACTAGCATCATGGATGAAGATTGTTTAGTATTTGGTTTTTCCCTATCAGGCACTACCCAATCCGTCCTAGATAGTTTACTGGATGCCAAGGACATGGGGGCAAAAACAGTCCTCTTTACCAGTGTCCCCAACAAAAATAGTCAGGTTTATACCGAAACCGTCCTTGTTGCAAGCCATAGTCAGACCCCGTATATCCAGCGTATCTCCGCTCAACTCCCTATGCTCTTTTTGACGGATTTGATTTATGCCTACTTTTTAGAAATCAATCGCGAGAGCAAGGAAAAAATCTTTAACAGCTATTGGGAAAATAAAAAGCTCAACGGCTATCGTAGACAAAAACGCGTTAGAAAATCCTAGTTTGGCTCAACCAAACTAGGATTGTTTTGTTTTAATACTCTTCGAAAATCTCTTCAAACCACGTCAGTTCTATCCACCACCTCAAAACAGTGTTTTGAGCTAACTTCGTCAGTCTTATCTGCAACCTCAAAGCTGTGCTTTGAGCTACCTACGGTTAGCTTCCTACTTTGCTCTTTGATTTTCATTGAGTATAAAATGATAATAGGCTCCCAACATCCCTGCTGTATTTTGGTGATGGGCAAATTCCAATCGTGTTTTTTCAGCTAGGCTTGGTACCAAGGCCGCCTTCAAGGCCGTGCGAATCTTTGGTTTGAGAATAGCCTCTTGCCCCATGATGCCACCACCAAGAATGACCACTTCTGGATTGGCAACGTAGCAAATATTTGCCAGACCTTTTCCAAGGTAATCTACCATGCGGTCAATACCAGCCATGCAAATCTTGTTGCCTTCAGTAGCTTCCTTGAAAATGCGTCGGCCATTCCACTGATCAACTGAGTCACCATGAGCTGTTGCTACATACTCCACCAAGGCTGTCGTAGAAGCAAGATCCTGAAAAGCTCCATCCTGCATATGCATATAACCGACTTCGCAGGCTGAATTGCTAAATCCATGGAAGACTTTTCCATCCATAATCAAGCAGCCACCGATACCGGTTCCAATGGTCAAGCATAGTGTGACACTCGCTCCCTTGCCTGAACCAGATACTGCCTCAGCCAGACCTGCACAGTTGACATCATTTTCAATCTCACAAGGAATCGCAAAACTCGTCTCGATTTCCTTCTTGAACTGGGTTCCTGCATAGTTAGGGATTTGCGGACCAGCGTAGAAAATCTCACCCTTATCAGGATCCACCATTCCTGCAGAAGAAATGGCAACACCTGCTACTGGGCCTTTTTCTAAATAGCTGGCTACGATATCTTTGGTCTTTTGTAAGATATGAGGGCCGCCCTTATGCGCCTCTGTTGGCATTTCATGCGATTCAACAAGCTGGCCTTCTTGGTCAATCAAACCATATTTGATGTTGGTTCCACCGATATCAATTGCAACATAGTGTGTCATAAATACCTCCTTATGGATTAGAGGAAGCGCTCCTTGGTTTCACGAATCAAGGCTGCAGCTGCTTCTACAACTGGACGATCTTCTTCGGTCACTGGTGTCAATGGTGAACGAACTGATCCAATGTTCAAGCCTTCATTGATCTTCAAGACTTCCTTGATGACCCCGTACATATTTCCATGTGCAGAGACGAGTTTGCCAATGATTGCATTGATAGCATACTGCAATTCACGCGCTGTTTCCAAGTCTTTCTCAGCAATCAACTGATTGAGTTTCAAGAAGAGTTCTGGCATCGCACCATAAGTACCACCGATACCAGCTTTAGCACCCATGAGGCGACCACCTAGGAATTGTTCATCTGGACCGTTAAAGACAATGTGGTCTTCTCCACCAAGGCTGACAAAGGTTTGGATATCTTGAACTGGCATAGAAGAGTTTTTAACACCGATAACACGTGGATTCTTCAACATTTCTGTGTAGAGGCTTGGAGTCAAAGCAACACCTGCCAACTGAGGAATGTTGTAGATAACGTAATCTGTGTTTGGAGCTGCAGAACTGATATCGTTCCAGTATTTAGCAACTGAGTATTCTGGCAATCGGAAGTAAATCGGCGGAATCGTTGCAATGGCATCTACACCCAAGCTTTCTGCGTGGCGAGCAAGTTCCATACTGTCTTTGGTATTGTTGCAAGCTACGTGAGCGATGATGGTCAATTTCCCTTTGGCAACTGCCATGACTTCTTCCAAAATCAATTTGCGGTCTGCCACACTTTGGTAGATACATTCACCAGAAGAACCATTGACATAGAGACCTTGAACACCCTTATCAATGAAGTATTGGACCAAGGCACGCGTACGCTCTGGACTGACTTCTCCTTGATCATCATAACATGCGTAGAAGGCTGGAATTACACCTTCGTATTTTTTCAAATCTGACATAGATTTTCTCCTAAGATTTCTTTTTTCTGCTGAGAGCAGTTCTATTTTTTACAAATTTAGTATACACCTTGTGAAAATCGCTTTCAATATCTTGTATATACTTAGATTTTAGTTTCTACTTGTATTTTAGAAACTGTAACGATTGAAAGTAGTTTCAGAAACACCTCATCCTACTGGTATTTGGCGAAGATTTTCTCCATCAATCCTGCTTGGAGAAAGACCAGCAAACCAAAGCCAAAGAGGATAAAGGCTGATCCACCCAAAAGGAGCGTGAAGGCGGATAGATAAAGAATCATCACAATAAGAAAGAGAATGGCTAACATGAGGAAGAACCATGGAAAGTTAAAACTTGCCAAGATAAGCCCTTTTTGCAACACTTCTTTCCATGACAAATCATAGCGCGCAGCAATGGGATAACTAGCCAGCATCATGAGAGTGAGGAAGATGAGAATCCCCAAACAAATAGCCTTGACAATCTGGAAAGGCAAAGCTGTCTGTCCCCAGAAGAGATAGAGGTCTAGAAGGCTTAATGACACAATGCCCAACTCTAGCAAACCTAACTGGAAACCCAGTTTCAGATTTTGCTTGAAAGCTCTTAGATAAGTTCTAAAGACTGGCACCCGTCTGCTTCTCTTAATCTCAAACATGGTTTCATAGAGGCTGATTTTCGCCACTCCAATCGTCACAATGGGTAAACAAGAGACAACAAAAAGAAGATTGACTGTCACGATATCCAAGACCTTCTCACTGAAACGCATGAGAAAATTATCTGTATCAAATGCTGCCTTGATAAGGCTTACTCCTTTTTGTGCCATGTTTGCTCCTCCTGATTCCTTTAATCAATTAAAATTTTAAAGAGATATTTGCGAACTTTTTCTTCCATCCCTGCGTAGCCATTTGGCTGGTGTGGTTCTCCTGGGAAGAAAATCGCAAAATTGTGATGACCCAACAAGAGTGGGTATTTTTCATGACAATGGACAAAACCAATGTCACTCGCTTCGTCGAATGCTACCGCCTCGTCTTTGATACGTGAACCGTAGCTCGAATATTCATGTCCTTCTACCAGCAAATGCAAGTCTGCATAGTTCTTATGGTGCAAATTGATCA
>NZ_KQ969552.1:193141-193979 GCF_001578945.1 Streptococcus oralis
GCTCGAGTATTCATGCCCTTCTACCAGTAAATGCAAGTCTGCATAGTTCTTATGATGTTCAAATTGATCATTTTCAGCTTGATTGAGGACATTTTCCTGAACAACTAGAAAGACCTTGTCCCCGTCAATATCATACTTACCGAGTTCGAAAGAATCCTTACGGTGCTGATAGAGATAGTCGATAGCCTTGTCTAGATTGGGATGGATTCCCTTGTAAAAGGCGATGTTTTTCAAATCGTCAAAAATCATACTGTTTCCTTCGTTTCTGATAGTTACTATTTTTCAGTTTCGAATTATCCTTTCTCTATTTCCCTGTAACAGTGCGGACGGAAGCAAATTCCTTCGGAATTTCATTCCTAATTTTTGAGCCTTTCACTCCTTCATCGTCAGTCTCAAAAATTCCGTCTAAGATAAGCGTGAGATGCTTATCTTAGATACCACTAAAGCGGGAAATAGCTACCATAAAACGAACCTACTCTAACTAGTATCATGAAAAGAGTTCATTCTTAAGTTTATAAGTGTCTGACAAAACTTCACGAAGTAACTGCATACTCTCCATTTTGTAGACACTTATGAAACTATATTTCTCTTAGTCTATAACATATTCTTTTGAATTTAGATAAGCAGTTTTTCCTATACTCAATGAAAATTGAAGAACAAACTAGGAAGCTAACCGCAGGCAATACTTAAGTATGGCAAGGTGATGCTGACGTAGTTTGAATTCGATTTTCGCAGAGTATTATCCTTTAACAGCTCCCATAGTAATACCTTGAGTAAAGGATTTTTGGAAGACAAGGAAGACGGTTACGATTGGCACGGCTGCAAGAGCTGCACCTGC
>NZ_KQ969552.1:194022-204583 GCF_001578945.1 Streptococcus oralis
TGCCATGATCAAACCATAGTTGGTCGCCATTTCGGCCTGCATGGTCGCAACTCCGAGTGAGATGGTCAAGTTTTGACGTGAAGTCAACATAACCAACTGCATAAAGTAGTCGTTCCAAGTATTGATGAAGGTAAAGATCGCAAGAGCTGCAAATCCTGGTTTTACAATTGGGAAGGCTACGCTCCAGAAGGTACGAATCTCACCACAACCGTCGATTTTAGCTGATTCAAGCAACTCTGTCGGGATATTTTCACTGAATTGTTTCATGAGGAAGACCCCAAATGGCCATCCGATCAAAGGCAAGATAACTGCCCAAAGTGTATCGTGAATTCCCATGAAGTTGACGATACGTACCAATGGTACAAGGACAACTTGTTTTGGAAGTGCCATGGCAGCGATAAAGACTGCAAAGAGGATGCGTTGACCATAGAAACGTTTTTTAGCCAAGACATAACCTGCTAGAGAAGAGGTTGCACAGACTAAGAACATGGTTACCAGTGAGATAAATACAGAGTTCCACATCCACTGCATAGCAGGGTTTTGCACCATGAGTTGTTGGAAGTTCTCCATGGTTGGCATTTTAGGGAACCACTGTGGCGGAATCATAATGGTATCAGGCTGTGATTTGAAGGCCCCTGTCAAGATCCAGTAGAATGGAAAGATGAACAGCACGGTCAACAAGAGCAAGATAATCGTTGAAATAACAGTGAAAGCTGTTAAAGGTTTCTTTTGTGTAGGTTGCATAACTGTCTCCTTTCTTTAGTATTCTACGTCGTTTCCGAGGATCTTGAATTGAGCAAAGCTGACAATGGCAATCATGACTGCCAAGAAAACACCGATGGTATTGGCATAGCCGTATTCTGTCAATTGGAAGGCTTTCTCGTAAAGATAGTACATCAAGGTACTTGTTGAGTAGTTTGGACCACCAGAAGTCAACAACTGAATCAAGGCGAAACATTGGAATGAGTTGATAGTCGTAATAATCGCGATGTAAAGAGTTGTTGGAAGAAGGCTAGGCCATTTGATCTTCCAGAAGACTTGAAACTCAGTCGCACCGTCAACACGCGCTGCTTCAACAAGTGAATTATCAATATTCCCCATGGCAGCGATATAAAGGATAATCGGTTGACCAACAGATGTTGTCAAAAGGATAATCATAATCGCTAGCAAAGCCCAGTTTTTATCACCGAGCCAAGAAATGTTTTGGCTGATGATGTGGCTTGACTTAAGGACAAAGTTTAGAATCCCTGATAGGGGGTCATAGATCCATTTCCATACAACCGTTACGGCAACACTACCTGTAACTACAGGAAGGAAGAAGACGAAACGATAGAAAGATCTAGCAATAGCATTTTGGTGATAAGTTTGAGATGCCACAAAGAGCGAGAAGAGAACCACAATCGGTACAGATCCAATAACCAAGATGACGGTATTGATCAAAGACTTGGTAAAGACAGGGTCTTTAAACATACGAATGTAGTTGTCCAATCCCACAAACTCAAAACTGGTCATGGAGTAGTTAAAGAAACTTGTAATGAATCCCATAATCATAGGAGCCAAGACAAAGATGACAAAGAAGAACAACACTGGTGCTAGGAAAGCGTAGGAAATCACTGTTTCCCGCATGCGAATTTTATTGACTTTCACAGTCGGCACCTCTCTTTCAAATAGAATAGTTTTTGATTTTCTTGAACTGTTTTAAAACCAAAATGAAATTTTTTAAGATTCGCTTATGTAAGAACTTCATTTTAATTTCGTGACAGTTCCTACCATTTCAAACAAAAGTCCCCCTTTTCTTACACCATAGTGCACAGGGAAAAGGGGGAATCAATCTGACTTAGTGCTTATTGTTTTGTAGCTTTTTTGATGGTTTCGTTAGCTTTTTCAGTGAAGGCTTTCAAAGCATCCGCTGGTTTTTCGTCACCGTTTGACACAGATTGCAACATTGGGAACCAAAGTGTTCTCATTTCAGCAAATCCATCGATAGTGTTGTAGTATGGTGAGTAGTATTGAGTCCAGCTGCTGATTGTTTCCATACGTTTGTCTTCATAAAGTTTGCCAAATGAAGTACGAACTGGGAAGGCACCTGTACGAACAACGTCTTTAGGACCCCATTCTTTGTCATCTGCGATGAATTGAACGAATTTCTTAGCTGCTGCGACTTTCTTGTCGTCTTTGTTGTTAAATACTGCAAATCCATTTACAAGGTATTCAAGAGCTGGTTTACCAGAGTCTGATGGGAATGGTACTTCTACCACATCTACCTTACTTGCTTCCAAAAGCTTCGCTTGGATACCATTTTGAGATGGTGCCCAAAGGATGGTGTATGAAGTTTGACCGTTCGCAAAGTTTTGGATATCTGCTCCACCATCAAATTGTGAACCATTATTCAACAGACCGTCTTTAATCCAGCTAGCGGCTTTTTCAAGACCTTTGACGAATTTAGGATCGTCAGTTGTATATTTGGTTACATCTTTATCTGTTACAGAACCGCCATAAAGGTTTGCGATGAAAGCACGTGTTCCTTGGTCTCCCCCTTGACCAGAACTGAACAATGAACCTGGAGTATATCCTTTATCTTTAAGCGCTTTCAAAACTTTTTCAAAGTCATCTGTTGTCCAACCTTCTTTTACAAGGTTTGCAACTCCAGCATCTTCCAACATTTTCTTGTTCATAGCCATGTAGAATGGAGCTGAACTGATTGGATACATGTAAGCTTTGTCTCCAGCCTTACTTGCTTGTACGATGTTTTCGTTGTTGACATCTTTGACGAATTCGTCTGTGAAGAGGTCGTTCAACTCAGCCAATTTACCATTTTTACCGTATTGGATGATACGCCCTGGTGCGTCAAAGAGTACGTCTGGCGCTGTTCCTGCTTCGATGGCTGTTGTGATCTTTTCAGGACCTGACTTGAAGTCGATGGTTTCCAATTTGACACTAATATCTGGATTGGCTTTTTGGAAGGCTTCGATGATTGATTTTTCATAAGTTCCAACACCGTCACCCGTTTTTTCTTGTGTGAAGACTGGGAATGCCCACCAAGTGATTTCTGTTTTTCCGCTATCGCTACTAGAACTTCCAGCATCTTTACTTCCACCAGAGTTACCACAAGCAGCAAGGCCAAGAATCGCAGCACCCGCAAGTACTGTACAAGCTAGTTTTCTAAATTTCATTTGTATTCTCCTAATTGATAAGCGTATCCATATTGGATAGTGAGTAACCTTCTATTTGTATACGTTTTTATTTTCTCCGACGCATCGACCACTCTCCTCTGTTTTGAGATTATGTTATTTAAGACCGGCAACAAAGCGTTCCGTAATCTCTTTTGGTCTAGTAATCGCTCCACCGACAACGATGCCTCGCACCCCATATTCAAGGATTTGTTTGGCTTGTTCTGGTGTATGAATTTTTCCTTCAGCGATGACATCCACACCGGAATCGCAGAGTTTTTTGATCAATTCAAAATCTGGACCATCTACCTTAGGACTATAAGAGGTATAACCTGATAGGGTTGTTCCAACAAAATCAACACCTGCCTCAACTGCTGCAATTCCTTCTTCAAAAGTACTGGTATCAGCCATCAAGAGTTGATGCGGATATTTTTCTTTGACTTGTCGGATAAAGTCTTGGATTTCCAAACCATCGTAACGTTCACGTTTGGTACAATCCAGAGCAATGACCTCGATATCTAGTTCAACCAGTTCATCAACTTCTTTCATAGTAGCTGTAATGAATGGCTCCTGCGGCGGATAGTCACGTTTGATAATCCCGATAATCGGGAGTTTCGTAACCTCCTTGATCTCCTTGATATCGCGAACACTGTTTGCTCGGATACCGACCGCTCCACCTTGCTCAGCCGCTTTGACTAGCAAGGGAATGACTCCTCCCGCTTCTGTATAAAGCGGTTCGTGAGGAAGTGCCTGGCAAGAGACAATGATTCCATCTTTGATTTGTTCAATCAAGGCTTCTTTGCTAATCTGTGGCATCCTCTTTCCTCCCTTTCTTGTTCTTATGTGCTTATTATATATCATTTGTTAAGCGCTTTCAATAGCTTGTAGTGGAATAGATTTCAGTTTCAAAACTATTTTATAGAACAGACTATCCTGAAAGTAGTTTCAGACATCTTAGAATTTCTTATTAGCACACTTCAACTCGAAAGAAAAAGATAGCAGGCTGAAAAACCTACTACCTCCTTCTATTTTTACAAAGCCGAATGATTAAAATTATTCTCTTATTTTTCTCTCTTTTTCCCAATTGCAAACAAGCCAAGGAAGAAAACTGTTAATCCTAGTGAGGCAAGGAGGCCACTCTCCTTGTTCCCCGTATCAGGAAGTGTCTGCTGAGCAAGAGGAGCTTTGTAAGTATAATCTTCTGCAGCAAGAGTTACAAGCGAATCAGTTCCCTTATATTCTGCAATTTCATGTACAGCTGCATCGGCTGCATTCACGCCACCTGTGTACTCAGGGAATTCATGTACTGCGGCCTCAACAGCATTAACCCCACCTGTAAATTCTGGTTTTTCAACTGTTGGGGCTGGTTCCTCACCTGCTGTACCTAATGGTCCTGTATACTCTGGAATTTCATGTACAGCAGCCTCTTCACCATTCACACCGCCTGTAAATTCTGGAACCTCATGAACCGCGGCTTCACTTCCGTTCATTCCATTCGAAAGCTTGGTGCCCGCCACAGAGACTGGTAAATTATGCATACTTTCAATAGCACCTTCTGCCAGACCTGTAACTTTTTGACCCATATCCTCTGGATCTACTGTAAATAGGAGGGTTTTTGTGTCATACTGGGTCATGAAGCGTGCTGTTTTACCATTTGCCAATTGAAGGGTTGGTACCTTGTTGACCAATACTTCCGAATCAAACTCCATAGCAAGAATGCCTGGCCATTTTTCAATCGCATATTTCACTTTTGCTTCTTTAGGAGAAATTCTTTCCTTAGTCAAGAAATCCCAGTTGAATTTCTTGAAGGAGAGTGTATATGGAACACCTCCAGGCGCATGATGTTCATATAAAAGTCCAAATTCATCTGGCCCAATTTGTTGAAGTGAGTTATAAGCATACTCGCCTTCTTGAATCAAATGGTGGTGTAACCAAGTCAACTGGCCATCTTCTTCTACACGAGCCACTCGAATATAACCATTTTTACGACCTGGACCGTTCGCATTCGCCAAGAGAATATACTCTTTACCATTTTGAACCGTATGAGTCGCAGCCATTTGAACATAAACATCTGGTACATCGTAGCGATCAACGTTATTGTCCCAAGTGAGACCACCATCATGACTGGTTGCAACCTGTAGATCTCTTGTCAATCCACGCATAAAGAGTTTGAGATCTCCATTGTTTAACTGAACAACAGAAGCCTCCGTGTTTTGAGCATAATAATTGTTCATGGTGCTTGAATCAATCACTGTACCATCATAAAGTTTGCGATTGTCGTTGACACCACCACCCATATACCAAGTCTTACCATGGTCGTCTGAGTAGATGATTCGAGATGATTGGGAACCATTGAGGTGGTTAGCTCGGTTGGTCGTATAGACTGGAACGACGATTCGACCTTTATGCGGTCCAGTACGAAGGGTTATCCCCACTCCAGGCCCTACACCTAAGAATTTCATCCAATCAGCTTTGACCATCGGAGTGATATCTTGAGGTGCTGACCAGGTCTTCCCATCGTCATCACTGTAGGACATCCATAGGTAACTATCCTTGGCAATTCTAAATGGAGAAGTCTTGTTTGTTGTGAAATAGATATTGCCTAATAGCTGGTCACCCTTGTATAGATCACCCTTGTCGCTATAGGCTGGTTCGACAGGATCTACAACAACGCGGTAGTCCGTCGCCTTGCCATCTGGTGTGTAGACAGTACCATTTTCTCGAATGGTATAAGCTTCCTTTTCTCCTTCACGATAGAGGATTTGATAGGTTTTGCCATTGATTTCTTTGTAGGCTTCTTCTTTTTGAGAAGACATTCCAAAGATTCCTTTTCCTTCTGGGAACATATCATAAATGGCAAAGATGCGTTTGGTTTCAGGATCTTGAGTCAAGGTCATGTCGATGTTCACTGGTGAGCCGATCGATGGATCAGAGGCCTTTGGGTTGTCACGTAAGTTAGTAATAGTTACTCGATCCCCCCAAGTTTTACCATTATCTTCACTACGTCTGATGACCATACCGATGTCGCCCCAGTCACTCGAATGAAGACGCCGTTCATCTGCACCTGCAATGAGAGTTCCTTTATCTGTCTTGAGAAGAGCAGGAATACGATAACTCTTGATTCCATCTTTATTTGGTTGGTTGTTCATTCCGCCTTCAAAGACGTCTTCTTTCTCTGAGATTTTCGCACCTTCAGGAAGTTTCTTCTCCAAATCACCTCTTTCAAATAGTTGACTTCTCGTCTGAACTTCTTCTGGGCTTAAGGCACGATTATAGACGGTTAGGTTTCGAACTTGTAGATTGCTTCCCCAAACTGTATTGCTGGCACGCTTGGTTGCTCCGATTTGAGCATGCGTTACATCTGGCATATCTTTGATGAAATTACCTGATTTCAGACTTGTTCGAGATAAAACACCGTTCACATAGAGACGCACTCGGCCATTTGGTAATTCTGCTGTCGGTTTTTCAACTGTAAAAGTCACTGAATTCCATTGTCCAGGGCGTACTTGTAAAGGAGCATCCGTATACTTATCATAGAATTGCTCCCCTTTGGCACCGCGCCCCTCAATCAAGGCTACTTGATTGTAGACTGCCATAGTGAAGTACTCATCTTTTTTAGTAGCACTTGACACAGAAAAGAGATTGTAGAATGCTGGAGCTTTGGCATCTGGCTTAAACTCCATGTGGACTGTTGCGTTTTCAAGTTTCTTTAGCTTTTCTAATTCGCTTGAAAGATCAACTCTCTGACCATTTGAAGCATTAGTTTCAACATCTTCTTTTTCTAGGACTGGAGTGGCATTTTGCAAATCCCTTGAATAATAATCACGAGGAATAGCATTTGAATCTGTTGATTTTTCTTCTTCCTTTAGGGCTGTTTCCGTTGCATTTCCTATCTTTTCTTCTACCTGCTTCTTGAGCTTATCTTGATCAAGTTCAGTCTCAGCTACATTCTTATCAGCATCAGATGCATTTGCTACTACGGCTTCTTTAGGCGCCTCTTCTGATGATTGGTCTTTGCCTTTTTCCACATTTTCAGTACTTGGCGCTACTACTTTTCCCTGTTCTTGGGCTAAAGCTGGCGAAACTCCAAATACAACTGTACCAATTAGTACAGAAGCTGTTCCAACTGCAAATTTCCGAATGCCATATCGTCGTTTTCGATCAAAATCCCTATACTTCATTTTCTACCTTTCATATTCTTCACAAATAAAACGCTTTCTTTTTTTCTTAAAATTTTTAGTTCCTCCAACTAAACAAGTAAAAAGAAAGTAACCGACTGAATGAGATCTCATTCTTCAAACGCCCACTGCTCTTACTCTCTGACCAAACAGTGGGAAATTTCCTCCTTTCACAAGTGACTTTTCCTTTATTATACAATAAAGTCTTATATTTATATCTATGTTATCATAGAATAGATTTTACTTTTAAGAATATTTTAATATTTTGAATTTTCTAAAAGTACTTTCAGGATTTGGACATAAAAAAGAGAGCTACTAAACTCTCTCATTCATCACTTCATATATTTAAAAGGAATCTCACTACCACAGAGCCAGTTGTAGACTTGGTCATTGACAAAGACATTCATGGCTTCATGAGCATACTCTGGCATGATGCGATAGGTCTTGTCGCAGGTCAGACGGTTGTAAATCGCAAACTGGGTAATAGGGTAGCAAACATCGTCATCCAAGCCCGTAATCATCTTGACCTCACCCTTGATACGATGGGCAAGATTTTTCACATCGATATAGGCAAGAGTCGCCATGATTTCCTCCTCTGTTTCATGGAAGGGATCGTGAAACTTGAAATATCGAAAAAGTTCGTCATAAGCTTCACTGGTATTGCCAATCTCAAGCACCCGTCTAAAGTCTGACAAGAAGGGATAGATGGCAACTGTTTTCTGAATCCGAGGATTGAGAGCTGCTGCAACCAGGGCTAAAGCACCTCCTTGTGAGGCACCATAACTTGAAAGTCTTTTCTCATCTACCTGAGGCAGACTGGCAATAATTTCGATCAACTGGTAAATGTCCAGATAGACATCCTTATAAAAGAGCTGGTCTCGACCTTCCACAGCACCACGGATGATATGCCCCTTCACCGTATTTCCTAGTGGAGAACACATGCCGTCTTGCGAATAGCCCGACTGGCCACGAACGTCCATAGAAACAACACCGTAACCAGCCACAGTATAGGTCAGCATATCGGCCCAGTCCCAGCCACGTCCCATATAGCCGTGAAAATGGAAAATTAAGGGAACTTTCTCCTCACTCTTTGGAAGGACGACGCGTGCATAGACCTTGCCTTCATTAGTTCCCTCAAAGGTTAGCTCATAGCACTTGACTTGTGGAATATGAAAATCTCTTTCCTCCAAATGGTAGGCTGGAAAAGATGAAACTTTTTTGACTTCTTCATCCCAAAAAGCGTCAAAGTCTTCTGGAACCTCATCCCTTCCTTTATAAGTCTTGATTTCTTCTAGCAAAGCTGGATTTTTCATAGCATGCTCCCTTAGTTTTGTAATCGCTATCACAACTGTAGCATATCTAAGAAAGCAATGCAAGAAAGAAAAGGAAATAGAGAGAATATTTAGATCCTCTAACTTCAAACAGAGCGTCTGAAAGTAGTTTTAAAAATAAAGAGAGCGTTTCCGCTCTCTGTGTATTAATAGGTGCTAGCTCCTTTCTCTAGTTTGACGGTTTGGAATTTCTTTTGGTAGGTTACTTTAATAGTCATTTGAGAGTCCTTCTTTCTTTTTGATGACTCTAGTATAAGACCCAAACCTAAAAGCTAGCTTATAGATTTCTTAGAAAAGGCTTAATCCAGATGTTCTTTCTTTTCTAGGTGGAGAGCAATCATGCGCCATTCTGGATTCTCTCGCCAACCTTCTATAGAACTAATGTAGCTGGCAACCTTTCTGGCTTCTTCTAAAATCGGAAAATCTTCGATAATATCAGCCACTTGAAACTCTGGCAGTCCTGACTGTCTGGTTCCAAAAATCTCACCAGAACCCCGCATTTTCAAATCTTCCTCGGCCAAGACAAATCCATTGGTGGTTTCTGTCATGATGCGCATGCGGTCTTTCCCAGACTCGGTTTTGGGATTGGCAACGAGAACAGCGTAGGATTGCTTGTCCCCTCGACCGACACGGCCTCTGAGCTGGTGAAGCTGACTGAGACCGAACCGATCGGCATCCATGATGATCATGACGGTCGCATTGGGAACATTAACCCCAACCTCGATAACCGTTGTAGATACTAAAATATCCGTTTTTCTCTCTTTGAATTCCTGCATAATCTGGTCTTTTTCGTCACTCTTCATCTTACCGTGTAGAAGAGCTACTTCTGCCTTGCCGGCAAAATGAGCTGTCAACTCTTCTGATAAGGCAATGGCATTTTTCAGATCCAGAGCTTCAGATTCTTCAATCAAGGGAGAGATGACATAGGCTTGAGAACCTTTTTGAATTTCCCCCTCTAGCCAAGTCAAGACCTGAGGCAGTTGCTCATGTTTGATCCAACGTGTCACGATAGGCTTCCGCCCTGCTGGCATCTGGTCGATAATAGAAACATCCATATCTCCAAAGGCTGTGATAGCCAAGGTTCGTGGAATGGGCGTCGCCGTCATCATGAGAACGTCAGGATTATCTCCTTTTTCTCGCAGAATACGCCTTTGCCCCACACCAAAACGGTGCTGCTCATCGATAATAATCAAGCCAAGACGAGCATAATCCACCCCATCCTGAATCAGAGCATGAGTCCCGATAATAAAGTCGGCCTCCCCCTTGGCAATGGTCTCCAAGACTGCTCTTTTTTCTGCAGCTTTTAAAGAACCTGTCAAGAGAGCGAGTTTCAAGTCTGGAAAAAGGTTCTGTAAACTCTCAAAGTGTTGCTCTGCTAGGATTTCTGTTGGCACCATGAGGGCCGCCTGGTAGCCAGCCGTCACCGCCGCAAACATGGCCAAGCCAGCGACCACCGTCTTTCCGCTCCCCACATCTCCTTGCAGGAGGCGATTCATGTGGTGGTCGGACTTCATGTCGGTCAAAATTTCCCGCAAACTCTTTTCCTGAGCTTGAGTCAGGGCAAATGGCAGACTTTCTTTCACAGCTGTCACTTTTTCCTGAGACCAATCTAGAACTAGACCGCTTCCCTGAACTCTGTTTTCAGACTTGAGCGTCTGCAATTGCATTTGGAAATAAAAGAGTTCCTCAAATTTGATACGGCGAAGTGCCTGCTTGTATTCTGCCAAATCCTTAGGAAAATGCATAGCGCGGACAGCCTGACAACGGGACATGAGTTTGTATTTATCAAGTAAAGACTGGGGAAGATTTTCCTCAATCAAGAGGGCCAGTCCTTGATCAAAAGCTGTCTTGATGACCTTGACCAGCCCTGCCTGACTGATTC
>NZ_KQ969552.1:205156-206800 GCF_001578945.1 Streptococcus oralis
ATAGCCGATTGGCACGGTCGCGATGACTTGCTCGCTATCCGCCTGATAGGTGGCTCCATAGCCCATGAAAGCTCCAGCTGGCACTGTCTTGACATGAACCAGAGCAGACTCCAAACTCAAGGCTGGAGTCAAGTCATAAGGCAAGTCCAAGACCTCTCCACTTGGATTGAGACCATACATGGCATCTCCCATACGGACGGCATTGAATATAGTCTCAGCATGCCAGAGGGTCGTTGCCGAGTTGCTGGCATGAACCAGCTCTGGAACTTCCTTCATACTTGCCAAAATAGCTTTAAAGCATTCTAACTGCTGATTAAAGTAGGTATCTGATTCCTCATCTGCAGTAGCAAAGTGGGTAAAAATCCCCTCAACATGCGCACCGTGTTGTTGAAGCAAGGCTTGAGCCAGATCAGCCACACCAGCCTCCCTAAAACCAATCCTTCCCATTCCTGAATCAATCTTGAGATGGACAGTCAAGCCAGTTAAATCTGCTTCCTTATCTAACAGCGCTTGAATCCACTCCAATCCTGCCACTGTCAAGGTGATGTCATATTCTTTAGCTAGGGGAACAGCTTCTAGCTCAGAAACTCCTAAAATGAGGATTTTCTTGCTGAGTCCAGCCTGTCTAAGTTCGATAGCTTCATCAATATTGGAAACACAAAAGCCGTCGACATCATCTTGGATAGCTGTGGCAACAGCTACTGCCCCATGTCCATAGGCATTGGCCTTGACCACTGCCCACTTGAGCGTTCCTTGAGGGATATGAGCCCCCATTTGCTGAATATTTTGTCGAATGGCTCCCAGATGAATCAGAGCCTTGGTTGGTCTATGTGGACTAGCTTTCATGATTTTCCTCCAAAATGACACTGGCTGTCACAAACTGATCTGTATGGCTGATCGACAGCCAAATCTTTCCTGAAAATGGTGCCTGACTAAAATAGGGAGCCCCGCGTTCATTATTCAAGACTTCCAAATCCTGAAAGGTCAGTTTGCCAATTCCTGTCCCCATAGCCTTGGAAAAAGCTTCCTTAGCCGACCAACGACCTGCCAAGTATTCAATCTGTCTGCGCCCTTTGAGACTGGCAAATCGCTCCATTTCCTTAGCGGTCAGCACGCGCTTAGCAAATCCTTCATGTCGTGTAACTGCGCTTTCTATCGAAGCCAATTCTTCGATATCAATTCCGTGTCCAACTATCATTCTCATCAAAAGGAGTTGAGATTCCCCCAACTCCATCCTTTTCACTTATTTTGTTAAGGTAGTATAAATTTCTTCTACTAAGGCTACTGTATTTTCCCAACCTAGACAAGGGTCAGTTATGGAGCAACCAAAGACCTCTGGTTGATTTTGGCGACCATCTGCTAGGTAAGATTCAATCATAAAGCCTCGAACCGTCTTTTTAATCTTTTCATTCCAGTCACGATTGAGCAAGGATTGGCGAACAATGCGAATTTGTTCCATATACTGTTTACCTGAATTGTCATGATTGGTATCGATGAGGATAAAGGGATTATCGAGCCCTAGATTCTCATAGCGTTCAATGGCATTGAGCAAGGTTTCATAGTAGAAATTAGGTTCATTTTTACCATATTCGTTCATGGCGCCACGAAGGATAACGTGTGCCAAGGGATTTCCTGAGGTTTCCA
>NZ_KQ969552.1:207239-211774 GCF_001578945.1 Streptococcus oralis
ATGAATCATGCCCTTATAACCATCTCCATTGGTACGAGGTTTAGCCGTATAGACACGCATCACGATAAAGATTTTATCCGCAACTTTTTTCTGCAAGTCTGCTAAGCGATGAGCATATTCGAGCACTGCTTCTTCATTGTCCGAGGAGCACGGCCCCATCACCAAAAGGATTCGATTGTCCTCACCTGAGATGATGGCTGCCAACTCTCTATCGCGGGCTTCTTTCTTTCGCAAGGCTTCAGGTGACAGCTGAGTCGCAGCCTTGATTGCTTCAATGTCAATTTCTTGACCTTTTTCGATAAATGCCATCTTATTCTCCTAGTGTTTGGTAAATTTCGCGAACAAGTGCTTCTGTGTTGTCCCATCCTAGACACGGATCTGTAATGGACTTACCAAAAATTTCTGGTTCATTTTGACGTCCATCTTCTAGATAGGACTCAATCATAAAACCACGAACGTATTTCTTGATTTTCTCATTCCAGTCACGGTTAATCAAGGTCTGACGAACGATACGGATTTGATCCATGTACTGCTTGCCTGAATTGTCATGATTGGTATCGATGATGATAAAGGGATTTTCCAAGCCCATCTTTTCATACTGGGCAATGGTATCCATCAAATTGTCATAATAGTAGTTAGGAATATTTTTCCCATATTCATTCAAGGCACCACGAAGAATGGCGTGGGATAGAGGATTTCCAGTCGTTTCCACCTCTTTACCGAGAAAGAGAAAACTCTGTTTATTTTGCGCTGCGTAAATCCCGTTAAACATAACATTGAGATTTCCAGATGTTGGATTTTTAAATCCTGTTGAGAAATCTGCTCCACTTGCTACAAAACGGTGTTGCTGATCCTCGACTGAACGAGCTCCAACAGCCATATAAGAAATCAAATCATCCACCAGCGGAAGATTTTCAGGATAGAGCATCTCATCAGCCGTTGTCATACCCGTCTCGGTAATCACACGGTAGTGTAGCTGACGAACAGCCTTGATCCCATTGATTAAGCTAGGAGCTTCTGTTGCATTTGGTTGATGAATCAAGCCCTTATAGCCATCTCCATTGGTACGAGGTTTGGCTGTATAGACACGCATAACCATAAAAATGCGGTCTTTGACTTCTTCTTGTAAGGCAGACAAGCGCTTAGCATACTCAAGAACCGCCTCTTCGTTATCAGATGAACATGGTCCAATCACCAAGAGGATACGCTGGTCTTCTCCACGGATGATGGCTTCCAATTCCTGATCACGTTGATTTTTTCTCGCAAGAGCCGCTCCCTCTAATTTAGACAAGGCGCGAACTTCTTCAATGTTAATTTTGGGGCTTTTAGCTGTAAATACCATGATTCATCTCCTTATAAAGCAAACGGACACCAAGCAAAAAATGATTTTTACCAGGTATCCGCCTGTATCTTATCTCTTATTATTGTCTCTTTCCATGACAGTTCTTGAATTTCTTACCAGATCCACATGGGCATTGGTCATTTCGTCCGATTCGGCTCAAGTCCACATCTTTTGGAAGCTGAGCCTGCTGAGCTGCGATGTTACGAGTCGCAGTCGTGCTGATATTGTGCTCTGTTTGTGGACGTTCTTGCTCGTGGATTTGTGCTTTCATCATCAAACGAGTCACATCAAACTCAATCGCCCCAATCATATCATTAAACATGCGGAAGCCTTCTGCTTGATACTCAACAACTGGGTTATTTTGGGCATATCCACGAAGACCAACAGCATTTCGCAACTGATCCAGAGCGTCGATATGGTCTGTCCACTTGTTATCTACAACACGCAGAATCAAGACTTTTTGGAATTCCTTGACCGCATCTTCATCACGAAGTTTAGCAACTTGGCTAGCATAAACCTTCAATGCACGTTGATATAGCTCATCTTTGATGGCTTGATCTGACAGACCTGCAAGATCTGAACGGCTAATTGAATCTTCTGGAAGTAAGTTGTACTTAGCAAAGTTCAAGATTGCTTCTAGTTTTTCATCTTCCTTAGAACGTGCATGTGCATCCACGATACGTCCAATGGTACGACGAATCATAGCATGGATTTCTGGTGCCAAGTCACGATCTGCAGTAATGACATCATAACGTTGTGCATAGATGATTTCACGTTGTTCACGCATAACGTCGTCATATTGAAGGACTTGTTTACGAGTGTCGTAGTTGTTTCCTTCGACACGTTTTTGAGCTGCTTCAACTTGACGCGTTAACATGCGAGATTCGATGGCTTCGTCAGACATGTTGAGACGTTCAAAGACACCTTTCAAACGTTCTGAACCGAAACGTTTCATCAAATCATCTTCAAGAGACAAGTAGAATTGTGACTCACCTGGGTCTCCTTGACGCCCTGAACGTCCACGAAGCTGATTATCAATACGGCGACTTTCGTGACGCTCTGTACCAATGACGCAAAGACCACCAAGTTCACGAACTCCTTCACCAAGCTTGATGTCGGTACCACGACCGGCCATATTAGTTGCGATGGTAACCGCACCACGCTGACCAGCATTCATGATGATTTGAGCTTCTCTGTAGTGATTTTTCGCATTCAAGACTTCGTGAGGAACACCTGCTTCGACTAATTTCTTAGAAAGGAAATCACTTGTTTCAACGGCAACAGTACCTACCAAGACTGGCTGACCCTTTTGATAACGTGCCTTCACATCTTCAACCACGGCCTTGAATTTTGCATCAAGACTTGCATAGAGAAGGTCTGAGTGGTCAATACGCTGGATTGGGCGGTTGGTTGGGATTGGAATGACGCGAATGTTATAGATTTCACGGAATTCTTCTTCTTCTGTTTTACCAGTACCCGTCATACCTGCCAATTTCTTATACATACGGAAGAGGTTTTGGTAGGTAATAGAAGCTGAAGTCTTGGTCTCGTCTTGAATTGGTACACCTTCTTTTGCTTCAATCGCTTGGTGTAAACCATCAGAGTAACGGCGACCTTCCATGGTACGACCTGTAAATTGGTCGACGATGAGGATTTCCTGCTCTTCACTAACCACATAGTCAATATCGAGAATCATGATATAGTTGGCACGGAGGGCATTGTCGATGAAGTGAGTAAGAGCTACATTTTCAATATCGTAGAGATTTTCCAGTTTGAAATAGCTTTCAGCCTTGTCAATCCCTGAATCAGACAAACCAATAGTCTTAGACTGAATGTCGATGATATAGTCATCTTTGTCCAAGGATTTGACAAAGTGATCCGCCATATGATAAAGCTGACTCGTTTCCACTGCGTTGGCTCCTGATACGATCAAGGGAGTACGAGCCTCATCAATCAAGATCGAGTCAACCTCATCGACCAAAGCATAGTTGAGCGGACGCTGTACCATGTTTTCTGCCCGAACAACCATGTTGTCACGAAGGTAGTCGAAACCAATCTCTGAGTTAGTCGAATAGGTAATATCACAGAGATAGGCTTCTTTCTTCTCCATCGGTGACTTAGCAGCCAAATTAATCCCTACTGACAAACCCAGCCATGAGTACAATTCACCCATCTCAGTCGCATCACGTTCCGTTAGATACTCGTTGACCGTTACTACGTGAACCCCTTCACCTGCAAGGGCATTGAGGTATACAGGCATCGTCGCTGTCAAGGTTTTCCCTTCACCTGTACGCATCTCAGGAACATCTCCATGGTGGAGGACAATCCCACCCATGACCTGAACTTTATATGGGAAAAGTCCAAGAACACGCTTGGCAGCTTCACGTACTACCGCAAAAGCCTCATAGAGCAGTGAATCCAGCGATTCACCCTTATTGTAACGTTCCTTAAATTCATCTGTTTTTGCTTTTAGCTGGTCATCCGTCAAGGATACCATCTGATTTTCATATTTGAGAACCTTGTCTGCCATCTTTTCCAGACGACGAAGTTCCCCTTTATCATTTTCAATAATCGTTTTTAAAATATTAGCCATTATTTTCCTTACTTTAGATTCTGAATATTTTAGAATGTTCTTTTAATTCTAGCACATTTACTCTTAATTTTCAAGAAAGAATCCGCGTTTAAACAGGGAAAAGAGGCTAACTTCTAGGTCAGCCTCTTGGCTTTTTATGGACTACATTTCACACAAATATTTAATTGCCAAGCAGAGCTGGCAAAATTCCAAAAATCAGGAAAAGATTGATCCAGAAGGCCATGCAAAATAGCACTCCAAAGAGAAAGAGACTTATCCTTTTAGTCAGCGCTGAGAAAAAGATTGCCAATACACCAAAGACGACAAAGAGTTTTTTCATGATGAAAAAATAAACCGAAACTCCTCCTATTTGCAAATCCCATGGAAGAAAAAAGACCAGTAGCCATAACAAGCAAATCGTAAGAATGTAGGTTTTGTAGTATTGATGAATGAACTGCTTTATCTTGAACATTTGAGACCTCCTATAAACTCTAGCTATTGATAGATGTCCTCGTTTTGTTCTCTTGTTTCAGCTTGAACATTCTCTTTAGACAGGCATATATTTTCCAGTCATTCACAAGAGACAAAAAAACTAAAAGGAACCATATCCCCCAAATTGTT
>NZ_KQ969552.1:212450-214853 GCF_001578945.1 Streptococcus oralis
GATCCATGGGATTTTTCAAGACAATATTGAAAATTAAGAATGAAAAAACGGTAAAAGCGATACTGAACAAAGCCCACAACGGGAGATAAATCCAGAAAAAGTAATAAAACAATACGAAATATTTACTGTCTTTATCCACCTTCTCAATCCAATGAAAAAAATAAAAGTAGGGTGACAATAGCAATAATATAAAAAATTTCTCCATCATACACCTCTTTTTGATAACGTTTTCTTTGACTTCATTCTATCAAAAAGATCTGGAAATGTCATCCCAGATCTTACTTGTTTATTTCCGCTTTCTCGCGATCAAGTGAATCGGTGTTCCTTCAAAGACAAAGGCCTTGCGGATTTGATTTTCCAAGAAACGCAAGTAAGAGAAGTGCATGAGTTCTTCTTCATTGACAAAGATGACAAAGGTTGGTGGTTTTGTTGCCACTTGGGTCGCATAGAAAATCTTGAGGCGTTTTCCTTTGTCTGTCGGTGTTGGATTGATAGCAATGGCATCCATAATGACATCGTTCAAGATAGCTGATGGGATACGGGTGTTTTGGCTTTCACTGATTTGCTTGATCATCTCAGGCAGTTTGTGGAGACGTTGCTTGGTAAGAGCCGACACGAAGATAATCGGTGCGTAAGGTAGATATTGGAACTGCTCACGAATATCTTCTTCCCATTTCTTCATGGTGTGGTTGTCTTTCTCAAGAGTATCCCACTTATTGACCACGATAATCATCCCTTTACCTGCTTCGTGGGCAAAACCTGCGATACGCTTATCATACTCACGGATTCCTTCTTCCGCATTGAGGACCATCAAGACCACGTCAGAACGGTCAATGGCACGCATGGCACGCATGACAGAGTATTTCTCCGTATTTTCATAGACTTTACCAGACTTACGCATACCAGCTGTATCAATCATGGTAAACTCTTGGCCATCCGCATCTGTAAAATGGGTATCAATGGCATCACGCGTTGTTCCAGCTACTGGGCTGGCAATCACGCGGTCTTCTCCCAAAATGGCGTTGATCAAGCTTGATTTTCCAACGTTTGGACGGCCAATCAAGCTGAATTTGATCACGTCTGGATTTTCTTCTTCAACTTCATTTGGTAGATTTTCCACGATGGCATCCAGCACATCCCCTGTCCCGATACCGTGGACAGACGAAATTGGCAGTGGTTCCCCCAATCCTAGCGCATAGAAATCATAGATGTCATTTCGCATCTCAGGATTATCAACCTTGTTAACCGCAAGGATAACAGGTTTATGGGTTTTATAGAGTTTGCGAGCTACGTATTCGTCCGCATCCGTGATTCCTTCTTTCCCAGACACCACAAAAACGATAACATCGGCTTCTTCCATGGCAATTTCTGCCTGGTGCTTGATTTGTTCCATGAAGGGAGCATCGACATCGTCAATTCCTCCTGTATCAATCATACTAAAGGAACGATTGAGCCACTCACCCGTTGCATAGATACGGTCACGTGTCACACCCTCGACATCTTCTACGATTGAAATTCGCTCACCAGCGATCCGATTAAATAGGGTTGATTTCCCAACATTGGGACGTCCCACAATGGCAATAGTTGGTAAGGCCATGTTTTCTCACTTTCTACAATAACTTTTTCTGTTCTAGATTTTTCCGAGTTGAACTAGGTTCGGCTTGACCAAACTGCTCTGCCAAACGTTGACTCCAAGAGGTCGTCGCACGCGCACCAGCATAGTCTGCCTGAACTTTGTCATAGTCCAAAATCGCTGAAACTGTCTGTTCTTGGTATTCTTCTTCAAATACCACTTGGTTCAAAGGCAGTCTCGGTTTGACATCGTGTTGTTGATTTGGCACACCAAGGGCAATCCCAAAAACTGGGTAGGTATAGTCAGGCAAGTTAAAAAGCTCTGCCACTTCTTCCGACTTGTAACGAACCAAACCGATGATAACACCACCATAGCCCAGACTCTCAGCAGCAAGCAAGGTGTTTTGACCAGCAAGCGCCGCGTCTACAGACGTGATAAGGAGACCTTCTACCCCTTGAGGTTGGAAAGTGTCCGTATGAAGCCTTGATCCCTTTTCAGCTCGGTTCAAGTCACCGACAAAGAGCAAAAAGGCTGCTGACTGGCGAATGGCTTCCTGCGGAACCAACTCATATAAGGCATCTTTCTTCTCTTGACTGCGCACAAGAATCACAGAGTAGGATTGGAAATTTTTCCAAGATGACGCCATTTGTCCAGCAGTCAAAATCTCTTCCAAATCTGCTTGAGGAATCTCTTGCTCCTTAAAGCGACGAACCGATGTATGAGCTTTCATCAGTTTAATGGTTTCTGTCATCGGCGATTTTCTCCTTCTAGTCTCGTTTCCTCAGCCAAATAACGGATTCGTTCCATGACCCGTCTAGCTTCCCAGGTCT
>NZ_KQ969552.1:215456-217133 GCF_001578945.1 Streptococcus oralis
TTCTTTCCTTTGGCAAAATGTTTTTCCAAATCTTGGAAATTAAAGTTGGAAGTAAAGAAGGTCGGCAAATCTTCCTGCATGCGGTACTGAAGAATGACTTGAAGAATCTCATCACGTACCCAAGGAGTCGACTGCTCTGCACCAATATCATCCAAGATCAAGACCTCTGCTAACTTGATGTCATCCACCAAGGTCTTCACAGAGCCTTCACCGATGGCATTTTTCACGTCAATGACAAAACTTGGATAATGGAGAATCGTCGTTGATGCCCCACGTTTTTCAGATAGGTCGTGAGCTAGGGCTGCCATCATAAAACTCTTACCAACACCAAAATCTCCATAAAGATAGAGACCTTTTCGGATGCTTGGGTAAAGGTCAACAAAGGCATAGAGTCTCTCAAAAATCGGCAACCGTCCTAGATCATCCAGGTCAATCTGAGCCAACTTCGCTTTCTTGAGATTTGCTGGTAGATTGATCAACTTGAGACGATTCTTTATTGCCGCCTCTTTTTCAGCCGCGATTAGTTCTGGTGTTTCTTCATAAGACACATCTGCATAACCGTGATTCATAACCAAGATAGGCTTGTAGCCACGCGCTATATAGTCCGCATCCCCACGAAGAAACTTGTCCCGTTCTGTGATATATTGGTTGAACTTGGAGATGCTACGATTCAACTCCTCTGGACTGAGGGATTCTTTCTGGATAAAAGCCGCCACATCTGGGTCTTTCATAATCTGCTGGACTAGGTCCTGATACTGAAAACGACTTGTCTGACGTTTGAGTACGTCACCCACACTTTCCATCTAGTCTCCTCCTTCTTCTAATCGGGCTAACATTTCTTGTTTTTTACGTTCTAGTTCCAGACGAGTTTCCTCACTGGTTTGATTTTTATATTCTGGATTACTCCACTTGGGAACATTTGTCTTAGTCGAGCTAGTTTTCGATTTCTGGTCTTCTTTCCCTTTTTGCTGACGCTCTCGAATCCGAAGCACAGCTTCTTCTGCTGTCCGAATTTTTTGATAAGCATAGTCATTTGCGACCTTCATGGCATATTTTTCATTGACATTAGCCGAATCAACCTTGTTAAAGGTTAAAAGTAAAACGATATTGATGACTTCGTCCAACAAGCCTAAAGACGCCATCTGGTGAAGGAGTTCTCTTTCACTTTGGGTGATGTTCCCCTTACGCGTTTGCTTGATTTCCGCTAAAAATTGTAGGGGAGTTTTGTTTTTGGCTTCCCTTATAATAGTCATTTCTTTGGGGCTAAAGTCAGAAGACATTGGTTTTTGTGCTATCTTTTCACGCATTCGTTTGACTGAAATAAGCTGAGCCACCGCTGTCGCCTTGGCTAATTGATAGGTTTCAAACCAGGTCCATTTTTTTTCATCTGCGATGGCAAACAATTCCAAAACATCTGCCTGCTCGTTTTCAAAACGCAAGCCATCTCGAGCCATCAGGCGCTGGAAATGTTCCAAGTCAAAATCGTTTTTTAACTTGCTTTTAGACTCGCTTGGTGTCACTTCTTCAGTCAGGGTTGGAAATACTTGGCTCAAAGAAACAGAGAGTGCTTCTCCCTCACTTGGAGCCTGCTTCATAGCAGAAACAGCTGTATCCCCAATCTTTCTCTCTAATAATCTGCTATAGACAGAATGACTTAAAAATTCCTGACCTGAAAGG
>NZ_KQ969552.1:217930-219470 GCF_001578945.1 Streptococcus oralis
GGTATGCTTCAATTCGGCTATCAAAAAGAAGAACTGCCAAGTGTGCTTAGTGAATACATTAAAGGAGTGTAAAATTATGACATTACTAGCATTTGAAAATGTAACAAAATCATATGGAGCAACTGCGGCACTTGACAATATCTCACTAGAGATCTCAGCCGGAAAGATTGTCGGGCTCCTTGGACCAAACGGATCCGGAAAAACAACCCTAATCAAACTGATTAATGGCCTCCTTCAGCCAGACAAAGGACGTGTCCTCATTAACGGACAGGACCCAAGTCCTGCTACCAAGGCGATCGTCTCCTACCTACCAGATACAACCTACCTCAATGAAGAGATGAAGGTTAAGGATGCTCTAACCTATTTTAAAACCTTCTATCAGGATTTCAATCTCGAAAGGGCCCAACACCTTTTAGCAGATCTTGGCATTGATGAAAACAGTCGCCTCAAGAAACTATCAAAAGGAAACAAAGAAAAGGTCCAACTCATCCTGGTTATGAGCCGTGATGCCCGCCTCTATGTTCTCGATGAACCGATCGGAGGTGTGGATCCAGCTGCTCGTGATTATATCCTCAACACCATCATCAACAACTATTCACCAACTTCTACGGTACTGATTTCAACCCACTTGATTTCAGATATTGAACCAATTTTGGATGAGATTATCTTCCTCAAAGACGGAAAAGTCGTCCGCCAAGGAAATGTGGATGATATTCGTTACGAGTCAGGTGAATCAATTGACCAGCTCTTCCGCCAGGAATTTAAAGCCTAAGCAAAGGAGATTATTATGTTTTGGAATCTAGTTCGTTATGAATTTAAAAATGTCAATAAATGGTATTTAGCGCTCTACGGTGCTGTGCTTGCAATTTCAGTTTTGATTGGAATATCCTTTTCTGGTATCAGTCAGCACTACACTAGTTATGGTAATGACCCCTTCTACCTATTAGGATTTTTAATTTTGGTCTTTGGAGGACTCAGCGTCACTCTTTGGATTGCAACAATCTTTTTAATCATCCGAAGATTTAAGGGTAGTGTTTATGACCGCCAAGGTTACTTGACCCTGACCTTGCCTGTCTCTGAGCACCAAATCATCACCGCAAAACTCTTCAGTGCCCTTGTCTGGTCCATCTTAAGTTATATCGTCTTTATCTTGAGTATACTGATTATCTTCTTCTTAATACCGATAGAGAAAGACTTCACTGCCCTCTATAACTTCATTTCCCCTTACCTCAGCTACGGCTGGCTGTATGCCCTATCACTGTTTGTCAGTTCGATCGCATGGATTTTATCTATTTACCTTTGTATCTCAATTGGTCAACTATTTAACGAATATCGTACCGCTATGGGAATTTTAGCCTATATCGTTATTTCCATCGTTATTGGTTATGTTTCTCTCTTCTTAAGAGTTGATAATGACTTTAACGTGATGGCTGGTACAGAAATCTTGCGCGATCTCTTTTTATCAATTATCTACTATCTCGGAACCTACTACATCTTGAAAAACAAGGTTAATTTGCAATAAAAAATGCCCAGCTAGAAA
>NZ_KQ969552.1:220501-225393 GCF_001578945.1 Streptococcus oralis
AACAAAGATTAAACGACCTGTCTCCTGTAGATTACAGAAAACTGGCCGCTTAAACGTGTTTTCTTCTGTCCCACTTTGGGGGTGCAGTGCCAAGCTGGGGTTTTCTTTAACTCAATATCAAACTGGCTACAATGGGACTGACAAATACATAGAGAATACCAGTGACACCGATAGCCAAACCACCCATGGCTCCTGCTACCGAGCCGTATCGAAAGGCTGTTCCCGTTCCGACTGCGTGACCTGTCCCACCAAGAGCCAGCCCAGCAGCCACTGGATCATCAATCTTCAACCACTTCAAAAGGGTTGGTCCGATAACACTGGTCAAAATCCCAGTGGCCACTACGACGACCAAGGTTACAGTTGTTAAACCTTGCAATTTTTCTGTGATTCCCACTGCCATGGCGGTTGTCACTGACTTGGGAAAGAGGGAAATGGCTAGGAAAAAGTCCATACCAAATATTTTCGCTACTATGGCAGTGAAGCTAGTATTGACAACTACTGCTAACAGACTACCAAAGAGAATACTCCGAGCATGGTGCTTCATCAAGTGAAAACTCTTATAAAGCGGAATCCCTAGAGCCACGGTCGATGGGACAATCAAGTTGTTCAGATAAACGCCACCTTGGTAGTAATCTTGATAAGAAATACCCGTCGCCTTAAGAAGGATGATAATAAAAATTGCCGACAAAAGCAAAGGTGTTGTCAAAGGATGGGGAAAACGTCTGTAAATCAGCATTCCCACTAGATAAGCTAGGATAGATAATGCAATCCCAAACAGAGGATTGGATACAAATTCGCTCATTTGGCTTCTCCTTTCTCATAATCTCCCTCAAAACGTCGCTTGATAAACTGAACCACTAGAGCTATGAGGATAATATTGATGACAGCTGCAAAAAAGACAATCAAAACGATAGGCAGGAGATAAGGGGCAATCACATCAAACTTTTCCATGATACCCACTGCTGGCGGCAAAAAGAGAATGGTCATATTAGCCAGCAGAAAATTCCCCACCATATTGACATGCCTCGTTCTCAGCCACTTGAATTGTAGGGCTAGAAAAAGAATAATCAAACCGATAATACTGCCTGGGATGGGCAGATGAAAGAAACTGGAAATCCCCTCTCCGATAAGAGAAATCACAAAGAGAATCATTAATTGAACATATAACTTCATCTCAAACTCCTTGAAATAGAATTCTTGCATACCAGTTTACTCTTTTTTCAGAAAATTTCAAGGAAATATCGAAATTTTTCTTTCTTGCAAGGATTAGCTAAAAGTAGTATAATCATTGCATGCGCAATCATCTTGTGTTGCAAAGACAGTCAGTAATGACTTTGTGATTTAACTTTGAAAAGAAAGGAGAAAGCAATGACCTATTTGGAAAAGTGGTTTGACTACAACCGCCGTCAAAAGGAAATGGAAGCCTTATTAGAAGAAACCATTGCCCAGCAAAGCGAGCAAAGTCTGACCTTGAAAGAGTTTTACCTGCTCTACTATCTGGATCTAGCCCAAGAAAAATCTCTACGACAAATTGACCTGCCAGATAAACTCCATCTCAGCCCAAGCGCTGTTTCTCGAATGGTGGCTAGATTAGAAGAGAAAAACTGCGGTTTACTTAGTCGCAGATGTTGCGATCAGGATAGACGAGCTAGTTTTATCTGCCTGACTGACGAGGGACAAACAACCCTAGCTTATCTACAAAAGGCCGTCGAAGAAAGACTGGAAACCAGTCTTGATTTCATTTCATAATCAGGATTTTTTAAAAAAGTTGCGTGCGCAATCATTTTTCTTGACATTCCTATTTTCAAGGAGTACAATGAAGTCAAGATCGAATAAAGGAGTTTTATATGATCGAAATTACCTACCTAGACGCCAGCAAGCAAGAGAGAACCATGACTTTCGAGTCTTATGAAGACTTTGAACGTTCTCAACAAGCCTGCCTTATCGGTGTCGCAGA
This sequence comes from Streptococcus oralis, assembly GCF_001578945.1. Taxonomy (GTDB): domain Bacteria; phylum Bacillota; class Bacilli; order Lactobacillales; family Streptococcaceae; genus Streptococcus; species Streptococcus oralis_Q. Next base: position 222,459 of record NZ_KQ969552.1, read on the forward strand.
CTATTACCCAGTTCAAAAATTAACCTACAATGGTCATGATTTGGACTACCATGGGACTTATGGAGATGTCTTCTTCTATCTCATGAAACAAGATCTAAGCCAATATAACTAAAAAAGGAGAAATACAATGGCAAAAGCAATTACAGATGCAACATTTGAACAAGAAACAAAAGACGGTTTGGTCTTGGTAGACTTCTGGGCAACTTGGTGTGGTCCATGTCGTATGCAAGGTCCAATCTTGGACAAATTATCTGAAGAACTTTCAGAAGATGTCTTGAAAATCGTTAAAATGGACGTAGATGAAAATCCAAACACAGCCCGTACTTTTGGAATCATGTCTATCCCAACCCTTCTCTTCAAAAAAGACGGCCAAGTGGTAAAACAAGTTGCAGGTGTTCATACTGCGGAACAAATCAAGGCCATCGTTGCTGAATTGAGCTAATCACGAAACACTCCCATTCCAAACGGGAGTGCTTTTTTGTTTTCATAGAAAAAGCCCTATTCCTCAAACTGAGGAGCAAGGCTTTTTGAGTTTCAATTATTCTTCTGTTCCAAGGAAGTTTTTAGCAACAAGAGCTGCAAGAACACCACCAACGATTGGGGCAAGGATGAAAATCCATACTTGTTGAAGGGCTACGCCACCTACCAAGACAGCAGGAGCCAAGCTACGAGCTGGGTTTACTGAAAGTCCAGTGATGTTCAATCCCACAAGGATCATGGCCACCAATGACAAACCGATTACCAAACCAGCGATTGCGCCATTACCTTTGCTTGCTGAAGTGACAGTCATGATAACTAGGACAAACAAGAAAGTTGCGATGACTTCAAACAAGAATCCACCAAAGACAGTGACACCGTTTGCCAAGGCATTTTCGCCAAGACTAGCAGTCGACATACCTGAGTTAGACAAGAGGAAGAATACTGCAGCTGACGCAAGGAAAGCTCCAACTACTTGTCCAAGAATGTAGTTTACAAGCTCTGAAGATGACAAGCGTTTGTTTACAAACATAGCAAGCGAAACCGCTGGGTTCAAGTGAGCACCTGAAACAGTCCCAATTGAGTAAGCTGCAACTACGATTGCCAAACCAAATGCAAAAGCAATTCCAAGGTGTCCAAAACCTTCAACACCATTTCCAAAAACAACAGCTCCTGTTCCGATGAACACAAGCATAAATGTACCGATTAATTCAGCCACAAATTTTTTCATGATAAGTCTCCTTTTTTCAAAACTATGTACCAGTCTATCAAAAGAAGGAAAGGGTTTCAAGAAAATTGACTGGAAAGTTTTTTGAAAATTATGAAACGACTCGCTTGAACTTAGTACTGAAAAGATTGAATGGCTTCTTTCAAGGCATCTTGTAAACTATTTTTCTGGTCAAGTTGGATATAGACTTCCAACAGACAGGATCTGAAGTTGGAAAATTTATAAAAATCTTCCCTGTCTTCTATCGGAAAGTCAACAGTTTTTATCCAAGAAGCTACTTGTTCCTGCTCTAATTTTCCTTGCAAAATAGGTTCATAAAGTACTCTCGCTAACCGCCAATCCTCATCATTTGTAAAACGAATGGGAATTCTTTTAAATAGTTGACCCAGTACATCAAATACTTCATAAACTCTGTTACTAGGAAAATCTGGATGACAAACGACTTCAGTCAAGAGATCCGCTCCATGCGCAAAAGCGTGAACCCAACCATACTGACTTGAAAATCCTGTCGTATCCTTTTCTTTTTTTAGGTAATACAAACCTTGAGATAGCATAGCATTTCTTATATCAGCTTTTAATCCTTTATAGAAAAGAGAGTGCTCGTTACCATCTGCAGACAAAAGATTGGCATAAATAAGTGCGCTAAAAGAACGTTTAAGAGCCGAAACTCCTCTACTATCAATCTCTTTGTATAGACCTTCATCAGAGGAGACCTCTTCTGAGATAAACTGAAACTGCTCAAGGGAAAACAACTCTTCTTGAATCCCTCTAGCCAAACTCGTAAAAACAAGTTCGTCTCGAATTTCTGGAGAGGGATCTCCTAAATGCTCAAGCAACCACTGAATTTCTTCTCGACTATAGCTTGGTTTTTCTTCTATCACTTTTCTTTGTAATTCTTGACGCATCTCTAGCACCTCTACATTTCTAGTAACTTATCAAAAAGCCATCCGCAGATGACTTTGAATAGGAATATTTGGAAAGGAACATGGCATAGTTAAAGCACTATTTTTTCTTTTTCGGAGTTAAATCTTCAAAAGATGTACTATTTTTACTAATAGTCTCGCTAATTGCTTTTTGTCCCAACCCATTAATTGAGCTATCCATTTGAACTGCTAAAGTCGTTACAGCAGTTTTATTTGTCATAGCAAGAACCCCTATCTCCTCATCATACTTATCTACAATATCTTTTCTCCCTGATATTATCGGAGGAGCACAAAAGGCTTTGATAGCCGCTCTTTCCAATGTTTTTTTGATTTCTCGTCTGGCTGATTCTGACATAGGTCCAATCAAAGCATCTATGACTAAATCCACTAGCATTTCTTCTGCCCCCTTTCTAACTCATATAAGTATTTTCTTTGACTATAACTCTCTTCTAACTCTTTTTCTAAGCGAGAGCGCTCTTTTCGGTACTGAGTCTGCAATTCTTCATCTTTTGCCTCTATTTTAGCATACTGACGAAGATACTCACTACTCGTCTCACTTGAATAAGATTCTAATAACATCAGAAATTGGTGGTGCTCCTCATCATCTCCAGATTTCTGTCTACCAAAATCATAAGCAATATTCTCAAACTCCTCATATAGTCTTGTCAACTGAGAGCGATTATGATCCAAACTTTCATAAGACTCTGCTATTTTCTTCTTAGCAGTTCTATAGTCATCCTCCAAGGACCAAAGTCCCTCTTCTTGCTTTTTTATTTTCACTTGGATTTCTTCTAGTTTGTCCATTGAT
>NZ_KQ969552.1:225413-230219 GCF_001578945.1 Streptococcus oralis
GATTAATATCCTTTGCCAAGCTTTCGTCTCCTTCAACCGCCTGTTCAACACCTTTTTGAATGTTGGTTTCCAAATCCGTAAAGGCTTTTACAATCGCAGCTGATTTACTTACTTTTTTATCAAAATGTCTCTGAGTCTCACCCACAATACTATCATACGTTACCCCAGCTTCTATATAGACATCCTCTATCTCATCATAAGTCAACTCTGTTACAAACCAGGGAACTTCCTTACTTTTATCGTAGAGTGTTTCAGCATCTGTAACTGCTTTTTTAGCCACTGCCTCAATCTCGCTGTGTCCGTTGCTGACGCTCTCTGTCATTGCCGTCGCAACAGCTGTTGCTTGAACGCTGTCCAAGAAGAACATCTCATGGCTACTTATACTACCATCTGATAAAAATTTAGTATTCAACTGTTTTAGAAGTCCGTTTTTAACACCTTGTAATTTCTTCAGGGTCTCATAATTCTTCTTTTCAAGTCCAGTCATTTTTTCTGGACTCTGTTTTTCCAGAATATCCTTGATTTGGTTAATTTGATTTTTATCACCCGTAATATCCGGATCAATACTGTGCCCACCGGAATTTTCAAGCAGATAATCTTCTCCCAAGTATACACCTAAAAAAGGCTTTGAGATATTGTTAAGAAAGTCATCCTGTGTCCGAATTCTTACTACTTGACCTGTGAATGTCTTTCGTTTATTGAGAATCTTCTCACGAGCTGAATCCCAAGGAGTTAGGTAATCTATAATTTTATCTTTAGATTTGATAAGACCTTCTAAATAGAGAGGCGCTGAGTTATATACCACAGTACGCGGAGCGTTATACTCTAAGGCCACCCTCTGAGCGATGTTACCTCCTAAAGAATGTCCAGTTAGAGTAATATTATCTCCGTATCTCTGTCGAATCCTTTCATAAAATTTGAAAGCTTCATCATAATGAAAACCGAGCGCCATGGCTATACTACCGACATCTGTAGCGACATCCTTGACTATATCCGCATTAGGATTCGTTCCCGTATAGGCAATAATCACCTCTCCACTATCCTTATCTAGGAAAGCTGTACCACTCGTCCCAGTAGAGTCATCATGAAAATCATCTAGATATTGGAGGTTGGAGGGGAGAGGTTTACTTCTGTCTACTGCATTAAGAAGTTGTTTTCTATCATCATGTCCAATTTCAGGTTGGTTAACTCGCACATTCTCAAATTCGTAAGTCAAATTTGCTGCATCTAGAGTAGCAATACCACCATTTGCTGTATCCTTTTTACTCATACTTCTCTCCTAATTCGATACTCTCTCCTTAAAATAATAGCCATCATTAAAATCAACAGTAACAGAATAGTAATAAAAGTCATCTAATCTCAAAGAACTACCAAATCCTAGCACTGTTTCAACTTGTTGCTGTTTATTAAAATATTGGTTAATCGTTGTGTTTTTAATAATATAATCTATATCAAAAGAACCATTATTTCCGTTAAAATGTTTGTTTTTTAATGATAATTTACTTAAAAATTCTTTATCTATACCAAGTTTTTGAAACAAGAAACCATCAAACTTCCATATTTTTTTAGCAGTTTCTTCATCAGAAAAAATAAATTTATTGTCTACATATTGAACACTTACTAACTCCTCTTCGCTTTTTGGTGCATCATCCTTCGCTGGAATTTTAGCAAGGGTACCCGTTATTGTATGCGATGTTGCATCACCTTTCAGCTTAATTTCTGTGATAAAATCGTCAATTCCATCACTTTTCTTTTTAAAATAGACCTGCTCAATCTCAAACCCTTCCGGAAATTGCTTAAACAAATCAAACAGATTTTCAGTTGGATAGACACGACTGACCTCAGAGACTTTGTTCTCAATCCATGCTCGACTATTTTTATTTTCTCCACATCCTGCCAGTCCCGTCATTATCAATCCCCCTAAAAGTAATATTGTGAGAAAAGTGCGTTTTTTCATAACCTTCTCCTTATTTATGATATTCAACAAAATAGCTAACCGTAGTTCACTTATAGTATACCATAAAAGCAACAATTCCTTGCATCTTGTTCACATTCGTAAGTCAGATTAGACGCATCTAAAGTTGGAATTCCACTATTGGCCATTATATACCTCCGCATTTGATACCGTTTCTCTAAAATAATAGCCATCATTGTAATCTAGTAAAATTGAGTAGTAGTAATAACCCTCGTTTTGTAGAGAACTTCCAATCTCTAGTACGGATGTTTCAGAATCATTTTTATGAAAATAATTATTAACTACTTCGTTTTCTGTAAAATATAAAATACTAAAACCATTTGTCACGTTATTATACGATTTCTCTTTTAATCTTAACTTAGAAAATTCTGTTTTATTTAAAGTCAACTTTTGAAATAAAAATCTGTCAAACTTCCACATTTTTTTAGCAGTTTCTTCATCAGAAAAAATAAATTTGTTGTCTACATATTGAACACTTACTAACTCCTCTTCGCTTTTTGGTGCATCATCCTTCGCTGGAATTTTAGCAAGAGTACCCGTTATTGTATGCGAAGTCGCATCACCTTTCAGCTTAATTTCTGTGATAAAATCGTCAATTCCATCACTTTTCTTTTTAAAATAGACCTGCTCAATCTCAAACCCTTCTGGAAATTGCTTAAACAAGTCAAACAGATCCTCGGTTGGATAGACACGACTAACCTCAGAGATTTTGTTCTCAATCCATTCTCGACTGTTTTTATTATCTCCACATCCTGTTATTCCTATCATTATTAATCCTACTAAAACTAACATTGCGAAAAACATGCGTTTTTTCATAACCTTCTCCTTACCTATGATAATTAATAAAACAACTAATCATATTTCCCTTATAGTATATCATAAAAGGCTGATATGACTGTTTCATCTATGATGTTAAAATCCTGTCTAATTCATTTTAAAACACTGTAATTCTAAAGGTCATGATATAATAGACAGTGAATAACAAGCATTACTTGAAGGAGAAATGTATGAAAAAATCGTTCAGACTTTGTTGCCTAGCTTGTGTGACAACACTAACCTTAGCCCTTGGTGCTTGCTCATCAAAGCCATCTACTAGTTCTACAAATATTTCAAACAATCAGGCTTCTACCTATCACAAGAAAGATGTAACTGGCCCTGCCGCTTCATTTGACTGGAATGCCAAAGTTGCACCTACGAACTATGAGAGAACCTTTGTTGAAACAAACAGTGGCAGTCAATTTAATAAAACTTTGGAGCGTACTAAAGAGGCGGCTGAAAATCTCGAGAAAAAGAAAAAAGAAATTTCTGATCCTAAGGTTCAAGCTGCTCTCAAGCTAGTGGACGCTGTCTTTGTCAATCAAGAAAACCTTGATCTAGTTGTGAAATCAGCGGGTGCTAGCAATCAAGAAGAGTTATTTGATAAGATTTGGAACGAATATTTAGTCCCTGAGTTAACTAAAATCCGTCCGAATTTTTCAAATGATACCATCTTTGAGTATAAGGGAGAAAAATATCCTCTCAAAATTTATGCACCTATGTTTTTCAAGGTCAACACCAATGCCTTAGGAAAAGCAGGTGCCTATACTCTTGAGGATTATAAGGTAGAGGACGACATGGTTTATTTGAAATTTATGTCCCCATCTGTAGATACCTACCAATATGAAGTCAAAGCATCCTATCACACAGATAATCTCGAATTCTTTCAAGGACTGGTAGAAGAACAACAAAAGGTTCTTGAAACAGACTATGCTAAAGCTCTAAATATTCGATTTGTTTATCAATTAGCGGCGCTTGATTTTAAAGCGAATAACTATGTCGATTTAGAGGGAATGGATTATCTTGATCGTAACACTCATTACCTCGCCATAAAAGTGGATAATAATGGTGAAGCTAGCCTTGATAATGAAAATCTCGCCAACCTTTTACAAATTAGCATGAAGGCTTCAAACGAGGCCAATAAAGGAAAATTTGAATAAATCTTTAAAGCATAAAAAATCACCTCAAACAGGTGATTTTTGTGTATTCATCTTGTCATTAAAATGTCTTAAATCCGTCCTTTACTCTCCCAACTCTGCACTATAGGCAATAATCTGATCCACCGTATCTGACAAGAACTGGATGGTATCACGGAGTGGTTTGTCCGTTGAAATATCCGCTCCGATAATCATGGCTGACTCAAGCGGTGTCTTGCTGCCACCTGATTTGAGGAGGTTGAGCCAGTCTTCAGCTCCGGTTTCTGAATGTTTCAGATGGAGATATCCAGCTGTCGAGATAACAAGTCCCGCTGAGTAGGTGTAGCTATACAAGCCCATGTAGTAGTGAGCTTGACGCATCCAAGTCAGAGCCGCATCGTCATCAATCTCAATAGCATCTCCCCAGAAGTCTGTCAGGACTTCCTTCATAATGCTGTTGAGTTTGCTTGCTCCAAAGGTCTCCCCTTCCTCAATCAATGTATAAACCTTACGCTGGAAGGCTGCTTCCAAGAGGTGGGTGATGAAATTATGAAAGTAGGTATCTGTCAAGCGGTGAGCAAGGGCAAAACGTTTTTGACGTGGGTCGTCAGACTGGTGCTCCAAGTAATCACTTAAAAGCAATTCATTGAAGGTTGACGGCGCTTCAACATAGTAGGTCGACATATGGGCATTGAAGTAACTTTGGTGATTGTCAGAAAATATAAACTGACCGGAATGCCCGATCTCATGAATGAGGGTATAAACATCGCTGAGACGTCCAGTCCAGCTCATGAGGACATAAGGATGTACGCGATAGGGATCCGCCGCGTATCCACCAGAATCCTTGCCACTATTGGCAGCGTAGTCCACCCAACGCTC
>NZ_KQ969552.1:230421-240001 GCF_001578945.1 Streptococcus oralis
GGGCGCTGTCCAAGTCCAATTTCCAGTCTGCAAAGGTCATCTTTTCAAGACCATTGACCTTGGCAACATGCTTGAGGTATCTCTGAGCAACTGGCGCAAAATCCTTCATGATGAGGTCAATCTGACGGTCAAACATGGCACGGTCCACTTCTTGCTCAGCCAGAAGATAATCAAAGACTGAGTCGTAGCCCTTCATATCAGCCAAGAGTTTTTCAGACTTGACTTGGGCTAAATAGGCTGCCGCAGCTGTATTTTGGTGCTTACGAAGGCCTTCTGAGAAGGAACGGAAAGATTTCTCACGAACCTCAGCATCCTCGTGGTTTTGGTAGAAGTTTTCATAGGTCACAAAGCTGTTTTTGTAGGTTTTTCCATGGGCTTCAAAGTCAGCCATTTCAAAGTCCCCAGCTCGCATCTTAGTGTAAATGTCCTGTGGACTGTAGAAAACCTCACCCAGATTTGTCAAAGCCTTCTCCACATCTGCCCCTAGGTAGTGGGCTTTTTTGATTTTGGCCTGACGAATGGCTGCTGTTAAATGAGGCAATTCACCCAAACGGTTCAAGACTTCCTCGTCTGCTGCCACCAGAGCATCGTCAAAGAAGGTCAAGGCTACGCTGGCATCTGTTTCAAATTCCATCCCAGCTTGGGCGATATTAGCAAACTCTTCATTGCTATAGTCTGTCGTCTGAGGCATAAAGGCATAATTGCCGATATGGCTCATCTGGATATAGATTTGTTCCAATTCCGCAAAGGCCTTCTCAAAATCCTCAAAAGTATGAAGATTGCCCTTATAATCTCGGCTAAATTGGTTGATGTCTTCGCGCGTTTTCTCGATTGCACGCAAGAAATCCTCACGGTCTTGGTATAAGGCTGTTAAATCCCAAAGTTCCTTTTCTGGAAATTCTGAACGGTGTTTTTGTTCCATTTTCTTCCTCTTATTTCTCTAATTCTACTAAAACACTAAGGGCTGATAAGGCGTAAAGTGGTGCTGTTTCCGCTCGCAAGATGCGAGGGCCAAGTCCTGCCAAGACGGCTCCTTTAGCTTCAAAACTTTCAATTTCTGCTGGTGAGAGACCGCCTTCTGGGCCAAAGATAAAGAGGAGCTTTGCACCCTCTCCCAGCCCAGTCAACGCTTGAACTAGCGCCGCAGCTTCTCCTTCTTTAGCTGACTCTTCATATGCCACGATGATGCGGTCAAACTGGTCCAGCTGAGCTAGAAAATCTGCTTTTTTCTCAAAAAGCTGGATACTTGGAACGATATTACGTTTACTTTGTTCTGCTGCTCCAAGGGTGATTTTTTCTAGTTTTTCGACTTTCTTGCCCAATTTCTTGCCGTCCCACTTGGCAACTGACCAGTCGGCAGGAAATGCCCAGATTTGGCTGGCTCCTAGTTCCGTCACTTTTTGAGTGATAAACTCGAGCTTGTCTCCCTTGGGAAAGCCTGATGCGATGGTCACTTGGATTGGCAGTTCCACATTGTCAGCTAATTCTTGGATCAACTCAAACTGACGGTTTTCCACATCCAGCACGCGCGCCAAACGCTTGATGCCATCATCAAAGACCAAGGTCACCTCATCATCTTCCTTCAGGCGCATGACCTGAAACATGTGCTTGCTGGTTTCCTTGTCCTCAATGGCGATAGGTGATGTAGCACTTCCTTTGACAAAATACTGTTGCATGCTAGCCTCCAATCACACCTGAAATATCCTTGGTTTTCTTAAAGACACAGGCATTCCATTCTCCTTGAATCATGTGAGTTTCAAGGAAAAATCCAGCTGACTCTGCTGACTCACGCACCATGTCCCACTTGTCCTTGATAATGCCACTCATGATGAGGTAGCCTTCATCCTTGACCAAGCGATAAGCATCCTCTGTCAGGTGAATGAGAATATCCGCCAAGATATTGGCCACGATGACATCTGCCTCAATCTCCACGCCTTTAAGCAAATCGCCTGCTGCTACATGGATATTTTCCATACCAGGGTTGAGCTCAATATTTTCCTGAGCAACACGAACCGCTACATCATCGAGGTCATAGGCGAAAATTTCCTTGGCACCCAGAAGCGAGCTAGCAATGGAGAGGACACCTGAACCAGTTCCCACATCCAGCACCGTTTCGCCACCACGAAGAACCTGCTCCAAGGAGAAGAGGCTCATCTTAGTGGTTGGATGCGTCCCAGTCCCAAAGGCCATTCCAGGATCCAGCTTGATAATCTTTTCCCCAGCAGTCGCCTCGTAGTCCGTCCAAGACGGCACGATGGTCAAGTCATGAGTGATGCGAGCTGGTTCATAGTATTTCTTCCAGTTGTCTGCCCAGTCTTCCTCAGCCAAGGCAGTCGTCCCCATCTTGACCTCTCCAAGATCCATAAAGTCTGTCAATTCTGCCAGACGAGCCTTCAAGTCCGCCTCAACCACTGCCACATCAACCGTATCAGGATAGTAGGCTGTCACCACGATTTCTTCCTGCTGTTCGACCTCTGGGAAAATCTCGCCAAAACGGTCCACATTCCCCACATAGTCCATGCTGTCTTCGATTGCAACACCTTGGGCGCCTAACTCAATCAGGAGATTAGAAACCAATTCCTCTCCCTCACGCTTAACTGTTACTTTTAACTCTTGCCATGTTTCCATTTGTTGCTCTCCCCTTACTTAAATATTAATTCTTTTTCGTCTGCCCAGTCTTTTTCGATATCATCTTTCTTTTCTTCGTAAATTTTACTATCTAGCATCACCTTCAACGATGATTTTAAAACTTCGTATTCAATTGCATAGCCTAGCAGAGCATAATCCCTTGAACTTTCAGCTTTGTACTCTTTTAAAAATGTTTTATACAATGTATCAATCTGGTATTTATATAAAATACTCTTTACTACACCTAATATATATTGACCAGAAAATAATATTTGAATAATTGAGAAGAAAATCTTCAAACCATTATTGATATTTATAGATATAACTAAAATTATTGATACTATAAAAATTATTATATAAATTATTAGTCTGAAACATATCCTAGCAAAGCTGTAATTTAATATTCTCTTTGTATAGAAAATATTTTCGAAACTATTAGCGATAAATTTTTGCAAAGATGGAGGAATGTTATTGTCGTAATATCCTTCAATAGAATCATCACCGAAAGAAATACTGAAGCTATCTTCCATATTTCTCTCCAAATTTCTTTGTTCTGCTCGAGGAAAAATAAAAAAATCATTAATAAAATTACCTAAAATTAAAACTAGAGATGCAATCATTTGCATTGCAATAATAAGATTACAACTAATTATAAAATTAAGGATTAGCAACACTAAATTAACATAAAAAATTATCTTCAAAGCATTTTTTATTCTTTTCACCCATGTATATAAATCGTTGTTATTTCTTTTTCTAGACATTTACTCCTCCTCTTCTGGATAATAATTTGAGAAATCATCAATTTCTTGTTTGGGCACGACATATGAAATTCGATTTTTTTCGTTCGTATCAAAGATATCTTGATCAGAAAAGTTAAATTCTTTCTTAATCCATGTAGAATTCCAAATTGAAAACTCATTTATATTTGAGAAAGTACATATCTTTGGTGAAAAGTTGTGATCAAACTCAGATAACAGCGCAATTCTCTGCAACCAGATTTCTACAATATCAGTATTCACCTTACCTGAAAATTTAGAAATAATTTTATCAAGAACTTCATTAACCAATGACTTATCTTCAGCAAAAAAACTAAGTAATTTACCTAAAATCACTACGCAATGTTGTATTGTTGTTGGATTATCTAACATAATTTGAACAACAATACTTATTAGCTGTTCAATATCTCTTGGCTTTACTGATATATCATAAATTCTATATTTATACAAATCAGTCAAAGCTTTTCTCAACTGACCACAATTAGGAAATTTTTTCCCTAAAATTTTTATTTGAAGTAAATGTTTTTGAATAGAAATTTTAAAATAAGGTTTTCTTGAAAATTTATTATCAAAGAAATCATCAATTTGATCATCCTCATCTTCTCTAATATCTTCATTAACTTTTTCGAGTTCACTAACAATTTTTTTATATTCCTTCAAATTAGGAAAATACCCTACAAAGCTTTCATATTGTGTCGTCCAGTAAATTTTATCTGGCTTTATTCCATCTAAAATCATATCATCGTACATAAGAGTTTTAGATGAGTTTATTTTCAAATTCAGTTCATATAAAGACATTGAAAGTAATTTCATGATTTTATTAGCTTCTTCAGAATTATTACTTAATATTTTATAATCATCCCTATATCTAAAAACTAGATAATTAGAAGAAATTTTATTTTGTAACAAAAGCTCATACAACTGAGAATCTGCATAATCTAAAACAACTTCTGCTAAAAAATCCATCAAAACACTTCCCTGGGGGATACCGCAAACATTATCTCCTTGCATCTGTTGTAATTTATGATCAATTTGAGAACCGAGTAATTCTTTTTTATTTATATCTTCTTTGGCAACCTCTTTTCCATGCAAAGCCCATGCTATTGAAGGAGTATAGATTGAGGGATAACAATCAGTAACATCTGTTTGAATACAACAACTGTAATCCAATGCGTTTTTTATTAATGCTTGTTCCGAGTTAACCCACCAATTCAAAATAGTGTCACGCATCTCCTTTCCTTCTGCTTTAGGGGTTCTAGGAATAGAAATGCATCTAATATATTTTCCAAATAAATTTTGATTACTAGAAAATTTATTTTTTATTAATTCCCAGTTTTCTTCCTCCGTTATCAAATTAACCAAATCAACATAAAGAATTGGGTGAATAATTTGAAGTTGTCGCCAAGCATATTTCCCATCTTTGTTAAACATAATCTTATAATTTATATCGCTTTCATTATTAAGAGTTCTACCTTCTACTAAAATTTCAGATAATGATTTTTGTCTAAGGATATTTTCAGCTTTCAATAAGATAGTTTTGAAATTAAAATATGATGGCAAGTTCCCAGAAAAATATGATTTAGGACTCAAAAAAAATTCTCTAGCTTCTTTATAAGACATGTCTAACAGTGATTTATTATACTCCATATATAAACTACCTCTCCTCCATATAATCCCTCACTCTATCCTGCAACTGGGGTACAACCTTATCTGAGCCAAGAAACCCATCAATGCTCATCAGTTTGTAGCCCTGTCCTTCGTCACCAAAGACAATCTTGTCAAATTGTTCCTGAGCCAACTTTCCCACTAGAAAGACGGATTCCTTCCCCTCAAAAAGCATACTTGGGTACACCTTACTCCAGAGCAGGCAATCTTCAGTCAGACGAATCCCCAGTTCCTCAAAAACTTCACGCGCTGCGCACTCAAAAGGACTTTCATCCCCTTCGCGCCCACCACCTGGTAGTTCCCACATATTGGGCCATGGGATGTTTTCCTTGTCATCACGTAAGATAGTTAAGAGCTTATCACCACAAAAGAGGGCAATCTTGCAGCCTGTAAAATCAGAAATTTCTATTCCCATATTAGACTCCTTCGGCTAATGCCTTTTCCAGCTCTGCTAACCAGTTTTCATAATAGCGTTTCTCGTCCCGTAGCATTCGGCTGCTATTCATTTTCTGTCTAGCAATCTTCATAGCCTTGCGAGTTTGAGCTATGTCGTTCCTTACCTTAAATTGATACCAGGCTTGAATGCTCTGCACATCTGCCATTTTTAGAGATAAAAAGGATTTAACGCTTCGAATACTTGCATATTCCTCCGCTTTCTCATTATCACCTTCTAGCAAGGCGATTTGAAGAAGGCATAGTTGGCAAAAAGTTTCAGACAGCGAGTGTTCTGTTCTCTCTAGTAAAGATTGAAATAGCTTTTTAGCTGTCTCTAAATGACCATCCAATATGAAAACCACTCCCTCAAGAGTTTGAATACTTTCTGCAAAACTCCCTCTCGCATCCTCATCAACAGGCATGATAAAGTCTTTCAAATCATATCCTTGAGGAGCTAGCAGGGTCTGGGCAGAATGCCTCAACACCAAGTAAGCGTATTTGATATTTTCAGGGTGTTGTCGCAATTCCCAGATCTTTGCTCCATCGGTGATGCCGACTGGCAAAGCGTTGCTTAGGAAGAAAGACAAATTCAGAAAAATCCAAGTACCAGCAAAATACCAACTTTTTGTCAAAAATCCAAACAATATCGCCAATAATATCAAGCTGAGATGAACCATCAAGCCTCCTGAAAGCATCATGATGATTCTTTGATCACTTTCGTCCTCCTTTAAACCAATATACTGAGCACCAACATTTTTCAGAACGGCTGTTCGACTAAGATGAAACCTGCCTGATTTTTTGGTCAAAAGAAAATGTCCTAATCCAAAAGCCACCAACCGATAGCCTGTCAAGTAGCCACAAAAAGCATGACCCAGCTCATGAAGAATAAAGATTAAATATATGCTTAGAAGAGCAAATGCATAACCAAAAGTAAAGACTAAAACTGCGGAATACCCCAACTCTGCAAATGCGATAGTGCCACAAGCAAAAGCTAGCATAATAAAGACAAAAGCTAGCACATAAACCAAATACGTCCCAAATTTTTTCATACTACCTTCTCCAAACTCCTAGTATCTCGGATAAGGATAAAATTCTCCCTCTTCCAAGCCAACTTTTCCTTCTTCAAAAATTTCTTGGTTCCATTCCATGACAAATTCTTCTGCTTCTGGGTCTTCCAAAAAGTCCATGAGCGCATCTAGCCCAACCTCGGCAGTATCTTTGAGGAAAAGGGCAAAATAAGCTAAAAACTCACGAGAGAAACCTTTTTTAGGCAGGTAAGGGATGACAGTCAAATAGTCTTCTACGTTAACCGTTGACTTTGCAGGATTGTAAAAAAGCACCGCTTCCTCAAAGAGGATATCGTCTGACGAAACCTCTCCGTCTTCATCCACCATCTCAACTCCTGCAGCGTTTTGCGCTTCCAATAGAAAACTCACTTCAACTGCGTGGTTGCGCTTATCCCAGCTAATCTCATAGTCAAAGGGAAAGTTCTTGTCCAACTCTTCCTCTAAAACATCTAAAAATCCGTATGTTGCCATTTTGTCCTCTTTCTATGCGACTCTTTAATCGCCCCGATTGCTCGGAAATATGCTAAAATAGATACTACCATCTTACCACATATACATCAGAAAATCCATGTTAGAAAGGACTGCTATGCCAGACAATCTCGCGCTTCGCATGCGCCCTAAAACCATCGATCAGGTCATCGGTCAGGAGCATCTGGTCGGCCCTGGAAAAATTATTCGTCGCATGGTGGAAGCCAATCGTCTGTCCTCCATGATTCTCTACGGACCTCCAGGAATCGGAAAGACCAGTATCGCCTCTGCCATCGCTGGAACCACCAAGTATGCTTTTCGGACCTTTAATGCGACAGTTGATAGTAAAAAACGTCTCCAAGAAATCGCTGAAGAGGCTAAATTCTCTGGAGGACTAGTTCTCCTGCTAGACGAGATTCACCGACTAGATAAAACCAAGCAAGACTTTCTCCTTCCACTCTTAGAAAGTGGACTGGTCATCATGATTGGCGCTACGACTGAAAATCCTTTCTTTTCTGTCACTCCAGCCATTCGCAGTCGCGTCCAGATTTTTGAGTTAGAACCCTTGTCCAATCAAGACGTCAAAGAGGCGATTCAAATCGCTCTAACTGACCCTGAACGTGGCTTTGATTTCCCAGTTGAGCTAGATGAGAATGCCCTTGATTTTATCGCGACCTCTACAAACGGGGATCTGCGTTCTGCCTTTAATTCACTAGATTTGGCTGTTCTCTCGACTCCAGCAAATGATAAAGGCATCCGCCATATCACGCTTGACATCATGGAAAATAGCCTCCAACGAAGCTATATTACTATGGACAAGGATGGGGACGGTCACTACGATGTCCTCTCGGCCCTGCAAAAGTCCATCCGTGGTTCGGATGTGGATGCCAGTCTCCACTACGCTGCCCGTTTAATCGAAGCTGGTGATCTACCTAGTCTCGCTCGTCGCTTGACCGTTATCGCTTATGAAGATATCGGCCTCGCCAATCCCGATGCCCAGATTCATACCGTGACTGCTCTAGATGCCGCCCAGAAGATTGGCTTCCCAGAAGCTCGCATCCTCATTGCCAATGTGGTGATTGATTTGGCCCTTTCTCCCAAATCCAACTCAGCCTATATGGCTATGGATAAGGCCCTTGCTGACCTCAAAACATCAGGGCATTTGCCTATCCCTCGCCACCTGCGTGATGGTCACTACAGTGGAAGCAAGGAACTGGGCAACGCCCAAGATTATCTCTATCCACACACCTATCCTGGAAATTGGGTCAAGCAAGACTATCTCCCTGAAAAAATCCAAAATCACCACTATTTTACTCCAGAAGATACTGGCAAATACGAACGAGCCTTGGCACAACGCAAGGAAACCATTGATAAATTACGAAACTTGTGAAATCCTTTTCAAAAAATTGCATTTTCCTCTTGATTTTTTTTGAAAAAGTGGTATCATATAAACATAGAAACGCTGTGGTGTACGACTTCACACTTAAGTGTTGACCGACTATTTTTTGTATTATTAGGGAAACAAAAGTCTTCTAACAGCATGTAGGCCGTCTCACACGGAAACAGCTTCAGTTAGAGCGAGTTGCCCACCTGCTTAATTGCGCGGGTTCAATACAAACCGTGAAGTTTCGGCACCAATACAGCTTTTTATTTGCCTTCTTAGCTCAGTTGGTAGAGCAGTAGACTCTTAATCTATGGGTCGCAGGTTCGAGCCCTGCAGGGGGCATCTAAATACAACAGGAAAAAGCCTTGAATCAAGGCTTTTTTACTTTCTATCTACCCTTTTTCATGATGTATTTTCGTATAGGTGTTTCAACCATTTGAACGATTTCAAATCCTTCTTTTTGGTAAAGATTGTAAGCTGTTTGATTTGCCACGTAGACATTTAGAGAAATAGTATCTATGTCTTCATTTTCAAAGGCCAAACTAACAAATTTCCTTAAAGCCTGACTTCCTAATCCCTGCCCCTGTTTCTGGGGGTTGATAAAAAATCTCCCTATATGAAGATTCCTGTCTTCTAGCCTGATTTTCTGGATAAGCCCCACAAACTCTTGTCCATCAAAGATTGAAAAGATTCCTTCCAAATCTTGCAAGATTTGAATTGTTAAGGGAAAAGGAATCATTGTTCCCATCCATTGTTCTTGAAAGGATTTGCCAAGGGAGTTGGACCATTGGCATATGAGCTGAGCGTTTTCTATGCTCACATTTTCTTCAAAACGAATCATCATCTTGACCTCACCATCTTATCAATGTTTCTTTATTATACTACTTCTCCTATTTTTTACGAATAGATAAGTATGATTGATCTTTATTTTTTTCTTGTCGGGAGCATTCTCGCTTCCTTTCTTGGTTTGGTCATTGATCGTTTTCCTGAGCAATCCATTATTCGACCAGCTAGCCACTGCGATTCCTGTCAGACTCGCTTGCGACCACTGGATTTGATTCCGATTATCTCTCAAGTAATTGGTCGCTTTCGCTGTCGCTACTGCAAGATTCGCTATCCTATTTGGTATGCCCTCTTTGAACTTGGCTTGGGACTCC
>NZ_KQ969552.1:240354-247407 GCF_001578945.1 Streptococcus oralis
CTTGCCCTCGGAATCTTGGCTCATTTTATCGATATCCGCATGGGCGCAGGGGATTTTCTCTTTCTGGCTTCTTGTGCTCTCGTCTTTAGCGCGACCGAATTACTGATCTTGATCCAGTTTGCTGCTGCGACGGGCATCCTTGCCTTTCTCCTGCAAAAGAAAAAGGAAAGACTTCCTTTCGTGCCTTTCCTCTTACTTGCTGCTGGTGTGATTATTTTTGGTAAGCTACTGCTTGCTTAATAAATTCTTCAATGGGCTCTCCTTGGTGGAGGGCTTTTACGATTTTCGAACCGACGATGACACCATCTGACACCGCATTGAAGCGTTCTATATCAGCCTGACTAGACACACCAAAACCTGTCAAGACCGGGATGTCGGCTACTTGATGCAATTGCGCCAAGTGCTTGTCCAAGTCTGCACGGTAATTGCCTGATTTCCCTGTCACCCCATTGATGGCAACGGCATAGACAAAGCCTTCTGCCCCCTTGATCAACTCTTTTTGACGCTCAAGTCCTGTTGTCAAACTTACTAGGGGGAGCAAGGCAATGTCTGTATCTGCCAAATAAGGTTCTACAAAGTTGGCATGCTCATGAGGCAGGTCTGGGATAATCAAGCCCTTAACCGCTGTATCTGCCAGATCTTTGACAAATTTCTCAACACCGTACTGAAAGAGGGGGTTGAAGTAGGTCATGATGACAAGCGGAATTTCTGTTTGAATGGTTTTCAAGGTTTCAACCAAAGCTTGGGTAGAAGTTCCATGAGCTAGACTGCGCAAGCCTGCTTCTTCGATCACAGGTCCATCTGCAACAGGGTCTGAAAAGGGAATACCCACTTCAATGGCAGAGACTCCCAAATCTTCTAAAAAGTGGATTGTTTCAGCGAGACCATCCAAACCTATCTCATGGTCCCCAGCCATGATATAAGGAACAAAAATCCCTCTTCCAGCTGCTTTGATAGCGTTCAATTTCTCTGTTAGTGTCTTAGGCATGGGCTTCTCCCTTCTTTGCCGCATCTGCTTCCAAGCGGTCTTTGACTTGAACTACATCCTTGTCCCCACGACCGGATAGGCAGACAATCATAGACTTGTCTGGTCCAAGTTCTTTGGCCAATTTCACTGCAAAGGCAATGGCATGGCTAGATTCCAAGGCTGGGATAATCCCTTCCACGCGAGACAAGAGTTGGAATCCTTCCAAGGCTTCCTCGTCAGTCACAGGAACATAGCTGGCACGTTTGATATCGTGGTAGTGAGAGTGTTCCGGACCGATACCAGGATAGTCTAACCCTGCTGAGATAGAGAAGGCTTCAAGAATTTGACCATGAGCATCTTGGAGCACATCCATAAGAGAACCGTGGAGAACACCTGGACGTCCCTTGGTCAAAGTCGCTGCGTGGTGATCCGTGTCCACACCAAGTCCAGCTGCTTCAGCCCCATACATAGCTACAGACTCATCTTCTACAAATGGATGGAAGAGACCGATAGCATTAGAACCACCACCAACACAGGCTACTAGGGCATCTGGTAGATTTTCACCTGTCAATTCACGGTACTGTTGTTTGGCTTCTCGACCAATGACACTTTGGAAGTCACGAACGATTTCTGGGAAAGGATGAGGTCCCAAGGCTGAACCAAGGATATAGTGGGTATCGTCGATATTTGCCACCCATGAACGAAGGGCTGCATTGACTGCGTCCTTGAGCACGCGCGAACCATCTGTCACAGCCTCGACCTTGGCTCCCAAAAGCTCCATACGGAAGACATTAAGGGCTTGGCGTTTGACATCTTCCTCACCCATGTAGATGGTACATTCCATATTAAAGAGAGCCGCAGCTGTTGCAGTTGCCACACCGTGCTGACCAGCACCTGTTTCAGCGATAATTTTCTTTTTGCCCATGCGTTTAGCCAGAAGAACCTGTCCCAAGGCATTGTTAATCTTGTGGGCCCCTGTATGGTTAAGGTCTTCCCGTTTAAGGTAAATCTTGGCTCCGCCGATATGCTGGGTCAAGTTTTTTGCATAGTAAAGGGGAGTTTCACGTCCCACATACTGGCGTAAAAGTTGGTTTAATTCCTCTTGGAAACTTGGGTCTGCTTGACTTTCACGGTAGGCCTTCTCCAACTCCAAGACTGCTGTCATCAATGTTTCTGGGACAAAACGTCCGCCGAATTTTCCGTAAAATCCATCTTTATTTGGTTCTTGATATGCCATTCTTTGCCCTCTCTATAAATCTTCTAATCTTTTCATGATCTTTCTGTCCATCTGTCTCCACTCCGCTTGATACATCTACTGCATAGGGAGTGAAGTGTTGAATTGCTTTTGCTACATTGTCTTCATTGAGCCCGCCTGCGATAAAGAAAGGCTGAGCTAGTCCAGACGTATCCAATCGTCCCCAGTCAAAGGTCCGGCCACTTCCTGCCACAGGGGCATCAAAGAGGAGATAATCTGCCCGAGAACTTGGCACATGGCCATTTCCATCCACCTGAACAGCCTGAATGCTAGCACAAGGCAAATTCTCAAACAAATCATCTGCTACCTGACCATGAACTTGAACCAAGTCCAAACCAACTTTTTCAATCACTTCTAGCAGTTCTGTCCGACTTGGTGAAACAAATACCCCAACCTTTTTGACATCTACAGGAATGAGCTTTGCCAGCTCAGCAGCCTCTTCCAAGGTCACCTGTCTT
This sequence comes from Streptococcus oralis, assembly GCF_001578945.1. Classification (GTDB taxonomy): domain Bacteria; phylum Bacillota; class Bacilli; order Lactobacillales; family Streptococcaceae; genus Streptococcus; species Streptococcus oralis_Q. Next base: position 243,035 of record NZ_KQ969552.1, read on the forward strand.
TTACTAGGTGCAAAGACAAAACCGATGTAGTCCGCCCCTGCTGAAACGGCTGTTTCCACCGCTTCTTTGGTCGATAATCCACAAATCTTAACCTTTGTCAATCTGTAACTCCTTGATTCTTTGAGCCACATCCTCTGCCTGCATGAGAGCTGTTCCCACCAAAATTCCGTTAAAGTATGGTGCTACTCGTTCCGCATCCTGCCCTGTGAAAATAGCAGATTCAGAAATATAATAGCGACCTTCTTCAAAGTGCTGGGCTAAGTCTACACTGGTCTGCAAGTCGACTTCAAAGGTGGTCAAGTTGCGGTTGTTAACCCCAATAATCTCCGCACCAAGTCTGTGGGCCACTTCAAGTTCAGCTAGATTGTGAGTCTCCACCAAGACTTCCAGACCAAGCTCTGTCGCGTAGTCATAGAGTTCCTTGAGGCGTTCTTCTGACAAGGCTGCGACGATGAGCAGGATGACTGTCGCACCGGCATTGCGAGCACGGATGATTTGCTTTTCATCGATGATAAAATCCTTGTTGAGCGTCGGAATCTGTACCTGACTGGAAATCTCTCGTAGATAATCCAAATGCCCTTTAAAGAAGACTTCATCTGTCAAAACCGAAATCATCACTGCTCCGTTCGCTTCATAAGTCTGGGCCTGTTGCACAATATCCACATCGAGATTGATATCTCCCAGACTAGGGCTAGCCTTCTTGACCTCAGAGATTACCTGCAAACGGTCTTGATGTTGTTTTAAATAGTCAGCTAAGCGATAGGTCTGGCGCAAGGGCTGCACTTCCTCCAGCTCCATCTGCTCGACTTCATGCGCCTTCTGCTCTAAAATTCGTGCTAAAAATTCCTGACTCATTTTTGGTACTCCTGTAACAGTCTGAGTTTTTCAAGGGCCTTGCCACTAGCAATCACTTGACGAGCCAAGGCAACTCCTTCCTTGATACTATCTACCTTACCATTGGCATAGAAACCAAGGCCAGCATTTAAAACAGTCGTTTCCAAGAATGGACTTGGTTCGTTTTGAAGAACGCTGAGCAAAATTTCTGCATTTTCCTGAGCATTCCCTCCACGAATATCTTCGATAGCATAGCGTTCCATTCCCAAATCCTCTGGAGTGAAGCTTGACAAGGTAATTTCGCCATTTTCAAGAAGAGCAATCTTGGTTGTTCCGTTCAAGCCAGCTTCATCTAGCCCTTCTGGTCCAGCAACCACAATGGCACGCTTGCGACCCATATTTTTCAAAACCTGAGCGGTACTTTCTAGAAGTTCTGGACGACTAATTCCAAGAAGCTGTGTTTCCAAGGCCATTGGATGAATCAGTGGACCAGTCAAGTTCATGATTGTTGGAATTCCCAATTCCAAACGAGCTGGCATGATGTATTTCATTGCTGGGTGCATATTTTTAGCAAAGAGAAAGACGATTCCAGTTTTATCAAAGACTTTACCTAGTTCAGCTGGTTTGAGGTCTAGATTGATGCCCAATGCTTGAAGGACGTCTGCCGAACCCGATTTAGAAGAAATCGAACGGTTACCGTGCTTGGCCATATGAACACCGCCACCAGCCAAGACAAAGGCTGCAGTTGTTGAGATGTTAAAGCTGAAGGACTTATCCCCACCTGTACCACAGTTGTCCATAGCATCATGAATTTCAGTTGGAATGTGTTGGGCATGTCCTCTCATGACTTGTGCAATGGCTGTGCGCTCTTCAGGTGTTTCCCCCTTCATCTTAAGAGCCAAAAGGAGAGAAGCAATCTGCGCTTCGGTTACACGCCCAGTTACGATACGCTCAATGACGTCTGTCATTTCCACACCTGATAAATTTTCAAATTTTGCTAGTTTTTCAATAATCTCTTTCATCCTAGTTTCCTCACTTTACAACTTTCTCGATAAAATTCCGAATAGAAGACAAGCCATCTGGCGTTCCGATACTTTCTGGATGGTACTGGAAGCCATAAATCGGCAGGCTTTTGTGTTGAATTCCCATAATGGCTTGGTCATCAGTCGAACGAGCTGTCACTTCAAAGTCTTCTGGCATTTCTTCAATCAAAATACTATGATAACGCATGACTGGACGACCATCCTCAATACCTTGATACAAAACAGATGGCGCTTCAAAGCTGATATTGCTCTGTTTTCCATGCATGACTTTTGGAGCCAAACCTAGCTTGCCACCAAAGACTTCTGCAATGGCTTGGTGTCCCAAACAAATCCCTAGAATCGGTTTCTTACCTGCAAAGTCACGAATCATGTCTTCCATCTTTCCAGCATCAACCGGCCAACCAGGACCGGGAGAAAAAACCAGACCATCTGCTTTTTCAGCTTCTTCATATAGCTTGGGATCATCATTTCTCAAGACCTGTACTTCTGCAAAATTCCCAATGTATTGAGCCAAGTTATAGGTAAAAGAATCATAGTTGTCAATCAATAAAATCATGGTCTTAGTTCTCCAATTCTAGTCATAGATTTTGCCTTGTTAATGGTTTCTTGGTATTCGTTTTGGGCGATAGAGTCGTAGACAATCCCTGCCCCAGCCTGCACATAAGCTGTTTGATTTTTGAGAATCATAGTTCGGATGGCAATGGCGAAATCCATATCGCCCGTTGCAGACAAGTAGCCGATTGCTCCTGCGTATACGCCACGTTTTTCTGTTTCCAGTTCATAGATGCGTCTCATGGCCCGAATCTTTGGTGCTCCTGAAACTGTCCCAGCTGGAAGTGTAGCTTTCAAGGCATCCATAGCAGTGAGTTCGGGAAGCAAACGCCCTTTCACAACACTGGTCAAATGCATGACATAGCGGAAGAACTCCACTTCCATATACTTGGTGACTTGAACACTTGCCGTTTCAGAGATGCGACCGATATCATTGCGTCCCAAGTCTACCAACATCCGATGTTCTGCTGTTTCCTTCTCATCAGAAAGCAGGTCTGTCGCCAAGACCTTGTCTTCTTCATCCGTAGCCCCTCTTGGTCGTGTACCCGCAATCGGATTGGTAGTTACGATGCCATTTTTGACAGAAACCAAACTTTCAGGACTGGCACCGATGATTTGATAATCCCCAAAATCATAGAAATAGAGGTAATTAGATGGATTGGTCACGCGAAGATTTCTGTAGAAGTCAAATGGATTTCCAGTAACTTCTGCTGAGAAGCGTTGACTGAGCACGCATTGGAACATATCTCCGTTACGAATCAATTCGCGAGCGGTTTCCACCATTTGCTCAAACTTCTGAGGAGCGATATGCGGTTTGAAGTCCAGCGGAGATAAATCCAAGTCTTCAAATTCATTTGAAGCAGGGATGCGTAATTCCTCAAGTACTTGGTTCAAGGCTTCTTCCAAGTCTTCTTGGCTACGATCACTATAGAGGGCATCCTCGATAACATGGATTTTTTCCTTCTTGTGGTCAAAGACCATATAGCTCTCATAGACAAAGAAATGCATGTCTGGCGTCCCAATGGTATCTTCAGGGATTTGACCGATTTCCTCATAGAGCGAAATCATATCGTAACCGACAAAGCCAATAGCCCCCCACCAAAAGGTAGATCTGAATGGTGCTGGCTCTTATGAGTCACTTCATAAAGGAAATCCAAAGGATCCCGATCAATCACTTGACCATTTTGATAAAGGACTCCATTTTCAAACTTAATCTCAAAAACAGGATTATAGGCTAAGATAGAAAAACGAGCGGTTTCCTTGTCTCTCGGAATACTCTCTAAGATAACCTTGTGTTGCCCCTTTAGGCGCATATAAGCCAAGATTGGTGATAAGACATCTCCATGAATGATTCGTTCCATTGTAATTTCCCTTTCAGTTTCTTATTTTTAATTTTTTGTCTTTTTTCTATTTCCCTTAAATAGTGCGGACGGGAGGTAAAATTATCCAGTGGATGATTTTAGAAATCCATGAAATGAAAGACCTAATTTTTGAGCTCCTCGCTCATTCATTTCTAGGCTCAGGCTAAAATAGTTCCCCGAACTATTTTACTCTCAAAAATTCCGTTCTAGAGAAGCATAGTTGCTTCTCTAGAATACCACTATGGCGGGAAATAGCGGTTCAATGCTCACTTCGTTCGCAAATATTTTATAGAAATCTATCTATTGATGAAGCATAGTTTGAAACTGATGACCATATCTACGATAAATATATAAAAATCCCCACGCAAAATAACTTGCGTGAGGACGAAATTCGCGGTGCCACCTCAATTATAGGATTTCTCCTATCTCTCATTCCTGTCTCAGAACCTTCCTGTAACAGGCTGTGCGATAAAGGGCACTCCCTTGAGAATTATGTTTTCTTCTCTTGTTTCAGACGGACCCAACCTTACAGCTTTCTCTGCTTGTTTCCAGCAACCACAAGCTCTCTGTGAGAGAAAAGACT
>NZ_KQ969552.1:247469-251374 GCF_001578945.1 Streptococcus oralis
GAGAAAAGACTGTAATTTTTCCATCTTTTTAATTAAAAACTTAGATGATAATCTCATCTTTCCTTTGTTTCAGTGTATGATTTTTTCATACAGCCGATGCGATAATATGAAAAAGCCCACACACAGAAAACAATCTGTGTGAGGGCGTTGGTAACGCGGTGCCACCTCAATTATAAAGGGACTATCCCCCTTTACATCTCTGCCTTGTCTAACAACAAGTTGCACTGTAAGGTGTGCGCACCGAATTTTCATTGTTTCAAATTCATTTTTAAAATCAGCCCACTTTCACTACTTCCAACCACCTGTTCACAATCACCACAGGCTCCCTGAAGATCAAAAATAGTTACTTTTCTGATTTGTCAAGAATATTATATGCTATTGTCCGCTTTTTGTCAAGATTTTTTTATGATTTTTTTCCAGAACCGAGGATCTCTTCGGAAATTCTCACCAAAGTCTTAACGATGTAATCAACTTCTTCATCGCTTAATTTTGTATGAAGAGGAAGCGTAATTTCATTTTCAAAGAAGGCATAGGCTCTTGGATAATCTGCCATATCAAAACCAAGATTCTTATAGGCTGTCAGGAGAGGAAGCGGTTTGTAGTGTACATTACTTGCAATTCCTGCTTTGGCCAATTCTTGGATGATACGATTACGCTCTTCTAGACTAGCTCCTTCTACATGGGTGATGTAGAGGTGGCGTGAAGATTCGACAGTATCGGTCTTGTGTGCCAGTGGGTGAATACGAGTACCCGCAAAACCACGATCATAGCGGTCCACGATGTCCTTACGACGTTGTAGCAAAGCTGGGTAACGGTCCAATTGTACCAAACCAATCGAAGCCATGATATCTGTCATGTTGCACTTGTAGGCTGGTGTAACGATATCGTATTCCCAAGAACCCAATTGCATCTTGGCAAGAGCGTCTTTGGTTTGACCGTGAAGGGAAAGGATTTGGAATTCCTTGTACATCTCTTCATCGTCAATGGCTGGATTGGCTTTCCAAGTTGCACTTCCACCCTCAGCCGTTGTAAAGTTTTTAACGGCATGGAATGAGAAGGAAGTAAAGTCAGCGATAGAACCAGCTGGTTGCCCTTTATAAGTTGATCCCAAAGCATGGGCACTATCAGAAACAATCACAATACGGTTAAAGGCTTTTTGCCACTTGCTTGATGCAGTAAAGAGGTCACGTTTCTTCTCCACGACTTGGAACAAACGGTCATAGTTGCAAACAATCCCTGCAAGGTCTACTGGGATGATGACCTTAGTCTTTTCAGTGATGGCTTGCTCAAGAAGGTCATAGTCCATCTCAAACGTATCTGCTTGAATATCCACCATGACAGGTGTTGCTCCTACGTGAGTGATGACACTACATGAAGCTGTGTAGGTCATAGCTGGAACGATGACTTCATCACCTGGTCCCACTTCCAAGACTCGCAAAATCAACTCAAGTGCGGCTGTCGCAGAGTTGAGGCAGACAGTCTTAGGTGTCTGTGTGTATTGAGACAAGCGACGCTCCAGTTCTTTTGTCTTAGGACCTGTTGTAATCCAACCAGAACGAAGGGTATCCGCTACTTCAGCAATTTCAGCTTCTGTAATATCGGGTGGTGAAAATGGAATATTGTAATTTGGCATTGATTTGCTCCTTTTATCTGTACTCATTTTCTCATGACTACTTTATTTTAGTACCTCAAACACGGTTTGAAACATGATTTTGATATCTCCAAGGAAACTAAATTCTCGGAGATAGGCGAGGTTATAGCGCATCTTTTCAGGAAGGACATGTTCGACATAGGCCTGGTCAACCGATAGGCCTTTCTCTGTCATTTGACTGATGATGGTGTCCTCATCCTTGTAGTTGATACTGGCTGGAGAGGTGATTCCTGCTGGCAAGAGCAAGGTCGCCATCATTTCAGGGCTGTACTGCTCTGTGTAACGTGGCACTTCAGGACGCGTACCTACAAAGGACATCTCGCCTTTAAGAACATTGACCAGCTGAGGCAGTTCGTCCAAGCGCACACGGCGAATGAAATTTCCCACTTTGGTAATGCGGCTATCATTAGCAGAAGTCACTAGACTTCCTTTTTTATCCGCATCCGTCACCATAGTACGGAACTTCCAGATCTTGAACGGACGGTTGTACTGGGTCACGCGCTCTTGCTTGTAAATGATAGGCCCCTTGCTATCCAACTTGATCCAAATGCTCAAGACAAGAAAGATGGGAGAAGTCAAAACTAGCAAAAATAAGGCCAGAACCCAGTCCAGGCAACGCTTGAAAATCAGCGACCCCTTCCTTTTAGAGACAAGCTGGTAGTAAGACTCAACCTCGCTTGATCGCATTTCCACGGGCAAGTCTTCCCATTTCAGCATGCTGTTTCTCCTTTGTTTTTATTATACTATTTGTCAACAGTTTTCATTATACCACAAAATAGAAAAGGCGGTGCAAGAAAGCTGTAATTTGGAGGAATTCTTATTAGGACATGGCTCCAGCCTGCAAGCTATACATCTTGTGATAGGTTCCTCCCAAGGCCAAGAGTTCCTCATGGGTTCCACTCTCGATGATGCGCCCCTTATCTAAGACATAAATGCAGTTGGCGTCTTGGATAGTCGAAAGGCGGTGGGCGATAGCAATTGTTGTTCTCCCCTGTCTCATCTTGGCTAGGGAATCTTGAACCAAACTTTCTGTTTCAGAGTCAATATTGGCAGTCGCTTCATCCAAAATCAGGATTTTAGGCTGACTGGCAACAGTTCTAGCAAAGGCAAGAAGCTGGCGCTGGCCAGTAGAAAAGCTCGAGCCACGCTCAGACACAGGTGCATCATAACCCTGCGGAAGGTCCTGAATAAAGGAATCTGCATCGACAAAGGCAGCCGCAGCCTGGACCTCTTCATCACTAAGATCTTGGTACATGGCGATATTGGACTTGATAGTCCCATGATAGAGGAAGGGTTCCTGTAAGACTAGCCCAATATTTTTTCTCAGCTCTTCCTGACTGTAGTCTCTAATATCCACATCATCCAAGAGAACGCGGCCTGACTGAAATTCATAAAAACGCATGAGGACATTGATAATGGAAGATTTCCCCGAACCTGTATGCCCTACAAAGGCAATGGTTTCACCCTTCTCAACTGAAAAGGAAATGTCGTCCAGAATCTGGTGCTTGCCATCATAAGAGAAACACACATGTTCAAAACGGATATTGCCGTCTTGGACTTTGGCTTTCCCATTTTTTTGAAGAGGCTCATAGGTCGTCTCGTCAATCAAGGCAAAGACACGGCCTGCAGACACCATGGACGTTTGAAGGGTTGAAAAGTTTTGCGTTACCTCAATCAAGGGATCAAAGAGACGATTGATGTACTGGATAAAGGCATACATGGTTCCGGCTGTTATCCCGATAGAAAGACCACGGTAGCCAAAGTAGGCCATCAAAACTGCGTAGCCTAGGAGTTTCAGCAAACTCATGGCAGGTCTCAAAAAGAGGGCATCCAAGGCTACAGAACGGTTGGCATAGACCAAGTGTTCTTGGTTGATTTCATCAAATTCTGCCTGCAGGTGCTTCTCTTGATTAAAGGCCTGAATAATCCTGATTCCCTCAATGTTTTCTGCCAGCTTACTATTGATATCCGACAAGAGACTTCTGGTTTTCTCGATAATCTTGACTGACTTTTTCCGATAGAGATTGACCAACAGAAAAATCAAGGGAAGAAAGAGCAAGACTAAAGCTGTCAAACGAAAATCCAGCACCAACATGGTATACAGGGTTGTCAGAAAGATGAAAACTGCTGAAATAAAGCTGGATAAAATCCCTGAAAACATATCACTGATGGTCTCGGTATCATTTGTCAAACGAGAAACGATGGAACCTGCTGGCGTCTTGTCAAAATAAGACATGCCGAGTTTCTCCATATT
>NZ_KQ969552.1:251578-259730 GCF_001578945.1 Streptococcus oralis
GTTCTTGCTTATTCTGCATCTTCTTCTCCTTTCATTTCCAACTGCTGAGACTGGTAGGTTTGGGCATACCAGCCATCTAAAGCTAGCAAGTCATCGTGCGTGCCACGTTCGATAATTTGGCCGTTTTGCAGAACTAAAATCAGATCTGCATGGACAACTGCACTGAGGCGATGAGCCGTGATAATGGTCGTCTTGCCCCTGCGCGTTTCTTTGAGATTGTCGATAATCGCATACTCTGTCTTGGCATCCACGGCGGACAAGGAATCATCTAGAATCAAAATATCAGGGTCTAAAATCATAGCCCGACTCATTGCCAGACGTTGCTTTTGCCCACCAGATAAACTAACTCCTTTTTCACCGATAACTGTGTCAAATCCCTGAGGCATGTCTACAATATCTTGATAAACTTGAGCCAGCTTAGTTGCTTCCTCGACTGCTGAAAGAGGCAAGTTAGGATTGCCAAAGCGGATATTGTCTAAGATAGAGGTCGCAAAGAGGAACTGGTCCTGAGGGACATAGCCCATGAGACTGCGAAGGTCTGTCAGACGATAGTCACGAATATCATGACCGTTTAGATAAATAGCACCCTTATCCACATCGTACTCACGCAAGAGGAGCTTGATCAAGGACGTTTTTCCAGAGCCTGTCTGCCCGACCAAGCCTAGGGTTTGTCCTTTTTCCAGACTAAAGTGAATATTCGTCAGTGTGTCTTCATTTTCAAAGGCAAAGCTGTCAATGGCGTACTCCAAACGTCCATTTTCAATACCGTCCAGAGGAAATTCAGGATCTTTTACAGGTGATTCCTGAGATAAAAGATCTTCGATCCGCTGGTAGGACACCTTGCCTCGCTGGGTAATATTAAAGAGGAAACCAATAGCCATGAGAGGCCAAACCAGCATATCCAAATAACTGATAAAAGTGACCAGATTCCCAACTGTAATCTGCCCCTCCTGAACCATCAAGGAACCGACTAAGAGCGTTAAAACATAGGATGAACCAACAAACAAGAGAACCATGGGGTCAAAGAGACTATCGTATTTCATGGTTTGGAGGTTCTTTTGGAAGGTCAATTCATTCACCGCCTGAAAGGACTCAAGCTCATCAGACTGATAACCGAAAGACTTGGTCACTTTGATACCTGATACAGACTCCTGCACCTTGTTATTGAGTTCGGAAAAGGCTGCTTGTGACTCGCCAAAGGCCTTATGAGTCTTTCTCCCAAGACGACTAGTCGCATAAGCCATAAAAGGCAGGGGAAAAATAGCAACCAAGGTCATTTGCCATGAAATACTAAAAAGCATGGTCAGCAAAGTCACCAGAGCCGTGATAGAGGCATCCACCGCAGACATAACACCGCCCCCTGCTAATCGAGTTAAGGCATTGATATCATTTGTAGCGTGTGCCATCAGGTCTCCCGTTCGATAGGTCTGATAAAAGGCTGGAGACATTTTTGTAAAATGCTCAAACAAGCGAGACCGCATAATCTGCCCCAGACGGTAGGAAGTTCCAAGGATATACATGCGCCAAACATAGCGCAGATAGTACATCCCAAAGGCCGCAAGTAGCAAATAAAATAGATTAAGAAGGAGTTCCTGCTGGGTTAATTGTCCCGACGTAATGGCATCAATGACCCGTCCCATGACCATGGGGGGAATGAGATTGAGGACAGAGACCAAGACCAAGGCCACAATCCCGACTAGATAACGGCGCTTTTCTAACTTGAAAAACCACCAAAGTTTTTGAATAATGGACATAAAATCCCTTTCTGATTGCAAATGGAAACCTGAGGCCAATACTCAATGAAAATCAAAGAGCAAACTAGGAAACTAGCCGCAGGCTGCTCAAAGCACTGCTTTGAGGTTGTAGATAGAACTGACGAAGTCAGTAACCTACATACAGCAAGGCGACGTTGACGCAGTTTGAATTTAATTTTCGAAGAGTACAAGACCCCAGGTTTTTCTTATTCATAGGTTACGACTGTGACAGCACCCTTGTCATACTCCGCAATAAAGATATTAGCGACATTGTCATGCCCTTGCTTGCTGAGGTTGTCAAGAAGCCACTCCTCCGTACGACCGATAGATTCTAGCACATCTAGCTGAATGACACCATCTGTCACGACAGGATACTTGGGATTTTCATCGCCCATTTGCACTACGATGAGCTGACCGTTTTGCTCCTGCACAGCTCGTTTGACTTGCTTCATCTGGAAAATTCCTTGCCCTCGCAGTTTAAGGGCGACGTCTGCTGCGGACAAACCAACCGAGCGACAGGCTTCGGGGTCGATTTTCCCATTTCTAATCAGGAGAGTTGGTTTACCGTCGATGAGGTGTTTGACAAAACGAACGTTATTGTTAAGCCACTTGAGGGTCAGGACCAATATAGTCCACATAATCAGGATAACTGCGTACTGAAGAATACTGATAGAGCTATTGTAAATCACCCCACCGATAATTCCCCCAAGAACATAGTTCTGAATTTGATCTGTTGCTGAATTGGGCGCTAGATTTCCCTTACCTGTCACATTGATAACGAATACCAGAGAAAAGAGACCCAAGGCCAGTTTGATTAAAATTTCAAGGTAATTAAGTGTCATTTCTTCACCTCCACCAATTCGATGTCATCTGTCTTATAAAGTTCCATTTTTTCTAACAGGTATTTGTCTGGCTCACTTCCACTCATGGCTCGATAGTAACTATTTCCTACCTTAAGAATGGCTCCATCCGTTGCTGCCGAGGTGCTTACATAAACTTTGGACTTGTCTACCCCCAAATCTCCAGAAACCACTTCGATAAAATGAAGGGATGTTTGAAACTGATTATTAGAGGCTTGATTGGACTGAAAATTTGAGATACTTACCAGTAGTAAGGTCAATAAGGTCAAGACAGAAATCATGACCAGCTCCCGAAACTTGGTTCCTCGATTGTCGCGATAAGCCTTGAAGGCAAAAAAACCGGTCACTCCCAGCAAGACAATCCCTAACCCAATCATGACATTATTTTGCTGATTGATTTGGCTGAGTACATAGTCATAAGAGTAGAATTTCATCTATTTTCACTCCTTTTCATAAAATCTTTTTTATTATAAACAAAAGAGAGGGATTTTTCAAACCATACGTTGGGGAAATGCGCCTTTTTTTGGTATAATATAGTCTGTAATCTGAATGAAAAAGGTAACTTTATGAAACTCATCTCATGGAATATTGATTCCCTCAATGCAGCCCTAACGAGCGACTCAGCTCGTGCAAAATTGTCCCAAGAAGTCCTACAAACCTTGGTAGCCGAAAATGCTGATATTATCGCTATCCAGGAAACCAAGCTTTCTGCCAAGGGTCCTACAAAGAAACACTTGGAAATTTTAGAGGAACTCTTCCCAGGCTACGAAAATACTTGGCGATCTTCCCAAGAACCTGCTCGCAAAGGCTATGCTGGAACCATGTTTCTTTATAAGAAAGAACTCACACCAACGATTAGCTTCCCAGAAATCGGTGCTCCTTCTACCATGGACTTAGAAGGCCGTATCATCACCTTAGAATTTGATACATTTTTCGTGACCCAAGTATACACTCCAAATGCTGGAGACGGTCTCAAACGCTTGGAAGAGCGCCAAGTCTGGGATGTTCAATATGCTGAGTATTTAGCGCAACTAGACAAAGAAAAACCAGTCCTTGCGACTGGTGACTACAACGTTGCTCACAAGGAAATCGACCTTGCAAATCCTGCCAGCAATCGCCGTTCACCTGGATTTACAGACGAGGAACGAGCAGGATTTACCAACCTTTTAACAGCAGGATTTACCGACACCTTCCGCCACATTCACGGCGATGTCCCAGAGCGTTATACTTGGTGGGCGCAACGTAGTAAGACTTCTAAAATCAACAACACAGGCTGGAGAATCGACTACTGGCTCACCAGCAATCGCGTGGCTGACAAGGTGACCAAGTCTGACATGATTGACTCTGGAGCACGGCAAGACCATACGCCGATTGTGTTGGAAATTGAGATCTAAGGAGAAAGCTAATGGACTATCAAGCTGTCATTCCTGAATTTGTAGTATCTGACCTCGAAAAGTCACGCCACTTCTACTGCGACTTGCTGGGATTTTCTGTCGAATACGAGCGTCCAGAGGAGAAATTTCTCTTCCTCTCGCTTGAAGACTGTCAACTTATGCTAGAAGAAGGCAGCACAGAAGAATTAGCCCAACTAACCTATCCTTTCGGGCGCGGTGTCAATATTTCCTTTGGCATTGAAGATGTCCCTCAGCTCCACCAAAAACTGCTGGAAGCCGACTATCCTATCCATCGTCCGCTGACCAAACGAACATTTCGTGTTGGGGATCACTATATCTATCCTCATGAATTTGCAGTTTTGGATCCAGATGGTTATTTTCTAAGATTTAGCGAATAGAAGAATAAAAGGCTACAATACTATCTAGCATTGCAGTCTTTTATTCGTTCGCTTTTATGATCTATTTACTAACAAAATATTTGATTTACAAAGCTAATTGGTGTAAAATAAAAACATTGGCAGTAACCTATTTAAAATTGAATATCATTTTACTTGTTTATGTCGTGAATTGGCACGACGTTTCTACAAGGTGCCGGAACACCTAACAATGAGTATGTCAGCTGAAGGTATGGTTTTGGCCATGCCTATTTTGGGGACTTACTTAGGGGATTAAGTAGGTCCTTTTTGAATATTTTTGTTAAAGCACGCCTTTAAGTGTAAACTAAATATTTTTAATATTTCCCTTAATTAGTGCAGACGGGAGGTGAAATTACCCTGTGGATAATTTCAGGAATCCAGGGAATTTCATCCCTAATTTTTGAGCCCCTAGCTCTTTCATTTCTAGGCTTAGGCTAAAATAGTTCCCCGAACTATTTTACTCTCAAAAATCCCGTCATAGACAATAACAAGATTATTGTCTATGATACCACTACGGCGGGAAATATTTGATAAAACTCGCTTCGCTCGTACTAGTTTTATCAAATATATAGTACTAGCAAACTGGTTCACTATAGAAACATTTAACCAACAAGTAAACTGGCTTTTAGACTTTAGGAGGTCTTATGAAATTATTAGAAGAGCGCATCCTCGAGGATGGGCATATCTTGGGTGACAATATCCTCAAGGTGGATTCCTTTTTAACCCACCAAGTTGACTTTAGCTTGATGCGAGAGATTGGTAAGGTATTTGCGGAAAAATTCGCTGCTGCTGGCATTACCAAGGTCGTAACCATTGAAGCTTCAGGCATTGCCCCAGCCATTTTTACAGCTGAAGCCTTAAACGTTCCCATGATTTTCGCCAAAAAAGCTAAAAACATCACCATGAACGAAGGCATCTTAACCGCCGAAGTCTACTCCTTTACTAAGCAGGTAACCAGCACCGTTTCCATCGCTGGAAAATTCCTCTCACCAGAGGACAAGGTCTTGATTATTGACGATTTCCTTGCTAATGGCCAAGCTGCCAAAGGCTTAATCCAAATCATCGAACAAGCCGGAGCAAAAGTTGAAGCGATTGGTATTGTGATTGAAAAATCCTTCCAAGATGGTCGTGATTTGCTTGAAAAAGCAGGATATCCCGTCCTATCACTGGCTCGCTTGGATCGTTTTGAAAATGGTCAGGTCGTATTTAAGGAGGCAGATCTCTAATGCAAAAACAAGAAAAACATTCACAAGCAGCCGTTCTTGGCTTGCAGCACTTATTAGCCATGTACTCAGGTTCTATTCTGGTTCCTATCATGATTGCGACAGCTCTTGGCTATTCAGCTGAGCAGTTGACCTACCTGATCTCAACAGATATCTTCATGTGTGGGGTGGCCACCTTCCTTCAACTCCAACTCAACAAATACTTTGGGATTGGACTACCAGTCGTTCTCGGAGTTGCCTTCCAATCCGTCGCTCCTTTGATTATGATTGGTCAAAGCCACGGTAGCGGTGCTATGTTTGGTGCCCTTATCGTTTCAGGGATTTATGTGGTTCTAATTTCAGGCATTTTCTCAAAAGTTGCCAATCTCTTCCCATCTATCGTAACAGGATCTGTTATTACGACTATCGGACTAACCTTGATTCCTGTCGCTATTGGAAATATGGGAAATAATGTCCCAGAGCCAACTGGGCAGAGCCTGTTCCTAGCAGCCATCACTGTTCTGATCATCCTCTTGATTAACATCTTTACCAAAGGATTTATCAAGTCTATCTCTATTTTGATTGGGTTGGTTGTTGGAACTGCCATTGCTGCTACTATGGGCTTGGTTGATTTCTCCCCTGTTGCAGCAGCACCACTTGTCCATGTCCCAACTCCCCTCTACTTTGGAATGCCAACCTTTGAAATCTCCTCTATTATCATGATGTGTATCATCGCAACGGTTTCTATGGTTGAGTCGACTGGTGTTTACCTCGCCTTGTCTGATATCACCAATGACCCAATCGACAGCACGCGCCTTCGCAACGGTTACCGTGCAGAAGGTCTGGCCGTACTTCTCGGAGGAATCTTTAACACCTTCCCTTACACAGGATTTTCACAAAACGTTGGGTTGGTTAAATTATCTGGTATCAAGACCCGCCTGCCAATCTACTACGCTGCTGGTTTCCTAGTCCTCCTTGGACTCCTTCCTAAGTTTGGAGCCCTCGCCCAAATCATTCCAAGCCCTGTCCTTGGAGGGGCCATGCTGGTGATGTTTGGTTTTGTTTCCCTTCAAGGGATGCAAATCCTCGCCCGCGTTGACTTTGCTAACAATGAACATAACTTCCTTATCGCAGCTGTCTCAATTGCTGCAGGTGTTGGACTCAACAATAGCAATCTCTTTGTCAGCATGCCGACAGCCTTCCAAATGTTCTTTTCAAACGGAATCGTCGTAGCCAGCCTACTCGCTATTGTCCTCAATGCAGTATTAAACCGGAAAAAGAAATAAGAAAAAGAGGTGCGAGCCTCTTTTTTGTTTATCCCAAATTGAGTGTAAATACTATCAATCCCAATTCCCATCTAATATTTCTTTTATAAACTTTTTAGGCATCCAAAAGGAGTGTTTTGTAATCCTACGCCCATCTGGAAGTTCATCCGTATCAGATAATGAACCTTTCCCAACAAATTTTCCTTTTTCAATTTCATAATAAGTATTAGTAGCATGTAATTTCGTAAATAGGATTCTGTTTATCCTACTTTGAGGAAAATTAGTTGACACTTTATTACCATTTTGAGTTAATTTAACTCCGTCAGAAATAATTTGTCTAGTTTCCTGCCACACTCTTTGTATTTCTTCTAATTGTCTATCCTGAAATCCCCAAAACTTGATAGAATCTAATACAAATAGCTTAGGTTCAATTTCCTTAAAAATAACGAAGAGGAATCGTTTATTGTAAATTTCATTATAAACATGTGATGATTCCCAACTATCATTTGCTGCTAGTTCTTTAAAACAATAAGTTTTAAACGGGGAGTCTTCCTTAGGTAAATTATTCTTATCTACTCGAATAACTCTCAAATTCATGTTTGCTTTTTGAAATTCTTTTGTCTTATCTAAATCCCCTGTTAAGCCTAAAATTTTTCTAATCAGAGTACTATTCTTACCTTTTGCTTTGGGATTCACTTCAAATCTATCATATAACTCTTGTTCGGAGAAACCTTTGTAGGAGAGAATCTTCTCTGCAACAACCTCAGTAAATGATTTTTTCTCACCCCTAAAATTAGCCAGGACACTTTCTTGATCTGATTGATTAAAGATTTTATGATTAATCAGATAGGTCATATAACTTGATTTTAATTCCCAAGCTCTTTGTTTTGCTAATTCATGACTAAAGGGTTGTTGTCTTAAATCCTTTCCTTTACCTGCCCCTTTTGTACAAGTTGATAAATAGTTCCCATCTGATTCTGATAGTTCATGCGCCCTTCCGTTTTTGATTTTATCTGTAATCTTCTGATAGTCTTCAAGGATAACTGCCATATCTTCCTCAAACCATTCATATAAAAATATTTTTTCAATGACATAGTCCTTCATTGTTTGATTAGGAATTAAGCCATTGTAAAACAATAACAAAATCTTTGTACATTTTTTCCATAAGTGGGTGGAGTAAAAATCCTCTAAATTTTCCTCCATATAGTTTAGTATTGTTAATACAAGTCGTTCTTTGGCACTAAGTGTCCCATTTTTGTTT
>NZ_KQ969552.1:259832-266286 GCF_001578945.1 Streptococcus oralis
GGCACTAAGTGTCCCATTTTTGTTTACCTTAAAAGGAGTAACTTTTAATTCTACACCAATTTTTTCAAAGTCAGCTTCCGAATCACTATTTGGCTGATAACCATAGAAATATTTTTCAATATAATTTCCATACTGCCCTTTTGACTTCATACTAATTGCTTTATCTTGGGCCTCAGAGACTACTCTATCACTATAATCGTCATATGATTTATAAAGCGATCGATTATACTCTTCCATAACATCGGAAAATTTTCTATTTAAGAGTTTGTGAGAGTATTCAATAACACTATCGAGATCTTCATCGTTATAGTTGAATAAGTTTTGATCCATTTTCTTCTCCTATCATTTATATTATATCAAATTAAACTAAAGCAAACATTAATACTTGATCAATCATTGAAAATAGTATATAATGGATTAAACTGTAAAAAATGAAGGAGAAAAGATGAAAGTTCTCGAACTATTTGCTGGAGTTGGCGGTTTTCGCATAGGATTAGAAAATGCCGATAAGCAACTCTTTAAAACAAAATGGGCAAACCAATGGGAACCATCTCGTAAATCTCAAGACGCATTTGAGGTCTATGATTATCACTTCCCTAATAGCGAAAACATCAATATTAGTATTTCTGATATAACAAACGAACAATTTTCCAAAATGGATGCCGATATGATTGTCGGAGGTTTTCCTTGCCAAGATTACTCTGTTGCACGTAGCAAGAAAGATGAAAAAGGTATCGAAGGAAAAAAAGGAGTTTTATTTTGGGAGATTATTAGAGCAACGGAAATAATTAAACCAAAATATTTAATCCTAGAAAATGTCGATAGACTTTTAAAAGCACCTTCAAAACAAAGAGGACGTGATTTTGCAATCATGCTCACAGCTTTTAATAATCTTGGATATTCTGTAGAGTGGCGAGTTATTAATGCTGCTGAGTATGGAAGAAGCCAACGAAGACGCCGTGTATTCTTTTTCGTATATCGAAATGATACGGTATTTGCAAAAAAGATTGATAATCTTTACGAAAAAAAGGAAGAAATCTTTGAAGATAATAGGTATGATGACTATATTTTCAATCAAGGCCTATTTGCAAAACAATTTCCTATTAAACCTATAGCAGTTAAAAATCGTCATGTGTTTTATGAGTTACCAAATGATATAGTTGAAGTTTCAGATACTTTTACAGGTACCGTTTGGAATACAGGAATTATGAGACATGGAAAATACTATTCTATTGATACAGAACCTAATTACAGTGGTAAGCCCATCACTCTAGGAGAAATTCTTCAAGATGAGGAGGAAGTCCCAGAGAAATATTTCATTACAGATCCAGCAAAATTGGAAAAATTCCAATTCTTACGAGGTTCTAAACGAATAGAACGTACATCTGCTACTGGACATACTTATATCTATTCTGAAGGAGGTATGGCTCCTTATGATGATTTAAATTTACCTGGTCGAACAATGTTAACTTCTGAGGGGACCGTCAATCGTTCTACCCATTTTCTTAAAGTTAATGGCAAATACCGTCTTATAACTCCAGTTGAAGCAGAACGCCTTCAAGATTTTCCAGATAATTGGACAGCTAAAAAGAAATTGTCAGATGGATCTATTATCGACGTTTCTGATAAAATGAGAATGTTCTTTATGGGAAATGCTTTAGTTACTGAAATTGTAAAAGAAATTGCTAAGTTTATTAAAGAAATTGATTGATTTATCTGAAACTAAAAAAGAGGTGTGAGCCTCTTTTTGTGTGACAAAATAAAAACATCTACTCATATATACTAGTGTCATAGTCCTGAAAATCATCTGCATCAAGAACTATTTCACCATTCTTATACTTTTCTCTTACAATACGTTCCGCTTCATACTCATCTTCAGCTTCTATACTCACTAAACGGGTTAGAGTTTCAGTAATTTCTATGGTATACTTTTTCATCTTAAGTTTCTCTCCAATAACTCACTTATTAGCAATAATCTATGCCCAATAAAGAAAGTTGTTCCTCATTACCAAACTCCATATTTTCAGATAACCACCTCACACAATCAGGGTCTGATAAAGTGTAGACAATTAAACTTAAGTTTTCATAATTAGACCAGATAACTTTTAAGAAATCATACACTTCTTCTGGTGCAACTAGTTGTTTCATTTTCATAATTTCCGATACTTTCCTCTACCTTTAAATTCTATTATTTCTTTGTCTCTTAATATTTGAAGCTGTTGCCTAATTTTTTCTTTGATATGATTGTTCTTAACAAAGATATTTTTTAAGTCACTTTCAAAACGATACATATCTTCAAGAGTAAATTCTGAATCCTCTATCTTATCTATACAATTTAGAATTTCTATTGTCCAACCTCTTGATGAAAGAGAGTTCTTCCTTAAAAACAAACTTTGCTTAAATTCTTTTGTAACTTTTTCTGGATCCCTAACTTGCCCATTTTGCACGAGAAATATTCTTCCTTTGGAAGGTACTTGCGATAAATCTATGTTACAACCAATCCAACCTGCTCGTCTGGCAGTTGGTGCAAGTGGTTTTCTTTGAATAATAGATTTCGGTGTAACAAATTGCTTTGGAAGGACCAGAAAATTATTTACCTCAAAATTTTTTGTGTAAGTCAAAAAAAAGAAATTAGGATTATTATCTGCCTGCACACGCTCCATCATTGTTGCATAAGCACCATCATTGATTGTTGTTGAAAAATTTCCTTTTTTGCTCTTTAGTTCAAACTCCTCACTACAATGATTACAGTAAAAATCTGCTACAGGCCGATTATTTTCAAAATGATTTAAAGGATTTTCCCCACAATTAGGACAATAAGACTGACGATAAACCCAATCCTCCGTTAAGATACGTGCCTTTTGACTATTACTTTTATAGGTTTCTACTAATTCTAAATTAAATTGTAATTCCATTTAAAAATTCCTCACTAATACGAGAATCCACTCTATATAAGTAATAAAAATCTACTATAACTAGTATACCACATTTACGTATCCATTAGTCCTATATTTTACCACTCTTTTTTTATATTTCCTTCTAACCTATTTCATAAATTAAAATCATAAAAACGCATAATATCAGGCTTTCAAAAACCTTAATATTATGCGTTTTATCAGGGAAAAATTTGCTAGATCTTCTCCTCAAATTGAGTCATTACCCAGCCTCTTCTATTATCTTTTTTTACCCTTTTTTACAGGCATGAGCGTAATGTCTCTCAAGCTAAAGTAAGCTAGGAAAAGCATAGCTATCGTGACAAAGAATTCTGTCGGTAATTGGAAGATTTGCAAGATGGACAACATAAGTAAAATCAAGAGCGCTACAAAAGCAAACACTACAAGGACGATATTGACTGTTCCTTTGATACTTTGGGGTGTCGCAAATACATAGAGTAGTAATAAGAGTATCCCTATGATTAAATAGACCATCTTTATCTCTTTCTAGCTCTTATTCAGCTGATTTTTTCTTTTTATTGGCTTTCTCACGTTCTGCCTTGTTAAGGATTTGTTTACGCAAGCGGATGGACTCAGGCGTTACTTCCATGTACTCATCGTCGTTCAAGAACTCAAGAGACTCTTCAAGGGTCAAGATACGAGGTGTCTTGATAACCGCTGTTTGGTCCTTAGTAGCTGAACGAACGTTGGTCATTTGTTTGGCCTTGGTGATATTCACTGTCAAGTCGTTCTCACGAGAGTTTTCACCGATGATCATTCCTTCGTAAACCTCAGTACCTGGGTTGACAAAGATGGTACCACGTTCTTCGATAGACATGATTGAGTAAGTTGTAGCCTTACCAGCATCGATGGAAACAAGGGCACCACGGTGACGTCCACCAATTTCACCTGGAATCAATGGCAAGTATTGGTCAAAGGTATGGTTCATGATACCGTAACCACGAGTCATTGACAAGAACTCAGTTGAATATCCGATCAAACCACGCGCTGGAACAAGGAAGACCAAACGAGTTTGACCATTACCAGTTGAAATCATATCCAACATTTCACCCTTACGTTCAGAAAGGCTTTGGATAACTGAACCTTGGTATTCTTCTGGAGTATCGATTTGAACACGTTCAAATGGCTCACATTTAACACCATCGATTTCTTTTACGATAACTTCTGGACGAGACACTTGAAGTTCATAACCCTCACGACGCATAGTTTCGATAAGGATTGACAAGTGCAATTCTCCACGTCCTGAAACAGTCCATTTATCTGGTGAATCCGTTGGATCCACACGAAGGGAAACGTCTGTTTGCAATTCTGCTTGCAAGCGTTCTTCTACCTTACGAGAAGTCACCCATTTACCTTCCTTACCAGCAAATGGTGAATTGTTGACCAAGAAGGTCATTTGAAGAGTTGGCTCATCGATGTGTAGGATTGGAAGAGCTTCAACTGCATCTGTCGGAGTAATAGTTTCACCGACAAAGATATCTTCCATACCGGAAACGGCAATCAAATCACCCGCTTTTGCTTCTTGGATTTCACGACGTTCCAAACCAAAGAAACCGAAGAGTTTTGTAACACGGAAGTTCTTCGTTGTACCATCTAGTTTAGAAAGGGTAACTTGGTCCCCAACTTTTACACTACCACGGAAGACACGACCGATACCGATACGTCCAACGAAGTCATTGTAGTCCAAAAGTGACACTTGGAACTGCAAAGGTTCATCTGAGTTATCTACTGGAGCTGGGATGTGGTCGATAATCGTGTCAAAGATTGGTGCCATAGTAGCTTCTTGGTCAGCTGGATCATCTGACAATGAAGATGTTCCGTTGATAGCTGAAGCATACACCACTGGGAAATCAAGCTGGTCATCATCTGCACCAAGCTCGATGAAAAGTTCCAAGACTTCGTCCACTACTTCTGCTGGACGAGCTGATGGTTTGTCGATTTTGTTGACAACCACGATTGGGACAAGGTCTTGTTCCAAGGCTTTTTTCAATACAAAGCGAGTCTGTGGCATGGTTCCTTCGTAGGCATCTACGACCAAGACAACACCGTCAACCATTTTCATGATACGCTCAACTTCTCCACCGAAGTCCGCGTGTCCTGGTGTGTCCATGATATTGATACGAGTTCCGTTGTAGGCTACGGCTGTATTTTTCGCAAGGATGGTAATTCCACGCTCTTTTTCGATATCGTTTGAGTCCATAGCACGCTCTGCCAATTCAGTACGTGCATCAAGAGTTTCAGATTGTTTCAATAATTCGTCAACGAGGGTTGTTTTACCGTGGTCAACGTGGGCGATAATCGCAATGTTACGGATATCTTCTCTTAATTTTGTCATGATTTCCTCTATAGTATTCAAAATTTATTTTCTAACTGAACGATTATACCATATTTTCAAGTAAATAACATAATTCAAGCAAGTGTAAATGTTTTCACTCTGCTTTTCTAGTCAAGGCAACTCTTTTCAAAGTCAGAGACTTATGATAAGATAAGCTGGTATGCGTTTAGATAGATTATTAGCCCAAGAAAAGGTCAGTCGCAAGGCTATGAAACAAGCACTATTAAAAAAGAAATCCTAGTAGATGATTGTCCAGCTCGCTCCCTGGCTCAAAATGTCGACACTGGATTACAGAAATTAGTCTTTCAAGGACGGCAAATCCAAGGCTACGAGCACACCTACCTCATGCTTCATAAGCCAAACGGAGTCGTTACAGCTAGCAAGGATAAGAAACTTCCAACCGTCATGGACCTCCTTCCACCTGACATCCAGTCTGACCAGCTCTATGCTATCGGCAGACTAGACCGCGATACAACGGGACTACTCCTTTTGACAGACAATGGACCTCTTGGTTTTCAACTCCTTCATCCCCAGTACCATGTCGATAAATCCTATCAAGTGGAAGTCAACGGACCGCTCACGTCAGACCATATCCAAAAATTCAAAGATGGGATTGTCTTTTTAGATGGGACCACTTGTAAACCTGCTCAGCTTGAAATTCTAGACACAAGCCCAACAGAGAGCCGGGCCTCCATCACTATCTCTGAGGGCAAATTTCATCAAGTCAAGAAGATGTTTCTCTCAGTCGGTGTCAAGGTGGTTTCTCTCAAACGAGTTCAGTTCGGTGATTTTACGTTAGATTCAGAACTTGCAGAAGGGCAATACCGTCCCTTGAATCCAGAGGAATTGGAAATCATTAAAAACTACTTAGAGATGAGTCGATAAAACAAAAAAGCTTTAAATTTAAAGCTTTTTTATTTTTTGCTTATCTAAAAATTCCAAAAATTAGTGCGATGGCTACAATCCAGTTAAGAACAGAAACTACAAGTCCTACGATATTGAGAATTTTTTCTGTTTTATAGTCCAGTCCAGATTCTTTTTGATATGAAATAGCCAAGACCAATCCTATGATTCCCAAAATCAGACCTACTATTGGAGATAGCAAACCAAGGACGATAGATAAGATACCTAAAATAAGTGAAGGTTTTTTCTTTTGTAGTGAATT
>NZ_KQ969552.1:266554-270357 GCF_001578945.1 Streptococcus oralis
ACCAAAAATACTAACTTTATCTATCATTCGACAGTTTTTAATAAAATCTTAGCTTGTCTTGACCTTCCCTTTCCAAGAATCCAATCCATAAGAAAGGATATAAATCTCAGAGAAACCTTGTTTTTTCAAATAGAGTGCAGCATTGGTCACTCGTTGTCCACGTTGGTTTTCGTAGAGAAGGACAGGTTTATCCTTGCGAAGGGCTGCAAGGCTTGACTTCAACTGATTTGAAGGAATATTGCGGGCTCCGAGGATATGTTTTCTGTGGAAATCTGCTGGTTCACGGACATCAATCAATTGCCCTTTTCGAATCAAGGCTTCAAATTCTGCATTGTCCACAATCTTAGCCGCACGACGAATACGAAGGTAGTTATAACCCATCCATGCAGCCATCGCCAATACGATTCCCCAAACAATCCAAATTGTCATAAGTTCTTATCTCCATTTTTCTCTAAGTAGTCTAATTCTATCTTGTGCTCTCTACGAAGAACAGCTTCCGCCTCTAGATAGTCTAGCTTGTCCATCAGACCTGCATCATAGATCCGAGAGAGTTCGAGCTTCATCAGTTCAATATCATACAAGCGCTTCCCCATGTAAACAATAATGCCAAATTGTTTGAGAAATTGCTGCACATCATAGAATGTTTTCATAGGTTTCATTCTAACAGATTTTAGACTTTTTTTCAATACTGGACCGCCTCTTTCCCCCTATTTTCTTCGTCTTCATTGCCCATTCTTCCGCAAGTGTGGTACAATAAAAGCATGAGAATACAACAACTACACTATATTATCAAAATCGTCGAAACTGGCTCTATGAATGAGGCAGCCAAGCAACTCTTTATCACCCAACCCAGTCTCTCTAATGCCGTTCGAGATTTGGAAAATGAAATGGGGATTGAAATCTTTATTCGCAATCCCAAGGGCATTACCTTGACCCGTGATGGGATGGAGTTTCTCTCCTATGCCCGTCAAGTTGTCGAGCAAACTCAGCTTTTGGAGGAACGCTATAAAAACCCTGTTGCCCACCGCGAACTTTTCAGCGTTTCTTCTCAGCACTATGCCTTTGTAGTCAATGCCTTTGTCTCTCTGCTCAAGAAAAGTGATATGGAGAAATACGAGCTCTTCCTTCGTGAAACTCGTACTTGGGAGATTATCGACGACGTCAAGAACTTCCGTAGTGAAGTCGGTGTCCTCTTTTTAAACAGCTACAACCGCGATGTTTTAACGAAAATGCTAGATGACAATCACCTGCTAGCGCACCACCTCTTTACCGCTCAACCCCATATCTTTGTCAGCAAGACCAACCCTCTAGCTAAAAAAGACAAGGTCAAACTGGCTGATTTGGAAGATTTTCCTTACCTGAGTTATGACCAGGGGACGCACAACTCCTTCTACTTTTCAGAGGAGATTCTTTCACAAGAGCACCACAAGAAATCCATTGTAGTCAGTGACCGAGCCACCCTCTTTAATCTTTTGATTGGTTTGGATGGTTACACCATTGCAACAGGGATTTTGAACAGCAACCTCAACGGAGACAATATCGTTTCCATTCCACTGGACATTGACGACCCGATTGAACTGGTCTATATCCAGCATGAAAAAACCAGCCTGTCTAAGATGGGCGAACGCTTTATCGAATATTTACTAGAAGAAGTTCAGTTTGATAATTGATAAACTGTCAGACATATTTTATAATATTTCTTAGAAAATAATGATTGGAGAATATCGTTGAAAAAGTTTATATTGGCAAGCACTGTTGTCCTTTCAATAGCAGGATTGACCCAAGCACCTATCTATGCAGAAGAAAACAATACTAATCCTCCTGCTACCACCGAACAAAGCAACTCTAAGGAAGATAAGAAAGATCTTTCAACTAAAGCTGAAGAGGAGGTTGCAACACTTCCAAAAGACAAGGTAAAAGAAGAAGCTCCTAAAAAAGAAGGATGGCAGGAAGAAAACAAACACTGGCGTTTCTATGAAAACAATCAACCTGTCCTCAAATGGAAAAAAATTCAAGATAAGTGGTACTATTTTGACCAAGAGGGAAATCGACTCAGTGATACCATCTTTGATGACTATGTTCTCAATAAAGACGGGGTCATGGTAGAAAATGGCTGGGTAGCTCTTGAGGGTAAATGGTACTACGCCAGTGAGTCTGGAAAAATCATCCAACAAAAATGGAAAAAAATCGGAGGAGTTTGGTACTACTTTGACAAAGATGGTATCATGCTCAGTCAGACAATCGTTGATGGTTATCTCCTTACCAAAAGTGGGGCCATGGCTGAAAATGGCTGGGTAAAGATTGACCAAAATTGGTATTATGTCACACCATCTGGCAGAATCTCGCAAGACAAATGGGAGAAAGTCAACGGTTCATGGTATTATTTTGACAAAAACGGCGTGATGCTCAGCAAAACGACCGTTGGTACTTACCTGCTCGGTAGTAGCGGGGCCATGGCGGAAAACTCTTGGGTGAGAATCAATGAAAATTGGTATTACGCTAATGAATATGGGAAATATAGCCGAGACAAATGGGAGAAAATCAAAGGAACTTGGTATGCTTTTGAACAAAATGGCATCATGCTTTCCAACAAATGGAAAGGAAGCTACTATCTAAAAGCAAGTGGAGCAATGGCCGAAAAAGAGTGGATCTTTGACAAGGCCTACAACAGTTGGTTCTATCTAAAAGCGAATGGTGCCTATGCAGCTCGTGAATGGATTGGAGCCTACTATCTCAAGCCTGGTGGCTATATGGCCAAGAATGAGTGGATTTACGACGACACCTACAAGGCTCGTTACTATTTGGACGATAGCGGACATTATGTATCAGGAACTTACAAGATAGACGGCAAGGAACACCTGTTCCAAAAATACGGCCAATGGATTTCTGAAGTTTCAACAGAAGGTGGATTTGTAAAAGGTCAATACAGCAACACCATTTTCCTGGATCCTGGGCATGGTGGTCGGGATTCAGGTGCCTTTTACTACAATGTAGCTGAAAAAGATCTCAACATGCAAATCTACCGCAAACTACGTAAGAAATTAGAAGAATTAGGTTATACTGTCCTTACATCACGTGACAGTGATATTGACGTGGATTTTGTTACCGAACGTTCTCGTATGGTTAATAAGACCAACTCTGATATTTTTATCAGTATTCACTTCAATGCTACTGGTAGTACATACTCAAAAGCAAGCGGTATTCAAACCTACTCCTATAGCGATGAACCTGATTATCCAAGTAAGATTAATAAATACTGGCACAATCACCCAGATCGTATGAGTGAAAGCAAACGCCTCGCTGCTGCTATCCACTCCTCTCTCCTTGCAGAAACAGGTGCCAGAAACGCTGGCTTGCTGGAAAGCAGTTTTGCCGTTCTACGCGAAACGGCCAAACCAGCCGTTCTCCTAGAGCTTGGTTATATGGATAATTTCACTGAAAACCAACAAATCAGAGATAGCCACTATCAAGATAAATTAGTAGCAGGTATTGTGAAAGGCATCCAAAAATACTACGCTGGTAAATAAAGACAAAGTCTCGAGAAACTTCGAGACTTTTCTATTTGTCTTCTTTTTTATCTTTATCAGGAAAAAGGTAGCCAAGTCCTACACAAGCTAGCACACCTGCTCCTATCACCAATCCACTTGAAATTGGCAACAGATCCAAAATGGCGTTTGCAATGATAAAGGCAATAATCAAGCACATCAGACTAGCCTTGTAGTCTTTTTTCAAAAAGTTTTCTAGAGTGAAATAGAGGAACAAACCTACTGGAATCAATGACCAGAGGTTGACATCCAAACTTG
>NZ_KQ969552.1:270485-275400 GCF_001578945.1 Streptococcus oralis
ACTGGAATCAATGACCAGAGGTTGACATCCAAACTTGGCCATCCAACATAGCCGAAATACAATACTAGCGCTGCCGCTACTAAAAATATAATTCCCAATATTTTTTTCATTTTTTGTCTCCATTTTCTTTTTTAGGAACCTGAATTGTCTGACATTAACACTTCACGCCCTTTACAAAAATCATTATGGCAGAGGATTTTTTCAAGAACAAGCACTTTTGCCTATCTGGTCAATATCTCGGTCTAAGTGGTTGAAAATTCGTAACAAAAGAAAAGAAGCCCTAATGGACTTCTTCATTCTGCCGATTGCAGGGATCGAACCTGTGACCTACGCGTTACGAGTGCGTTGCTCTACCAACTGAGCTAAATCGGCGACTACCCTTTTAGTATAGCACTCTGAGAGTAGATGTCAAGAAATTTTTATCTCCATTAGAAAAAGCCCGTCCTGAGACAAGGCTCTGAGTTTCTTCCTCTTAAGATCCTGCACTTTCGTAGGCGTCTAAGCCCCTGTCCCATAGTTTCAAAGAAATGACAAAGAAAACAAGGGAAAGCAAAATCAAACCACCAATGTTAAAGAGGCCATCCTTGTCCTGCAAGAAATAGCTGGCCGGATAGTAGGCCGTAAAGGCGAAAGGCACGATAAAGCTAATCAACCAACGAAGAAGCGAGTTATAAATAGAAATCGGGTACTTGGCAAAATCATTGAATATATAAAAAATGTAAATCATAGCACCTGACTGCTTGGTCCAAAAAGCGATACTGGCTGTCGCGATTTTCAAAGAAGTATAAATCAAGGTCGCAAAAGGAATACAGACCAGGAAAAGCAAGAACTTGGGAAGAGTCCAAGTAATGCTAGAGAACGTTGTCGCTAGTAAAATTCCACCGACCAAGAGTTCTCCCAAGGCATCAATCTGAAAGGTCTCGACTAGGATGTGAAAGAGAGGATTGATAGGACGGGTCAAGTATTTGTCAAACTCTCCCTTTCGCACCAAGCGTTGCCCCAGTGCCCAGAGATTGTCAAAAAAGAGATGGTCCAATCCCTTGGGAATTAAGGAAAATCCATAGATAAAGGCAATCTCTTGAAAGGTCCAGCCTTCCAAGGAAGGGATGTGTTGGAAGAGCACGTTGAGAAACAAGAGGTTCAGACCTTGGGTCAGAAAAACACCTAAAACACCAACCACAAAATCAACCTTATATTCCATGATTTGCTTGATGTATTGTCTGATAAAAATCAGATGCATACGCTGATATTTTTTCATACTAACCTCCTTGAATGGTGATAAATGACTGGACTCGTTTCCAAATCAACTGAGACAAGCCCGCCATCACTAAAAGCCAAAACAACTGCAGGAAAAGAGCCTGAAGAATCTGACTAGCATTGTATTTCCCAACGATAATCATAACCGGAGTGTAAATCAAGGATGAAAAAGGCAAAAAGGAAAGAATATTTGAAACAATCTTAGGAAAGAAAGCCAAGGGAATCAAACTTCCAGACATAAAAGCCACTATGGAAGTCTTGAGTAGATTGGAACCCCATAGATTTTTAAATACAAAGGCTGAAAATCCAAAGCAGATATTAAAGAAAAAGTTAATCAGGTAGGCCAGCGTTAAGCTAGAAAGATATAGGACAGTTAAGCCTAGCACCTCTACAATACCTTGGCCAGATAAGATTTTCATCAAGACAATGACACTTAAAAATGGCAGTCCAACAGAGATAAAAATCAACCACTTGGAGCCAAGCTCGGTAAAGAGATAAGAGGCCGCAAAATGCACTGGTCGCAGCAAGCGCATGATAATGGAGCCATCCTTAACCTCCTCCCCAATCATAAAGGAAGAATCTGACTTGGTCAAAAGATTGGTCACAAAACTCATGATGATGTAGAGGGTGATATCCGCCATACTAAATCCCTGAATCAAGGACTCCTGCGAGGAATCAAAGACTGCCTTCCATAGATAAAAGGCCACAAAAGCCCCCCATCACATCGCCAATCCGATAAAGAAGAAAATTCACTCTATATGTGATCAACTCCTGAATTCCTGCATTGATAAAGGGTTTATAACGTCTCCAAAATTTGACCATCTTAGAGCTCCTTTCGGTAGAAGCGACGGATAATATCCTCGATATCCGTATCCACCATCTTCAAATCACGGATTTCAAAATCAGACAGGGTTTGCTTGATAATATCAGCTGACTGGTAACGGGAACTATCAAATTCAATATTGAGGCTATTTCCTTGTCTATCAATGGTCATATCCGAAGAGCCTTCATAGTGAGAAATGAGATGACTTTGCCCCGGCACCAGTTCAAAGGAAAGAGTCTTCATCTTACCAAAAGTTTCCTTGAGCTGACTCACCGTTCCATCAAAAATCTCCTGCCCCTTGTCAATCATGAAAATCCGATCACAGAGCTGCTCAATATCACTCAGGTCATGAGTGGTCAAGAGAATGGTAGTCTCTTCCTCCTGATTGATCTGGGTAATGGCCCGACGAATGTTATCCTTGACTGACACATCCAGACCAATGGTCGGCTCATCTAAAAAGAGAACCTTAGGATTGTGGAGCAAGGAGGCTGCAATATCCGCCCGCATCCGTTGACCTAGTGAAAGAGTTCGCACGGGATCCTTGATAAATTCTTTTAAGTCCAAGACTTCATTCAAAAAATCCATTCTCTTGTGGAAGAGCGAGTCTGGCACATCGTAAATCTCTTTTAACACCGTATAGGTCTCTTGCAAAGCCAAATCCCACCATAGCTGGGTGCGTTGTCCAAAAACTACTCCAATATCCTTGACATAATCCTGACAATTATCCTACGGAATCTTGCCGTTAATCCGACAAAAACCAGACGTCGGTTTCAAAATCCCTGTCAGCATCTTAATAGTTGTCGACTTCCCAGCACCATTTGCCCCGATAAAGCCTAAAATTTGGCCCTTGGGTATCTCGAAGGTCAAATCCTTGACCGCTTCAAAGGTCTGCTTTTCAGGATGTATAAAGGAGTGCAAAGCTCCCTTTAACCCCAGCTCCTTCACTGTCTTCACAAAATTTTTCTGAAGATGTTCCACTTCTATCATTGCCATAAATCTCTCCCTATAGCAAGGAATTGCAACATTGTATTTTTGACTACAAATATTCTAAATCCTTACTTTCTAAACTTTCTAATTGTTATTCTTACAGAAGGCTTTATACCAACCTATTATAGTCCAATAAAAAAGGAATGCAAGCGTTTGCCTACAGATTATGAAATTAGAGATTTCTCTCTTAAAATAATACTTTTGAATCAAAAATTCTGGTTTAATAGTTTCCTTAAAACACCAAAAAACCTGCCCTTAGGGGCAGGCTACGAATTGTAAAAAGCAAACTATTTTGATCAATATGATTCACTATTTAATCAAAGTACTAATCTTTCATAATTCTTTTCACAATCCCATTTCTATCAATTAGAAAACAATCTGGAAAGGTCATTTGCTCCCATTTTTCATAATCAAAACTGGAATCAAAGTGATGTAGTAGTATTCCTATCAAATTCCCGTGTGAACTAAGTAAAATCGTTTTTTCTGAGTATCTCTCTTCCAATTCCATTAAAAAATTTAGTACTCTAGCTAGTGCGTCTTGATTTGATTCCCCTTCTGAAAGAGATTCACTAGGATTTTGCCATAAATATTTAATACTGTCTTCAAACTCAGAATCTTTTATAAAGGTTGAAGATAATTTTCGCTCTCGTAACCGATTATCAAGAACTATTTTATCAAATTGAATTGGCGAGCTATTAATCGTTTCAAATGCTCGTTTATAAGGACTAGAAAAATAATAATCAATATTAACAGAATTCAAAAACTCTAACTGGTCAAGAGATGAAAATCCTTTTTCTGACAAAGTTCTATTAAAATCATCACTTGAAAATCTTGAATGAGCATGTCTAAGTAAAATATATGAATTATTCATAAGTCATTACATTTCAATTATTGTCATCAGTCTAAATAGATTTTTAGACCCTCAATTATTCTCTAAAAATTCTTTAATGCGAGAAACAATAGCATCGCTTTGATAATGATAAAGGTCGTGAGGCGCATCCATATAGACGACTTGAACATTAGACTGGTCGCTTGCAAATCTCTCTGCATAACGTTGCCACTCAGATTGGCTAAAGCTAGTACCATCACCATTAGAAACCATTAGTAAGGCCGGAATTTTCGGATTAATGTTTGAGGGAACTTTCTTGGCATTTTCCTTTACCGTTTGGGATTCATGAAACATAGCTTGTGACATCAACTGCTTATAAGCTAGAAGTTTATATTGTTTTCGTTCACTTTCGGTCAGAGTTGAATTTTTTATATAAAAGGACTCAGGGAAGTAACGTAATAAGCCAATCTTGCTGCTCCAATATGCCACAGTGAGCACGGTCTGATTTTGCTTTAAATTCTCATAACTTGATGGCAATGCCCAATCTAAACCAATCAAAGCTTTCACTTCATCAGGAAACTTCTCCTGCCAAGCCAGACTCTCTAGACTAGCCATGGAATGAGACAGAATGATAAACGGCCCTGTGATATTTGCTTGCGAAAGAGCTTGGCGAGTCTCAGACAAAACCTCCATCACATCTCTTGAATGATTGCTATCATCACTATAACCATATCCCGCCCGCTCCATGATGATTACCTTATACCGTTTCGATAAGGATTTCGATACATTTTTAAAGTCCAATATGGGAGAAGCAATACCAGCACCTGAGAGAACTACTATAGTCTCAGGACCATCCCCTTCAACGTAAATATTTATTTGATGTCCATTGACGATAACTTGTTGTCCCATAGGTGTTAGTGAGGCTTGTTCCTTTTCTAAACTAATCCGATGAAAGATAAATGTAGCGAGTAAAAATAAAAGAATGAAACTAAGAAAGCCAAGACTACATTGGGCACTGC
>NZ_KQ969552.1:276641-278546 GCF_001578945.1 Streptococcus oralis
GAAGGTCAATCGATCATCTTGCATCTCAAAATGATAAGGTAATTTCTCATGTTCTAATAAACTTTTGACCACAAAGAGTCCCATTCCTGAACCCTTGGCCTTACGACTAGCATTGTCAGAAAAAGACTGGGCCAATTTTTCTTGTTCTTCAGGACTACAGCTATTCTCGATAAAGAGTTCCCCTTCTTTCTCCCCGATACGGATCAAGCCGCCTAGAGTGGAGTGCTTGATAGCATTACTGATGAGATTCGATAGAATCAATTTCATGACAGATGGGTTTATGTAAGCCTGCTGATAAGTTAGGCTAATGTCTACCTGAAGTTCTCTCTCCTTGGCGAGCAAAGCATAATCCTTGACCAGACTTTGCGTCATCTGAAGGAGGTCAACCTCTTCTTTCTCGTCTCGCAATTCCTGAACAGAAGAAAGAGACAATATCTGGAGAACGTGGTGACTGAGGTCATCCACAATCCCCAAGGCAACTCCCAGATAGTGGTCTCTATCCTTATAACGGCCGATATTTTCTTTCATATTTTCGATTAGGATTTTCAAGCTGGCCAGTGGTGTTTTCAGTTCATGAGAAGCCCCTCGTAGGAATTCAACCTTCATCTTCTCCAGCTGGAGAATAGCTTCATTCTTGTCATGCAAGTCCGCAATGACAGTCAAGAGATGCTGGTAAAGGCTATTGATTTGTTCCTTGAGATTACCTATCTCATCCTTAGAATCCACGCGCAATCGCACTTGGGCATCCAAATCCATCATCCGACGGGTCACTCGCTTGATTTCCAAAATCGGTGCAACAATGGTCCGAGCGTAGATGTAGGCCACCAAGAGAGAAATCAGAAAGGATGCCAACAAGGTATAGGGAAGAAACTGGAGACTGATCTGCTCTGCTTCCTTTTGCAAATCCATGGAAGCTAGAAACTGGAGAGTCATGGTACCACCGTCTTGCGTTTTCACCTCACGCTCCTCGATAAAGAGGGAAGTGGTCTGGCGATCCGTGTCCAGAGGAAGGTTGTTCTTGACTTCTAACTTGTCCTCAGTCATCTCTCCCTTGACAGCTCCTTTGATATCACTGGTCTGGGAATACAGATCCAACACTTGCTCGATACTTTGCCTATCCTTTCCGTCCAGGGACTGGGCAATGGCTGTCGCTTTCTGGCCAATGGTTTCCTGACGGTGGCTCAGATAAGTCGAGGGAAAGAGAAAATAAATGGCTAAATGAAGACAAATAACCAGAACACTAAAAATCGAGAATGTATAGATAAATATCTTTGTAAACAAACCTGTTCGTTTCATCTTCGCTCCAATTTATAACCAACATTGCGCACAGTGAGGATACAATCCAAATCTAGCTTTTTCCGCAGTTCCTTGATATAGACATCGATGACACGGTCAAAGGGGACCTCATCTGTCGCCTTCCAGACCGCATCGATAATCTGAGAACGAGTCAAGGCCCGGCCTTCATTTTTCACCAGATAGTCCAGAATTTCCAACTCTTTAGCATTGATGGCCACTTCTTGACCTGCGAGGCTAGCACTATAGCTTTCAAAATCCACCTTGGTATCCTTATAGGAGAAGACTCGTCCCGTATCGTAGTAGCGCTTGAAAATCGCGTCCACCCTTACTTTTAAAAGGGAGAGAGAAAAAGGCTTTTCCAGATAACCGTCTGCCAGAGAAGCAAAAGCACTCATCTTGTATTCTTCATCCTGAAAGGCGGTCAGCATCAAGACAGGAACCTGACTGGTCTTACGAATCTCCGCTAGGACTTCTAGGCCATTAAGCTTGGGCATCTGGATATCCAGCAGTACTAGAGCAACTTCATAGCTGGAAAATTTTTCCAGAGCTTCCTGACCGTCTGCTGCTTCAATTGTTTCATAACCACAATCGGTCAAATAGTCACTGATC
>NZ_KQ969552.1:278947-280772 GCF_001578945.1 Streptococcus oralis
TCTGTTTCATCCTGATAGGAAGAGGCCTTATACTCAATGAAAATCAAAGAGCAAACTAGGAAGCTAGCCGCAGGCTGCTCAAAGTACTGCTTTGAGGTTGTAGATAGAACTGACGAAGTCAGTAACATATATACGGCAAGGTGAAGCTGACGTGGTTTGAAGAGATTTTCGAAGAGTATTATCAAGATGAAATAGATAAA
Organism: Streptococcus oralis; assembly: GCF_001578945.1. Taxonomy (GTDB): domain Bacteria; phylum Bacillota; class Bacilli; order Lactobacillales; family Streptococcaceae; genus Streptococcus; species Streptococcus oralis_Q. Next base: position 279,148 of record NZ_KQ969552.1, read on the forward strand.
AATGCTACCTATATTATACCCCATTTAGGGGAGAATAGGTAGCAAGTTTTTTTATTCGCTATCAAGCAAGAGCTCTTTTGGTTGTTTTCTGAGGAGATTGCTTGAAGCAAGCGCCATAACGAGAACCACTAGAACCAAGGCAAGGACAAAGACGATGATAAAGTCTGATGTCTGAATGGAAATGTCTAGGCTCGACAAGGTCTTACTAAAGCCATCTACTTCTGCACCACCACCAAGGTTAGAGGCTTGAGCTGCCTTGCTGGCTTGCTTGGCAACACCTGAAGTGACATTGGCAAGAACAGTATTTCCGATGGCACGAGCTGTGTAGTTGGCTAGGAAGTAAGCAGAAATAAGAGCAGGAATGGCAATCAAGATCGATTCGGTGATGAATTGCCCCAAGATACTTGCCTGCTTGAGACCGATAGAGAGGAGAATTCCCACCTCCTTGCGACGGGCGTTGATCCAAAGGCTGAGCAAGAGTGCAAGGAGAAGAACTGAGAAGCTCAAGCTACCCCAGAAGAGGAGGTTGGCCATCTTATACATACCAGAGATGGATTGCTCTAGAGCTGGGTAGTTGGAGGAGCTCTTCACAAGTGTGTAGCTCTTCCAGTTGATACCACTGATGCCATTCAACTCTTTCATAACATCATCCAAGTTCTTGTCCGCTGTTACAAAGAAGGTTGCATCCCCATAAATAGCTGTGTCTTCTGTGTATCCATAAAGTTTTGCAGCAGTGTGAATGTCTGTGATAGCTGTATTTTCATAGAGTTCTTGCGAGTAGGTTACTGCCGACTTATTGTGCCCATCAAAGAGTCCCTTGATTGTCACTTCGACTGTCTCCTTAGCACCTTTTTCATTGTCTGCATCATAGATATTGGAGTCTAGTTTGACCTTATCTCCGACTTTCCAGCCGTGTTTAGCTGCCAAGTCTTTATGCATGAGATCTTGTCCTTGTCGTCGTTGGTTAGGTGCTCACCTTCAACCAGCTTATATGAACCAGAGACAAACTTATCTTCTTTAGAAGAGTCATTGACACCTGTGATCATCATGCTACTTCCAAACCGTTTGGCACGGTCAGGTGTGAGATTTTTCTTAGTTTCTGGCGTTTCGATCAGGTCGTATCCAGTCAAATCTCCGATAGCGTTGATACGTTTAACATAAGACTCGATGGCCTTGTTTTCGGTGATTTTTTTGATATCCTCACCTTTGATATTCCCAGCACCACGTGGCGTTCCTTGATTGACGCGACGATTGATTTGCATGGAGAAGCTATTGGTGATATTTTTAAATGTCTCCTGAGAAGCCTTGGCAGTAGCTCCCTTGATTGACAAGCCGACCAAACTCAAGCTCGCCATGAGGAGAATAATCAGGAAGATAACAATCGATTTGAAAAACTTCCTTGTAACATAGGCAAATGCGTTGTGTAACATAGGTTCCCTTTCTAGATTTGATTCGTTTTTATCATTCTATCAAAACAAGCTCATTTTATTTTGTAGTATTGCGAGTTTCAGACAGTTTCTTATCCTTCAATTCAAGTGTAATATCTGACGCTTGTGCCACTTCTTTACTGTGAGTGACGACGATCACACATTTACCTGTTTTCTGGGCAAGTGATTTGAGCAGTT
>NZ_KQ969552.1:280792-282625 GCF_001578945.1 Streptococcus oralis
CTCATCAGCTAGAATAACTGGAGCTTCTGAGACTAAACTGCGAGCGATAGCCACACGTTGCTGTTGACCACCTGATAACTGGAGAACGTTCCGCTTGATCTGACTTTCATCCAAACCAAGCTCAAGAAGTGTATCCTTGCTTGCTTTTTTGTTGACCAAGCGGATATTTTCCAGCGGAGAAAGATAATCTATCAAGTTATAATTTTGAAAGACCAGGGAAATATGGTGCATGCGATGGTAAGAATACCCCTTATTCCGAATGTCCTCTCCTTGGAAAAGGATAGAACCTTCGACAGGACTATCTAGACCAGCAAGCAGGGACAAAAGAGTGGATTTTCCAGCTCCTGACTCACCAATGATACTATAAAATTTTCCGGGTTCAAAATTATACTTGATCTGATATAAAACTGCTTCAGCAGTGTTCTTATAACGGTAGGTAACATCTTGCAATTGTAATAAAGTCATGATTTCTCCTTCTTAACTAATAGATGATAAAATTTCCTTAGGCGATTTTCTAAATAGAAATACGAAACAAAGGGCTACAGACAAGCAACCAATCAGGAGCAGAAATACATAGGATTCTGCAAAAGATAGGAGACTGGTTGATAGACCGCTTGCTTTGGCCAGCGTGTCCTGTAAGGTTGCCTGATCTCCACTGGCTAGTACAGTTTGGAGCAGATAGGATGTAATGGCATTTCCAGCGATAAAGGATGGAAGCAAAGCTCCGAGAGATACCAAAACTACCTCTAAACAGAATTGTAGGAAGATTGAACTCTTGCCTTTTCCAAGCGCCAGAAGAATCCCCACTTCGTAGACCCTTTCTCTCAACCAGAGAGACAAGACCAAAATTAAGGCTCCTGCTCCAGCTATCAACATCCCATAAAGGAAGATGGTCAAGAAGGTTTGGAAGGTTGCTACTGAGTCTTTGATTTGTTCAAAGGCCTTGTTTTCCTTCTCAACTTGGTAACCTTGACTTTCCAAAGCCAAATTTTCCACCTGCTTCATGAGTCCGTCCATTTCCTTAGGATTTTCTACATAGAAGCGCGCTGCACTGACTTGCGGTTCACTATTTCCCAGAAGGGTTTGGCTGCTGTCATAGTCTGTAAAGACCTGGTTTTCACTGAAGTCAGAAGACAAGCCTGTGAACTTCTCTTGTTTTTTTCCAGAAAAGATGCCGACAATCTCAAACTCTACTGTTTGCCCTTTTCCAGCTTCAGACTGACCAGCATCCAAGCCAATCTTGTCATGAAGCGAAAGACCGTTCTTCTTGGCCAACTCTTCATGAATGAGGATTTTCTTTGAATCTCCTTTTTGAAGGTGTCGACCCTCTTTTAGGTTGAATGCCGAACTGGTAAAGGTGACATCCTTGGATGAATCCTCAAGAGCCGTTAAGCTAACCAAGTTCTTGTCCGCTGCTGACAAATCATCACGTTCTACGCTCTGCTCACCACTGACCGCTTCCTTGCCTTTCAGTTTTGCGATCGTCTCAAGTTCAGGAGAGGCATTTTCCAGTCCCTTAATCTTGCTCACGGATGCTAGGTCTGACAACTTGAAGGTCTGTCCATTTTCTATCTTTTTGATAGAAAAAGATGTATTGAGTGATTTGTAAAGATTGCTTCCCACTGTTTTGTTGGACTTCATCAGAGTCAAACAGGCTGAAATTCCGGCCAATAGGACCAATAAAATCAGAAATAAAATAAAACTTCTCAGTCGTTTTCTGCTGACATAAGCCCAAGCTCTTTGGATTGGATTCATTTGTCACCTCCATATTTGTAAGACTATTATAAAATCCAAATATGAAGTGTTTATGAAATCGAAAAAATTTTTTGAAAA
>NZ_KQ969552.1:283615-290678 GCF_001578945.1 Streptococcus oralis
AAAAACAAAAAAGCTAGCAAGCGCTAACTTTTCTACTTATACAAGGAGGCATAGTGCCAATCAAAAATCGACTCCATTCCATAGATGACAGTTCTTAATATCGATATCTTCTGGCGTTCAAAACACTTCCTCTAACCTTATCTGGGAAACAAAAAAGAGCTAGCCAAAGCTAACTCTTATCCTATGCGGAGAGAGGGACTTGAACCCTCACGACCTAAAGCGGTCACAGGATCCTTAGTCCTGCGCGTCTGCCAATTCCGCCATCCCCGCGTCGATTACTTCACTAGTATATCAACTTTTAAAATCTTTGTCAACACTTTTTTCAGATTTTTTTCAAGGGGATCATTCTTGAATTTCAGCTAGATTTTCATCCAGTAATTTGGCTCCCAAAGTGTTCTTAAAATGTCCAAGAGCAAACTGATGATTTTCTGGCCAGATAGAGGCAACCGCAGGCTTGACAATCTCAATTTGATAACCTAAATTATAGGCATCAATAGCCGTATGAAGAACACAAATATCTGTCAAAACACCAGTTAAGATGACTGTATCAACTCGACGTTCTCGCAAACGAATATCTAGGTCCGTTCCTGAGAATGCTGAATAGTGACGCTTGTCCATCCAAAAGACACGACTATCAGAAACATGGGCTTGGTAAAAATCTGCTAGTTTTCCATACAAGTTGCGACCACTAGTTCCAATGATGTTGTGAGGTGGGAAAAGTTTACTCTCAGGATGAAAATCATCCCCTTCCTCATGAGCATCAATGGTGAAGAAAATATAGTCTCCACGATCAAAAGCCAGTCTGGTCACCTGATTGATTGCCTCTGATATGGCTTGAGCAGGAGCACCTGCTGTCAATTTCCCCTGATCTGCTACAAAATCCTCTGTATAGTCAATCGAGATTAAAGCCTTTGCCATTAGTAGTCCCTCTTTTTCACTTCCTCAAAGATATCTGAAATCAATACTTTGAGATAGGTTCCCTTCATTCCTAGTGAACGGCTTTCAATAATTCCTGCCGACTCTAGCTTACGAAGGGCATTGACAATCACTGAGCGCGTGATACCGATACGGTCTGCAATGACAGATGCAGTCAATTGTCCTTCATTTCCATTTAGCTCAGATAAAATAGCTGAAACAGCACGAAGTTCTGAATAGGAAAGGGTATTGACCGCCATGGTAACAGCGGTACGACGGCGAATATTCTTTTCATCCTCTTCACGTTGGAAGTTCAACAGTTGAATCCCTACCACCGTGCTCGCAATCTCGACAAGGATCAAGTCTTCATCTTCAAATTTCTTATCATTGCGCCAAATGATCAAGGAACCTAGGCGAATCCCTGATACATGAATGGGAGCAATGGTCGTCAAACCATCTGGAAAATCTGCACGGCTCTCTACAGGGAAAATGGTCAAATCATGTTCAACAGGAAGATTGGCTTCTGTATCATAGATCATGTTTGCCCCTTGTACATAGTCATCTGGGAAGGTTTTGGTTTGGAAAAACTGCTCTACGCGATCTGTATTGGTTTTATAGCGCATAAAATACCCCAAAAGTCGTCCCTTGCTATTGACAATACAGGCATTACAATCAATAATATCTGCTAGTTGACGTGTAATGGCATTATATGGAAGTTCATCCTGCATTTGCTCTTCTGAACGTTTTAAAATTGATGTAATTTTTCTTGTTTTTTCTAATAAATGTGCCATTTTTCACCTCGCATTTAATCGCTACCATTATAACATAAAGAACCTGAAATTTCAATAATTATCTGAAAATTGCTTATTGAATTGCAATTTTTAAAAGCAAAAATATTTTAGAAAATAGCAATTTTCTATTGACATTCTATCTTTATTTTGATATTATAACATTGTAAGAAGATGAATTAAAGTTCCCTTTCCTATCCCACCTTTCCTTTACTTTTGTGCATCTTCTTTTATCCTTGGTCTCCTTATATATAAAAGCGATCCACTTAGTGAATCGCTTTTTCTTATTTGTCTCCTTTGTTACGAATAACAAAGCCTGTTTTCTTTTCGCTTGAAGTGTTGCGAGGTTTTTTATTGTCTTTATTACGGTAACGTCTGTCTTTCTCAAAACGATCGTTCCCGCGACTGCCTTTCTTGAACTCATCACGGCGGCCACCACGACGGTTATCCCCTCGACGATTATCGCGTCCACGATTACCTCCAGAACGTCCATTTCCAGATGGTTTAAATGGCAGTGGTTTTTCACGCGCAATCTCCACTTCAGGAAGGCTGTCTGGATCTTGGACTGTCAGACTCAAGATATACATAGCCAATTCTTCTGGACTAAACTCGGCAGCTAACTTGCGAGCATCTTTAGTAAATTTCTCAAAGTTTCCACGAATAGCTTCGTCTGCGAAGTCTCGCTCGATTTTCTTGAGAGCCACTTGCTTCTTAGCTTGGAAGGCTTCTTCTGCTGTCGCTGGTTTCAAGCCTTTCATGCGCTTCTTAGTCAAGTTTTCAATAATTTGGAGATAACCCATTTCATTTGGTGCTACGAAAGTAATAGACTGACCTGACTTACCAGCACGACCTGTACGACCGATACGGTGAACGTAACTTTCAGGATCTTGTGGAATATCGTAGTTGTAGACATGGGTCACACCTGAGATATCCAAACCACGTGCTGCCACGTCTGTCGCAACTAGAACATCAAGATTGCCATTTTTAAAATCACGAAGGACACGAAGACGTTTGTTTTGATCCAAATCACCATGAATTCCTTCAGCACGGAAGCCACGGATTTTAAGTCCACGAGTCAATTCATCCACACGACGTTTAGTACGACCAAATACGATAGCAAGTTCTGGTTGTTCCACATCCATGAGACGTGTCATAGTGTCAAATTTTTCTTGCTCCTTAACACGGATATAGTATTGGTCAACCAATTCTGTTGTCAATTCCTTGGCAGCAATCTTGACATGCTCAGGGTCCTTCATAAACTGAACACCAATACGTTTGATAGCATCTGGCATGGTTGCTGAAAAGAGCAAGGTTTGACGATTTTCAGGGACACGGGAGATGATGGCTTCAATGTCTTCAAGGAAGCCCATGTTGAGCATTTCATCCGCTTCGTCAAGGATAAGAGTTTCAATGTCTTGCAATTTCAAGGCCTTGCGTTTAATCAAGTCCAAGAGACGGCCTGGTGTTCCTACCACGATGTGAGCACCAGATTTAAGGGCCTTGATTTGTTTTTCAATGCTGGAACCACCGTAAACTGAGCGAACTTTCACTCCCTTGCTACGGCCAAAACGGAACAATTCCTCTTGGCTTTGAACAGCAAGTTCACGAGTTGGAGCGATGACCAAGGCTTGGATGGTCGCTTCTTCTGTACGGATTTTTTCAAGAGTTGGCAAGCCAAATGCTGCGGTTTTCCCTGTACCAGTCTGGGCTTGACCAATGACATCCTTGCCTTCGAGAGCCAATGGGATGGTTTGTTCTTGGATAGGACTTGCTTCTACAAATCCAGCTTTTTCAATTTCTGCTAGCAATTCAGCAGACAAGTTAAATTCATTAAATTTCACGTTTTTCTTCTTTCTAAAGGTGGTGCGAAGCCACCCTATAGGGCTTTAGTGTATACTTTTCTTTTCATGACGTATCTTCTACAAAAATGAGATACCGTGTTGCTTCTTTTCCACGAAAGAAAAGTACTGGTTTCTTTGCAACTTATCTAGTATAACACAAGAGAGGGGCAAAAGATAGTAGAATCCTTTAGGAAAATCATGTAAACGATTTTCTAACAGTAAAGTGACCTGAAACTTGTTTTTCAAAGGATTTGAAGAGACCATTTCAAACTCACTTCATTTCCCGTAGCAGAATTGTGCAAAAAGTGTTTTCTTATGCTAGAATGAAAACCGAATAGGAGGACTATAAATGTTAACATATGATTTAATCGTTATTGGTTTTGGTAAGGCTGGGAAAACACTGGCTGGTAAATTAGCTTCAGCTGGCAAGAGAGTGGCTCTTATCGAACGTAGCAAAGCTATGTACGGTGGAACATGTATCAACATCGGTTGTATCCCAACCAAAACTTTGTTGGTTGCTGCTGAGAAAGATTTGTCTTTTGAAGAAGTCATTGCAACCAAAAATACTATCACTAGTCGCCTCAACGGTAAAAACTATGCTACTGTTGTGGGTACAGGTGTGGATATCTTTGATGCGGAAGCTCACTTCCTTTCAAACAAAGTCATCGAAATCCAAGCTGGTGATGAAAAACAAGAATTGACTGCTGAAACTATCGTCATCAACACTGGTGCTGTTTCAAACGTCTTGCCAATTCCAGGACTTGCTACAAGCAAAAACGTCTTTGACTCAACAGGTATCCAAAACTTGGACAAATTGCCTGAAAAACTTGGTGTCCTTGGTGGTGGAAATATCGGTCTTGAATTTGCAGGTCTTTACAACAAACTTGGAAGCAAAGTTACAGTCTTAGATGCCTTGGATACTTTCCTACCTCGTGCAGAACCTTCCATCGCAGCTCTTGCTAAACAATATATGGAAGAAGACGGTATTGAATTACTTCAAAACATCCGTACTACTGAAATCAAAAACGACGGTGACCAAGTCCTTGTCGTAACTGAAAACGAAACGTACCGTTTCGACGCTCTTCTCTACGCAACTGGACGTAAACCAAACGTAGAACCACTTCAACTTGAGAATACGGATATTGAACTAACGGAACGTGGTGCTATCAAGGTAGACAAACATTGTCAAACAAACGTTCCTGGTGTCTTTGCAGTCGGAGACGTCAACGGTGGACCTCAATTCACCTACATTTCACTTGATGACTTCCGCGTTGTCTACAGCTACCTTGCTGGAGATGGTAGCTACACTCTTCAAGACCGTCTCAATGTGCCAAACACTATGTTCATCACACCTGCACTTTCACAAGTTGGCTTGACTGAAAGCCAAGCAGCTGATTTGAAACTTCCATACGCTGTGAAGGAAATCCCTGTTGCTGCCATGCCTCGTGGTCACGTAAATGGAGATCTTCGCGGAGCCTTCAAAGCTGTTGTCAATACTAAAACAAAAGAAATTCTTGGAGCAAGCATCTTCTCAGAAGGTTCTCAAGAAATCATCAACATCATCACTGTTGCGATGGACAACAAGATTCCTTACACTTACTTCACAAAACAAATCTTCACTCACCCAACCTTGGCTGAGAACTTGAATGACTTATTTGCGATTTAAGAACCTGTATTCACTAACTAATTTTAGCGTTCTACGCGCAAAAAATTCAATTTAACAATTCATAAAAACACGCTGAAATCGGTATGCTTGAAAAATAACAAAGATGTCGGAAGCTGATTTTTATCTTCAATTTCCGTTATGAATACAGGTTCTAAGTTAAAAACTCATCTTAACTGACAGCCCTCTTTGGGCTGTTTTTGCTTCTTCGAAATCTCAAATCTGTCTTTTCCCTCTTTTATGATATAATAGAAACATGAAATTAAAAACTACTTTGGGCCTTCTTGCTGGGCGTTCTTCTCACTTCATCTTGAGCCATCTTGGCCGTGGAAGCACGCTCCCAGGAAAACTCGCCCTTCAATTTGATAAAGATATTTTACAAAATTTAGCTAAGAACTACGAGATTGTCGTGATCACTGGAACCAACGGGAAAACCCTGACAACTGCCCTCACTGTCGGCATTTTAAAAGAAATTTATGGTCAGGTTCTGACCAATCCAAGCGGTGCCAACATGATCACAGGGATTACAACAACCTTCTTAACTGCCAAATCTTCTAAAACTGAAAAAAACATTGCCGTCCTCGAAATCGACGAGGCCAGTCTTTCTCGTATCTGTGACTATATCCATCCTAGCCTTTTTGTTATCACTAATATTTTCCGTGACCAGATGGACCGCTACGGTGAGATTTACACGACTTATAAGATGATTTTGGACGCCATCCGTAAGGTGCCTACGGCTACAGTTCTCCTCAATGGTGATAGCCCGCTTTTCTACAAACCAGCTATTCCAAATCCTGTACAGTATTTTGGTTTTGACTTGGAAAAAGGACCAGCCAAACTAGCTCACTACAATACAGAAGGGATTCTCTGCCCTGACTGTCAAGGCATCCTAAAATATGAACTCAATACCTATGCAAACTTGGGTGCCTATATCTGTGAAAATTGTGGCTGCAAACGTCCTGACTTGGACTACCGTCTGACAGACTTAGTTGAGTTGACCAACAATCGTTCTCGCTTTGTCATTGACGGACAAGAATACGGAATCCAAATCGGTGGACTTTACAACATCTACAATGCCCTTGCTGCGGTTGCCATTGCTCGTTTCCTCGGTGCAGATTCGCAACGGATCAAGCAAGGATTTGATAAGAGTCGCGCTGTTTTTGGACGCCAGGAAACCTTCCATATCGGTGATAAAGAATGTACCCTCGTCTTGATTAAAAATCCAGTCGGTGCGACCCAAGCTATCGAAATGATCAAACTAGCTCCTTATCCATTTAGTCTATCTGTTCTCCTCAATGCTAACTATGCTGATGGGATTGATACTAGCTGGATCTGGGATGCGGACTTTGAACAAATCACTGACATGGACATTCCTGAAATCAATGCTGGCGGTGTTCGTCATTCTGAAATCGCTCGTCGTCTACGAGTGACAGGCTATCCAGCTGAGAAAATTACTGAGACAAGCAATCTGGAGCAAGTTCTCAAAACCATTGAGAACCAAGACTGCAAGCATGCCTACATCCTGGCTACCTATACTGCTATGCTTGAATTCCGCGAACTGCTGGCTAGTCGTCAGATTGTTAGAAAGGAGATGAACTGATGGTTTATACTTCACTTTCCTCAAAAGCTGGCAACTACCCCTATCAGCTCAACATCGCCCACCTCTATGGAAACCTCATGAATACCTACGGGGACAATGGAAACATCCTCATGCTCAAGTATGTAGCCGAAAAACTGGGGGCACATGTGACGGTTGACATCGTTTCTCTCCATGATAACTTTGATGAAAATCACTATGATATTGCCTTTTTCGGCGGGGGTCAAGACTTTGAACAAAGCATCATCGCAGACGACCT
>NZ_KQ969552.1:290776-295110 GCF_001578945.1 Streptococcus oralis
TGGGCCAATATTATGTTGAGGCTTCAGGCAAACGTATCGAAGGACTCGGTGTCATGGGCCACTACACCCTCAACCAAACCAATAATCGCTTTATCGGTGACATCAAGATTCATAATGAAGAGTTCGATGAAACCTACTACGGATTTGAAAATCACCAAGGCCGTACCTTCCTCTCAGATGATCAAAAACCGCTGGGACAGGTGGTCTATGGAAATGGAAACAACGAAGAAAAGATTGGCGAAGGGGTTCATTATAAGAATGTCTTTGGTTCTTACTTCCACGGACCTATCCTCTCTCGTAATGCCAATCTGGCTTATCGCCTAGTCACTACTGCCCTCAAGAAGAAATATGGTCAGGATATCCAACTCCCTGCCTATGAGGACATTCTCAGTCAAGAAATTGCTGAAGAATACAGCGACGTAAAAAGCAAGGCTGACTTTTCTTAAACTAAGGAAAATTAGATCAAAGAACTCCCCTATCATATCGGAGTTCTTTTTGCCTGTTCTTTTACCCTTCTCTCTTGCATTTTCCCTCTTTTTTTGCCAAAATAGAGGGGTAGAAAGAAGGTAGCATATGTCTAAATTACAACAAATCGTAACATATCTTGAATCAGAAAAACTAGACGTCGCTGTCGTATCTGACCCCGTCACTATTAATTACCTCACTGGCTTTTACAGTGATCCCCATGAACGCCAAATGTTCCTATTTGTCCTAGCGGATCAGGAACCTCTCCTCTTTGTCCCAACTCTTGAAGTAGAACGTGCAAGTAGCACCATTTCCTTCCCAGTTGTGGGCTATGTGGATTCTGAAAATCCATGGAAAAAAATCAAAAACGCTTTGCCTCAGCACGACTTCAAACGTGTTGCTGTTGAGTTTGACAATCTCATCTTGACCAAATACCATGGCTTGAAAACAGTTTTTGAAACTGCTGAGTTTGAAAATCTCACTCCTCGCATCCAACGCATGCGCCTCATCAAATCAGCTGATGAAGTACAAAAAATGATGGTTGCAGGTCTCTATGCTGATAAAGCTGTAAAAGTTGGATTTGACAACATTTCTCTTGATAAGACTGAGACAGACATCATCGCCCAAATCGACTTTGCCATGAAACGTGAAGGTTATGAAATGAGCTTTGATACCATGGTCTTGACTGGTGATAATGCCGCAAACCCACACGGCATTCCAGCAGCTAACAAGGTTGAAAAGGACGCCCTTCTCCTCTTTGACCTCGGTGTCATGGTTAATGGCTACGCATCAGATATGACCCGTACGGTCGCTGTCGGCAAACCAGACCAATTCAAAAAAGATATTTACAACTTGACCCTTGAAGCCCAACAAGCTGCCCTTGACTTTATCAAACCAGGTGTGACTGCTCATGAAGTAGACCGCGCTGCCCGTGAAGTCATCGAGAAAGCTGGTTACGGTGAGTACTTCAACCACCGTCTCGGTCACGGTATCGGTATGGATGTCCACGAATTCCCATCTATCATGGAAGGAAATGACATGGTCATCGAAGAAGGCATGTGCTTCTCTGTTGAACCTGGTATCTATATCCCTAGTAAAGTCGGTGTCCGTATCGAAGACTGCGGTGTTGTTACCAAGGATGGCTTTGACCTCTTTACAAGCACCAGCAAAGATTTGCTTTATTTTGATTAACCTAAATAGCTCCAAAGCTCTTCCTTCAAAACAGCTTGGGGCTATTTTTTTGTCATTTTTCTTCTATTATGCTAAACTAATAAAATATTTCAAAATAAGGAGATGTTTCATGGCTATTCGAAAAGCTAAACAAGAAGATATTCCTAAATTACTTGATTTGTTACAACAAATCCTTACAGTACACCACCAAGCTCGACCTGATATTTTTAAGCAAACTGGGACTAAATATAGTCCCTCTGACTTACAAACCATGCTCTCTCAAGAACACACGCCTATTTTTGTTTTTGAAAATGAAAAGGGACAAGTTCTCGGACATCTATTTTGTACCATCAAAGATAAAACGGATAACCCTGTTCTCCAAGAAATCAAAACCCTTTTTATCGAAGATTTATGTGTGGACCAAGATGCTCGTGGTCAAAAAATTGGTGATCAACTCTATCAATTCGCTCTCAATTATGCTAAAGAAATTGGTTGCCACAATCTAACCTTGAGTGTCTGGAATGATAATGAGGCTGCCCTACGCTTTTATCAAAGACAAGGAATGAAGCTTCAAGAAACAACAATGGAAATGATGATTGATTGAAAATCTAGTCTATAAAAAATATTCAACTGAAAAATCTCAGTTGAATATTTTTTTATTTTATCTTCTTGACACTCTGAAAGACTACAAACCCTACAATCATCCCCAAGGTATTTTGTAGGAAGTTTGGAAGGATTTCTGGTAAGGCTGCTGACCAGCCATTCATTAGGGTAGAACCTAGGGCGTAGCCACTTACCATGACGATTGTAGCTAAGACTAAGCCCAGCCATTGCCATTTCCCTTTAAAACCTGCAAAAAATCCTTGCAAGCCATGGTTTACCAAGCTAAAGAACATCCACTGTGGATAGCCTGATAGAAGGTCAATTAGAAATCCTGCTAGTCCTCCAACTACAGCCCCTTCACGACTGCCAAAGTAAAAGGCAGTAAAGAAAATACCTGCATCCAAGAGAGTCAACATTCCTGTTGGCGTTCCAATTTTCAAGTAATAACCTAGGACTACTGAAAGAGCGGTTAGAAGGGATACTAGGGCGATTTTAGTTGTTTTGGTTTGCTTCATATTGTCTTACTCCATATTGATCTGCTTGTGCAATAGCACGGTAAACAAAAGCTTTAGAATTTTCTACTGCTGGTAAAAGTTCATCACCTTTAACCAAGTGACTGGCGATACTTGAGGCAAAGGTACAACCTGCGCCAGCATTTTGGCCTTGGATAACAGGATTTTCTAGAACTGTAAAGGTTTGTCCATCATAAAAGACATCCACAGCCTTGTCCTGACTAAGGCGATTTCCTCCCTTGATAATGACTGCTGGCGCTCCTAAATCATGCAATTTCTCCGCTGCAGCTTTCATATCTTCCAAGGTTTTGATCTCTTGACCCGCTAACAATTCTGCTTCAGGGAGATTTGGCGTAATCACACTGACATGAGGAAAAAAGCGAATCAACTCTTGACAGAGTTCACTGACAGCTACATCGTGCGTTTCCTTGCACACCAAGACGGGGTCCAATACCACAGGCACTTCAGGACGTTGCTTGATAAAGTCCAATGCTTTCTCAGCAACGCTGACAGTAGGGAGAAGACCAATCTTAATCCCTGCAAACTCCACATCACGCAAGCTATTCAACTCATATTGAAAAATAACGTCGTCAGTTGGAAAGACTTCAAAACCCTTTTCTGTCAAGGCTGTCAAACAAGTCACTGCTACAAAACCATGCAAGCCGTTCAAGGTATAAGTAGCCAAATCAGCCGACAATCCGCCACCACTAAAAATATCATTTCCAGAAAGTGCTAAAACACGATTATTCTTCATAACGAATCTCCTTTAAATACAAGCCATTTGGTGCTGCTGTTGGGCCTGCAAGTTGCCTGTCCTTCTTCTCCAAAATCAAGTCAATCTGCTCTACTGGCATTCGGTTATTTCCGATTTTGAGCAGTGTCCCCACCATATTGCGAATCTGCTTATACAAAAAGCCATTTCCTGAAAAGGTAAAGGTCAAAAACTGCCCTGTCTCATCAACTGTAAGGTTAGCTTCTGTAATAGTCCGAACCTTGTCCTCTACACTAGTCCCAGATGCTGTAAAACCGGTGAAATCATGGGTTCCCTCTAGCTTTTTGATTGCCATCTGCATTCGCTCCACGTCGAGAGGATAGGGAAAGTGGGTAGCGTAGTGACGGTGCATAGGATTTTTAGGACGGCCCCTATCCACGATAAACTCATAAGTCTTGCTGTGCTTGGCGTAACGGCAATGAAAATCATCCGCCACGAGCTCAATCGAAATCACATCGATATCTTCAGGGGACTGGGTATCCAGAGCAAAACGGAGTTTTTCCTCATCCATCTGATAGGGCAGATCAAAATGAATGACCTGACCAAGGGCATGAACCCCACTATCTGTCCTACCAGCACCGTGAACAGTGATGGCTTGTCCTTTATTGAGTCTCGTTAGCGTTTTTTCGATTTCCTCCTGAACGCTCCGCGCATGGGGCTGACGCTGAAAACCAGCAAAAGCGTAACCGTCATAGGAAATGATTGCTTTATATCTTGTCATGTGTCTATTTTATCAGGAAATAATAGTACAAACAAGTTTAAAAAACAATAATTGTCTGGGGACAAAAACCAAAAAGAAAAACTTAGGAAAT
>NZ_KQ969552.1:296030-306962 GCF_001578945.1 Streptococcus oralis
TGCCAATCAATCCTAAGCTCTCTTTTGAAGTGCGTACATAACAAAGATAGAGGTTACAATCAACCAAGATCCTAAGATGGCGAAGACCAACATCCCATTTTGTGTTAGTAAACCAATCGCACCTAGAACGAATGGAGTCGTGAAGGCTCCAAAACTACAGCCTAAAACCGCAAATGAGGTTGCTTGATTGAGGAGTTTAGCTGGAATTCTTTCAGAGACAAGTTGAAAGACCGTCGTCAAGGCTACACTGTAGGCAAAACCAGCCAGAACACTTCCTACTACCATCACACCCAATGACGGAGACAAGGCAATCACAATCTGTCCCAATCCAAAGGTAATACCAGACCAAAGTAGCAATCTTTCTTTAAAGAGAGAAATCAAGAAAGAAAAACTCACGCCAGCCACAATCCCAATCAACTGCATGACACTAAGAACAAAACTAGATAATTGAGCATCCCCGAGACCTCTTTCCACCATCAAACTAGGAATACGAATAGTGATAGCTGTATTGGTGCAGACAACAACTGCTGCTTCGACAGCCAATAGAAAAATTAATCCTTTCATCTGTTCTGTCAAACGAGTCGTTTCGGCCTCTTTTTTCTTTGTTTCTTTCTTTTCTTTCCCATAAGGGACAAAGAGCAGATAAAGGACCAATACTAAAAATCCAGCACTATAGGCTAGGAAGGTAGCTGTCCAACCAAAGGCCAACAACTGGCCGACTGCCAAGGTAATGAGAGAAGCTCCGACAACCTCTGCAGAACCGCGTAGCCCTAACATCTGAATTCGCGTTTTTCCTTGATAGCGTTCACTGATAATGGAAATGGCCTTAGCATTGATCATCCCAACACCCAAACCAAAGAGAATCCGTGTTCCAAAGACAAAGGGATAGGCTTGATACCAGAAGGGAGCCGTCCCACTCAGTGATAAAATTAGCAATCCCAAACTAATCTGTAAGCGCTCAGGAAATATTTTTTCTAAGAAACCATTTAGTAGTAACATAATCATGATTCCAAAGGATGGCAAGCTCGCTAAGAGCTCAATTTGTTCCTTAGGATAACCTTGATAATAGTCAAACATGGCTGGCAGGGCACTTGATATGGAAAAGGAGGTAATCAAAACGAGGGATAGGGCCAAAATACTAGCCCGTTCTAAATATTGTTTCATGGATTTTCTTTCTGTATATTTCTCACTGTTGATCCTTTTAAAAGGAAGATGGCAAGAAAAGAAGGAGCCCGATTGAACTAGAGACTCCGTCCTAACTTTCCTAATAGAAAGCCTATTTTCTCTTGATTTGCTTGATAAAGTAGAAGATAAATCCTGCAACCATATAGGCAACAAAAATGATCAAACACCATTTGATGACCACGTCCCAACCCTTGTTCACATTTAAGAAGAAATAAGGGAAGGGATTGTCCTTGGAATTCGGAATATTGAGTTTTAAGACCAAGCCATTGAACAAGGCAAAAATCATATAAACCAAGGGCAAGATGGTCCACAAGACTGGATCCCAGATCTTGTATTGACCCTGTTTATCAAAGAAGAGGGTGTCGGCTAAAAACCAGAGTGGAACGATATAGTGGCAAAGGAAATTTTCCACACGGTAAAAGTCTGTCGCAATCGGAGCAAGCATAAAATGGTAAATCACACAGGTAATCATGATACTCATGGTAACACCACCCTTGAGACGAAGCAAGGTCGGACTTTGCCAATTTTCACCTGAACGGCTCATCACACGGAGCAGATAACCCGTGAAAATCGTTACCAAAAGATTGGACAACACTGTGTAGTAAAGGAGCATACCAAAGCCACCGTGCTTGGTAATCTCCAAATAAACTCCTGTAAATGCCGCTAAGAACAAGAGCACACGACTATAAAAGATAAATTTGTAGTTCAGTTTCATGGCTAGATTTTCTTAACAAATTCTGACTTGAGTTTCATAGCTCCAAAACCATCAATCTTACAGTCGATGTTGTGGTCACCTTCTACGATACGGATATTTTTAACACGAGTTCCTTGTTTCAAATCCTTTGGTGCACCTTTTACTTTCAAGTCCTTGATAAGGGTTACAGTATCGCCGTCGGCTAATTTATTTCCGTTGGCATCGATAGCAACAACACCTTCTTCTACTTCTGCAACTTCTGCAGGGTTCCACTCATAGGCACACTCTGGGCAGACCAAGAGACTTCCGTCTTCGTAGACATATTCTGAATTACATTTTGGGCAATTTGGTAAGTTGTTCATGGGTTCTCCTTATAACATTTCACTATTTTTTGAAAATCAAAATTTCTCGAACAGCAACTATTATACCGTAAAATCCTACTTTTGACAATGTGTCCTAAGTCCAGCAGACAAAAAAATCATGCAACTTTTTACAGTTACATGACTTTAAAAAAATGATTGGTCATGGGCACTTATCAAGCACCTCATGATAAAAGGGGTAGCAACTATATCTTACAAACCAGGAGCTTGTCCAAGTTCTGCCGCAAGCATCCAAACTGTTTTCTCAAGTTCAGCCTTAGCACCAACAAAGATATCGTTTGTAACATCATCGCCTTCTTCATCAGTCACATCCAAAGCTTTTTGGAAAAGAGCGATGAGGTAGCGATAAATCGCTAGAACACGTTCCAAGCTTTCTTCAACGTTACGGAATTCTCCCTCTTCTTCTTCGATTTCACTATGTTGAAGGAATTCTGTCAAAGTTGAGTAAGGTTTGCCTCCAAGGGTGATCAAACGTTCGCTGATTTCGTCAAGATAGCCATCAAGGCTGTCCATGTATTCATCCATTTTTGGATGCCATACTAGGAAACCACGACCACGCATATACCAGTGAACTTGGTGAAGGGCAATGTGAGCCACATACAAGTCCGCTACTGCTTGGTTCAATACTTCTTTTGTTTTTACCAATGCTACTGGCGCTGTTTTAGATAATGTTGTAACGTCTTTTACTGCTTCTTTTTTCAATTCAACCATATTTCTTACCTCTTTTCATTTTTTTATAACCACTTTACAGTAGCTATGATACAAGTATACTACTACCAGAAAACGATAGCAAGAAAAGTGTACTATCTGAGAAAAGTTGTAATAGACTGATAATTTAAGAATAGTCTGGACAGTTTTTCTTAGCTGACTTGATCAGATTTACCCGAAAATTGGCTTTGGTACAAATCATAATAAAAGCCTTTTGCTTGAAGCAAGCTTTCATGATTTCCCTGCTCAATAATCTGTCCATCCTTAAGAACGAGAATCTTGTCTGCTTCTTGTATCGTAGAGAGACGGTGGGCGATGACAAAACTGGTTCTTCCCTTCATCAAGCGTTTCATAGCTTTTTGAATCAAGAGTTCCAAACGAGTGTCAACAGAGGAAGTCGCTTCATCAAGAATGAGAATTTTAGGATTGGCTAGGAGAGCACGCGCGATGGTCAAGAGTTGTTTTTGCCCAAGGGAAATATTACTTGACTCTTGGTTCATCTCCATGTTGTAACCACCAGGAAGAGTTCGGATAAAATGGTCTACATTTGCTGCTTTGGCAGCTTCTATTATTTCCTCGTCACTGGCGTCAAGATTTCCAAAACGTAGGTTTTCTTTGATCGTACCTTCATAAAGCCAAGCATCCTGTAAGACCATCCCAAACTGACGGCGGTAGTCTTGACGTGACAGCTGGCGAATATCCTGCCCGTCAACCAAGATTGCGCCTGCTGTGACATCGTAAAAGCGCATAAGCAGATTGATTAAGGTCGTCTTGCCAGCTCCAGTCGGACCAACAATCGCCACCATCTCTCCCGGTTGAACTTCTAGATTAAAGTCTCGAATCAATGGTTTGTTTTCAACATACTGGAAGTCAACATGTTGGAAGGTCACCTGACCTGTTAAGGGTTCAAGGATTTCGAGTTCTTCTCCCTTGACTTCCTCTGTCTCATCCAAGATGTCGAAGATGCGGTCTAACGAAGACTTGGCACTCTGCATTTGACCCGCAAGTTGTGTGATGTTTTGGATAGGCTGGCTGACCTGCCAAACGTACTGAACAAAGGCCTGCATATTCCCCACTGTCAAACGACCTGCGATAACTTGCAAACCACCAAGAACTGCAACGATCAGATAGGTCAAGTCCGATACAGCATGAAGGGCTGGCATCATGAGGCCAGAGATAAAGCTAGCTTTAAAACCAACACGTTGGAGGTCGTCTGTAATCTTAGAAAATTCTTTATGAGAAGTTTCCTCACGACCGTAGAGTTTCAAGACATTAAAACCTGTAAGATTTTCCTGTACATAGCCATTCATTCGTCCTAAAATAGCTGCCTGCTCTTTAAAATAAGGCTGAGAACGTTTCAGGATACTTCTGGCACCAAAATAGGTCACTGGAATGGATAGAATCACTACAAGGGCCAGTTGAAAGTTCAGGTATAAAACCATTCCCATGACGAGGACAATCGTCAGAACAGCATTGACAATTTGGAGAAAAGACTGTTGAAGAGCATTAGACACTGTCTCAACGTCACTGGTAAAGCGCCCCAACAAATCACCAAATTGGTGTTTGTCAAAGAAAGATACTGGGATACGATTGAGTTTTTCTGTCATTTCATTTCGCAGATCCTGAGTCATAGACTGGACCGCATTGGTCATGAAATAGTTAGAATAATAGGCTCCTAACTCATATAATAACCCTCGAAGCAAATAGAGAACCAATATAATTGCTATGTAGCGAATATTTAGCTCTGCACCCGCTACTCCCTTCGCCATATCCAAAAGGTTCTTGGTCAACTCCGTAATGGCTAGCCCCAATACAAAAGGCTCCAAGACACTCATGATCACACTCAAAACTTTTAAAAAGACTGCAAAAAATACAGAGAAACGGTAGGCTTTCAAATAGCTCCACAAACGAGCCAAACTAGATTGTGTTTTCATATTTCCTCCTATTCTTCTGTTAGAGATGCATTTTTCAACTGCGACTCAGCAATTTCACGATAGATGTCATTGGACTCCATCAATTCCTCATGTCGACCACGGCCCACGATTTCTCCCTTATCAAGAACGATGATCTGATCCGCATCCATGATGGTTCCGACACGTTGAGCGACAATTAAAACCGTTGCATTTTGAGTGACTTCCTTGAGACGACGACGTAAAATAGCATCCGTACGATAATCCAAGGCTGAGAAAGAATCGTCAAAAATATAGATATCAGGATTCTTTATAACCGCTCTGGCAATTGAGAGACGTTGCTTCTGTCCCCCAGAAAGGTTGCTTCCGCCTTCAGCTAGATGGGTCGCAAAGCCTTCTTCTCGGCTTTCGATAAAATCTTTGGCTTGCGCCACATCCGCTGCCTGATGTAAATCTTTGTGACTAGCATCTTCCTTCCCATAGCGGATATTTTCAGCGATAGTTCCTGTAAAAAGCAAGGCCTTCTGCGGGATAAAACCAATCTTTTGGCGGAGAGACTTAAGGCGGTAATCCCTCACATCAACACCATCTACTTTGATTTTCCCAAGTGTGACATCGTAAAAACGAGGAATCAATTGCACAAGAGAGGACTTGCCCGATCCGGTCGATCCGATAAAGGCAATGGTTTCACCCGGTTTAGCGCTGAAAGAAATGTTGTGCAAAACAGGATTTTCCGTCTCTCCAGGATAGGCAAAGGTGACATTTTCAAATTCCAAATAGCCGTGAGTTGCTGTCTCTCTAACGCCTCCTTCATTTGGATCAATAGAAATCGGCATATCCATGACTTCTTTCAATCGTTCACTCGAAACGGCTGTACGAGGATACATGGTGAAGAGATTGGATAGGAAAAGGAAGGACAAGAGAGCGTGAAAACTATATTCGATAAAGGCTACCAGATCCCCAATCTGCAAATTTCCCTGCTGAAGAGGTTCTAACGCAAACCAGACAATGGCCACTATCATGGCAATGATAATCTGAACAAACAAGGGTTCTGTCAGACCGGTTAGTTTAAACAGACGATTAGAATTGGCTGCATAGACTGCATTTTGTCCTGCAAAGCGTTCTTCTTGAAACTCCTCACGAGCAAAGGCACGAATGACACGGAGCCCCATCAGGTTTTCCCTAGCATATTGGTTTATCTTATCTAAAGTAGCCTGTTGCTTCTCTGACAACGGTCGAGTCTTGACTGCTACATAAATGACCACCACGGCTAAGAAAGGTACTGCAAAGGCCACTATCCAGGCTAATGACGGACTGGTCAGGAAGATCATTAAGATACTGGACAGCATCATCATAGGAGTGATGACACCCAGTTTTAAGGTCTGTTCCGCAAACTGCATGAGAACAAAGGCATCACTGGTAATACGAGTAACCAATGATGACACTCCTATTTTTTCATATTCATGATGAGAATACTCTTGTAATTTGGCATAGAGATCATCCCTCATATCCTTAACCATATTGGTCGTCAGCTTACTAGCAGCATAGGCTAAAACTATACGCCCACATGTTCCCAAGACGATAATTATCAACATAACGATAGCCCAAACATACAATTGATGCTGATTCCCTTTATTCACACCTTCATCAATCATCCGAGCCAAAATAGTTGGCAATCCAAGATTGACGATAACAAAGAAAACAGCTCCAAAGAAATCCAAGAATAACCACTTGGGATATTTTTTCAAATAAGACCAAATATAGAGCATAACTCCCCCTTTCATAACCTTTTGATACAGAAAAGAGCGCACATCTGCACGCCTTTCCTTCCCTAAGGAACTTTCCTAGTCGGAAAAATTCCTCTTTCACAAGAATACTCCAAGTAAAAACAAGACAGGCAGTCAAAGTCACCTGATACTTTTGACTGTCTGTCTGGAAAAAACTAGATTATTTTACAAAATCAAGCAATGCCAAGAAGCTTTCAGCTTCAAGTGACGCACCACCAACAAGGGCACCGTCAACGTCTGGGCAAGCCATGTATGAAGCAACGTTTTCAGGTTTAACAGAACCACCGTATTGAACACGAACTTTGTCCGCAACTTCTTGACCAAAGTCTGCAGCTACAACGTCACGAACGACTTTACACATTTTTTGTGCGTCGTCTTGTGAAGCTGATTTACCAGTACCGATAGCCCAGATTGGCTCATAAGCGATAACTGATGCAGCAACTTGTTCAGCTGTCAATCCAGCCAATGCAGCAGATACTTGAGCACCTACGAATTCAGCAGCTTTACCAGCTTCGTAAGTTTCAAGTGACTCACCACAACAGATGATTGGAAGCATACCGTTTGCAAAGATTGCTTTTGCTTTTTTGTTGATATCTTCGTCAGTTTCATGGAAGTAGTCACGACGTTCTGAGTGACCGATAACAACGTAGTCAGTACCGATTTCCTTCAAAACTTGTGGGCTAGTTTCACCAGTGAAAGCACCTGCATTTTCAAAGTAAGTATTTTGCGCAGCAACTTTAAGGTTTGAACCTTTAGCAGCAGCAAGAACAGTTGTCAAATCAACTGCAGGAGCTGCGATACCTGCTTCAACAAGATCTGATGAAGGAAGTTTTGACGCAACGGCTTCAACGAATGCTTTTGCTTCTTCTGGATTTTTGTTCATTTTCCAGTTACCAGCGATAAATGGTTTACGTGACATTTCACATACCTCTTTTTTCATTTTATTCACTATTATTCTATCATATTTATAAGGAGCTTGCAAACCTTACTCTAATTTTCAAGATTTTTCAAGCGACTAATCTTGCCACAAATTCATGGCATCGAGGAAATCAGCCGAAGCCTGAACTTGTTTGGGATTGTTAGCTTCTCGCTCTGCTCGTTTGGCCTCTACCTGAGCCACAGACTGAATGCCTTCATGGCGCCAATTCCGAAGGATGGCCTGAATATATTTCCAGTTTGGCTTGCCATTTAGAACCGCCTCTCGGAGAGCTTCCTTGATCAAATCCGTCTTAACTCCATCTTCTTTGACAGTCTTGGAAAGATCTTCGATTTCAAACGGCGTTAGCAAGCGTCCCAATTCCTGCTGAAATGTCTCAACCAGATTCTTCAATTGATTTTGCGGGTTTGATGCTGTTGCAGCTGGAGTCTGACTGTCCAACAAGTTATCCAAGCGTTCAAAGGCCAAACTAGCATCAAAGATCAGCTCAATCTCCCCATTCAGTTCAATGGTCCGATATTGTAGCAAACCATTTTCTGTCAAATTCGAAATAGATTGGTTGACATCTGCTACCTCTTTCCCAATGATTTCAGCTATTTGGCTTGGCGATAGCTCATCCAAAGCAGATGTATTTTGTAGATAAAAAAATTGCCAGACCAGAAAATCTTCGCTGGAAGGAAAGAGTTTCTTAAAATGCAAGAGCAGGGCACTTGGTAAAACCAAGTTCCCTGATTTAAAAGCGTCAAAATATGTCATAATTCCTCTTATAAATATCCAAATGCAGCCGCATCATCCTCTATCTTTCTCCAGTCAAAAGGGGTTTCTTGATAAACTGCATAGTTTACCCAATTGCTGAAAAAGAGGGCGGCTGATGAAGACCAACAGAGACAGGGCGTCTCATTTACATCATCATTTTTAAAGTAGTTCTCTGGGATATGAGGGTCGAGTCCCGCCTCATAATCACGAAAATACTCTCTTGCCAAAGTGTCACGATCATACTCCAAATGACCAAAACTATAAATCTCACGCAAATCTCGACTAGCTAGGATAGAAACCCCAACCTCAGGACCTTCTGACAGGATCTCCAGATTGGTCTTATTTAAGATTTCTTCTTTTAAAATCTCAGTATGACGAGAATGGGGAGCTACATAGCGATCATCAAAACCTCTAAAAAGAAGGTGCCCTTCTTTTAAGGTGTCCTGTGGATAAATGCCTGATAGTTTCCGATCCATCTGGTGTTTTTCAACACCATAGCGAACATAAAGACCTGCTTGTGCTCCCCAACAGATATGGAGGGTTGAAAAAACATGCGTCTTGGACCATTCGATGACCTGCTTGAATTCTTCCCAATAATCCACCTTCTCAAAAGGCAAATGCTCCACTGGTGCTCCTGTGATAATCATTCCATCAAAAAAGTCATCCTTGACCTCTGGAAAGGTCTTATAGAAGGTTTCCATATGTTCAGCACGAGTTGTCTTGGAACGATGTGTTTCCATATATAAGAAATCAATATCTAATTGCAAAGGGGTATTAGCCAAATGCCGTAAGAGTTGCGTTTCTGTTACCATTTTTTGAGGCATGAGATTTAAAATCAAAATCTTCAAGGGGCGAATATCCTGATGAGCAGCCCGTTGGTCGTCCATCACAAAAATATTTTCTGTCCTTAAAATCTCCACAGCTGGTAACTTTTTATCAATTCGAATCGGCATAATACCCTCCTAACAGTTCTCTATTTCGGGAATGATGTTGTCTGTTTGAAAGTAAAAACCTCCAAATACTTCTTCCCTTTATTATACTGTATGAAGATATAGTTTTCAATTATAGTTTTTCTCTAACTAGCTATAGTTAATTTATATAGCAGATGAAGAGAAAACAGCCCCAAGGACTGTTTTTCATTAATAATGCATAAGTACCTTGTAATCGTAATCTCCGATTTTTTCACGGCCTTTAAGCTCATCTAACTCAATCAAGAAAGCACAACCGGCTACAACTCCACCAAGTCTTTCAATCATCTCAATCGTTGCCTTGACAGTTCCACCTGTTGCTAAAAGATCATCTACGATGAGAACACGTTGACCTGGCTTAATCGCATCAGCATGCATGGTCAAGGTATCAATACCATACTCTTTCTCATAGTCAGCAGAAATGACTTCACGTGGCAATTTCCCTGGCTTCCGAACAGGCGCAAAGCCAATTCCCAACTCAAAAGCAACTGGACAGCCAACAATAAATCCACGAGCCTCTGGACCCACAATCATGTCAATCTTCTTGTCTGTTGCATACTGAACAATTTCACGAACAGCGTAGCTATAAGCATTTCCATCTGCCATCAAAGGGCTGATATCACGGAAGGTGATGCCTTCCTTAGGATAATTTTCAATCGTTGCGATATAATCTTTTAAATTCATCTTTTTCTTTCTTTCAAAGTTTTTTACTCTCTATTATACCATACTTTCTATGAAAGAAAAACTAGAAGATGAGCTTTTAGTTCTCTGATTTCCGACTAGCCATAGCAATAAAACCAAGCTCTTCCTTATTTTTTTGGAACATTTTATACATGGTCCAAAACTGTTTGCGATTTTCCTTTTTGCAGGCATTTAGGCAAATTTTCAGAGTCCCTAGCCAACCTTCGTCATAGACCATACCAGATAACTTCATCAAGGTCATGTCTCCTGTATAGGTAGCGACAGATGCATAGCCCGCCTCTTGCATCAAGCATCTCCAGCCACTTTCCGTCAAAGGACCTACATTGACATTAATAGCAGAAGACAATTCTTGGCGAACAGTCTCCTTCTCCTGTTTCAACAAAACATCGTGTGTCAACACAATGCCACCTGGTTTTAGAACACGCAGATATTCCTGTACACATTTTTTCTTTGCTGCTTCTGCCTGCATGGTCAGCATGGCTTCGTTTAAAACAATATCAAAATGTTGTTCTTTGTAAGGGAGCTTCATGGCATTTGCTCGCTCAAAGGTTACCAATTCAGCCACTCCCGCTTTTTTTGCATTTTCTTTGGCCAACTCAAGCGCTTTACTATCCATATCCACAGCAACAATTTTACAACCAAAGCGTTGGGCTAATTCGATAGCTGTGGTCCCCATATTACAGGCAACCTCCAAAACCAATGTATCCTTCGAAAATCCACCTTGCTCTATCAGCCAATCCGTCGCCCTTTTCCCCCCTGGGCGCAAGCGTTTCTTTCCTAACTTTGCTAAAAATTTATGACCTGCTTCTCCCACTGGTCTTCCTCCTTTTTTCTTCATTATAACACAAAATGAAGTTTTCTGACAATTCTAACCTTTATGGAGATACAAAAAAACAAGCATCTGT
>NZ_KQ969552.1:308465-311453 GCF_001578945.1 Streptococcus oralis
TGAACTCTTTTGTGAATCCCATGATGTTGATACCAGCTTGACCAAGAGCAGGTCCAACTGGTGGAGCTGGTGTAGCTTTACCAGCAGGGATTTGCAATTTTACAAGTTTTTCGACTTTTTTAGCCATTTTTAAATCCTCCTTTGTGGTTTTGGCGGTAATGTAAGATTTTTACCTCCCACAAGTATGCTTTACACATACCCAACTATTATACACTATTTATCTAAAAATGCAAGAGAAAAATTTCTTTTTTAATCGACGTAATCTCCGCCTTCAAAGCCATAGTATTCTTCCAAACTAAGGCCACTGGCAGCAATTTCTTTGGCTTCTTTTCCAACGTAGCGAAGATGCCATTCTTCCGCCATGTAGCCAGTCTCTTTTTCCTTGCCTTTGAGATAGCGAACGACAAAGCCATAGTCAGCTGCATGATCTAAGAGCCACTGGGCCGCCTTCTCCTCTGTTACCAATTCTCCATTAGTCCCAATTAAATCAAAAGCAAGACCTGTCTGGTGTTCACTATAACCTGGTCGAGCTGAGTAGCGATCTGCTGCTTCCTTACCGTCTTGATTCACATAGTCTTGATAAAGTTTGGTTTGGGTTTCATAACTTCTAAAACCACTGTAGTGATCGCTGATTGGGTAGCCAGCTGCTTGCATTGCTGCAATGAGTTTGAGCAACTCTGCCTTGGCTGTTGGGTTTTCTCCTGGATTATAGTCTTTTGACAAAGGATAGTGCTTATTGGCTATGACGATTTCATCGTACTTCCCTTGAATACTATAGTAGTCTCCCTTATTGACAACTTCTGCCTTCTTCTGACTAGAGGCTTGAGATTTGCTCCCTACAGTTCCTTCAGGTTGACTAGTTTGTTCCGTTTTTTGAGGGTTTTCTTCATTTTTAGGTTGTTCTTGAGAACATGCTGCTAGGGTTACTGCTAGCAAACCAGATAAAATGATATATCTTTTTTTCATTTTTTTGCTTCCTCTCTTAGACCAAGTGCTTCTCTAATTCATCGGACAAGGCTTTTATCATTTGTTCCAACTCATGGAATTGCACTTGGCAATCTTCTGCCGCCATTTCTTCCCAGGGCACCCACCAGACTGGACCACGGCCATTCAATCCATGTCCCCTCATATCACCTGTTCGTCTTGGAAAGAGGTGCCAGTGAACGTGGGCATCTCCATTTCCTAGAAGTTCGATGTTCATTTTTTCAGCTTTAAACGTTTTAGCGACAGCTTCTTGGACCAAACTCATTTCCTCTAGAAAACGAAGTTTTTCAGAAGTCTCCATATGATGGAGTTCTGTGACATGCTCCTTTGCTAAAAACAAGGTATAGCCCTTAAAGTATTGGTGGTCTCCAATAACAACATAGCCTGTTTCTAGTTCTTTTACAAAGTAGGGATTTTCACCAGTCTTGATGAGTTCAATTCGTTGGCAAATCAAGCACATATTAGTCTACCAAGGCGCTCTTGAGATAGGCATCTACCATACGCTCAGTCGCTACGACCGAATCAATGTGTGTTCGTTCGTAAGAGTGACTGGACTCAATACCAGCTCCAAGGAGGGCGTGTTTGACCTCTGCTCCTGCAGACATGGCCGCTGAAGCGTCAGAACCATAAAATGGATAGATATCTAGCTTAAATGGAATATCTTGCTCTTTCGCCAAAGCCACTAAATGTTGACGGAAGTCGTAGTGATAGGGACCTGAAGCGTCCTTGACACAGATAGATACTGTGTACTCATCCGTCTGCTGGTCATCTCCCATTGCCCCCATATCGACAGCTAGATATTCCACTACCTGAGCTGGAATATTGGAGTTTGCACCGTGGCCCACCTCTTCAAAGACTGAAAAAGCAAAATGAGTTGTTACTGGCAATTCAATCCCCTCTTCCTTGTAAATACGAAGAAGATTGAGCAAAATCGCTGCGCTGACCTTGTCATCCAAATGACGGGACTTGATAAAACCAGTCTCTGTCACGACAGTTCTCGGGTCAAAACTGATAAAGTCGCCAACCTCGATGCCCAAGGCGTGGGTTTCTTTTTCATTGGTCACTTTTTCGTCCAAACGCACTTCCATATTGTCCTGCGTACGTTCTGCAGTTCCTGCATCTTTGTAGACATGGCAAGAAGTCTGGTGGATGAGAATGGTTCCAGATACCGTTTTACCTGTGCTAGCTACATGAACCGTACAATTCTCACCTTCAATCATGTTCCAGGGAAAACCACCGATACGATCCAATTTGAGACGGCCATCCGGTTTGACTGCACGAACAATAGCACCTAGCGTATCCACATGGGCAGTCACATAACGTTGTTGCTCATCATTTTGACCTTTAATGGTCACATTGACACCACCCTTGGCTGTACGAACTGGCTGGTAACCAAGCTCTTCTAAAGTATGGACTAGGTAGTCTGAAATCTCACGAGTAAAGCCCGTCGGAGATGCAATTGCGGTTAGTTCTTTGATATAGTTTACAGTTTGATCCATTTCTTCACCTCTTTTGCTACCTATTATAGCACATTTCAGTAGAGAGGAAAAAAGAAAAATCACTCCTGTAGAGTTGACTTACAAAAGTGATTTCTTTTTTTATTCCATCTCAAAAACATCACTCTCTTGTTTGTTTGGTAGAACCAAGGAAAGTAAGATTCCGATAATAGCTGGCACCAGCCATGGTAGAGAGGCAGTTGCAAACGGAAGATCATTGACAAGATTTTCTAGAAACCCAATCTTAAAGGAACTTCCAAGCACGCTTGCAAGAGCAATAGCTGTAACGACTGCAATTGTCAACTGCATACCTGGTTTTGAAAGAGCCACAAATTTGTTCACGATGACAATCATGACAATAGCAATCGTGATTGGGTACAAGATTACCAATACTGGAACTGAATACTTGATGATCGCATCCAAACCGAGGTTTGCAATGGCAAACCCAATCAAGGTAAAGGCTGTCGCATAAACCTTGTAGCTGATTTGTGGAAAACGCTCATTAAAG
>NZ_KQ969552.1:311477-313687 GCF_001578945.1 Streptococcus oralis
ACGCTCATTAAAGAACTCAGCTGTCGACACAATCAAACCAACTGTTGTTGTAAAGCAGGTTACGGTAACCATAACTGCAAGGAAGAGTTGAGCTGTTGAGCCAAAGATTTCTTGAGTGGCTTGTGACAAGATGTAAACACCTGGTGTTCCACCCTTCATCACTTCAGCTGGTACCGGGAAATGATTTCCAAGGAATCCTAAACCGATATAAAGAGCGCTAAAGGCAAGAGCAACAACAATACCAACAACCCAAATAGTTGAAATGTACTCTTTCTTACTGGAGAATCCAAGTTGTTTCAAGGTTTGAACAGCGATTACGCTGAAGGCAACTGAAGCAAGGGCATCCAAGGTGTTATAACCTTCTAGAAAACCTGTCCCAAAAGCAGAAGATTGATAAGTAGCTGACGCAGTTTGAGGGCTGGTTCCACCGTATTTGAAAGCTCCCAGAACAACCAAGATGACAATCAAGATTGCAAAGACTGGCGTCAAGATACGTCCGATTCGATCCAAAATCTTTGATGGATTGAGCGAAATCAGATAGGCTGCTGCAAAGTAAAGCACAGTAAAGACAATCAATCCTAGACCTTTGTTTGCTTCGGATAAGAGGGGACTAATCCCAACTTCGTAAGCTGTTGTAGCTGTACGTGGAATGGCAAAGAAGGGGCCAATCGATAGATAGAGGACTGCAAGATAAAGCGTCGCAAACCAAGGAGCAATTTTAGTTGAAATCTCATGAATATATCCCTTGGGATTGAGCGTACCGATAATCAAGGTTAGAACTGCAATTCCTACACCTGAAAAGACAAAACCTGCGATGGCAGGAAGAAACTGTTCTCCAGATAAAGCACCTAGAGAAGGCGGAAAAATCAAGTTCCCCGCACCAAAAAATATTCCAAACAGGAGCAAACCTGTTAGGGCACCTTTTTTAGCCATAAAAATCTCCTTCATATTTCTAAAATACTGACCTAGTATACCATGATTAAGACTCTGAAAAAAGTATCCAAAATTAATCATCGAATGTTTTCAATATTTTTAAAAATAAGAATTATCTAAAAACAAAATCCCTCACTCAGTTGGAACAGAGCAAGGGAAGATTAGGATCTATCGCTATATAGCTATATAGCTTTAAAGATTTTCAAAGGCCGTCATTCCACCTTGAACATTGATAACCTTGTATCCATGTTTCTCTAAGAACTGGCAAGCACGAGCCGAATGAATGCCCGACTTACAGATGGCATAATAGAGTTGGTCAAGTTTCAACTCTTGGTAGCGATCCGCTAACTCAGAAAGAGGAAAAAGCTGGACTCCTTCTAAGTGAAAAGCGTCATACTCCTCCTGCTCGCGAATATCTAAAACGTGTAAGTTTTCTTTCTGATAAGCTTGATAAAAGCTCGAAAATGAAATTTCTTTCATGATTTCTCCTATAGAATTTGTTATGGAAGTGTTAGAATTTCGTAGCTAAAGTCAATAGCCTCTAAAAATCGGAACAAATCTTTGCTTTTGATAAAGATGGTTTTTTCATTAGTATTGGGATGGAAAGCCATGATATCTTCTGATACAATGTCCTTATCAAAATAAACTAGAATGTCTTTTTCTTCATTATTTAACAAACCAAAAGGTGATACCGTTCCTGCTGGTAGGTTCATTTTCTCAGCCAAGGAGTCCAATGAGGCCATTCGAATCCGATCGGCTCCCACTTGAACTTTAAAGTCATCCATATCCAATCGTTTCTTGTCATCCATTATGAGCAGATAGTACTGAGTTTTCTTCCTATTGGTCAAAAACATGGACTTAGTCCGGACTCCTTCCATTCCTTCAATATAGCTATCTGCCTGCTCTGTCGTAAATACAGGTGGGTGCTCCACCACATCAAAGGTGATTCCCAACTCTTGCAACTTATTAGCTACTTGTTGATAAGCATCCATAGTTTTTCTCCTTTATTGATGAATAATCTTTTGTACCAATGCTTGCAAATCTGGCACCACTTCTGCCTCAAACCAAGGATTCTTAGCCATCCAGATTTGATTACGAGGAGAAGGGTGAACTAAAGGAAAATACTCTGGTAAATAGTCTTTGTAGTGTTTTACGCGCTCTGTTACCTTGCCACTAACTTTCTCATGAAGATAGTAGGCTTGGGCATACTGTCCAATCAAAAGAGTCAACTGAATATCGGGCAACTCTTGCAAGAGTTGGGGATGCCATTTTTCGGC
>NZ_KQ969552.1:314204-317107 GCF_001578945.1 Streptococcus oralis
GTAACACCGCAAAATAACCTGAATTGTAAAAAGTATCTTCGTCAACACCGAGCCAGTCCCGCAAGCGATCACCACTTTTATCTTTCCAATAAAGGCCTGCTTCCTGCGTTTTAAATCCCGGAGCTTGGCCGATGATATTAATGCGAGCAGTTTTAGGGGCTGCAAAGAGCGGTTCGATCCCGCTTTCAGTATAGCTGGTATTTTGCGGATCTGCCATCATGGCTTGTTTGATTCTTTCGATTTGAGACATCTGTTTTCCCTCCAAAAAGAAGTCCAAGCATACAATCTCAGACTTCTATCGTTTTATTTGATCAATTCATAAATAGCTTCTGCATAGATTGCTGCTGCTCGGAAGAGATCGTCCAAGGCGATAAATTCGTTGGCTTGGTGCATGGTGTCAATAGAGTCTGGGAACATCGCACCGTAGGCAACTCCACGTTCCAGCAAGCGACCGAAGGTACCGCCTCCGATGACTTGCTCGTGACCTTTAAGACCCGTTTGTTTTTCATAGACATTCAACAAAGTTTGCACAAGTGGATCTTCCATTGGCACATAGTGAGGGGTGTGACCGTGTTCAGAAAGGCTAACAGAAGCAACTGGCAAGTTTTCAAGAACTGACTTGATTTGCTCTGGACTTGTTCCTTTTGGATAACGGAAGTTGAGGGCAATGGTATTGTCAGCACTTGCTTCGTCAAAGCGGAAGACACCCGCATTCATAGAAAGGGCACCCATCTTTTCATCAACATGAGCAACCTTGAGATTTGTACCCTCATGGTCGTTCAAGAGAATCTTACCAGCGATGTCGAGGTAGTCTTTTGCAGGTCCTGCAAAGTCAAACTGACTGAGGAAGAGTGCTAGGTAAGTAGCTCCATTGACACCTGAAGCGGGCATCGCACCATGGGCTGATTTACCAATCACAGTCACCTTGTATTGACCGTTTTCTTCTTGGAGTTCTCCTCTAAGTTTGTGCTCCGCAACAAAGGCATCTAGTTTCGCTTGCAAGTCAGCCAGATCACCTGAAACGAGTGCTGTCGCTGACTCAGGTACCATGTTTTCACGCAAACCACCTGTAAAGCTGTGAAGACGGGCAGCACCTGCATTTTCACCTGCAAAATGAAGGTATTCTGTGATATTACCTTTTTCACCATTGATGATTGGAAATTCAGCATCTGGAGAGAAGCCAAAGTCTGGTTTTGCAAGTCCTACATGTTCAAAGTAGTAGTCCATATCTGCCCAGCCTGATTCTTCGTCTGTTCCGACGATGAAACGAACTTTTTTAGAAGTTGGAAGGCCCAATTCTTTGATGATTTTCAAGCCATAGTAACAAGCTGTTGTAGGCCCCTTGTCATCTGAAGCACCACGCGCATAAAGGCGACCGTCTTTGATAGTTGGTGTATAAGGGTCCGTGTCCCAACCGCTACCAGCTGGCACCACGTCCATGTGAGCAAAGATTCCGAGAACTTCTTCTCCTTCACCAAACTCAAAATGTCCTGCGTAGTTATCGACATTCTTAGTTGGATAGCCGTCACGGTTTGCGATTTCAAGGAATTTTTCCAAGGCTTTTACTGGACCAGGTCCAAATGGATGCTCAGCATCGGCCTTGCTGTCATCCCGTTCTGAATTGATTTCCAAAAGGCTAAACAAGTCAGCCAAGAGGTCTTCTTTGCGTTTTTCTACTTCTGCTGTAAAATCAATTGCTGTCATTTTTTCTTCTTTCTATCTTTTCTCGATGATTTCATCCACTGGCAAGCGGTAGCTTGGTTCCAATTTTTCGTCTGTATAACCCACTGTAATCAAGACTTCTGGACGGAAACGGTCTTCGATGTCCAAAACTTCATTGGCTTTTGATTTGTCAAAACCAAGAATAATGTTAGATCCAATTCCCTGGTCTGTAAGAGCCAGAACCAAGTTCATGGCAACCAAACCAGCATTGAGGGCTAGGTAGTCGCTGATCTGCTGGTCACTGTAGCGTGCAAACTCAGCAGGCAAATTCTTCATAAAATATTGAAGTTGTTCTTCTGAGAAGTTCTTGGCTCCACCGATCCGGGCAATCTTGCGGGCGCGTTTGGCAAGGTCTGTATCGGTAAACAAGGCAATGGTTACAGGCGCTGAAGAAACCTGCTCAAAGTTCGAACCATAAGCCAATTTTGCCAATTCAGCATTTTTCTCACGAACCACCACAAACTTCCATGGCTGGCTGTTGTGGGCGCTTGGGGACAAGGTTGCGATTTCAATTGCTGTCCGAACATCCTTAGGATCTACAGGTTTGTCTGTGAAATGCTTGGTTGCATGACGTTTTTTATTTAATTCAAGAAATTTCATAATCGATTTCCTTTTCTAATTCTACTGCTTCCATTCTACCATATTTTGAAAGAGCTTGCAGAGATTTTTCATAGAAAAAGTTCTATCAGAAACTGCCTTATGCAGTCTCTGTAGCAGTCCTTCTTTTAACTAAAAAGCTTAGCAAATGGAATCATACTGAGATAACTTCTCCACCGTCACTTCTTCCAACTTTTTCTTTACCTGACCTTTTATGGCCGTATCCATCTGCGCTTTTACTCTCTCAATAACAGCTTTTGTCTCCACTGCACTCTTTCGTATCTTTTCTTTATAGTCCGTTTGCAAAGAATCCTTTTCTTTTAAAATCACCGTCGCCATTGCATAGATCCTATTTCTCTCCATCATGCGATACATCTGACGTAACGCAAATTCGTACTCTTCATCCGTATAATATTCATTTAATGGTGCGAGCATACGACCTCCTTAAATCTCCGATTGTCTGTTCTAACTCATCTTGCTTTTTACGATAATCTCTATCTAACACCTCTTCATGGTACTGCAATTCATCTTCTCTACGCCTACACACAAACTGAGAATCCTCCATCAATTGTTGTAAACTCCTA
>NZ_KQ969552.1:317413-320036 GCF_001578945.1 Streptococcus oralis
CCCCATCTCGGTAACTGTGTTGTCCTTTTCGAAGAAAGGCATCCATTTTATTCGCTTCATCGTCAATGATTCGTGCAAGTCGATCTCGACGTTCATAGAGTTCATCACGTTGATTCGTAAAAGTTGCTTTCCGCTTTAGATACTCATCTTCCAAATCATGATACTCTTTTTCTTTTGCCTTTAGCTTTTGGAAGACTAAATCCGACTGTTCCATTTTCTAAATTCTCCTGCCAATTCCTTATCTAGCGCTAGTTTATTCTCAATGACTTGGATAATCTGTTGGTTAAGAGTATCAAAATCTGTGGCTAGCTTTTCAGTTTTTTGATTGATGGGGTCAAACTCTTGTTCAAACGCTCCAACAATCGTATCTTGCGTTACACCTGCGGCCGTAAAAGTTGATACAACTTCGTCATAACTCAAATACTGAAAGCTACTAAAGTCTATCTGTTCCCACAATTCCTGAGCTTTTGATACAACCTCATCTCGGAAGCCTTTTATTTCCTCTGCACCAGCTTGTGCCGCATTTGCCATGCCTTCTCCCAAGGCCATGCCCTGTAAGCTATCTAAGTAAATTTCTTCCTTACTTGACAAACCATCTGCCGAGAGATACTCTTTGATTTTTCGGTAACGGTACATGCCTGCTGTGGCTTCTGCTAGCGCTGTTACTTTGAGGTTTGTGACACGTTTTCCGTCCAAATCAACTAGCTGGCCATTCTCATCAAATCGCCATTGGGACAAGTTATGATATTCTAACTTGTCACCCCAGTTATCTTTTGCAGGATAGATATAGGGATAGATGGCTGTTTGAGTCGTATTTCCCATAATATTACCAATAACATCATACTTATGCCGGTAATTGCGAAATTGTTCTGGATGTTCTTGCATGTACTTGATTTCTTCTTTCGAAATCAAGTTATGAATATCTGGCCCGTTGTACCCAATATTGGCATAACCTCGCTTCAAAGCGACATACATAGCCAGAGACTCTCCAAGCGAATGCCCCGCAGTTGTGATTTTAGCAGAGGGATAAGTTTTTTCGATTTCTTCCGCAAAACTCAGAGCCGTTTGAAATTGAGATTTTCTAAATGTCTTTGTTTCCAAATCCGACAACATCCGTCTATCACCAAATCCTATTGATTGGATATCTGTTTGGATGTCAAGACGATCATCTTTATTCGTCCCTGCATAAGCAATCACTACATGGCTATAATCCACATTCCCATTTTTATCCACAGGAGCAACTGCCATCGCCTGCATACCATTGGAGGTGTTGTCTATGGGTTTAGAGATTACTTTAAACCGATCGTTTGCAACCAAATCATCCTTACTATAAGGTCTACTCACCTTTAGAGCATCCACTTTATAAACATCATCAGCAATATATCTATAATCTTTTTCAGTTATCATTTTAATTTACCATATCTTACATCTATGTCCAAGTCTGATTTACTATCAATCTGTTTTCTCTTCTCTAAAACTTCACCTGAATTTCTAGATGTTAGTTGGGACATGCTAATCTCACCACCTAGATTCCATAATGTGAATCTAACATAGTACTTATCATTAACAAGCGCATCACCACTCCATGTTCCTGTTATATTATCTTTAGAGAAAGATTCGAATTCTACCATGCGAACTCCTTCGTAATGATTGGCTAAGTATAACGCCATCCTATCCTGTTCGATTCTCATTTTCTCTTCCAACGTTTTTTCTTTTTGGTGATTCAAACTAAACATTACAATCCCTCCTATAATACAGATTACTAAAGTGATGATATTCCATTTGATTTGTTTTTTCATAGTAACTCCTTGTCTATGTCATTCTTTTTAAAGAAAGGTAAGATAAAATTTTTATAAAATCCCAATGTAGCTACTGATAAAAACAAACAATCAACCACAATAATTGCAACAGATAACCACGGTGATAATGGAATTTTATGTCCTGCTGTATCAGTAATCCTCTCCAAATGAAAATTTCTAAGAACTAAATAAATATAATAACCGTTTAATAGACTTGCCACATAACCAATCAAAACCAGAGATTTCAAGTTTGTAAATATCCATATACCTAATAAGGGAAGGAATATTATCAACAAGGGAAGACCCCAGAAAATAAATGTCAAAAAAAGAAACGTTGGACCATTCCACAACCAGAGACAATAAAGAAGACATAGATAAGAAATGACATAGACTATCCCTAATATATTATTGCTTATTTTAATCATAATTTCCCCTCAATCCATCTCCGTTTATTATATCATATCCCATCTCTATGCCACTATTAGATTAGATAACTAATTTTTATATTATCAATTGTCTTTGTATAGGGAACATCCGTCTCGTCAACAGACATGTCTTCTAAATAATATCCAGATGTTCGTATAACATCCCCAAAAGCATCCTCTGATAGGGATATTGTTGCCATTCCATTGATTACAAGTGTTATTCGCCAGGTTCCTGTTGCTTCATTTTTTCTGAATTCTATAGTTTCAATCGGATTCTGTATTTTTAATTTTACTCTATTAACCACAAATAGTGCCATCCTATCCTGTTCAATTCTCATTTTTTCTTCCAACGTTTTTTCTTTTTGGTGATTCAAACTAAACATTACAATTCCTCCTATT
>NZ_KQ969552.1:320561-337357 GCF_001578945.1 Streptococcus oralis
ACCTTATAGCATAGAACCAATAGCCGTTCTGGTCTTGTGCATTAAATTCAAGATTAGCATAGTTCAATCGCGATTTTATTTTCTAATTCTACTGCTTCGATTCTACCATGTTTTGAAATAGCTTTCAGAGATTTTTCATAGAAAGAAATTGGAACAAGGATGAGCAACCGAACGAAATCCATCATTTAAATCAAGTCCCCCCATCTAGTTTCAACTAATTTTCAGGGGTTTAAAGAAACTAGTCTACCTCATATTCTGACTTTATAGCCTCCAAGAAATCTTTCACATCCTCTACATATCCATGCTTTTCAATTAAACTAGCTAAGAGTTCCAGATTGTGCCCCTGATAGTTATCTTCTCTGCGTAGCTCTTCATACATTTCGATAAAGGGAAGCCCCTTGGACTTGGCTAATTCTAGCTCCGCTTCATAGTCATAAGCGACTTTACGGAATTGGATATTGACCAGTTCCCCATCTTCAACCTCTATCACGGCATACTGGGCACGGTGATTTTTTAACGCCTTCCAGTCAAAATAGGGCATACCAATCGTACCTGGATTGATGATTTGTTGCCCTTGACTGCCATAACGAAGCAACTGCTTGTGGACATGACCATAGACTGCCACGTCCGTTTCCTCATCAAGTAGCTGGTCAAATTTCTCCGTATCATTGTCAACCAGTAAGTCACTCCCATAGTTTTTGTCAGGTAAATTATGAGAAAGAGAAAAGCGAAGTCCATCAACTTCTTTCTTTTCTAGCATAGGTAAGCTTCGTAGCCAGACAATCGTTGCAGGATCCATTCGCTCCATCAAAAACTGGGTCAATCGCATGAGTTGGATTTCTTGTGGGTCTTCTAAGCCATATTGCCCATCTAAAGCCTCTAAGACACAATCATCCCAGTTTCCGCGGACAGTCGCTGTGATTGGAAGGTCTTTTAACAAGGCTAACAAGTCATTTTCTCCAGGTCCAGGGAGAAAAATATCCCCTAGAAGCCAATATTCTGTCGTTTCCTGTCTTTTAGCATCTGACAGAACTGCCTTCAAGGCCGTGGTATTCCCGTGTATATCAGATAAAATCGCGATTCTGTGTTTCATATTATTACTTTCTATTGTTCATTTTCAAATGATTGTATTGATAATTCAAACTATTTAATTACAACCTTATTTATCCGCATTGGCACTACTTATATTTGCTTCAATCATTGCTCTGACCTGCTGGCGTTGTTCCTCATTTAGATTCAACTTCTGTAGTTGTTTTTCAATACTAAATTCTGAGGTATCATATTTCTTATCATACATCTCTAATAATTTATTACGAAGAATAGGCTCGCTAATCAAATGAATTTCTTTTGATAGTTCTTCTTCATCTCCTGCCTGCTCCTCTTCTCCATTAAGTCTACTTATCATAGAATTAATCTTCGCTAAAGCAAAATCACCATAAATATTATCAATCAAATTTTCCTTCATGATTTCTTGTATATTCTTAGCGAAAGTATTTTGTAAAACTTTTCCTTCTGAATATCCCGTTTCTTGATTCTTTTCAAGCATAATCACATTTCCTGGTTTAATATCCGAAAGCATATAAGGGGAATGAGTTGTGAAAATGAGTTGGAAGTTCATTCCTCCTATTTTGTTGATTTCATTTATATAGTTGACTAAAAAGTTTATTAAGCTTCTAGACCATTCGAGGTGCATACCTGTCTCTATTTCATCAATTAAAATTATGTAGTGATCACGGGAAATATTATTAGATAAAACTCTTTTAATCTCACTAATTAAAAGCAAAAGATTAGTTTCTCCAGTAGACATAGTAATTGCAATCTCAGAAAATAATCTTTTCTTTCTTTTAAGACTTAGATTTTTATCATCTAAATATTTGTTAAAACTTTTATTAAATTCTAAAAATAATCTAGGTAACTCCTCTTGATATCTATAAACTATATTGGCTATTAAAAAATTTTTTTGTCTGTTAATATCCAACTCAGTTGTTAGTTTTTGCTCTTTTTTTAAGTCATGTATAGTTCTCCAAACTTCACGTACTGATTCATCTTCTATTAAATCTAGTCCCTCAAGAAAGTCTTCTTTAAATTCGGCAAACTCTCCAAACCGTTCGGCTTTTGTCTTGTTTTTATATTCCTCATATTTCATATAAGGAAATATCTCTTCTATATTTTCAAGTTGTATTTCCAATTTTAATTTCAGATCCGATTTAATTAGTCCATCCTTATACAAATTTTGATAAGTTTCAAAAATATCGCTAGGATATGCCTCTGTGAAATGTCTGTTAATAATAGTTTGATGATTTTTATTTTTATTATATACACTGTACCTCTTAAGTTTTTCTTTAAAACGACTTTGTAAGAAGCCAAGTATAATACTTGAAATGTTTGGATTTTTTCTACTATCTCTACTTTCTAAATTATATATAAAACTCTTAATACTCCCTTTGTTTTTTCCCTCCATAAAAGTAGAAAATCCAGTCATCAGCTCACCATCAAAATAAAGACTACATTTACTACTATCAAAGAAATTATAAACGTACTCAAAATATAATTCTGTTTCACTTTTTAAAACTAAACAATATATCTTATCTTCAATAAAAGCTTCCTTATTTTGAAATACATCATAATGTACAAGCATATTTAATATACTAGACTTCCCTCTACCATTTATCCCTGATATTAAACTAATATTATTAACTGATCTTCCATAAAAATTTTCAATATAGTCTGGATTTTTATCAATTTTAAGTTCATTCGTTTCAAAGTTAAAATCAACCTTATATTCATCTGAAAAATTAAAAATCTGTTCTTTAAAAAGCTCATCATACTGTTTAATTACCAAAGCAATTAATTTCATTCTTCTTCTCCTACCAGTCCAATTTCTTTGCTAATATCTGTAACCATTTTTGAAAGTGGTCTTTTCCCATAATTTTCTTTATCTGTGTAGTATCCTGTTATAAAGCGATTCACCTCAGCCTTGTTCAATGCAAGATTTGTTTGATCTAAGATTTTTGACAAACCATCTCTATAACTATCTGTATAGACTTCTTTTTTCCAAATCAATTCATTGACTACATCAATATGTCCTTGATATAGCTCCTCTATACCCAAAACACGAATTCCATTTTTAAAGTCTGAATCATGAGAATTAATTTTGATTTCAATCTCATCAGCAGACTTTAGAACGTATGTAAACTTTACATCATCGAATGAAAAACTAGTGTCATAGGGACTATATTTTATATCCTTATTGGATTTTACATGATTACAGCTATAGCAGCTAGGAATTAAATTATAAAATGAAACTGCAAATAACGGATAGCTGTCTTTTGAAAAAAAGTGGTCTAGTTGAGCAGTGTTTACTGCTTTAGTCTGACCGTTAATTTCTTGTTTGCAACCCGGACATTCTTTTTCAGCCTCATCAATTACTAATAAGTCTTGACTACAATTATTACA
Organism: Streptococcus oralis; assembly: GCF_001578945.1. Classification (GTDB taxonomy): domain Bacteria; phylum Bacillota; class Bacilli; order Lactobacillales; family Streptococcaceae; genus Streptococcus; species Streptococcus oralis_Q. The sequence continues at coordinate 324,018 of NZ_KQ969552.1, forward strand.
ATGAAGTATTTTATATGTTGAGTTTATATAATTACGATTGCAATACGGGCATACCGAAATGTTCTTTAAATCAATTATTTTCTTCCTTAACCTTGAATCTATCTTGTCATAGGATTTTTTTAGATACTTTGCTAATCTAGATTCTTCATCTATGAAATTAGCCAATAATCCTTTATAATTCTCTAAAAATGAATACTCAGCAGTCATTATCTTTAGAAAAGTATCTTTTTCACTCTCAAGTTCTGGTATATTATCTGCAACCCATTTATTTAACTCATCTTTAAATTCAGGATAATCTTGGAAATTCATTTTTTTATATAATTCCAAGCAAATTTTTTCAACTTCAGACGGATTTGTTTTTTCTATAGGTATCATAATTAACACTCCATTCTGGCTCACTTCGTTCCCATTATACCACAAAAGACCGTTTTTACGGCCTTCTGTTTATATGTTAACCATCTAAATCTTCCGAAGATTCTGCAATCACTGCTTCTAGTGCCGTTGCATTGCCATGAACAGTAAAATTGCGATTTTATGGTTCATGATGATTTCCTTCCGTTTGGTAATCTACTCTCTCTTCCGCTACTTGAGCCAATTCCACTTCTTCCTGAGGGTTCAACTTTCTTTTCACATCTTCTGCGACTGTTCTTGGTACCCCAACTTCGACAATCTCATCCACACTGGCTTCCTTGATTTTAGTGAGAGACTTGAAGTGCTTCATGAGATTCTGCTTGCGTTTAGGTCCTAGACCGTCAATCCCATCCAGTTGAGATGAAAAGGAGTTTTTGGAGCGCAGTTGCCGGTGGAAAGTGATAGCAAAGCGGTGGACCTCATCTTGGATGCGTTGAAGGAGGAAAAATTCCTGAGAATTCCGCGATAACTCCACCACTTCAAGCGGATCTCCAAAGAGCAATTCATGAGTTTGGTGCTTATCATTCTTTTGCAGACCAGCAATGGGAATGTCCAATCCCAGCTCTTCTTGAATAACTTGCTTTGCGATATTGACCTGACCTTGCCCCCCATCAATGACAATCAAATCTGGCGGGGTCAAGCCCTCACGCTGAACTCGGCCATAGCGTCTGCGAATGACCTCTCTCATACTAGCATAATCGTCCGAGCCAACAACCGTTTTTATCTTGTACTTGCGGTAGTCTTTTTTACTCGGTTTACCGTTGACAAAGACCACCATAGCTGAAACAGGACTAGTTCCCATGATATTAGAGTTATCAAAGGACTCGATACGTACTGGGGTGGGAATTTGGAGCAAGCGTCCTAGATTTTCAATAGCCCCTTGGGTCTTTTCGACAGATTTTTCTAGCAGATTGAACTTCTGCTCCAGACTAACACGAGCATTCTTTATAGCCAAATTGACCAGTTGTTTTTTCTCTCCACGCTGGGGCTTGAGAATCTTGCTATCCACCAAGGCTTTGATAGCTTCTTCATCGATATCCTGCGGAATCAATACCTCATTGGGAATCAGGTGAGATTTTTCTTGATAGAATTGTCCCACATAGGTCAAGAAGTCCTCATCCGGATCATTGTAGTAAGGGAAGAGGTTGACGTCCCGCTCAATGAGCTTGCCTTGACGAACAAAGAAAACCTGAACACACATCCAGCCCTTGTCCACATAGTAACCAAAGACATCTCGATTTTGGAGATCCTTTGCCATAACCCGTTGCTTGGTCCGAAGAGTTCCAATGGCCTGAATCAGGTCACGGTATTCCGCCGCACGTTCAAATTCCATACTTTGAGCTGCCTTTGCCATCTTGCCCTTAAGGTCATCGATGATTTTATCATCCTGCCCTTTTAGGAAATCAGAAACCTCCTGAGCCATGGACTGGAAATAAGCCTCATCTTTCTTACAGATGGTGTGGGCCATACATTGGCCGATATGGTAGTAAAAACAGACCTTAGACGGTGGATTAGTACACTTACGAAAAGGGAAAATCCGATCCAGCAGTCGCTTGATTTCATTGGCTGCCCCCACATCTGGATAGGGGCCAAAATAAAGACCACCGTCCTTTTTGACCTGACGGGTGATAATCAATCGAGGATAGCGCTCATTTGTGATTTTGATGAAGGGATAAGACTTGTCATCCTTAAGCATGATATTGTACTTGGGCTTGTTTTCCTTGATGAGATTGATTTCTAGGAGAAGGGCCTCAATATTAGACTCAGTGACGATAAATTCAAAATCCACAATCTCAGATACCAGAGCCTCCGTCTTGGTATCATGACTGCCACGGAAATAGGACCGCACGCGATTGCGCAGATTTTTAGCCTTTCCTACATAGATAATAGTACCATTTTTATCCTTGTGAATGTAGCATCCAGGGCTGGTCGGCAGGAGCTCTAGTTTTGATTTGATCAAGTTATTCATAGTTCCATTATAGCAAAAAGGCCGTAACAGGACGAACAAAAAGCCCCACCAATCACTTGTTGGAGGAGCTTTGATTTCTTTTCATATTGCACCGACTTCATCTAGTCGCTACTGGTATAGAGTTCTTGAACAGCTGTCACATCCTGAGGCTGAATTCCATAATAGGAACCTGCAGGCTGCATGACAGAAGTCTCGTTGGTATGATCCAATCCGATGGCATGCCCCAGCTCGTGCTCCGCCGTGTGCACGATCCGTTCATAAGAGTATCCATAGCTTGGATTGGATAGATAATAGTGATTCAGGCGAACCGTTACAGATATAAATTGATTGGTTAACAAATTGGTTTGACTCTCGGCTTGGCCAGCCACAGCGGTCGAACCATCATTCATCTCACTTGCCACAATATCTGCCTGGCTAGGATCCGCAACCACCTCAAAGGTAAAGGCTCCCGTTTGGTTCCAGTTTTTAATCGCTTCTGTATAGGCAGCTTGGAAGGTCTCATCCATTTGAGGCTCAATATAGATGCGAGCTGAGGCCTGAGCCCACTTGCCTTCTGCATGTTGGTGACTGTCTGTCTGAGACAAGACTTCCAGCGTTCCCGTCTCCTTCCATTGATTCCAGCCACCTTGGCCAATCTTACTCATTTTTTCAACCTGATTGACCGCAGAATGAAAATCACCTGTCAGGTACCAAAGTACTCCAAAGGCAATGAGAAGTAGAATAACCACGGTCCAAACCAGACGCCAGAAGAAACGCCAAATTCCCAAAAGAAATCGGAACAATAATCGAATAATCCAGAACATGACACTCCACCTTTCATAAAAATAAGAATCTATCTTAAAATCACATTCTACTTGATCAAGATAGATTCTCTATTTTACTGAAGAAAGCTGAAAGAAACCTAAAACTAAGATAAACGTTCTTCCAAGACAAAGTCAATTGGTAGAGTAGCCAAAAAACGCTCCAATTGTTTTTCCCAGTAGTACCACTCGTGCTTACCTGGACTGTGACTATAGGTCACCTCTAAACCAAGTTTTTTGAGGTTTTTCACTGCGAGATTATTGGCAGAGTAGAGATAGTCTTGCTCTCCACACCAAGCCCATAGTTTGGTCTTTTTATCGGATTTTGCTGCCATACTTTCAAGCGAATGAGGACTAGCTGTCCAGTCTTTAATCTCTCCAAAAACTCCTCGCCAGTAGGCAAGCGATCCCAGATCCTGACTTTCAGGAGAAAATTCCTGAAAACTGAGCGCACCAGAAAAACTAGCCGCATGAGAAAAACGATCGGTTGCGAGAGCCAGCTTAAAGGAACCATAGCCACCCATGGAGAGGCCTGCTATAAAGGTCTTTTCTCGCTTGCTGGTCATATTGGGAAAGAATCGTTTCATGACCTGAGGTAACTCCTCTGCTAGAGCAGTATAGTAGTTATAGCCATACTGAGTATCTGTGTACCAGCCATTGCTAGTATTGGGCATGATGACAATGAGATTAGTCCCGCGCAACAAACGCTCGACATTGGTTCGCTTGAGCCAGCTATTTTGGTTTCCTGACATTCCGTGCAAAAGGTAAAGAACAGGAATATCTGTGCAATCTGGTTCAGTCACTCGACTAGCATCTGGATAGAGTACGGTAACGCCCCACTCCATATCCAAAACTTTTGAGTAATACTCAATATTCATAACTGCCATGGTTGTCTCCTTTTACTATTCTATAAGAAAAAGCCGAATTTCGACTTTTTCTGTAGGTATTCTGCTTATTATTTTGCTTCCATCACGACTGGCAAGATTGCTGGGCGACGCTTGGTTTGATCAAAGAGGTACTTGGTCAGATTGTCACGAACCTTGCCTTTGAGATCTGCCCAATCAAAGTCATCGCCTTGAAGATACTCTTCTACCGTTTGGTTAATCAATTCTGAACTTTCACGGAGAATATCACGGCTCTTCTTGAGATAAACAAATCCACGTGTATGGACGCGAGCCTTAGCCACAATTTTCTTCTCACGACGGTTAACAGTGATAGCCACGATAAAGATTCCATCCTCTGACAAGACCTTACGGTCGCGAAGAACGACATTCCCAACATCACCAATGGCATTTCCATCAATCAAGACATCACCTGCCGAAACTGCTCCAGCTGGGACAAAGTCTCCATGTTCATAAGACATGGTCGTTCCCTTTTTAGGGATGAAAATGTGCTCTGGCAACATTCCAACTGCCATGGCAGCCTTGGCATGCGCATCCAACTCACGATACTCCCCTTGAATAGGGAAGAGGTAGTTTGGTTGCAAAAGATTGATCATCAACTGCAAATCACGCGCATTCCCATGTCCTGATACTCGCAAGCTTTGGGTAATGAGTTTCACCACACCACCAGCTTGGTAAATCATATTTTCAACGCGAGCCACAACTGCTTCTTTGGCGGTGGATGGAGTTGTTACAATATAAACCAAGTCCCCATCCTTGATTTCTACATAACGGTGGCGCCCAATAGACATCTTACGAAGTCCATTGATAGGTTCACCCATACGACCTGTCTCAAGGATAATCAACTCATGGTCTTCGAAACGAGACATTTCTTTTGGTTTAATCAAAAGGCTTTCATTAGCTAGGGATAATTTTTTGAGACGAATCGCTGTACGAACGATATTTTCAACATCAAATCCAGTCAAAACGACTCGGCGACCTGTATCCGCCGCAGCATCAAAAACCTGCTGGATACGAGAGAGGTTGCTGGCAACTGCCGCAACGATGATACGACCTTCCCAGTCTGCAATGGTCTGGGTAATTTCATCCCCAACTTCACTCTCGCTCGCCACTTGAATATTGCTGTCTGCATTGGCTGAATCACTGAGGAGCGCCAAGACACCATCACGACCGATCTCTGCCAAACGAGCAAAATCCGTCGCATAAGATTCGCTAGCTGTCTGGTCAAACTTGAAGTCACCTGTGTAGACGATATTGCCCTCTGCTGTTTTCAGGACTACTCCTAAACTTTCTGGGATAGAGTGAGTTGTACGGAAGAAGGAAACCACCGTCCCTCCAAAATCAATCTCCGTATTCTCATCAATCACATGGAAGTCATTGAATTTCTTAACCGTATCATTTCCCTTGACAAAGAGTTTGGCCAACTCAATGGTCAACTCAGAACCAAACACAGGCACCTTAGTCTCTGCCAAAAGATAAGGCAGGGCACCAATGGCATCCGCATGTCCGTGGGTCAAAAAGACCCCTGCGATACGATCGCTATTTTCAAAAAGGTAGTCCATGTTTGGAATGACGACATCAACCCCTAGTTGTTCATTTTCAGGGTATTTAAGCCCTGCATCCAAAACAAAAATAGAACCATCGATTTCAGCAATGTACATATTTTTCCCGTTTTCTCGTACACCACCTAGTGTTGTTAAACTGATATTACTCATTTTCCCTCCGAAACTTAATTATCTTGATTATAGGGTAGGTTTACCCTCTTATTCTAAAAGTTCTAAAACTTTCAGCCGAATCTTTTCCTACCATTATACCATTTTTTTGATGATTTTCAAAACGAAGATCGGTTTTTAAAAAAGAGCTGGTTGCCCAACTCTCTCCAATATGCTATTCTTCTTTTTCCATCAAAAAGTCATAAATTTCTTGCACCGTACCTAGCGCCATCATTTCTTGATTTTTTACAGTTTGTTTGAGATTTTGATAAATCTGACTTTCAGCAATTTCCCTTTTCAGCGCATCTTTATTGACTGTCATGACACCATCTTTGATCGTCACAAAGCCCAGCTCTTCAAATACTTGGATCATCTTGACCAGCAAGATTTGTTGAATATTGAGATAAGTCGCCAAATCTTTGAGCTTGTAGCGAATATCAAACTCTGGGAACTGGTAAATAGTCTTGTACAATTTAGCAAACTGTTCCCTAGTCCCGTAACCTGTCAGATAGTAGGCCTTGTCAATGTCATTTTTGAAATAGACAGCTGAGAAATGCTGTTCCTGAAAAATAGTCTTCAGCAAGGTCATATCCTCAGGAATGTTTTTTACGACAACCACCTCACTATTCGTCAAATTCGGCACTTCTCCAGAGAAATCCAAAACTGGAACCCCTTCTGGCAAGACTGCATTCTTCCCACGAATGTTAAAGAGTTGAACACCTTCCACACGCGCATCCACCATCATCAACTGGAGGGCAGTCTGACCATTCCATTGATTGACAGACAAGGTGACTGCCAATTCTAGGTTTTTTGTTTGAGCAAACTCTGTCGCCCATCTACCTTGTCCAAAGGCCACCACTTCAAAACTCGCCTCACCCTTGGAAATTTTTAGTTTGAGATGAGCATTACCTGCTCCCATGGTACGAGCACTTTCAACCTGAAAATCCTTGATATAAAAGACAGGTTTCTGATTGTCCATTCCAAAAGGTGCCAAGCGTTCAAAGCTTTTGACCGTTTCCAAACTAAGTGTCTCCAAATCCAGCTCTCCATCTAGATTTAACTTGTTCTTGCCAGCAGCATCTGCACCTTTTTCACGGACATAGTCTTCCAAGACCTGAGATAAATCTGAAAGTTTCTCAACTTCCAGCGTCATTCCTGCTGCACCAGCATGGCCACCAAAGGCGATAAAGAGATCGCGATGGGGATCCAAGGCTTCAAAAATATCGACCGCTTCCACACTACGAGCGCTACCCTTGGCACGACCTTCTTCTATATTAAGAACGATGACTGTCTGTCCCAATTCTTCCAGCAAGCGTCCAGCCACGATACCCAGAACTCCAGGATTCCAGCCTTCCTTGGCCAAAACCTGGATCTTCTTCTCAGGATCCACCATGGTCTTAGCTTCTTCGTAGATAGACTGGACGATTTCCTTGCGCTCTTCATTTTTCTGATGAATCATGAGAGCAATCTCATGAGCTTCCTCGTCGTCAAACCCAGTCAACAAATCAATGGCAGGATTGGGATCGTCCAAGCGGCCCAAGGCATTTAAACGAGGGGCAATCTGAAAGCCAACCGTTTCTTCTGTCACTTCATTCGCAGCAATCCCAGCCATGTCTAGCATTTCTTGCAGGCCAATACGCTGAGTATGCCCCAGCATTTCCAGACCATATTGAACCATGATACGGTTTTCATCCGTCAAACTCACCATATCGGCAATGGTGCCGATAGCTACCAAATCGAGTAGCTCCACTTGCACTTCTTCTAAAAGGGCGCAAGCCAACTTGAAAGCCACTCCACAACCAGCTAGATATTTGAAAGGATAGTCCGCATCTGTATGCTCAGGGTGAACAATAGCATAGGCATCAGGAAGAGTTTCCGGCATGGAATGATGGTCGGTCACAATGACATCAACTCCCATAGACTGAGCTAGTTCAATGGCTTCATGACCAGCAACCCCATTGTCCACTGTCACAATCAAGGAGATTCCCTCTTGCTCGATAAAGTATTTATAGACACTGGCATTGGGGCCATAGCCATCGGTAAAACGATTTGGCAAATAAACACGGCACTCAGCGCCAAGCTGTTCCAAACTTTCCTTCACAATCGAAGCCGAAGTCATACCATCCGCATCGTAGTCTCCATAGATGAGAATGTTTTCCCCTTCTTCAATGGCCTGACGAATCCTTTTCACTGCCTTGTCCATATCATGGAGCAGATAGGGGTCATGCAAGTCCTCCAAAGAAGGTTCTAAAAATTTCTTTAGACTTTCTTCATCCTGAATCCCTCTTTCAAATAATAACCGAGCCACCTCAGGACCCAGTCCAGCCTTCTTGGCTATCTTTGTAAAATCCGCATCTTCAACCTGCGGGGCAAACTGCCATTCATAAGTAGGAGTTATCAAAAAAACATCCACTCTTTCTAAGAATTCTATCCTCTCATTATAACATGATTTGAGGTATTTCTCTATTTAGATATTTGCTAAAAAAACATGAGCAAATCTACTGCTCATGTTTCTCTCATCATTCTTTTTCTATTTTCCTCGAACAGAAATGCGTTCTTGCTCATACTTGCCTGATTCAATAATGTCCATCATTGCTACGGCGTAATCAGAATAACTGATAAAACTAGCTCCTTTGTCATTAACAGTAAAGACTTCTCCAGCTAGTACATAGGTTCCCGTTTTTGGTGCTTCTGGAGCAAAATCCGCTGCTGGACTCACAAAGGTCCATTTCAAATCGTTTTTCTGACGAATCAAATCCAATTCATCCGCCTGAGCACTGGCAAGCGGTTTGAACTCATCAGGAAAATCTGGCGTATCCAAGAGACGCGTAGTTCTAGTTTCATCTACATACAGACTCCCCGCTCCACCAACGATCACTAAGCGGGTATCACTTCCTGCAAGCAAGTCATTGAAGTGTTCAACCGACTTGCTATGTAGTGTCAGTGTTTCAGGAGTAAAAGCTCCAAAAGCTGAGACAACTACATCAAAGTCTTTCAAATCTTCTTTAGTTAGATCAAATAAATCTTTTACAAGGACTTTCTCTGCTTGACTCTTATTCTCAGAGCGGACGATTGCTGTCACTTCATGACCACGTTCCAAAGCTTCTTTAACAATCAATTGACCTGCTGCACCATTTGCCGCTACTACTGCAATTTTCATTTTCTTTCCTCCGTTTTGTTGTAAATACTTTTGTTACAATAAAAGTATATCACATTTTTTTGTAATGTCAATTGTTACATGTTGTTTTTTCATATTTTTATTCAATTATTTTAAGGTCGCTACCAGAAGTCCATTTGCCAGTCTGACACACAAAAAAGAGGAATAAAATCCTCTTACCTAGGTATTTTCGCCTCAGCATCTGCCACAACTTGAGCCAAACTCGTCTGACCAAGTTGGTTTTCCATTGCTTGCTGGACTTCAATTAATTTTTTATCTAGCACACTATGGATGTTGGCACCGATAGGGCAATTGGGATTGGGATTCTCGTGAAAACTAAAAAGCTCACCTTTTTTCCCCAAACACTCCACTGCCTGATAAACATCTAGGAGTGTGATTTGTTGCAAATCCTTGGCAATCTCTGCACCACCTGTCCCACGCGCAACTGAAATTAACTCAGCTTTCTTCAACTGGGACAAGGTCTTTCTGATAATGACTGGGTTCACTCCGACACTTCCTGCCAAAAAATCACTTGTCACTTTATTTTTTCGTCCCTCTAGTGCAATGATAATCAGCATATGAGTTGCAATGGTAAATCGACTTGATATCTGCATATCGTCTCCTTCTAATGAATATTAGTTGTTGGGTTCTCTATTTATTATACGCTTTTTCGTTGTAATGTCAATCATTACCACTATCCAACCATTCATCCAACTCAATATCATGCCCCTGCTCTTGAGCGATCTCATTTAGCAATTCATGGTTATGAGTATGATGAATTCCATTTACTAAACTTTCATAGTAGATCTGGAAATAGGGGAGCTTCAAATCTTTAGCCAACTGCAATTCGACTTCTACATCATAATCCACTCGACGAAAATCAACATCAGCCAAACCTGCTTCATCAAACTCTAAAATCATATACTGAGCCCGCAGGTCCTTACGTAATCCCGCATCTAAAAAGAAGGGTTGCCCAATCGAACCTGGATTAAGAATCAACTGCCCATCACTTCCGTAACGAAGCAACTGCTGGTGAATATGCCCATATACTGCGATAGAGGCATGCGGTTCCGTCACTAATCTATCAAAATCTTCTTGTTTTCCCATATGAATCAACTCTCTACCCCAGTTTTTATCAGGGAGATGGTGAGTGATTCCTACCGTCAAATTACCGAACCGACGGTGAACTTGCATGGGTTGATTGTGGAGGTCTTCTATTTCTTTAGGGCTAATCTCTTCTAAGATATACTGGCATTGGCGTAGGAGATAGCGATGACTAGCTTTTGTTGGATCTAGCTTGCGATGCAAACCACGCCAGAGACTATCCTCCCAATTTCCAAGAACTCTTACTGTAATGGGCAAGCTAGCCAAGAGGTCCAAAATCCTTCTACGTCCTGTTCCAGGCATAAGAATATCCCCCAAAAGCCAGTACTCATCTACCGTTTCCGCTTTTGCATCAGCCAGTACAGCTTCCAAGGCGCTTGTATTCCCATGTATGTCTGAAAGAACTGCTATTTTCGTCATTCTTTCTCCTCATTTCCTCTTACTTCTTCTGTTAGTATTATAGCAGAAAACACTGCAAAAAATCACTATCACTGCTCACTGTATTAACTTGTAAGAGCTTCCAAATCGTGCTATAATATAGGTAGAGAGCTCCCCTTCATTTAGGATCATGTGGTCTTCAACATCTCTCTATTTTTGCAGATTGGAGGACTATTGCCATGCGGAAATATCTTAAGTATATCCCATACTGCCTTGTCATTTTCTTCTTTTACTGGCCCCTCTATGAGTTGCTTTTGTTGCTGATATCTGATCCTTATACGCTGAAAGGGCTTTACATTTACAACATCATCCTCTTTTCACCTTTGGCAACCTTTATCGTGTCCCTTCTTTATAGCTACCGTTTCCAATTCTCATTGTGGTGGCTGCTCGGTATTGCTCTTCTCTATTGCTTTACCATCATTACTTTCAATGAATTCATTCTCGTTTATTTCCTAGCTTATGAACTCTTTGCCCTACTTGGTATGGCTTCAGGTTCAGGTATTAAATACATGCTCCAGCACGGAAAAAATAAAAAACTTTCACAAAATCCTTGAAAAATCTCGCAATCATGCTATAATAATGCATAGAGACAAGTCACTTAGCCCCTTTCTACTAGAGAGTGCGTGGTTGCTGGAAACGCATAGAGAGCCTAAACTGATACTACTCTACTGACTTTTATGAAAACATAAAACGGTGGCTACGTTAGAGCCAATCAGAGGTGTCCCTCTTTTTTGAGGAACATAAATGAAGGTGGAACCACGTTACGACGTCCTTTCGAGGATGTCGTTTTTATTTTGTCAGAAGGAGGAAGAATGATGCTTTATATGATTGGCGGATCGCCTTGTAGTGGAAAGTCAACAATTTCTTCACTTCTTGCTAGACAGTATCAGCTGATTCATATCAAACTGGATGATTTGGTAGATGAGATGATGAGTCAAGCAAGTGCAGACTCACAGCCAATTTGCCTTCTTAGACAGGATAGAAGTCCAGAACAAATCTGGATGAGAAATCCAGAAGAGATGGCAGATGAAGAATGGCGCTTTTATGAAGAGATTTTTCCTTATGTGAAATCTTACTTGATAAAAAATCAAGATAGACCTCTCTTGGTGGAGGGGGCAGGACTTTTGCCTCACTTGGTAAAGGAGCTTGAATGTCCAGTGTCTTCCTATCTATGTTTGACTCCGACAGCTGATTTTCAAAAAAAGCATTATATACAGAGAGAATGGGTTCCTTATGTCTTAGAGGGTACAACCAACCCCGAGCAAGCTTTTGAAAACTGGATGCAACGAGACATTCTTTTTGCTCAAATGGTTCGTAAGGAAGCGGTGAGATTAGGCTATCCTAGCCTCGTAACAGATGGTAGTCAATCAGAGAATCAGACTGCGGAAGAAGTTGCTCGGCTCTTAAAATTGTCCAACAAAAATAGAATAAATATTTAAGGAGAAAACCATGATTAAGATTACTTTCCCAGATGGCGCTGTTCGTGAATTCGAATCTGGCGTGACAACTTTTGAAATTGCACAAAGCATCAGCAATTCCTTAGCTAAAAAAGCCTTGGCTGGTAAATTCAACGGCAAACTCATCGACACGACTCGTGCTATCACTGAAGATGGTAGCATCGAAATCGTGACACCTGACCACGAAGATGCCCTTCCAATCTTACGTCACTCAGCTGCCCACTTGTTCGCCCAAGCAGCTCGTCGCCTTTTCCCAGACATTCACTTGGGAGTTGGTCCAGCTATTGAAGATGGCTTCTACTACGATACAGACAATACTGCTGGTCAAATCTCTAACGAAGACCTTCCTCGTATCGAAGAAGAAATGCAAAAAATCGTCAAAGAAAACTTCCCATCCATTCGTGAGGAAGTTACCAAGGACGAGGCACGTGAAATCTTTAAGAACGACCCTTACAAGTTGGAATTGATTGAAGAACACTCTGAGGACGAAGGTGGTTTGACTATCTACCGTCAGGGTGAATACGTGGACCTTTGCCGTGGCCCTCACGTGCCTTCAACAGGTCGCATCCAAATCTTCCACCTTCTCCATGTAGCTGGTGCTTACTGGCGCGGAAATAGCGATAACGCTATGATGCAACGGATCTACGGTACAGCATGGTTTGACAAAAAAGACTTGAAAAACTACCTTCAAATGCGTGAAGAAGCCAAAGAACGTGACCACCGCAAACTTGGTAAAGAGCTTGACCTCTTCATGATTTCACAAGAAGTAGGACAAGGTTTGCCATTCTGGTTGCCAAATGGTGCGACTATCCGTCGTGAATTGGAACGCTACATTGTCGATAAAGAGTTGGCTTCTGGCTACCAACACGTCTACACTCCACCACTTGCTTCTGTAGAGCTTTACAAGACTTCTGGTCACTGGGATCATTACCAAGAAGACATGTTCCCAACTATGGATATGGGTGACGGGGAAGAATTTGTTCTTCGTCCAATGAACTGCCCACACCACATCCAAGTCTACAAACACCATGTTCACTCTTACCGTGAATTGCCAATCCGTATCGCTGAAATCGGTATGATGCACCGTTACGAGAAATCTGGTGCCCTCACTGGTCTTCAACGTGTGCGTGAAATGTCTCTCAACGACGGTCACCTCTTTGTCACTCCTGAACAAATCCAAGAAGAATTCCAACGTGCCCTTCAGTTGATTATCGATGTTTATGAAGACTTCAACTTGACTGAATACCGCTTCCGTCTCTCTCTTCGTGACCCTCAAGATACTCACAAGTACTTTGACAACGATGAAATGTGGGAAAATGCTCAAACCATGCTCCGTGCAGCTCTTGATAAGATGGGTGTGGACTACTTTGAAGCCGAAGGAGAAGCAGCC
>NZ_KQ969552.1:337377-343783 GCF_001578945.1 Streptococcus oralis
GGATATCCAAGTTAAGACTGCCCTTGGAAAAGAAGAAACCCTTTCTACTATTCAGCTTGATTTCTTGCTTCCAGAACGCTTTGACCTCAAATACATTGGAGCTGACGGTGAAGAGCACCGTCCAGTCATGATCCACCGTGGCATTATCTCAACCATGGAACGCTTCACAGCTATCTTGATCGAAAACTACAAGGGTGCATTCCCAACATGGCTTGCACCACACCAAGTAACCCTCATCCCAGTATCCAACGAAAAGCACGTGGACTACGCTTGGGAAGTGGCTAAAAAACTCCGTGATCGCGGTGTCCGTGCCGATGTAGACGAACGAAATGAAAAAATGCAGTTCAAGATCCGTGCTTCTCAAACCAGCAAGATTCCTTACCAATTGATCGTTGGAGACAAGGAAATGGAAGACGGAACTGTCAACGTTCGTCGCTATGGACAAAAAGAAACACAAACTGTCTCAGTTGATGAGTTTGTAAAAACTATTCTGGCTGATATTGCCAACAAATCACGCGTTGAGAAATAAGTAGTTAACACAAAAGCCTCCATTCGGAGGCTTTTTCTCATCTATTTTTACTCAATAACAAGCTTCACTTCAGCGAATTTGATGCGTACTGTTGTTCCTGTCCCGACCTCAGACTCGATGCGAATCTGATGCCCCAGTTCTTCAGAAATTTTCTTAGATAGATAAAGTCCAAGTCCAGATGACTGCTGGGTCAAACGACCATTATATCCTGAAAAGCCACGTTCAAAGACTCGGATCACATCGCTGTTTTTAATCCCGATTCCCGTATCCTTGATACAGAGCTCCTGGCCTTCCATATAAATCTCTAAGCCACCTTCCTTGGTGTATTTCAGGCTGTTTGAGAGGATTTGTTCAATGACGACCAACAGCCACTTCTTATCGGTCACGATGATTTTGTCAAGGTCATGGAGATTGACCGTCAGTCCTTTTTGGATAAAGAAAAGGGCATACTTGCGAACCACTTCCTTCACCAGATCCTCCACTTGAACCTTTTCAAATACCAAGTCATCGTGGAAGCTCTCCAAACGAAGATACTGCAATACCAGATTGGTATAGGAGTCAATCTTAAAGATTTCCTGTTCCAGTTGCTGCTTGACCTCACGATCAGAGACTTCTGCTACCAAGAGACGGCTCGCTGCAATGGGCGTTTTGATCTGATGAACCCACAAGGTATAGTAATCAAGCAAATCCGTCAGCTTGCTCTGGGCTTCTGACTTCTTTTGATACAATTCAGACTCACGCTCTTCGAGCTTTTCTGCTAGCGCACATTCCAGAGGAGACTTGGGGTCTCTCTCAGCATAGAGTACTTCCTGACGGTAAACCTGAGCTTCTGCAAATATATCCCAAGCCAAAAATAAGAAGGTCAGAAAACCACTGAGCAGAAAGAAATAAAGAAAATAAGTTCCTAGACTAGCAAATAAAAACTGAAAGAGAAGGACGAGAAAGCCTAATGAAAAAATATAGACAAAGATGCGACTGCGAGAACGCAGATAGGCTAGAAAAAATGATTTCCAATCAAGCATGTTTCAGTCCGTATCCTATCCCTTTCTTGGTTTCGATAAACCCTGCTAAACCTTGCTCCTCCAACTTTTTACGCAAACGAGCAACATTGACAGACAAGGTATTATCATCGATGAAAAAGTCACTATTCCAGAGTTCTCGCATCAGGTCATCTCGCGCCACGATATTACCCGCATGTTCAAACAAAATCCGCAAAATCTGAAATTCATTCTTGGTCAAACTCAAGACTTCCCCCTGATAGTGCAGGTCCATAGACTTGGTATTGAGGATCACACCCGCATACTCCAGCAGACTTTCATCACGCCCAAATTCGTAAGAACGGCGCAACAAGCCCTGAACCTTAGCAAGGAGGATCTGCTGGTCAAAAGGCTTGGTCACAAAGTCATCAGCTCCCATATTGATCGCCATGACGATATCCATCGCTTGATCTCTCGAAGAGAGAAACATGATGGGTACCTTGGAAATCTTGCGAATCTCCTGACACCAGTGGTAACCATTAAAAAGAGGCAGACCAATATCCATGAGGACCAAATGAGGTTCTGACTGAACAAAAAGACTCAATACTTCCATAAAATCCTCTACCAAAACGACCTCAAAGCCCCACTCAGAGAGCAGTTTTCCAACTTGTTGCCGAATGACTTGGTCATCTTCTACTAGTAAAATCTTGTGCATGCGCTCCTCCTTTGCTATTTCTCAAAGTATCAAAACCCTTCATATCAGATTTACGGATTAGTATCTCATACTGTTTAGCAGCCTATTCCCCAAATCCAGATCAGAAAACAGATGCTAAATAGAGAACATTCCCACTGATATCATACCTTATTTTTAATTATAGTTCCAGCCTTATCCTATATTTTCCTTTTTGTGCTCATTTAGTTAGCGTCTCTTTCACTTATTTAATAGATCTAGCCTTCTTATTGACAAACTAGCCATGATTTGTTAGAATATGAATGAACAAATCGGTTTATTCATTCATAAAACAAAGGAGGCTAAATCATATTGGACAAAAAACAAGCTTTAAAGACAGCGGCCTATGAAGTTTTTTCGAAAAAAGGTTACAAGGCGACAGGAATTTCAGAAATTGCTAGGCAAGCTGGGGTGGCAGTTGGCTCTTTTTATAACTATTACGAAAGTAAAGAAGCCATTTTTCTAGACATCTATATAGATGAAAACAACCGTGTTCGCCAAGCTATGATCGAAGAACTGGATTGGGAAATTGACATGATCGACCTCATTGGTCAACTCTTTGCTCAGTCCAGAATTCTCGTTTCTTCCAATAAAATCCTTGCAGAATGGTACAATCCTGCCATCGCAGATGAGTTGCACAGCTACTATTCCTCGGAAGAAGGCAAAGTCGCAAATCCTTTTCATCAGTTTCTAGTTAAAACTTTTACAAATCGTATGCAGGCTGAAGGGTACTCGCCAGAAAAGATTCAAGATATTTTACAGGTTTATAATCTGTTTTACTATATGGATATGCATATCACGGAAAAAGATTTTCCAGATATTGGCAAAACTGTTGAAATACTTGCAACCAACTTCATTAAAGGAGTTCTAAAATAAAGAATGGATTTCTTTATTTTTTGAAAAGACATGAATGAATCATTTTCTAGTTCATTCATAAAATTAAGAAAAGGAGTCATAAAAAATGAAAAGAGGTAAAAAAATGTTTATTATCATTCTATCAACACTTGGATTACTAGCCCTTCTAACTTGGGGTGCCATCGCCTATCTTGGACGAAGTCAAACATTATCGATAAAATCCATCGAAAATCCCACCGAAGATCTGTATTTAATTCATATCACAAAGCCGAGTCATCAAGTCTGGAAAGCTGGAGCTTATGCTAAGTTTACACTCCCTGATACCTCGTCCGCTTCTAGGAAAAACGAAGCTAAGGGTGAGCAGACCAGTCGATGGCTAACCATTGCCTCCACACCTGATGAAGATGAAATTCTCATTTTGACTCATAATAGTGGTAGCAACTTTAAGAACACCTTAACACATTTACCGGTTGGCAGTGAGATTGAGATGAGTTGGCTGGATTCCTCTTTGACTGTTAAAGATACGAATAAGCCACTAGTTTGCTTTGCATCTGATGTCGGCATTTCTGCTCTACGCCCCCTTATCAAAGAATGGGCTGGTAAATGTCCGATTATTCTCAACCATTTTGACAAAGGAGTTACTATTTTCTATAATGAGATGAAAGAACTGGCTCAAAAAACACCGAATTTTACTTATAAAACTAGCGATGAACTTTCTCAAAGTCAAGAATTTTTAAAAAATGCTATTGATAAATACGGCAATCAAGCTAGCTATCTCATCACCGGCCAGCCTGATGATGTAAATGAGATGAAGAATTTTTTAAAGGAAAATGGAATCGATAGCAAAAATATTCAAGTAAGCTCGTTTAGAGGTTTAAAATAGGAGCAGCCTGTCTTCTATGTATCTGAATCAAACCCTACTAGGTCATTCGAACAAGCCCACTAGCTAATTCTAGGTAAATGTGATAGGATAAACATAGAGAAAGGAGCTTTTATGGCCAATATTTTTGACTACCTGAATGATGTAGCATACGATTCCTTTTATGACCTCCCCGTGAATGAGTTAGACGTTCTTGCCTTGACTGAATTAACCTATCTTCCTTTCGATGATGTAGTCACCCAAGAACCAAAACGTCTCATAGATCTAGCACCCCAAATCCCTAGAGAAACGACGATGTTGACCAATAAAAACCGTCTCCAGTTGTTGGATCAGCTCGCTCAACACAAACGCTTTAAAAATTGCAAGCTCTCAGACTTTATCAACGATATTGATCCTGAATTGCAAAAACAGTTTGCAGCCATGACTTATCGTATCAGTCTCGATACCTATTTGCTTGTTTTTCGCGGAACTGACGACAGTATCATTGGTTGGAAAGAAGATTTCCATATGACCTATATGAAGGAAATCCCAGCTCAAAAACATGCCCTCCAGTATTTAGAGAACTTTTTTACCCAACATCCTAACCAAAAGGTCATCCTAGCAGGACACTCAAAAGGGGGTAATCTAGCTGTCTATGCTTCCAGTCAACTTGATCCAAACTTGCAGAAAAACATTGTCGCTGTCTATACTTTTGACGCCCCTGGACTTCACAAGGAACTAACCGAAACACTAGGCTATCAAAACATGATAGACAGAACAAAAGTATTTATCCCACAGGGTTCTATCATCGGGATGATGCTGGAAATTCCTGATAAAAAAATCGTCGTTCGAAGCACTGCCCTAGGTGGCCTTGCCCAGCACGACACCTTTAGTTGGCAGGTTGAAGACAAACACTTTGTCCAACTGGACGAGATCAATAGTGACAGTCAACAAGTCGATACAACCTTTAAGGAATGGGTTGAAACCGTTCCTGACGAAGAACTGCAGCTCTACTTCGACCTCTTTTTTGGAATCATTCTCGATGCAGGTATCTCCTCTATCAACGACCTCTCTTCCTTCAAGGTCATTGAACACATTCACCATCTCTTTGTTCAAGCCCAATCCCTCACTCCTGATGAAAAAGAAACCATGGGACGCTTAACCCAACTCTTGATCGACACCCGCTACCAAGCATGGAAAAATCGTTAAGATAAGAAAGTCAATGAATCACCGATTCGTTGGCTTTTTTAGAAAAAAGGGTCAGAAAAGGTAGCCTAAATCACAAACCTTGACGACAGATTCATTTTTTGTTAAAATGTAATGAATCTTATTACATCTAATGCAAGATAATCCATGAAAGGACTTCCACTATGAAATCATTAAAAGGTATTTTATTTATCGGGTTTAGTATGCTTCTGACCATCCTAGCTTGGCTCAGTTCAGGCGTTAGTCAATTTCTAATCCCTGGTTTAGCTCTCACTACCCTCTCACTTACTTTTATACTAGCTAGCCGTTTACCCCTGCTTGAGGCTTGGTTTAACGGACTTGAAAAGATGTATCTAGCTCATAAATTCACCGCTTTTCTATCCATTCTCCTACTAACCCTACACAACTTTAGCATGGGCGGTCTCTGGGGTTCGCATTTGGCCGCCCAGTTTGGAAATATCGCTATCTATATCTTTATCAGCATTGTTCTGGTTGCTTATCTAGGACAGTACATCCAGTATGAAGCTTGGAGATGGATTCATCGCTTGGTTTATCTAGCCTATATCTTTGGCCTTTTTCATGTTTTGATGATTATGGGAAATCGTCTTCTCTCCTTTAGTTTCCTAGGTCTTATCTTTGGAATCTATGCTCTTTTAGGCTTGCTTGCAGGCTTCTATATTATTTTCCTTTACCAAAAGGTTGGTTTCACCTATCTTGGAAAAATCGTAGACATTAAACACCTCAACCATGATACGACTGAAATTAGAATTCACCTCAGCCATCCCTTCAACTATGAATATGGACAATTTGCTTTTCTAAAAATTTTCCAGGAAGGTTTTGAGACTGCTCCACACCCTTTCTCCATCTCAGGAGGGCAAGGACGAACTCTTTATTTTACGATTAAAAACTCTGGCGATCACACCAAGAATATCTATGATAATCTTCAAGTTGGTAGCAAAGTTGCGGTTGATCGCGCCTATGGTCATATGACTATGAAACACGGTCCAAAACAGCAAATCTGGATCGCAGGTGGAATTGGAATGACACCTTTCATCTCTTATATCCGGGAACATCCTATCCTAGACAGGAACGTCCGCTTCTACTACAGTTTCCGTGGGGAAGAAAATGCTGTCTACCTAGATCTACTTCGAGACTACGCTCGTCAAAATGCTAACTTTGACCTGCAGCTGGTCGATAGCAATGAAAAAGGATACCTGACTTTGGATCAAGAAGAAATCCCTGACCAGACT
>NZ_KQ969552.1:343803-345621 GCF_001578945.1 Streptococcus oralis
TACCTGACTTTGGATCAAGAAGAAATCCCTGACCAGACTACGGTCTATATGTGTGGACCTCTTCCTATGATGAAGGCCCTTGCTAAGCAAATCAAGAAAAAGAATCCCAAAGCAAAACTCATTTACGAAGGTTTCAAGTTTAAATAATAATCGTTGTCCCTCTAACACAAAAGAGGGACTTTCTTTTCACTTTATTTCCCTCTTCTATGCTATACTTAGTTTAGTACATTCTTTGAGATTGGAGCCAGTAGGAAAATCCATAAAACCGTGAATCCCGTTGCCTATGAAAACACTTATTACCTGGAAGGAGACCAACACCTAATTGTGGTTGACCCAGGTAGCCATTGGGAAGCCATTCGCAAGATCATCGAGAAAATCAACAAACCCGTCTGTGCGATTCTCCTGACCCACACCCACTACGACCATATTATGAGTCTGGACTTGGTTCGTGATACTTTTGGAAATCCCCCAGTTTATGTAGCAGAGAGTGAAGCTTCTTGGCTCTATACTCCCGTTGACAATCTCTCTGGTCTACCTCGTCATGACGATATGGCTGATGTCATCTGCAAACCAGCTGAACACACCTATGTCTTTCATCAAGAATACCAGCTTGAGGAATTTCATTTTACAGTTCTACCGACTCCAGGGCACTCTATTGGCGGTGTTTCTCTGGTCTTTCCTGATGCCCATCTAGTCTTGACCGGAGATGCTCTGTTCCGTGAAACCATCGGTCGGACAGACCTTCCTACAGGAAGCACGGAACAACTTCTCCATAGCATTCAGACGCAACTCTTCACACTTCCTAACTACGATGTCTATCCTGGACACGGGCCAGCTACGACCATCGCTCATGAAAAGACTTTCAATCCCTTTTTCTAGCAAGCATAACCACCCATCTAACGGGTGGTTTGCACCAGGGCTATAAGCCCAAATTACCAGCCAGCGCCTAAAGACGCTGGCTTTCACGTTGTTCAAGCCTCATTGCTCTTGACTCTTCACAAACCTCTCAAAGAGGTGTTCGCATTACTTACCACTATCCCTAAAGGGATCCTCATATTCTTTTACACTTAATTTATCCAATGATATATCATGCTTTACTCGTTCTCAAATTTTTAGACTCGTGAAGAAATCATCCACTGGATAATTTCTTTAATCTTGAATATATTTCTTAATTGTGGCTTCATTAAGTCCCACTGTACTCACATAATAACCTTCTGCCCAGAAATGCCGATTCCCAAACTTGTACTTGAGGTTGGCGTGTTTATCAAACATCATGAGTGCACTTTTACCTTTTAAATATCCCATGAAACTTGAAACACTTATCCTCGGTGGAATACTTACTAACATATGTACATGATCAGGCATCAAGTGACCTTCGATAATTTCAACACCTTTATAACTGCACAAACGATGAAATATTTCGCCTAAACTACTTCGATATTGATTATAGATCACTTTTCGTCTATACTTAGGGGTAAACACAATGTGATAGAACACATCCACTTTGTGTGTGATAAACTATGTGCCTTTTGTGCCCTCAACTTTTTTATTTTTAGGTTTCGGCAAAAATCATCCACTGGATAATTTTTCTTCTCCTTTCGCTTTACAATTGGCTTGAACACCTTTATTGTATCGCGTTTGGAGTTTTTTTTGGTATAACCTTCAATGCGCACCCGCATAGCGGGTAGTTTATTTGTCTCGCACCTGACGGAGCGAGACGGACTAATAGTCTCTATAAACCTTTATCTCTTTTTAGATTTTTTAACATGTTCCCTATACATTTTTGACTTCTTTCCATACCATTCTTCAATGGTATAG
>NZ_KQ969553.1:0-12547 GCF_001578945.1 Streptococcus oralis
ACTCCTACAACAGAAATTGCACGCTTGCTTTATCGTTCAAGACAGACTATTCACAAAGTGGTTCAATTTTTCATGCAAGGCTTTACCGCCCTTGACTATTTAGAACGCTATCAAGGCAACAAAAGCAGTGTGGTCGGCGGAAAACGCAACTTTCTAGATCAATTTTTGAGCGATTTTCTGATTGACGAAGGTTGCGTTTTAGTGTTTTTTCTTGACTAAGGAAGTCTCTGCGACCGTCATTTTCCGCAGTCTTTACAGCGGAAACGGCACTTTCTGAGGCAAATGAACGTCTTGTATCCAGCATATTCTAAATAGGGAATTTTGGGCTTAGGAATTAACAGTCACTCCCCTGACCGTTAATTTATTCCATAAGAACCTTTCTAATGATGGTTTCGTAGGTCATATAGAACTTTTTTTCTACACAAAATAGGCTCCATAAATCCTATAGTAAATTTACCCACTACAGAGATTATAGAGTCTCAATTTGTTTCTCTCGCTTTGATATTTAAAGCAGTTTTGCTCCTATTTAGTACAGGAATTATAGTGACTTTATTGTTTTTTATAAGGAGAGAGGAATATGGCACAAAAAACTCATAGCTTATTTCACACGTTGTAAGTATAGAAGAAAAGTTATTTACGATCAATTTTGAAATAGATGACTATTCCTCTATACTTGCAGTGTTTTTTATTTTTTTTGCTCGTTTAGGTTGCTATTTTCACTTTATAGGAATTTATGGATAAAATTTTTAAATTTTTGATATCCTAATACTATAAAAATGAAATGGAGATTATTGATGATGTTTCAAGATATTTATGAACAGATTGTTGAATTTTATGATGTTGTTGAGCAGGAGTATGATAGATTATTTGCTGATAAAACGGAATGGGAAGCCGTTCATCTTTGCTATTTGCATTATTATTTGATTCGTTATAATGTTATAGATGAAAGAGACTTTATTATCTATCATTTTAGAACAGCCTATCGCTTGTTTTTAGAAAAATCGGTGATAAATAGAGATTTAATTTCTTACTAAATCAAAATTCATTATAAAAAGCGAACGATAAGCAACCAAATATCTTATAATAAAAGTAATTAACAATTATTCTTCTTTAGCTATTTTTAAATGGTTAGAATTTCCAAATGTTGCTAATGCTGGGTCTTGAAAAAATGATGAAGTTTTATTATAATAAATTGTAAGATATAATTGCAGGTGAAATTCCTGCCATGTATATGAGAAAGGACGAGCTCCTAGTAGCTCAGACAAGATTATGACTTCAGTTGTTGTTGTAGGTACCCAATGGGGAGATGAAGGTAAAGGGAAAATTACAGATTTTCTTTCAGCGAATGCAGAGGTGATAGCTCGTTATCAGGGTGGTGATAATGCTGGTCACACGATTGTGATTGATGGTAAGAAATTTAAGTTGCACTTGATTCCATCTGGAATTTTCTTTCCTGAAAAAATCTCTGTTATTGGGAATGGGATGGTCGTGAATCCAAAATCCCTTGTGAAAGAGTTGAGCTATCTTCATGAGGAAGGTGTCACAACTGATAACTTGCGTATTTCTGATCGTGCGCATGTCATCTTGCCATACCATATTGAGTTGGATCGTTTGCAAGAAGAGGCTAAGGGTGACAATAAGATTGGTACTACAATAAAGGGAATTGGTCCAGCTTATATGGATAAAGCTGCTCGTGTCGGAATTCGTATTGCGGATCTTTTGGATAAAGAGATTTTTCGTGAGCGTTTGGAACGCAATCTTGCGGAAAAGAATCGTCTGTTTGAAAAATTATATGATAGCACCCCTATTTCAGTTGATGATATTTTTGAAGAGTACTATGAGTATGGTCAACAAATCAAGCAGTATGTGACAGATACATCTGTTATCTTGAATGATGCGCTTGATAATGGTAAACGTGTGCTTTTTGAAGGTGCACAAGGTGTCATGTTGGACATTGACCAAGGTACTTATCCATTTGTTACTTCGTCAAATCCTGTCGCTGGTGGTGTGACAATTGGGTCTGGTGTTGGTCCAAGTAAGATTGACAAGGTTGTAGGTGTATGTAAAGCCTACACAAGTCGTGTAGGTGATGGGCCTTTCCCAACTGAATTATTTGATAAAGTGGGAGATCGCATTCGTGAAGTAGGTCATGAATACGGTACAACAACTGGGCGTCCACGTCGTGTGGGTTGGTTTGATTCCGTTGTGATGCGTCACAGTCGCCGTGTATCTGGGATTACTAATCTTTCTTTGAATTCTATTGATGTTTTGAGCGGTTTGGATACTGTGAAAATCTGCGTGGCTTATGATCTCGATGGTCAACGTATCGACCACTACCCAGCTAGTCTTGAGCAATTAAAACGTTGCAAGCCTATCTACGAAGAATTGCCAGGTTGGTCAGAAGACATCACTGGAGTTCGAAATTTGGAAGATCTTCCTGAGAATGCGCGTAACTATGTTCGTCGTGTAAGCGAGTTGGTTGGCGTTCGTATTTCGACTTTCTCAGTTGGTCCTGGTCGTGAACAAACAAATATTTTAGAAAGTGTTTGGTCATAGGAGATTTTTAAGATTAGTTTAAGATAGGGCGGGTATACTATAGATAGTTACAAGAAGACCTCCTAACTTGTTGTAACAAATATCCTAAACTTTTCTTTTTCATAATAATCTCCCTATAGAGTCACCGCATTCGGTGGCTTTTTTTGTGGGTGGAATCATGATATAATAGTTAAATTGATAGATAGGAAAGAGGAGAGATGGACTATACAGTTGAAGAAAAAGAATTCTTTATGCGGGAGGCCTTGAAGGAAGCGGAGATTGCTCTAGAATACGATGAGATTCCCATTGGGTGTGTGATTGTCAAGGATGGAGAGATTATTGGTCGGGGGCATAATGCTCGTGAGGAGTTGCAGCGGGCGGTTATGCATGCGGAAATTATGGCCATTGAAGATGCTAACCAGCGTGAAGAGAGCTGGCGTTTGCTTGATTGTACCCTTTTTGTGACCATTGAGCCTTGTGTTATGTGTAGTGGGGCGATTGGGCTTGCACGTATTCCAAACGTAGTCTACGGAGCTAAAAACCAGAAATTTGGTGCTGCTGGGAGTTTGTACGATATTTTGACAGATGAGCGTCTTAATCACCGTGTAGAGGTCGAAACGGGAATTTTGGAAGATGAATGTGCAGCTATTATGCAAGACTTTTTCCGAAATCGACGAAAAAAATAATTTCTCTTTTAAAATATAGAAGTATGTGGTATAATAAATAGTGGAGCAACAGTTCTGCGTGAAGCGGGTCAGGGGAGGAATCCAGCAGCCCTAAGCGATGTGAATTGTGTGCTCTTTTTTCGTGCTTTTTACGAATAATTAAGTTAGAATAGGCTAGAAAAGAAGGAGAAGGAATATGAAAATTCGTGGTTTTGAATTGGTGTCGAGTTTTGCAGACGAAAATTTATTGCCGAAACGAGAGACAGCTCACGCGGCTGGTTACGACTTAAAGGTTGCGGAACGCACTGTGATTGCGCCAGGAGAGATTGTCTTGGTTCCGACAGGTGTTAAGGCCTACATGCAGCAGACAGAGGTGCTCTATCTCTATGACCGTTCCTCAAATCCTCGTAAGAAGGGCTTGGTTTTGATTAACTCAGTTGGGGTCATTGATGGGGATTATTATGGAAATCCTGGGAATGAAGGGCATATCTTTGCACAGATGAAGAATATCACAGACCAAGAGGTTATACTTGAAGTTGGGGAACGTGTGGTTCAGGCTGTCTTTGCTCCTTTCTTAATTGCAGACGGAGATGTGGCAGACGGCGTTCGAACTGGTGGTTTTGGTTCAACTGGTCACTAGGATGAAGATTATCTTTGTACGTCACGGGGAGCCAGATTATAGTGAGTTAGAGGAGCGTTCTTATACGGGATTTGGGATAGATTTGGCACCCTTGTCTGAGAAGGGACGGAAACAGGCTCAGGACCTTTGCCACCCCCCCTTGTTCCAATCAGCTGATTTGCTAGTAGCTTCAGCAGTAACGCGAGCTTTAGAGACTGCTACTTATGTGGCTTGTGCTACTGGGCTTCCTTTGAGAGTGGAGCCATTACTCCACGAATGGCAGGTCTATGAAACAGGTATAGAGAACTTTGAAAGAGCTAGATGTCTGTTTTTAGAAAACAAGGGGGAGTTGCTTCCTAATAGTTCTATTCAATATGAGACAGCTGCGGAGATGAAGTCTCGTTTTAGGGCATCTATGGCTAAGTACCGAGACTACCAGACCGTGATTGTGGTAACTCACAACATGCTTATGCGTCAGTTTGTGCCCAATGAAACGATTGATTTTTGCCAAGTGATTGAGTGTGAGGTAGAGATTTAGAAAGAGGTTTATCATCGCAAAGAAAAAAGCGACATTTGTCTGTCAAAATTGTGGGTATAATTCCCCTAAATATTTGGGCCGTTGTCCCAACTGTGGAGCATGGTCTTCTTTTGTAGAAGAGGTCGAGGTTGCCGAGGTCAAGAATGCGCGTGTGTCCTTGACAGGTGAGAAAACCAAGCCTATGAAACTGGCTGAGGTGACTTCGATCAATGTCAATCGAACAAAGACGGAGATGGAGGAATTTAACCGTGTGCTTGGAGGCGGAGTGGTACCAGGAAGTCTCGTTCTTATCGGTGGGGATCCTGGGATTGGGAAATCAACCCTTCTCTTACAAGTATCGACTCAGCTGTCTCAAGTGGGGACGGTTCTCTATGTCAGTGGGGAGGAGTCTGCCCAGCAGATTAAGTTACGAGCAGAGCGCTTGGGAGATATTGATAGTGAGTTTTATCTTTATGCAGAGACCAATATGCAGAGTGTTTGGGCTGAGGTAGAGCGCATCCAGCCGGACTTTCTCATCATTGACTCCATTCAGACCATTATGTCTCCTGAGATTTCAGGGGTGCAAGGATCTGTGTCTCAAGTCCGTGAGGTAACGGCTGAACTCATGCAGTTGGCGAAGACTAATAACATTGCTATCTTTATCGTAGGACATGTGACTAAGGAAGGAACCTTGGCTGGTCCGCGTATGCTGGAGCATATGGTAGATACAGTGCTTTACTTTGAAGGGGAGCGCCACCATACCTTTCGTATCTTGAGAGCGGTCAAAAACCGTTTTGGTTCCACTAATGAGATTGGCATCTTTGAGATGCAGTCGGGCGGATTGGTTGAGGTCCTCAATCCGAGCCAAGTTTTCCTAGAAGAGCGTTTGGATGGAGCGACTGGCTCATCAATCGTTGTGACCATGGAAGGGACGCGTCCGATTTTGGCGGAGGTTCAGGCTTTGGTAACACCAACCATGTTTGGAAATGCTAAACGCACGACGACTGGACTTGATTTCAATCGTGCAAGTCTGATTATGGCTGTTTTGGAAAAACGAGCAGGGCTTCTTTTGCAAAATCAGGATGCCTATCTCAAATCTGCTGGTGGCGTCAAATTGGATGAACCTGCAATTGACTTGGCTGTTGCTGTTGCCATTGCTTCGAGCTATAAGGATAAGCCTACCAATCCTCAGGAATGTTTTGTGGGTGAACTGGGCCTGACCGGAGAAATTCGACGCGTGAATCGTATCGAACAACGCATCAATGAAGCGTCAAAACTGGGTTTTACCAAGATTTATGTACCCAAGAATTCCTTGACAGGAATCACTCCACCCAAGGAAATTGAGGTCATTGGTGTGACAACGATTCAGGAAGTTTTGAAAAAGGTCTTTGCCTAAGAAGTGACAAATGCTCTTAAAAATGATACGATAGTAGAAATATTTGAATTTCAAATTATCAAGGAGAGCGATTGTGTCGTATTTTGAACAGTTTATGCATGCCAATCAGGCTTATGTTGCCCTACATGGACAGTTAAATTTGCCAATCAAACCCAAAACAAGAGTGGCTATTGTGACCTGCATGGACTCACGTCTGCACGTTGCGCAAGCTCTAGGTTTGGCACTTGGGGATGCTCATATCTTGCGGAATGCGGGTGGTCGAGTGACTGAAGACATGATTCGTTCACTGGTGATTTCCCAGCAACAAATGGGAACAAGAGAAATCGTGGTGCTTCACCATACAGACTGTGGAGCTCAAACCTTTCAAAATGAAAGTTTTCATGAACAGTTGAGACACGAGCTCGGAGTTGATGTGTCTGACCAAGATTTTTTACCATTCCAGGATGTTGAAGAGAGTGTGAGAGAGGATATGCAATTGCTTCGAGAATCTCCACTGATTCCTGATGATGTGATTATTTCAGGTGCTGTCTATGATGTGGATACAGGAAGTATGAGAGAAGTATACTAACTTTGTCTCGTAGAATTCTAATTCTAGCATAAGATCGATGCTTCAAATGTAGCGGTTTTAATTTTAATATAGCTAATATAAAATAGCACAAAACAAGGGTATAAATGTTTGCTCTTGTTTTATTTTTGATTGAAAAATAAAGGAAAAAGCGCTACAATGGTAGATGGAAAATGTTGTGTAAAAAACAAGTGATACATAAATACCGGAGGAAATCATGTCTTTTTCTGATTTAAAGCTGTTTGCCCTTTCTTCTAATAGAGAATTGGCAGAGCGTGTGGCGCAAGAAATTGGGATAGAGTTGGGGAAATCGACTGTTCGCCAATTTTCAGATGGGGAGATTCAGGTCAACATCGAAGAATCAATCCGTGGAAAACACGTCTTTATCCTACAGTCAACTAGTTCACCTGTAAATGATAATTTACTTGAAATTTTGATTATGGTGGACGCATTGAAGCGTGCTAGTGCAGAATCTGTCAATGTTGTTATGCCCTACTATGGCTATGCACGTCAGGATAGAAAAGCGCGCGCGCGTGAGCCAATCACTTCAAAACTTGTCGCAAATATGCTTGAAGTAGCTGGAGTGGATCGTTTGTTAACGATTGATTTGCACGCTGCACAGATTCAGGGATTCTTTGATATTCCTGTAGATCACTTGATGGGTGCTCCATTGATTGCGGACTATTTTGAACGTCGTGGCATGGTTGGCTCTGATTACGTGGTTGTCAGCCCCGACCATGGTGGGGTGACTCGTGCTCGTAAATTGGCGGAGTTTTTGAAAACTCCGATTGCGATTATTGACAAACGCCGTAGTGTAGACAAGATGAATACCAGCGAAGTGATGAACATCATTGGTAAGGTAGAAGGTAAGACTTGTATCTTGATTGACGATATGATCGATACAGCTGGAACCATTTGCCATGCGGCGGACGCTCTTGCAGAAGCAGGTGCTGTTGAAGTATACGCAAGCTGTACGCACCCA
Organism: Streptococcus oralis; assembly: GCF_001578945.1. Lineage (GTDB taxonomy): Bacteria > Bacillota > Bacilli > Lactobacillales > Streptococcaceae > Streptococcus > Streptococcus oralis_Q. The sequence continues at coordinate 7,280 of NZ_KQ969553.1, forward strand.
GTACTTTCTGGCCCTGCTATGGATAATATCCAAAAATCAGCTATTAAAAAATTGGTTGTTTTGGATACTATCTACCTACCAGAAGAGCGTTTGATTGATAAGATTGAACAAATTTCGATTGCTCATCTTCTGGGCGATGCTATTATCCGTATTCATGAAAAACGTCCTCTTTCTCCATTATTTAGTATCGAGAAAAAAATCTAAACTTTCACTTGAATAAACGAATTTCCTAGCAAGCTTTTTCTCTTGCTAGGAATTTTTTGTAGCCAAAATCTGCAAGCCTTTTCAAAATATGCTATACTGAGAAAAAGGAGGATTTCTATGAGTCAAGAATTTATCAATCCAAGTGATGGTGTGATCCGTCAGTATCTTGCAACCAGTAAAACATTAGCAGTAGTGGGTTTGTCTGATCGTGAAGAAACAACTAGTAATCGAGTGACCAAGGAAATGCAAGCTCGGGGCTATAAAATCATCCCAGTTAATCCCAAGGCTGCAGGTGGGGAAATCTTGGGAGAAAAGGCTTATGCGAGTCTAGCTGAGATTCCTTTTCCTGTAGATATTGTCAATGTTTACCGTCGTAGAGAGTTTTTACCAGATGTGGCGCGTGATTTTCTCAAGGCGGATGCCAAGATTTTCTGGGCTCAACTGGGACTTGAAAGTCTAGAAGCGGAAGAAATCCTGCGTGCTGGAGGATGCGATGACATTGTGATGAATCGCTGTATTAAGAGAGAACATACTCGCTTAATTCTTGAGCAATAAAAAGGTAGCCATGGGCTACCTTTTGTGTTATAAAGTACCAATCAATGCTTGCATGCCAAGACTGGTGAGGATGATGGCAATCCAGCAAAGGGCTCCGAGGACAATAGATTTGCCACTGGATCTAACCATGGCAATCAGATTGGTTTTGAGACCGATGGCACTCATGGCCATGATGATGAGGAATTTAGAGAGTTGTTTGAGAGGGGTAAAGAAGCTACTGGACACACCGAGAGAGGTAAGGAGAGTCGTTAAGAGAGAGGCCAGGATAAAATAAAGGATAAAAAGTGGGAAAACTTTTTTCAGTTGTAGGCCTTGCTTATTCTCTTGCTGGCGACTTTGCCAGTAGGAGAGAAAGAGAGTGATGGGAATGATTGCTAAGGTACGCGTGAGTTTAACAATAGTTGCCGACTCGAGGGTATTGGTCTGGTAAAGACTGTCCCAGGCACTAGCTGTGGCCGTTACAGAAGAAGTATCATTGACCGCAGTTCCTGCAAAGAGAGCAAAGCCATCATTGGATAGATGAAGCCAGGTTCCTAGAGTTGGAAAGATGAGCGCAGCCAAGACATTGAAGAAAAAGATAACAGAGATGGCTTGGGCTACTTCCTTTTCCTTGGCATGGATAACGGGCGCTGTCGCAGCAATGGCAGAGCCACCACAGATAGAAGAACCCACTCCAATCAAGGTAGCCAGTTTTGTGTCTAGTGCAAAGAAACGCTGGAAGAGGTAGGCAACGATTAAGGAAATCGAAATGGTGGAAAGGATGACAGGGAGTGAAGTTTGTCCAACTGCAAAGACTTGCGAGATATTGAGACCAAAACCGAGTAAGATAACGGCATACTGGAGCAATTTCTTGGAACTAAAGGTCAAACCAGCATCCAGTTGTTTATAGGATGAGAGAAAGGGATGGAGAAGCATTCCCATAAAAATCGCAAAAACGGGTGCGCCAATGACAGGGAAGAATTCGCCTAAGCACCAAGATAGGATGGAAATGAGAAGGCAGGCCAAGATGCCTGCTCCATTTTTTGATAAAAATGACATATAAACCTCCGAAATAAGCACTTATTATTATAGTCCTGTCGAGAAGAAAAGTAAAACAGAAAGTGAAAAATGCAGGTTTCAGATGGATTTTGCGGTCAGGGAGCTTTTGTAGTATAATAGTACTATGTTCTGTAAGCAAGGGGGATATCTATGGACTTAACCAAGCGCTTTAATAAACAGTTAGACAAGATTCAAGTTTCCTTGATTCGTCAGTTTGATCAGGCTATTTCGGAGATTCCTGGGGTCTTGCGTTTGACCTTGGGGGAACCTGATTTTACAACGCCAGATCATGTCAAGGAGGCAGCCAAGCGAGCCATTGACCAGAACCGATCCTACTATACAGGGATGAGCGGTTTACTGACCTTGCGCCAGGCTGCTAGCGACTTTGTAAAAGAAAAATACCAGCTAGATTATAATCCTGAAAATGAAATTTTGGTTACAATTGGGGCGACAGAAGCTTTATCTGCTACTTTGACAGCTATTTTGGAAGAGGGGGACAAGGTGCTCTTGCCAGCTCCTGCCTATCCAGGATATGAGCCGATTGTCAATCTAGTTGGGGCAGAGATTGTTGAGATTGATACAACTGAAAATGATTTTGTCTTGACTCCTGAGATGTTGGAAAAGGCTATTTTGGAGCAAGGGAACAAGCTCAAAGCAGTTATTCTCAACTATCCAGCCAATCCGACAGGAATTACCTATAGTCGGGAGCAGTTGGAAGCCTTGGCAGACATTTTACGCAAGTATGAGATTTTTGTTGTCTGTGATGAGGTTTACTCAGAATTGACCTATACTGGACAAGCCCATGTATCTCTGGGAACTATGCTGAGAAACCAGGCTATTATTATCAATGGCTTGTCTAAATCGCATGCTATGACTGGTTGGCGTTTAGGCTTTATCTTTGCTCCTGCAGCCTTTACAGCCCAGTTAATCAAGAGTCACCAGTACTTGGTCACTGCTGCCAACACCATGGCCCAGCATGCTGCAGTAGAAGCCTTGACGGCTGGTAAAAACGATGCGGAGCCTATGAAGAAGGAATACATCCAGCGTCGAGATTATATTATCGAGAAAATGACTGCTCTTGGTTTTGAGATTATCAAACCGGACGGGGCCTTCTATATCTTTGCTAAGATTCCAACAGGTTACAATCAAGACTCCTTTGCTTTTCTGAAGGATTTTGCCTATAAGAAGGCCGTTGCCTTTATCCCTGGTGCCGCCTTTGGGCGTTACGGAGAAGGCTATGTGCGTCTGTCTTATGCAGCCAGCATGGAAACGATCATTGAGGCAATGAAACGACTTGAGGAGTACATGAGAGAAGCATGATTCAGTCTATCACGAGTCAAGGTTTGGTGCTCTACAATCGTAACTTTCGTGAGGATGACAAGCTAGTCAAAATTTTTACCGAGCAGGCGGGCAAGCGCATGTTTTTCGTCAAACACGCTGGCCAGTCCAAACTAGCTCCGGTTATTCAGCCCTTGGTGTTGGCACGGTTTCTCTTGCGAATCAATGATGATGGGCTCAGCTACATCGAGGACTACCATGAGGTGATGACCTTTCCCAAGATCAATAGTGATCTCTTTGTCATGGCCTATGCGACCTATGTAGCTGCCCTTGCAGATGCTAGTTTGCAGGACAATCAGCAGGATGCTCCCTTGTTTGCTTTCTTGAAGAAGACTCTGGAGTTGATGGAAGAAGGCTTGGATTATCAGGTTTTAACCAATATTTTTGAAATTCAAATCTTGACCCGATTTGGAATCAGCCTTAATTTTAATGAATGTGTCTTTTGCCATCGGGTAGGTCAGGCTTTTGACTTTTCTTTTAAATATGGAGCCTGCCTCTGTCCAGAGCATTATCATGAAGATGAGAGACGTTGTCATCTAAATCCCAATATCCCTTATCTGCTCAATCAATTTCAAGCCATTGATTTTGAGACCTTGGAGACCATTTCGCTCAAGCCTGAAATCAAGCAAGAGCTACGCCAATTTATGGATCAACTCTACGAAGAGTACGTTGGGATTCACCTAAAATCAAAGAAATTTATTGATTCCCTATCCGACTGGGGACAATTACTAAAAGAGGAAAACAAATGAAAAAAATCGCAGTAGATGCCATGGGGGGCGATTATGCACCTCAGGCCATCGTTGAGGGTGTCAATCAAGCACTAGCTGACTTTTCAGATATTGAGGTTCAACTCTACGGAGATGAAGCTAAAATCAAGCAATATCTGACAGCGACAGAGCGCGTCAGCATTATCCATACGGATGAGAAGATTGATTCAGACGATGAGCCGACAAAAGCTATTCGGAAGAAGAAAAATGCCAGTATGGTATTGGCAGCCAAGGCTGTCAAAGAGGGAGAAGCAGACGCTGTTCTCTCAGCTGGGAATACAGGTGCTTTACTGGCAGCAGGATTCTTCATCGTGGGTCGTATCAAGAACATCGACCGTCCTGGGCTTATGTCGACCTTGCCGACTGTAGATGGAAAAGGTTTTGACATGTTAGACCTCGGTGCCAATGCGGAGAATACAGCCCAGCACCTCCATCAATACGCTGTCCTCGGTTCCTTCTATGCCAAAAATGTCCGTGGCATTGCGCAACCACGTGTTGGTTTGCTCAACAATGGAACAGAAAGTAGCAAGGGAGATCCCCTTCGCAAGGAAACATACGACTTGCTAGTAGCTGATGAGAATCTGAACTTTGTCGGAAATGTGGAAGCGCGTGATTTGATGAATGGCGTTGCGGATGTTGTCGTAACAGATGGTTTCACGGGAAACGCTGTTCTCAAATCTATCGAAGGGACCGCTATGGGGATCATGGGTTTACTCAAGACGGCTATTACAGGTGGTGGCCTTCGAGCGAAGCTAGGTGCTCTCCTTCTCAAGGATAGCCTTAAAGGTTTGAAAAAGCAACTCAACTATTCAGATGTTGGTGGAGCGGTCTTGTTTGGTGTCAAGGCACCGGTTGTCAAGACTCATGGCTCAAGTGATGCCAAGGCTGTGTACAGTACGATTCGCCAGATTCGTACCATGCTCGAAACAGACGTAGTTTCCCAGACTGCGCGTGAATTTTCAGGAGAATAAAAAGATGACAGAAAAAGAAATTTTTGACCGTGTTGTAACCATTATCCAAGAGCGACAGGGAGAAGACTTTGTCGTGACAGAAGCCTTGAGTTTGAAAGACGACCTAGATGCAGACTCAGTAGACTTGATGGAGTTCGTCCTAACGCTAGAAGATGAATTTGGTATCGAGATCAGTGATGAGGAAATCGACCAACTTCAAAGTGTAGCGGATGTAGTAGCGATTATTAAAGATAAAAAATAGCTAAAAGCAACATGCAAGTCATGTTGTTTTTTATTTGCAGAAAAAAGAGAAACTTTTAGTAGAAATTGCGAATAAAGAGATGAGAAAGAAAAAGGAGGAACATTTATGTATGTGACCGGTCTTTATCCGTGGTTTATTAAATGGTTTTTAAAAT
>NZ_KQ969553.1:13150-46334 GCF_001578945.1 Streptococcus oralis
AAATAAAAATGAAATAGTTGTTCATTTTCGAATTGTTTTTCGAATAGATAGGTGAGAAGAAAAGAAAGGAGACTACGCGATGTATTTACCAATCTTATTGCCATGGTTGATCAAATGGTATTTAAAATAAATGAAATTTGCCTGTTCATTTTAGATCACTTCTCGAATAGATAAGTGAGAAGAAAAGGAAGGAAAAAAGATTTCAGTAATTTATCCAATCTGGTTTTTAAAATGGTTTAAGAGCTAGAAGTCGTAAACTAAAAAATAGAAATAAAGGAGAAAAAAGATGACAAATTTTGACAAAATGGAACAGAACTTTGTAGCTCTTACAGAAGAAGAGTTGATGGATGTGGATGGGGGATTGATTATTACAGCAGCTGGAATTATTTTAGCAGGAAAAGTAGCAGGTGCTGTGGTTACAATTGAAGGAGCTCTTTATGGAGCAGGATATGCTATTGGAAAAGCATTGCGACCTTAATATGATTAGAAAGGAGGCTTAGCAATGAAACAATTTCAAGAATTATCTTTTCAAGAACTTGAAGAGGTTCAAGGCGGTGTTATTACATTAACGATAGGTACGGTAGTGCTTGTAGGCTGGAAAGCAGTAGCAGCTTATGGAGCAGCGGCTACTGTAGCAGGAGGTACACTTGGATTGGGAGTGTATAATGGCTATAGAGGGCGTTAGATTATGAACAATCACAACCTTAATCTCAATACACTCTTACCTAAACTAGCCACTATAGTTCCTTTGTTGGCAATAGCTCTTAATCTCGCGCTTCATCTGATTCGTATAGGTTCGCTAGTATCTTTTGATTGGCAATGGAGTTTAATAGGTTTGATTGCTGCAGGCTATTTTGGTATTTTTTGTAAGGATTTGAAGAAAAATAATCAAAACTATAAATGATGAATCTGAATGGAAAGGATTTTGTGCATGTAAATGGCAGAGTTTTTCCGCCTTTCTTATCAGGATTTGCTGAGGGATATTTTACCGTATCACTCATTATCTACATCGCCACGTATTTGATTTTGAAAAAACCGCTCAATACCTTGTTTTATCCAGAAACCTATCCGATTCTATTTGGTTTGTTTTATCTAGGATATAAGTACAAAATAACAGAAAGTAAGAGTGGAAATTGATGGACCATCAGATTGGAGTTTGAGATGAAAGTTGTGCAATTACTAGGAAAAGCTTGGCCAGAGACCACTGTATTATTTAGCACGATGGCTTATCTAATTATTAGAATCATGGCCGATATAAACAAGATACATCTACCTACATGGTTTGAATCTTTTGATATACCTACGATTTCCTTGTTTTTAGTGGTATTTATTTTACTGTATCGGAGCCAAGGAGAAAGAAAAAAATGAGGACCGAAATGAATAAGATTTTAAAATCCTTTATTGTATTTGTTTTTCTATTTTTAATGAATATTTTCAGCTTTACGATGCTAGCAACTCTTGGTTTCCAGGTAACAATGAGTGAAAGTAGTTATCTGGTACCCCCTGTGTTTTCGTTTATCGTTTTATACACCATTCACAAAAGAAGTGGGAAAGGTAAGAAATCTGTGTAATTGAATGATTTAGGCAGGACTCTTGTCCTGCCTATTTTCTTTGGCAAAAAGTGCTGTTCAGGTGAGGATATTGTTTTTTCAGAAATAATTCCCTTATTTCTTCCTTGTTTGGTTAAAATAATCTTACAAAGTTTTTAAGAGATTGTTAGAAAAAAGGAGATAGATATGAAATTTGGGAAAAGACACTATCGCCCTCAGGTGGATCAGATGGATTGCGGCGTGGCTTCCTTGGCTATGGTATTTGGCTACTACGGTAGTTATTACTCCTTGGCTCGTCTACGAGAGTTGGCCAAGACGACCATGGATGGGACGACTGCTTTGGGTCTTGTAAAGGTAGCAGAGGAGCTTGGTTTTGAAACGCGGGCTATCAAGGCGGATATGACGCTCTTTGATTTGCCTGATTTGACTTTTCCTTTTGTAGCCCATGTGCTCAAGGAAGGGAAATTGCTCCACTACTATGTGGTGACAGGTCAGGATAAGAAGACCATCCATATCGCTGATCCAGATCCTGGTGTCAAGATGACCAAGATTTCCCGTGAGCGATTTGCGCAAGAATGGACAGGGATCAGTCTCTTTATGGCGCCATCTCCAGACTATAAACCCCATAAGGAGAAAAAACAGGGGCTCCTATCCTTCTTGCCAATCTTATTCAAACAGCGTGGCTTAATTACCAATATCGTCCTAGCGACACTCTTGGTGACCCTGATTAACATTGTAGGTTCTTATTATCTGCAGTCTATCATTGATAGTTACGTGCCAGACCAGATGCGCTCAACGCTGGGCATCATCTCTATTGGGCTGGTCATCGTCTATATCCTCCAGCAGATTTTGTCCTACGCGCAGGAATATCTCCTACTAATCCTTGGGCAACGCTTGTCGATTGACGTGATTTTGTCTTATATTAAGCATGTTTTTCACCTGCCAATGTCCTTTTACGCGACACGCAGGACAGGAGAAATCGTATCGCGTTTTACAGATGCCAATAGTATCATTGACGCGCTAGCTTCGACCATTCTGTCGATTTTCCTAGATGTGTCGACGATTTTGATTATCTCGCTGGTCTTGTTTTCACAAAATATGACGCTCTTCTTCATTAGTCTACTTGCGCTTCCCATCTATACAGTGATTATCTTTGCCTTTATGAAGCCGTTTGAAAAGATGAATCGGGATACCATGGAAGCTAATGCGGTTCTGTCTTCTTCTATCATCGAGGATATCAACGGTATTGAGACCATTAAATCTTTGACTAGTGAAAGTTCACGCTATCAAAAGATTGATAAGGAATTTGTGACTTATCTGAAAAAATCCTTTACCTACAGTCGGGCAGAAAGCCAGCAAAAGGCTCTGAAAAAAGTTGCCCAGCTCCTGCTCAATGTTGCCGTTCTCTGGCTGGGAGCCATTCTCGTCATGGATGGGAAAATGAGTTTGGGCCAGCTGATTACCTATAATACTTTGCTTGTTTACTTTACCAATCCTTTGGAAAATATCATCAATCTACAAACCAAACTTCAGACAGCGCAGGTTGCCAATAATCGCTTAAATGAGGTTTATCTGGTAGCTTCGGAGTTTGAGGAGAAGAAAACAGTCGAAGATTTGAGCATGATGAAAGGAGAGATGACCTTTAAGCAGGTTCACTATAAGTATGGCTATGGTCGTGACGTCTTGTCGGATATCAACTTGACCATTCCGAAAGGGTCTAAGATGGCTTTCGTGGGGATTTCAGGGTCGGGAAAGACCACCTTGGCCAAGATGATGGTTAATTTTTACGATCCAAGTCAGGGAGAGATTAGTCTGGGTGGTGTCAATCTCAATCAGATTGATAAAAAAGCTTTGCGCCAGTACATTAACTATCTGCCTCAACAGCCTTATGTCTTTAACGGGACGATTTTGGAGAATCTTCTCCTTGGGGCTAAGGAAGGGACGACACAGGAGGATATTCTACGAGCAGTTGAATTGGCTGAGATTCGGGAAGATATTGAGCGCATGCCACTGAATTACCAGACAGAATTGACTGCGGATGGGGTAGGTATTTCTGGTGGGCAACGGCAGCGAATTGCTCTGGCGCGTGCTCTCTTAACGGATGCACCTGTCTTGATCTTGGATGAGGCGACTAGCAGTTTGGATATTTTGACAGAGAAGCGAATTATCGATAATCTCATGGCTTTAGACAAGACCTTGATTTTCATCGCCCACCGCTTGACCATTGCTGAGAGGACAGAGAAGGTTGTTGTCTTGGATCAGGGTAAGATTGTTGAAGAAGGCAATCATGCAGACTTGCTGGCTCGAGGTGGATTTTACGCCCATTTGGTGAATAGCTAGAAAGAGGAGAAGATGAAACCAGAATTTTTAGAAAGTGCGGAGTTTTACCATCGTCGTTACCATAATTTTTCCAGTCGAGTGATTTTACCCATGTTCCTTCTATTCGTGTTTCTACTGGGATTTGCAGTTTTTGCAGAGAAGGAGATTAGTTTGTCTACCAGAGCGACTGTCGAACCTAGTCGGATCATTGCCAACATCCAGTCGACTAGTAATCAACGCATTGTGGCTAATTATCTAGAAGAAAACAAACTAGTTAAGCAGGGAGATCTACTGGTTCAGTACCAGCAAGGGGCGGAAGCTGTTCAAGTTGAAGCATACACCAGTCAGTTGGAGATGTTTAAGGATCAAAAAAAGCAGTTAGGATATTTGCAATCCAGTTTGAAAGAGGGGAGTGATCAATTTCCAGAGGCGGATAAGTTTGGTTACCAAGAGATGTTTCGGGACTATCTCAGCCAAGCTAGTAGTCTTAGAAGTAATGTTTCTCAGCAAAATGCCAGTATCTCCTCGCAGAATGCGGCAGCAAGTCAGAGCCAGGACGAGATTGGCAATCTTATCAGCCAAACAGAGGATAAAATCCGAGACTACAAAACAGCTAAGTCGGCGATTGAAACAGGAGCTCAATTGGATAGTCAAAATGTAGCCTACTCTTTCTATCAGACCTATAAAAACCAAGCTGGAGAAGATTCGCAAGCTAAATCGCAAGTTATTGCACAGGTGGATGCCCAAATTAGCCAGCTAGAGTCTAGTTTAGCTACTTATCGTGTGCAGTATGCGGGATCTGGAGCTCAACAAGCCTACGCAAGCGGACTGGATAGTCAGCTTGAATCCCTCAAGTCCCAGCACCTAGTCAAAGTTGGTCAGGAGTTAACCCTTTTGGATCAGAAAATTTTAGAAGCAGAGTCGGGTAAGAAAGTCCAAGGAGGTCTCCTAGATAAGGGGAAGATTACAGCAAGTGAGGATGGAGTGCTTCACCTTAATCCTGAGACTAGTGATTCTACTATGGTTGCAGAAGGAACCCTGCTAGCCCAACTGTATCCGGCCTTAGAAAGAGAAGGCAAAACCAAACTCACAGCTTATCTCAGCTCAAAAGATGTTGCAAGGCTAAAAGTAGGTGATTCTGTTCGCTTCACTACAACCAAGGATGCCAACAAAGAACTTATTCTTGTTTCTGCGATTACGAATATTGATGCGACAGCTACCAAGACTGAAAAGGGAAATTTCTTTAAGATAGAGGCGGAGACAAGTCTGACTCCTGAACAAGCAGAAGAGCTTCGCTACGGTTCAGAAGGACGTCTGACGCTAATCACAGGAAAGAAAAGTTATTTGCGCTATTATTGGGATCAATTTTTAAACAGAGATTAATGTTTGTTTTTTAGACTTGATTATATTTTTAAAACAGCAAAATGAGTATATTTTGCTGTTTTTCTTCATATTCAACTGTAAAAATCTAGCTTCCGTTCGTAAATCGTTGCTAATCATGGCATTTTATGGTAAAATAGGCTGAAGTAATACGAAAGGCGAACTTTAAAATGTCAAAACAATTAATCTATTCGGGAAAAGCCAAGGATATCTATACAACTGAGGATGAAAATCTCATTATTTCAACTTACAAAGATCAGGCGACTGCTTTCAACGGTGTCAAGAAGGAGCAGATTGCGGGTAAGGGAGTTTTGAATAATCAGATTTCATCTTTTATTTTTGAGAAATTAAATGCTGCTGGTATAGCGACTCACTTTGTGGAGAAACTTTCAGACACGGAACAACTCAATAAAAAGGTTGAGATTATTCCTCTAGAAGTTGTCCTTCGCAATTACACGGCTGGTTCCTTTTCAAAACGTTTTGGCGTAGATGAAGGTATTGCATTTGAAACGCCGATTGTCGAATTTTACTATAAAAATGATGATTTGGATGATCCTTTTATCAATGACGAGCATGTGAAATTCCTTAAAATTGCGGATGACCAGCAGATTGCTTACTTGAAGGAAGAAACGCGTCGTATCAATGAACTCTTGAAAGCTTGGTTTGCTGAGATTGGTCTTAAATTGATTGACTTTAAGCTGGAGTTCGGTTTTGACAAGGATGGCAAGATTATCTTGGCAGACGAGTTTTCACCAGATAACTGCCGTTTGTGGGATGCGGATGGCAACCACATGGATAAGGATGTTTTCCGTAGAGGTATAGGTGAATTGACGGATGTTTACGAGATTGTCTGGGAAAAGTTGCAAGGTTTAAAATAACACCTTCAAGGTCGTTTGGGAACATTGCAAGAGCTGAAATAAAGGAATAAGAATTGATGGATAAACGTATTTTTGTTGAGAAAAAAGCTGATTTTCAGGTTAAATCAGAGAGTTTGGTAAGGGAGCTCCAGCACAACTTGGGACTTTCAACTTTGAAAAGTATTCGCATTGTGCAGGTTTATGATGTCTTTGATTTGGCAGAGGACTTGTTTGCACCTGCGGAAAAACACATCTTCTCTGAGCAAGTGACAGACCATGTCTTGGATGAAGCGGCTGTGCAAGCGGATCTTGCTAACTATGCTTTCTTTGCTATTGAAAGCCTGCCTGGTCAATTTGATCAGCGTGCGGCTTCCTCACAAGAAGCCTTGCTTTTGCTGGGAAGTTCGAGTGATGTGACAGTCAACACAGCCCAGCTTTACTTAGTTAATAAAGATATTGATGCTGCTGAGTTAGAAGCGGTCAAGAACTACCTGCTCAATCCAGTGGATTCTCGTTTCAAGGACATCACGACAGGGATTGCCAAGCAGGAATTTTCAGAGTCAGACAAGACCATTCCAAAATTGACTTTCTTTGAAAGCTATACGGCAGAAGACTTTGCCCGCTACAAGGCCGAGCAAGGGATGGCCATGGAAGTGGACGATTTGCTCTTTATCCAAGACTACTTCAAGTCAATCGGGCGCGTGCCGACTGAGACGGAGCTCAAGGTTTTGGACACTTATTGGTCTGACCACTGTCGTCACACGACTTTTGAGACAGAGTTGAAACACATTGATTTCTCAGCTTCTAAATTCCAAAAGCAATTGCAGGCGACTTATGATAAGTATATTGCCATGCGTGAGGAACTAGGTCGGTCTGAAAAGCCACAAACCTTGATGGATATGGCGACTATTTTTGGTCGTTATGAGCGTGCTAATGGACGTTTGGACGATATGGAAGTGTCTGACGAAATTAATGCCTGCTCGGTCGAAATCGAAGTGGATGTTGATGGTGTCAAGGAACCTTGGCTCCTCATGTTCAAAAACGAAACCCACAATCACCCAACGGAAATTGAGCCATTTGGTGGAGCGGCTACTTGTATCGGTGGAGCTATTCGTGATCCATTATCAGGCCGTTCCTACGTTTACCAAGCTATGCGTATCTCAGGTGCGGGCGACACTACAGCACCGATTTCGGAAACACGTGCTGGTAAATTGCCACAACAAGTTATTTCGAAGACAGCGGCTCACGGTTATTCTTCATATGGGAATCAGATTGGTCTGGCGACGACTTACGTTCGTGAATACTTCCACCCAGGCTTTGTAGCTAAACGCATGGAGCTAGGTGCAGTTGTCGGTGCAGCACCTAAGGAAAATGTGGTCCGTGAAAAACCGGAAGGGGGAGATGTGATCATCCTTCTTGGAGGCAAGACTGGCCGTGACGGTGTTGGTGGTGCGACAGGATCTTCTAAGGTTCAAACAGTTGAGTCTGTAGAGACGGCTGGTGCTGAGGTTCAAAAAGGGAATGCCATCGAAGAACGTAAGATTCAACGTCTTTTCCGTAATGGCGATGTCACTCGTCTCATTAAAAAATCCAATGACTTTGGGGCTGGTGGTGTCTGTGTGGCTATCGGTGAATTGGCAGACGGTCTTGAAATTGACCTCAACAAGGTTCCTCTTAAATACCAAGGTTTGAACGGTACAGAAATTGCCATTTCTGAATCACAAGAACGGATGGCAGTTGTGGTTCGTCCTGAGGACGTAGATGCCTTCGTTGCCGAATGTAACAAAGAAAATATTGACGCTGTTGTGGTGGCGACAGTGACAGAAAAACCAAATCTAGTCATGCACTGGAATGGTGAAACCATCGTCGACTTGGAACGTCGTTTCCTTGATACAAACGGTGTGCGTGTGGTCGTCGATGCCAAGGTGGTAGACAAGGATGTCAAGCTTCCGGAAGAACGTACAACAAGCGCTGACACACTTGAAGCTGATACCCTTGCGGTATTGTCTGACCTCAACCATGCGAGTCAAAAGGGCTTACAGACTATCTTTGACTGCTCGGTCGGTCGTTCAACTGTCAATCATCCACTTGGTGGTCGCTACCAACTCACACCAACTGAGGCATCTGTGCAGAAATTGCCAGTTCAACACGGTGTGACTCACACTGCGTCAGTCATGGCTCAAGGCTTTAACCCTTATGTGGCAGAATGGTCTCCATACCACGGTGCGGCTTATGCGGTTATTGAGGCGACTGCTCGTTTGGTGGCTGCTGGTGCAAACTGGTCTAAGGCTCGTTTCTCATACCAAGAATATTTCGAGCGCATGGACAAGCAAGCTGAGCGTTTTGGTCAGCCAGTAGCAGCTCTCCTAGGTTCTATCGAAGCACAAATCCAGCTTGGCTTGCCATCTATCGGTGGTAAGGACTCTATGTCTGGTACTTTTGAAGAATTGACAGTGCCACCAACCTTGGTAGCCTTTGGGGTGACGACGGCAGATAGCCGTAAGGTACTCTCTCCAGAGTTCAAAGCTGCTGGTGAAAACATCTACTACATCCCAGGTCAAGCCCTCTCTGCAGAGATTGATTTTGACTTGATTAAGTCTAATTTTGCTCAGTTTGAAGCCATCCAAGCTGGCCACAAAGTGACATCTGCATCAGCTGTCAAATATGGTGGTGTCCTTGAAAGCTTGGCTCTTGCTACCTTTGGGAACCATATCGGTGCAGAGGTGACCTTGCCTGAACTTGAAACAGCTTTGACAGCTCAATTGGGCGGATTTGTCTTCACATCTCCTCAAGAAATTGCTGGAGTAGAGAAGATTGGACAAACAAGCGCAGACTTTACACTCCTTGTCAACGGTGTGAAGCTAGATGGACAGAAACTTGACAGTGCCTTCCAAGGGAAACTGGAAGAAGTTTACCCAACAGAATTTGCACAAGCCAAAGAATTGGAAGAAGTTCCAGCTGTCGTTTCTGACGCAGTCATCAAAGCCAAAGAAACCATTGAAAAACCTGTGGTTTACATCCCAGTATTCCCAGGAACAAACTCAGAATATGACTCCGCTAAGGCCTTTGAAAAAGAAGGTGCAGAGGTTAACTTGGTGCCATTTGTGACCTTGAATGAAGAAGCTATTGTCAAGTCAGTTGAAACCATGGTTGACAATATTGGCAAGGCTAACATCCTCTTCTTTGCAGGTGGCTTCTCAGCTGCGGATGAACCAGATGGCTCAGCTAAGTTTATTGTCAATATCCTTCTTAATGAAAAAGTGCGTGCAGCCATTGATAGCTTTATCGCTCGTGGTGGCTTGATTATCGGTATCTGTAATGGATTCCAAGCCTTGGTCAAATCAGGTCTTCTTCCATACGGAAACTTTGAAGACGCAAGTAGCGCGAGTCCAACCCTCTTCTACAACGATGCCAACCAACACGTGGCTAAGATGGTTGAAACACGTATTGCCAACGCTAACTCACCATGGCTTGCCGGAGTAGAAGTTGGTGATATCCATGCCATCCCAGTATCACACGGTGAAGGTAAATTTGTCGTGACAGCTGAGGAATTTGCGGAGCTCCGTGACAATGGTCAAATCTTCAGCCAATACGTTGACTTTGACGGCAAACCAAGCATGGATTCTAAATACAATCCGAACGGTTCTGTAAATGCCATCGAAGGAATCACCAGTAAGAACGGCCAAATCATCGGTAAGATGGGGCATTCGGAACGTTATGAGGACGGTCTTTTCCAAAACATCCCAGGAAATAAAGATCAGCACCTGTTTGCGTCGGCGGTTAAATACTTTACTGGAAAATAAGACTTGCGGTTTTTCCGATAGATGATATCCGTAATGTAAAAGTCATGTAGCTCTAGCTCTCGGTGCTACACACAAATAAAAATTAGGTATAAAAAATGACATACGAAGTAAAATCTCTTAATGAAGAATGTGGTGTTTTCGGTATTTGGGGGCATCCAGATGCTGCTAAATTGACCTATTTTGGTCTCCACAGTCTTCAACACCGTGGTCAGGAGGGGGCAGGAATCCTCTCCAATGACCAAGGGACATTAAAGCGTCATCGCGATATGGGGCTTTTATCAGAAGTGTTCAGAAACCCAGCTAATTTGGATAAATTGACAGGATCTGCTGCTATTGGACATGTGCGTTATGCGACTGCAGGAGAAGCTTCTGCGGATAATATCCAGCCCTTCCTCTTTCGCTTTCATGATATGCAGTTTGGACTTGCTCACAACGGAAACCTAACCAATGCCGAATCGCTCAAGAAAGAATTGGAACAAAGAGGCGCTATTTTCAGCTCAACCTCTGACTCGGAAATCTTGGCTCATTTGATTCGTCGTAGTCACAATCCTAGTTTGATGGGCAAAATCAAGGAAGCGCTCAGTCTTGTCAAAGGTGGCTTTGCTTATATCTTACTGTTTGAGGACAAGTTGATTGCGGCCCTTGATCCTAATGGCTTTCGTCCGCTTTCTATCGGGAAAATGACTAATGGAGCGGTAGTGGTTTCCTCCGAAACCTGTGCTTTTGAAGTTATTGGGGCTGAGTGGCTTCGAGATTTGAAGCCTGGAGAGATTGTTATCATTGATGATAAGGGCATCCAGTATGATAGCTATACAGATGATACACAGTTGGCGATTTGCTCTATGGAGTATATCTACTTTGCCCGCCCTGATTCTAATATCCATGGCGTCAACGTCCATACAGCTCGTAAGAGAATGGGAGCTCAACTGGCGCGTGAATTCAAGCATGAGGCGGATATCGTGGTCGGTGTACCCAATTCCTCACTCAGCGCAGCCATGGGATTTGCGGAGGAGTCTGGTCTGCCAAATGAAATGGGTCTCATCAAAAACCAATACACCCAACGCACCTTTATCCAACCGACTCAAGAATTGCGGGAGCAAGGGGTGCGGATGAAACTGTCTGCTGTTTCAGGTGTTGTCAAAGGTAAACGTGTGGTCATGATTGATGATTCCATTGTTCGTGGGACAACCTCTCGCCGAATCGTTCAGCTTTTGAAAGAAGCGGGTGCGTCCGAGGTTCACGTTGCTATTGGAAGTCCAGCGCTAGCTTATCCATGTTTCTACGGGATTGATATCCAGACGCGTCAGGAGCTGATTGCGGCCAATCATACGGTCGAAGAAACCTGCCAAATCATTGGCGCGGATAGCCTGACCTATCTTTCGATTGATGGCTTGATTAACTCTATCGGGATTGAAACAGATGCGCCCAATGGCGGTCTCTGTGTCGCTTACTTTGACGGCGACTACCCAACTCCTCTCTACGACTATGAGGAAGACTATCGTAGAAGTTTGGATGAAAAGACCAGTTTTTACAAATAAGCGGAAGAAGGCTCTCCATTAAAGGAAAGGAAGAGGAGACAAAAATGACAAATAAGAATGCATACGCTCCACGTCTCACTACTGACTAAAAGCTAAAGCGTTTGTCAGTAGACGCTTTGTCCTATGGGACCAAAGCTAGAGACCTGACTAGTATTTTTAGATAAAATGATTGTTTATCTAAAAATACGTCGCAGTCTTTCTCAAAAAAAGAAAAGGAATGAATAAAATGACGAATAAAAATGCTTATGCGCAGTCTGGTGTGGATGTTGAAGCCGGTTATGAAGTTGTTGAACGGATCAAAAAGCACGTGGCTCGTACGGAACGCGCAGGTGTTATGGGAGCTCTAGGTGGCTTTGGTGGCATGTTTGACCTTTCAAAAACAGGTGTCAAAGAGCCGGTCTTGATCTCAGGGACTGACGGTGTCGGGACCAAGCTCATGTTGGCCATCAAGTACGACAAGCACGATACTATCGGTCAGGACTGTGTGGCCATGTGTGTTAATGACATCATCGCTGCAGGTGCGGAGCCTCTTTACTTCCTTGACTATGTAGCGACTGGCAAGAATGAACCAGCTAAACTAGAACAAGTGGTTGCTGGTGTGGCAGAAGGTTGTGTACAGGCAGGCGCTGCTCTCATCGGTGGGGAAACGGCTGAAATGCCTGGTATGTATGGCGCAGATGACTACGATCTGGCTGGTTTTGCAGTCGGTGTGGCTGAAAAATCTCAAATCATTGACGGCTCAAAAGTAGCTGAAGGTGATGTTCTTCTCGGTCTTGCTTCAAGTGGTATCCACTCAAATGGTTACTCACTCGTGCGTCGTGTTTTTGCCGACTACACAGGTGAGGAAGTCTTGCCAGAATTGGAAGGCAAGCAACTCAAAGAAGTCCTTCTTGAGCCAACTCGTATCTATGTCAAGGCTGTCTTGCCACTTATCAAGGAAGAGTTGGTCAACGGTATTGCCCACATCACAGGTGGTGGCTTTATCGAAAATGTCCCACGTATGTTTGCAGATGACTTGGCGGCAGAGATTGAGGAAAGCAAAGTTCCAGTGCTTCCGATTTTCAAAGCTCTTGAGAAATACGGTGAAATCAAACACGAAGAAATGTTTGAAATCTTCAATATGGGTGTGGGACTTATGCTGGCAGTTAGCCCTGAAAATGTAGGTCGCGTTAAAGAATTGCTGGATGAACCAGTCTATGAAATTGGTCGCATCGTCAAGAAAGAAAACGAAAGTGTCATCATCAAATGAAAAAAATAGCGGTTTTTGCTTCTGGTAATGGCTCAAATTTTCAGGTGATTGCCGAAGAGTTTCCGGTGGAGTTTGTCTTTTCAGACCATCGTGACGCCTATGTGCTCGAGCGTGCAGATAAGCTCGATGTTTTGTCCTATGCTTTTGAGCTCAAGGAGTTTGAGAACAAGGCAGACTACGAAGCAGCCCTAGTCGAACTCTTGCAAGAACACCAGATTGACTTGATTTGTCTCGCTGGCTACATGAAAATCGTTGGGCCCACCTTATTGGCAGCCTATGAAGGTCGAATCATCAACATTCATCCAGCCTACCTGCCCGAATTTCCGGGAGCTCATGGGATTGAGGACGCTTGGAATGCTGGTGTTGCTGAGAGTGGCGTGACCATTCACTGGGTGGACTCCGGTGTAGATACCGGAAAGATTATCAAGCAAGTCCGTGTGCCACGGCTGGCTGATGATACCATCGACAGTTTTGAAGAACGGATTCATGAGGCAGAGTACAGGTTGTATCCAGAAGTTATTAGAGAATTGTTGGATAAGTAAATGAAAGGAAATAACATGACTAAACGCGCCTTAATCAGCGTCTCAGACAAAGCGGGCATTGTCGAATTTGCCCAAGAACTCAAAAAACTTGGTTGGGAGATTATCTCAACAGGTGGTACTAAAGTTGCCCTTGATACTGCTGGGGTGGACACCATTGCAATTGATGATGTGACGGGCTTCCCAGAAATGATGGACGGCCGTGTCAAGACCCTTCACCCAAATATCCACGGTGGGCTCCTCGCTCGTCGTGATCTTGACAGTCACTTAGAGGCTGCTAAGGACAATCAGATCGAGCTCATTGACCTTGTGGTGGTCAATCTCTATCCTTTCAAGGAAACGATTCTCAAACCAGATGTGACGTACGCTGACGCAGTTGAAAACATTGATATCGGTGGGCCATCCATGCTTCGTTCAGCGGCTAAAAACCATGCCAGCGTGACAGTTGTGGTAGACCCTGCTGACTATGCTGTGATTTTGAACGAATTGGCAGCCAATGGTGAAACGACTTACGAAACGCGCCAACGTTTGGCAGCCAAGGTTTTCCGTCACACTGCGGCTTATGACGCCTTGATTGCGGAATACTTCACAGCTCAAGTGGGTGAAACAAAACCTGAAAAGCTCACCTTGACCTATGACCTCAAGCAACCAATGCGTTATGGGGAAAATCCTCAGCAAGATGCGGACTTCTACCAAAAAGCTTTGCCGACTGACTATTCGATTGCTTCAGCGAAACAGCTCAACGGTAAAGAATTGTCCTTCAATAACATCCGCGACGCGGATGCGGCCATTCGTATTATCCGTGACTTCAAAGACCGTCCAACCGTTGTGGCTCTCAAACACATGAACCCGTGCGGTATCGGTCAAGCTGATGACATCGAAACTGCTTGGGATTATGCTTATGAGTCTGATCCAGTGTCTATCTTTGGTGGAATTGTCGTCCTTAACCGTGAGGTGGATGCTGCGACAGCTGAGAAGATGCACGGCGTTTTCCTCGAGATTATCATCGCACCGAGCTACTCAGACGAAGCACTTGAAATCTTGACAACTAAGAAGAAAAACTTGCGCATCCTTGCCTTGCCATTTGACGCTCAAGAGGCCAGTGAAGCAGAAGCAGAATACACAGGTGTTGTTGGTGGACTCCTCGTTCAAAATCAAGACGTGGTCAAGGAAAGCCCAGCTGACTGGCAAGTGGTGACCAAGCGCCAACCAACTGAGACAGAGGCGACTGCTCTTGAATTCGCTTGGAAGGCTATCAAGTACGTCAAATCAAACGGAATCATTGTGACCAACGACCACATGACACTTGGCGTTGGGCCAGGTCAAACCAACCGAGTGGCTTCTGTTCGCATCGCCATTGACCAAGCCAAAGACCGCCTTGATGGTGCTGTGCTTGCTTCCGATGCCTTCTTCCCATTTGCGGATAACGTGGAAGAAATCGCCAAAGCAGGAATCAAGGCCATCATCCAGCCGGGTGGCTCTGTCCGTGACCAAGAATCTATCGAAGCTGCGGATAAATACGGCTTGACCATGGTTTTCACAGGCGTGAGACATTTTAGACATTAAGAAGACAAAAGGAAAGAAAACAGTTTCTTTCCTTTTTTTGCCTAAAACGCGGAGCGGAACGAGATTAAAACGAACGTTTGTGATATAATATTAGTAAATAATTCGCAAAAGAGGTTGAAAGATGAAGCTGTTAGTTGTCGGTTCGGGTGGTCGTGAACATGCGATTGCCAAAAAGTTGCTTGAATCAAAAGATGTTGAAAAAGTCTTTGTAGCTCCAGGAAATGACGGGATGACTCTAGATGGTCTGAAATTAGTGGATATTTCTATTTCCGAACATTCTAAGTTAATTGAATTTGCAAAAGCCAACGATATTGCTTGGACCTTTATCGGTCCAGATGATGCCCTTGCGGCTGGTATCGTGGATGATTTTAACAGAGCTGGTCTCAAGGCTTTTGGTCCGACTAGGGATGCAGCGGAGCTGGAGTGGTCCAAGGATTTCGCTAAGGAAATAATGGTCAAATACGGCGTTCCGACAGCAGCCTACGGCACATTTTCAGATTTCGAGGAAGCTAAGGCTTATATCGAGGAGAAAGGCGCTCCTATCGTAGTTAAAGCGGATGGCTTGGCGCTTGGGAAGGGTGTCGTTGTAGCTGAAACGGTTGAGCAAGCAGTCGAAGCCGCTCATGAGATGCTTTTGGACAATAAATTCGGTGATTCAGGTGCGCGTGTGGTCATCGAGGAGTTCTTGGATGGAGAAGAGTTCTCACTCTTTGCCTTTGTCAATGGGGACAAGTTCTACATCATGCCAACGGCTCAGGATCACAAACGGGCCTATGATGGCGATAAGGGGCCTAACACAGGTGGGATGGGTGCCTATGCGCCAGTTCTTCACTTGCCACAGAGTGTGGTTGCCACAGCGGTTGACACCATTGTCAAGCCAGTCCTTGAAGGGATGATTAAAGAAGGTCGTCCGTATCTTGGTGTCCTATACGCCGGTCTTATCTTGACAGCTGACGGTCCGAAAGTCATTGAGTTCAATGCTCGTTTTGGAGATCCTGAAACGCAAATCATCTTGCCTCGTTTGACCTCTGACTTTGCGCAAAATATCACGGATATCCTCGATGGCAAGGAGCCAAACATCACGTGGACGGACAAAGGTGTAACGCTGGGTGTGGTTGTCGCATCCAAGGGCTACCCGCTAGACTATGAAAAAGGCGTCAAGCTTCCAGCCAAGACCGAAGGCGACATTATCACCTACTATGCAGGGGCTAGGTTTGCGGAAAATAGCAGAGCATTGCTATCAAATGGCGGACGTGTCTATATGCTTGTCACCACAGCAGATGCCGTCAAAGAAGCCCAAGAAACCATCTACCAAGAACTCTCCCAACAAAACACAGAAGGCCTCTTCTACCGAACTGATATCGGAAGCAAGGCAATTAAGTAACGATATAAGAATAACGCGACGAAGTCGCCAAATACGATAATGGTCGCCGTGGTGAAAAGACCAGAACAGTAAATGTTCTGGTCGGGGGAAACTTTGAGACCCTAGGCTCAAAGTTTAGGAATGAAACCGAAGGTTTGCTTCCGTCCCCACCACCTAAGACCATTATCAAAAAAGAAAAAAGGAAAAAATATGACTAAACCAGTAATTTCCATCATCATGGGCTCAAAATCCGACTGGGCAACCATGCAAAAAACAGCCGAAGTCCTAGACCGCTTCGGCGTTGCTTACGAAAAGAAAGTTGTCTCTGCCCACCGTACACCAGACCTCATGTTCCGCCATGCAGAGGAAGCTCGTAGCCGTGGTATCAAGGTCATTATAGCAGGTGCTGGCGGGGCAGCTCATTTGCCGGGCATGGTCGCAGCCAAAACGACCCTGCCTGTCATCGGTGTGCCTGTCAAGTCGCGCGCTCTTAGTGGTGTGGACTCGCTCTACTCTATCGTGCAGATGCCGGGTGGCGTACCGGTTGCGACTATGGCGATCGGTGAAGCTGGTGCGACTAACGCCGCTCTCTTTGCCCTCCGTCTCCTCTCAGTAGAGGATCAGGCTATTGCGACAGCATTGGCAGATTTTGCAGAAGAACAAGGAAAAATCGCAGAGGAGTCTACAAATGAGCTCATCTAAAACAATCGGAATTATCGGTGGCGGTCAGCTGGGTCAGATGATGGCCATTTCTGCTATCTACATGGGGCACAAGGTTATCGCACTGGATCCTGCGGCGGATTGCCCGGCCTCTCGAGTGGCGGAAATCATCGTAGCTCCTTATAACGATGTGGATGCCCTCCGTCAGTTGGCTGAGCGTTGCGATGTCCTCACCTATGAGTTTGAAAATGTCGATGCTGACGGTTTGGATGCCGTTATCAAGGATGGTCAACTCCCTCAAGGAACGGACCTACTTCGTATTTCACAAAATCGCATTTTTGAAAAGGACTTTCTCTCAAATAAGGCACAAGTGACAGTTGCACCCTACAAGGTTGTGACTTCAAGCCAAGACTTGGCAGATATCGACCTCTCCAAAAACTATGTCCTCAAGACTGCGACTGGTGGCTACGATGGTCATGGACAAAAGGTTATTCGCTCGGAAGCAGACTTGGAAGAGGCCCGTGCACTAGCCGACTCAGCAGACTGTGTTTTGGAAGAATTCGTCAACTTTGACCTTGAGATTTCTGTCATCGTGTCAGGAAATGGCAAGGATGTGACGGTTTTCCCAGTTCAGGAAAATATCCACCGAAACAACATCTTATCTAAGACCATTGTGCCAGCTCGCATTTCGGAAAATCTAGCAGACAAGGCCAAAGCTATGGCTGAGCGAATTGCAGAACAGCTGAACCTCTCTGGTACACTTTGTGTGGAAATGTTTGCGACAGCTGACGATATCATTGTCAACGAAATCGCGCCACGTCCACATAACTCTGGGCATTACTCTATTGAAGCTTGCGACTTCTCGCAGTTTGACACCCATATTTTAGGCGTTCTAGGAGCACCATTGCCAAACATCAAACTACATGCGCCAGCCGTTATGCTCAATGTTCTCGGCCAGCATGTCAAGGTCGCTGAAAAATATGTCACAGAAAATCCAAGCGCCCACCTCCACATGTATGGTAAAATAGAAGCAAAGCACAACCGCAAGATGGGACATGTGACTTTGTTTAGTGATGAACCAGATAATGTGGTTGAGTTTGGGAAAGGATATATATTTTAATAGGTATAAAATATGATAACGTTTATTAGAAAAAATTTGAAACAGCTCCTTATCATCTTGGGAATAATATTGTTTTCATCTCTTATTACTGTGCAGTGGAAGTCTAATATGGAATGGGTCTCAATCATGTTATCAGTTCCAGCATTTATAATGAGTTTTATTGTATTGGATCGTTTTAATCTAAATTCTGATTTAAATAAGGCAATTGAAACTGAATTAGAAAATAGGAAAATTGAAAAATCTGAAGTAGAACAGTTTATTAAGACTATCGAGAATGAGTTATCTGACGTTAGAAATAGTATAAAAAATATAGAAAAATATTATAATATCCAAAATGGAAGCAATCGCAATTCTAATATGCTACCTAATACTATTGAAAATGCACAGGATTCTTTAGCAAAGTTTAAAAAATTTCAACAAGAAACTGTTTATTTTGTAAGAGGAAGAGTAAGTACAAAAGAAAAAATTTCTCAAAAAACTTCACAAACTAATCCTTTTCCTTTAAATTGCGACGAAATTAACAGTATGGAAGATAAATTAAATAAGATAGATAATAATTATTTTAAAAGCTTAAAAGAAATTGGTGATGAGTTTTCTTCATCTATAGATAAAGAAAAGATAAGAGATTTAAAGGAATTTTTATCGATACCAACAGTTTTGCCTCTAGGTATTTTAAATTAGTAACCCAAATTCAAGCTAGTTTGACAGAAAGCGAAGATTAATATGGAAAAGTATAGATTTACTTCAATAAAACAACCGGCAGGAAAATTTTACTTAAGTAAGATGTTGGCTTCGAAGTTAATTCCAATCAGTCAATCAAATGTCAGAACACCGTATAATTCAACAGGAATTCAACGCTTACTCAGTCAAAAAAGAATCGAAGATATTGCAAAATTTTGTGAGGATGAATCTGCTATGTTTCCTACTCCAATAATTGTTTCTGCCAAAAGTAATGTAATTAGTTTTTATGATGATAAAGGAAAATCCTTGGAGAATGATTTTTTGTCACTTGAAAATGGATTTTTGTTAGTCGATAGTGAAAAAATAAAAAAAAATAATCTTTATTTTTCAATAGTAGACGGACAACATAGATTGGCTGGTATAGAAAAGTACATGGAAAACAAGGGAGGGAATAAGGAGGATTTTGAATTATCTGTTTTATTTGTCTTTGATACTGAAAATTATGAGGATGCCAAAATTTTTACTGCTATAAATAGACATCAAAAGCCAGTGTCTAAATCTTTAGTGTATGACTTATACGGATTATCTGACGATATCACTGTGGAAAAATTTGCTCATGAGGTGGTTAATAATATAAATTCTTCCCCAAAATCATTAATGAGAAGAAAAGTGAAGATGTTGGGCTATAAAACAGATGCTGAAATTGTTTCTCAAGCTACACTTGTTGAGCAAATAATACCTCTGGTTTCAAAAGACGTATTAGAAGATAATAAACTGCTCATAGGTGGTTACTCACCAGAGAAGAATGATGAATTGTTGTTAAGAGACTTTCTTTTAACCTACCAGGTTGAAACTCTTTCAGAATTATTAATTAAATATTTAAATTCTTGGATACGATCTTTAAATCAGAATAATTTATATCAAAAAACACTTAAGAAGACAGTAGGTTTTATATTGGCATTTGACGTGTTTAAATATTTATTTAAAGATAATTTTTCAAAATTAACAGATCTAAGTGAAGATGAATTAGTAGTTGAATTGCAATCCAGATTACTCTTTGAAAAATTAGATATTAATACTATCGGATCAAGTAGGGCGGGAGTGAAAACAGCATTAAATACTTTAACAGGCAAAAAAACATAATGATTAATATAATCGAGTGTATAATATCCTATAAGAAAAAAATAAAATAGTTGACAAGTCTTTTCGAATTGTTATTTTAGTTTTTAATATGAAATACTGTTTTTGAATGAATCGTAGTCATAGATAGAGCACTGATTTTGTTTAAATTAGAATGAGTTTATCTACTTTGATAGATTACTAGATATAAGATGAAGATAAAAAGAAAGGAAAAATTAACAACATGATCAACCGTTACTCTCGCCCTGAGATGGCGAACATTTGGAGTGAAGAAAATAAATACCGTGCTTGGCTTGAGGTGGAAATCTTGGCTGATGAGGCATGGGCTGAATTGGGGGAAATCCCTAAGGAAGATGTGGCTTTGATTCGCGAGAAGGCGGACTTTGACATCGACCGTATTTTGGAGATTGAGCAGGAGACGCGCCACGATGTGGTGGCTTTCACACGTGCGGTTTCTGAGACGCTTGGTGAAGAGCGCAAGTGGGTCCACTATGGTTTGACTTCTACCGACGTGGTGGATACTGCCTACGGTTACCTCTACAAGCAGGCCAACGACATCATCCGTCGTGACCTTGAAAACTTCACCAACATCATCGCTGACAAGGCCAAAGAGCACAAGTTTACAATCATGATGGGTCGTACTCACGGGGTGCATGCGGAGCCTACAACCTTTGGTCTTAAATTGGCGACTTGGTACAGCGAAATGAAGCGCAATATCGAGCGTTTCGAGCATGCGGCTGCTGGTGTGGAAGCTGGTAAAATTTCTGGTGCGGTTGGGAACTTTGCCAACATTCCACCATTTGTGGAAAAATACGTCTGTGACAAACTGGGCATCCGTGCTCAAGAAATCTCTACACAGGTCCTTCCTCGTGATCTTCACGCTGAGTACTTTGCAGTTCTTGCCAGCATCGCGACTTCCATCGAGCGTATGGCAACAGAAATCCGTGGTCTGCAAAAGTCTGAGCAGCGCGAAGTGGAAGAGTTCTTTGCTAAAGGGCAAAAAGGTTCATCGGCTATGCCTCACAAACGCAACCCAATCGGTTCTGAGAACATGACAGGTTTGGCGCGTGTTATCCGTGGTCACATGGTGACGGCCTATGAGAACGTCGCTCTCTGGCATGAACGCGATATTTCCCATTCATCAGCTGAGCGTATCATCACACCGGATACGACTATTTTGATCGACTACATGCTCAACCGTTTTGGAAATATCGTCAAGAACTTGACGGTATTCCCAGAAAACATGATCCGCAACATGAATTCTACGTTTGGTCTTATCTTTAGCCAGCGTGCCATGTTGAGCTTGATCGAAAAAGGCATGACCCGTGAGCAAGCCTATGACTTGGTGCAACCAAAAACAGCCTACTCTTGGGACAATCAAGTAGACTTCAAACCGCTTCTCGAAGCAGATCCAGAAGTGACATCACGCCTAACTCAAGAGGAAATTGATGAGATCTTTAACCCAGTTTATTACACCAAACGTGTGGATGATATCTTTGAACGTATCGGTTTAGGTGACTAATCCTAACAATAAAAAGCGAGAATCAATCTCGCTTTTTTGTATGCTTATCGAAGAGGTTTAATCTTCTTTTTTCTTAGTGAGTCCGTAGGCTGCTAGTGTGGCCATGAGTCCTGCTACGACCAAACCTGCAGAGTCTTGACTTCCTGTTTCAGGGAGTTTCTTTTCATCTGCTTTGGTTGCTTGTTCCCCCTTGCTATTATTTGTATGTTCGACGTCTGCTTGATTTACGACAGCAGTTCCGACTTCAACGATTTGTTTGACAGCTTCTTTTGTTACTTGGCTATCAACGATGGTTTCAGTTTTTTGACCATTTTCTGTAAGGACAGAAACATAGAGAATGCGTTCGCCTTTTACACCTGCTGTAATAATTTTTTCCTGACCTGCTGGGAGATTTGGATTTTCTTTTTTGATAATCTCAAACGGAATCTCTTCAGTTCTTATGATGAGTTCTGGTTTGTTTTCGATAGCAGGAGCGAGTTCGTGCTCATCCAGACTTCCTGAGTGAGTTGCAGCTGGCTTGAGACCGAGACGCGCAGCTTTGAGGTTGGCCACTTGAGCGTCTAATTCTGCTTGTTTGTTGCGGTTGAGGTTGTAGTTGAGAGCATCCTTGGCAGTTTGGAGTGCTGCAAGGCTTTCTTGGCTGTAACCTTCTAAGTTTTCAGGGATTTGAGCCAGCTCATCACGGAGAGCATTGTAGTTAGCGCGGAAGTAGTCTTTGTTGTGATCTGCAAAGGCAGTCATGAGTTCAAAGATTTCCTCTTCCTTGTATTCAGCGCTTGGTTTGTCAGCCCAAATAGCAAGCATGCTTCCGACTGTTGGAAGGTCTACTTCTGGATACTTGGTAGAAGCAAGTTGATTAAATGGTACTTTGCCAGAATTTTCAAGTGCTTTTGGTAATGGGTAGGCTTGATCTTTTTGATGATTGCCTAGGACATAGTACCAGTCACCGTTGGTGTTGAGGAATTTGTAGCCCTTGCTTGCCAGATATTCTGGTGATGCGAGGTAGTAACCCCACCATCCTTTAGACCAGTAAGAGATCAAAACATCTTTATCAAATTCGACTTCATCCTCATCATTATAGTAGAAGCCATCGTTGAAGGCCATTGGCTGCAAACCACGTTCTTTTGCCATGGCAGCCAAGGTGTTTGCATACTCCGCAAATTTACCGTAAAGTCCGTAATATTTAAGGTAGTACCAACCTTGTGCATCGGTTGCGTCATTTGCGTACTCGTCTGTACCATAGTTGAAAATCTTGGTCTTCCCAGCAAAGAAGTCCATGTATTTACCGATGAGAGCCTTGGTGAAGTTTAGGGCTTCTTCGTTTTCGAGGTCCATGGTCGTTTTGGAAACATTGTTGAAGTTAGCCTGTGGATTTTGAATACCGAGTTTTTCCATGGCAACTAACATGGCATCCATGTGACCCGGACTGTTAATAGCAGGGATAAGTCCGAGACCTTTTGATTTTGCGTAGTTAATCAATTCGGTAATTTCAGCTTGACTGAGAGTAGTACCATTTGGATCGTCGTAGTAGGCTTTGTTTCCTGCAATAATAGCGTTTTTCACATCGTCACTAGCATAGGTTTTGCCATTGGCAGTGATGGTCATGTCATCTAGGAGGAAGCGAAGTCCGTCATTCCCTAGAAGAACGTGGATATCTGAGTAACCTAGTTCGCTAGCTTTGTCAACGATTCGCTTCAGTTGATCAAGTGAGAAATACTTACGACCAGCATCAATTGAGATAACTTTATTTTTAGCAAGTTTTTCAACTTCGCGTTTAGCGTCTTCTTCTTTTTGAGCTTCTGGAGTAAGGGTGAGCTTTTCTATAGCAGTTGTCAAGTTTGAGACAGCCTTGTCAATCGTGTCTTGTTGGGCGCGACTGAGATTGCTGTCTAGTGAACGGACGGCTTTTTCAGCTTCTTTCACAGTCGCGATACTTTCAGCTGTATAGCGTTTAAGATCTGTTGGTACGTCTTTGAGGGCTTGCTCAGCAGGCTCATAATCAGCTGCAAAGTAGTCAGCATTTGCATTGGCAAAGTGACGCATGAGTTTGAAGAGACGTGATGGTGAATAGCGTGCAGATGGGGTGTCTGCCCAAGCAGCAACCATTCCACCAAGAATAGGAATTTCTGCCCCATCAGCCTTTGGTACAGAGGTGATTGGGGTGTTTTTGATACCATTGAGACCTTGATCAAGGTTGTACCAGCCTTGCCCTTCAGCGTTGCGTCCGAGAACATAGTACCAAGCATCATTGGTATTGATGATTTGGTGTCCTTTTTCAACTAGGGATTTAGAAGAAGCGACATCATAACCACCCCAACCGCCAGTCCACATAGAAACGATGATGTCTTTGTCAAAAGTACCAAAGCTAGTGTCGTTGTTATAGTAGATACCATCATTAAATGCCATTGGTTTAAGACCATGAGATTTGACGATACGAGCAAGGTCGTTAGCGTAGTTGATAAATTTCCCATAGCCATTTTCAGGGAAGCCTTCGCCAGGGTAGTATTTATCTGCTTGAAGAACTTGCCAACCTTTGGCATTAGTTGCATCGTTGGCGTATTCATCTAAACCAATGTTAAAGATCTCGGATTTTTCAGCGAAGTAAGCTGCGTATTTGTCAATTAAGGCCTTGGTAAAGGCGACGGCTTGTTCGTTGTCCAAGTCTACAGTACGGGCAGATTCTGTACCAAAGTAGTCAAAATTAGGCTTTTCAATACCAAGCTCTTTCATGGCATTGAGAATGGCATCCATATGACCAGGGCTGTTGACAGTAGGAATAAAGCCGATTCCTTTTTCTTTGGCATAGTTGATGAGGTCTGTCATTTGACTTTCTGTCAAGTGATTACCGTTTGGATCATTGTAGTAAGCGTTATTTCCTTTTTCGATAGCACGTTTGACATCATCACTGGCATAGGTTTTACCGTTAGCTGTGATGGTCATATCGTCTAGTATGAAACGAAGTCCGTCATTCCCAACTAACAAATGAAGATCAGTGTAGCCATAGTGTTTGGCCTTGTCAATGATTTCCTTGAGTTGTTCTGGAGAGAAGTACTTGCGTCCAGCATCAATCGACACAATTTTCTTTTTGGCTAATTTTTCATTAACTTCAGCTACCCGTTCAGTGCTAGGAGTGGTTGCTGCAGGTGTGACGGCTTCATTTTTCTTTTCTGAAGGAGTACTTTCAGCAGGAGTTTCAGCTGGGGCAGGGCTTTCTTTCTCAGCAGTAGGAGTTGGAGTAGCATTTTCTGTCACAACTGGTGCGTTTGACTCTTCTGTTGTTGGAGTGACTGTTCGAGGAGCCTCCTTGTCTTCTTTGACCTCCTCTTTTATAGGCTTGTCAGCCTTTTCTTCCAGTTTTTCTGGAATCTTGGAGTCTACAGTTTTTTCAACTACTTGTGGACTCTCCTGGACAGTTTGAACGGTTTCTTCAGCTATTGGAGCCGGAGCAATTCCGTCGGCAGCTACGGTCTGGGCACCAAAGGCAAAACCTATGAGTACAGAAGCGGCTCCGATTGCGTACTTACGAATGGAAAAGCGCTGTTTCTTTTCTAGTTTCATGATAAAACCTCCTTGTTGTCATCGTGTTTGTTAGCGTTTACACAAAACTAACTTTATTTTAAAATGAAAACTGGGAAAAGTCAATTGCTTTTATATAGGAACTATAATAAATAGAGGAAATGATAAGATTTAGAAGAAAATAGTCTATAAAGGGTGAAATAAGAGAATCAGTCGGTATTTTACTGTTTTTAGTAAAAACACTACTAATTAAAGAATTGCCTTTTGTCGTGTGTTCATACTAAATTATGCATGCTATAATGGACATAGAAAAAGCCTGAGCTAGGCTCAAGCTTTCTCTTAATGGCCTCGATCACATGAGATGAACTTAATCTTGTAGAAATCAGATCGTTTATAAGATTCAATATACTCAAGAACTTGACCAGTAGCTTCTAGCTTAGTTGTCTTTGTTTGAAGTACAGTTGGAAATTGTGTATCAACTCCCAACATAGAAGCTGCATGCTCTGGTGTTGGGAATGCGATTTCGTTGATTTCTTCAAAATGCTCATCAGTCATGTGAATGTGGTAATCCAGCTTGAAACGTTTATAGATGGAACTATAATAGTCAAGATCTGGATAGTTGGCATTGATATATTGCTCGGGAATATAAGAAGTGTGGTAGATATAGGTCACGCCATTGGTTTGACGAGTCCGCTCGATCTTATAGTAGAACTGGTCTCCACGCAAATCAAGCCTTTCTAAATATTCAAGCTTATTCCCGCGTTCAATAGAAAGGACAGTTACCTTATCGTCTTTTGTTTCAAAAATTTCCACGTCTGAAAACTCAACGAGTTTGTGCTTACGGGCGCGTGAAACGAATGTCCCCTTTCCTTGTTGGCGGACAATATAGCCATCTTTAGCAAGGTCGTTCAAAGCACGAACAACGGTGATAGAACTAACATCATACATTGCGATCAACTCTGCTTCAGTATAAAACTTGTCTCCACTCGCAAATTGACCTGAGATAATTTTATTCTTGAGTTCATCTTTAATATATTGGTATTTTGGAATAGCCATAATTTCACCTCGATTCTCTTTCTTTATCCTTGATTTTACCACAAATGTAGAGAAAATAGTAGTATTTAGATGAAAAAACAATATAATACATTAAAAATATCATTTTGCATGTATATAAAAGTACTGTCTAAATAGAGGATAGTAAAAGCTCTTATTTCGGGCGATTTTTAGATAATTTTGGTAAAAAAGAAGTAAAAAAACAGAAAAATTTTAAATATTTTTCTAAACCCTATTGACAAATGTAAAAGATTTGGCTATATTTAATATTATAATAAATGAAAGCGCAAACCTAATTCGTCAGAGGTAATAACATGACAAGATTTAGAATTGAGGACGAGTTCTATTTAGATGGGAAACCGTTCAAGATTTTGTCCGGCGCCATTCATTATTTTAGGATTCCAGCAGAGGATTGGTATCATTCGCTCTACAATTTAAGAGCACTTGGTTTTAATACAGTTGAGACCTATGTGGCTTGGAATGTACACGAGCCTGCTGAGGGGGAGTTTAATTTTGAAGGTGCCAGAAATTTGGAGAGATTCCTCCAAATAGCACAGGATTTGGGTCTTTATGCCATTGTGCGCCCGTCTCCATTTATCTGTGCTGAGTGGGAGTTTGGTGGTTTGCCGGCTTGGCTTTTGACCAAATCTATGCGAATCCGTTCGTCCGACCCAGCCTACATTGAGGCGGTTGCTCGATACTATGATCAATTATTGCCAAGGCTCGTGCCTCACTTGCTGGACAATGGTGGAAACATTCTCATGATGCAAGTTGAAAACGAGTATGGCTCTTATGGAGAAGACAAATCTTATCTGAGAGCGATTCGGAAATTGATGGAAGACCGAGGGATTGATTGCCCGCTCTTTACTTCAGATGGCCCATGGAGGGCTACTCTGAAAGCCGGAACCTTGATCGAAGATGATCTCTTTGTGACAGGGAACTTTGGTTCTAAAGCAGCTTATAACTTTTCACAGATGCAGGAATTCTTTGATGAGCATGGTAAGAAATGGCCACTCATGTGTATGGAATTCTGGGATGGTTGGTTCAACCGTTGGAAAGAACCCATCATCACACGGGATCCGACAGAACTGGCTGAGGCTGTTCGCGAAGTTTTGGAGCAGGGTTCGATTAACCTTTACATGTTCCATGGTGGGACAAACTTTGGTTTCATGAATGGTTGTTCGGCTCGAGGGACTCTGGATTTGCCACAAGTCACATCTTACGACTATGATGCCCTTCTCGATGAAGAAGGAAATCCAACTGCTAAATACCTAGCGGTCAAGAAGATGATGGCAACACACTTTCCAGAGTATCCACAGTTGGAACCGCTCTATAAGGAAAGCATGGAGATAGGGGCCATTCCGTTGGTCGAAAAAGTTTCCTTGTTTGAAACCTTGGATAGTTTAGCAAGTCCAACTGAAAGTCTCTATCCAAAAGCGATGGAAGAACTTGGTCAAAGCTATGGTTATCTTCTCTATCGTACTGAGGCAAGTTGGGATGCAGAAGAGGAACGCCTCCGTATCATCGATGGACGTGACCGAGCTCAACTCTTTGTAGATGATCAATGGATTGCTACTCAATACCAGACAGAGATTGGTGAAGACATCTACTGTCGGGGAAATAGAGAAGGCATTTCAAGAATTGACATCTTGATCGAAAATATGGGACGTGTCAACTATGGTCACAAGTTCCTAGCAGATACGCAACGTAAAGGAATTCGTACAGGTGTCTGCAAGGATCTACATTTCTTACTGAATTGGAAACAATATCCACTGCCACTGGATAATCCTGAGAAGATTGATTTTTCAAAAGGATGGACAGAGGGACAACCAGCCTTTTACGCTTTCGACTTTACGGCCGAAGAGCCGAAGGATACCTACTTAGACTTGTCTGAGTTTGGTAAGGGAGTTGCCTTTGTCAACGGGCGTCACCTAGGGCGTTTCTGGAACGTCGGCCCGACCCTCTCACTTTATATCCCTCATAGTTATCTCAAGGAAGGTGCTAACCGCATCATCATCTTTGAAACTGAGGGCGAATATAAAGAAGAGATTCATTTAACTCGTAAACCTACACTAAAACATATAAAGGGGGAAAACTTATGACAATTGTAGGAAGCCGTATCGATGGACGTTTGATCCATGGTCAAGTAGCCAACCTTTGGGCTGGAAAACTAAATGTTTCACGCATCATGGTCATTGACGACGAAGTCGCTCAAAACGATCTTGAAAAAAGCGGGTTGAAATTGGCGACACCGCCAGGAGTGAAACTCAGCATTTTGCCAATTGAAAAGGCGGCTGCTAATATTCTTGCTGGTAAATACGATAGCCAACGGCTCTTTATCGTTGCGAAAAAACCAGACCGTTTCCTTGCCTTGGTGGAAGCTGGAGTGCCACTTGAAACACTTAATGTTGGCAATATGTCTCAAACACCAGAAACTCGCGCTATCACACGTTCTATCAATGTGGTAGACAAGGATGTAGAAGACTTCCACAAACTTGCAGAAAAAGGTGTTAAACTCACTGCTCAAATGGTTCCAAATGATCCAATTTCAGACTTTTTGAGCCTGTTAAAATAGTATTTAAAATTTTTTAGGAGGTCATTGTTATGATACAATGGTGGCAAATTTTACTTCTCACTTTGTACTCAGCTTATCAAATCTGTGATGAGTTGACAATCGTTTCATCTGCAGGTTCTCCTGTATTCGCTGGTTTTATTACTGGTTTAATCATGGGAGATGTGACAACTGGTTTGTTTATCGGTGGTAGCTTGCAATTGTTCGTTCTCGGTGTTGGTACCTTTGGTGGTGCTTCTCGTATCGATGCAACTTCTGGTGCGGTTCTTGCAACAGCATTCTCAATCTCTCAGGGTATTGATACAGATCTTGCGATTACAACAATCGCTGTACCAGTAGCAGCACTTTTGACATACTTCGACGTTCTTGGACGTATGACAACTACTTTCTTTGCACACCGTATTGATGCTGCGATCGAACGCTTTGACTACAAAGGTATCGAACGCAACTACTTACTCGGTGCAGTGCCTTGGGCTCTTTCTCGTGCCCTTCCAGTCTTCTTCGCTCTTGCTTTTGGTGGTGCTTTCGTACAATCAGTAGTAGACCTTGTTGAACAATATAAATGGGTTGCAGAGGGGTTGACCCTTGCAGGTCGTATGCTTCCAGGTCTTGGATTTGCAATCTTGCTTCGTTACCTTCCAGTTAAACGTAACCTTCACTATCTTGCAATGGGATTCGGTTTGACAGCTATGTTGACTGTTCTTTACTCATATGTAACAGGTCTTGGTGGAGCTGTTGCGGGTATTCTTGGTACTCTTCCTGCTGATGTTGCTGAAAAAATTGGCTTTGCGAACAACTTTAAAGGCTTGTCTATGATCGGTATCTCTATTATCGGTATTTTCCTTGCCGTGCTTCACTTTAAAAATAGCCAAAAAGTAGCCGTTGCAGCACCTTCTACACCATCAGAAAGTGGGGAAATCGAAGATGACGAATTCTAATTACAAACTTACAAAAGAAGATTTTAATCAAATCAACAAACGTAGCTTGTTTACTTTCCAATTAGGTTGGAACTACGAACGTATGCAAGCTTCTGGTTACCTTTACATGATTTTGCCTCAATTGCGTAAAATGTATGGGGATGGAACTCCTGAATTGAAAGAAATGATGAAAGTTCATACTCAATTCTTCAATACTTCACCATTCTTCCACACTATTATCGCTGGTTTTGACCTTGCCATGGAAGAAAAAGATGGTGTGGGTTCAAAAGATGCCGTTAACGGGATCAAGACAGGTTTGATGGGGCCGTTTGCTCCTCTTGGAGATACAATCTTTGGTTCACTTGTACCTGCTATCATGGGATCTATCGCAGCAACTATGGCTATCGCAGGCCAACCATGGGGTATCTTCCTTTGGATCGCAGTTGCAGTTGCTTATGACATCTTCCGTTGGAAACAATTGGAATTTGCCTACAAAGAAGGGGTTAACCTTATCAACAACATGCAAAGTACCTTGACAGCTTTGATTGACGCTGCATCTGTACTTGGTGTCTTCATGATGGGTGCTCTTGTAGCAACAATGATTAACTTTGATATTTCTTACAAATTGCCAATCGGTGAAAAGATGATTGACTTCCAAGACATCTTGAACTCAATCTTCCCACGCTTGCTTCCAGCAATCTTTACTGCCTTTATCTTCTGGTTGCTTGGTAAGAAAGGTATGAACTCTACTAAAGCGATCGGTATCATTATCGTTCTTGCAGTAGGCCTTTCTGCTATTGGTAAATTCTTGCTTGGAATGGGAGCGTAGTTGAGGACCTATGAGTAAATCATTAGTATTGGTCAGCCATGGTCGTTTCTGCGAAGAGCTAAAAGCTAGCACAGAAATGATCATGGGTCCACAAGAAAATATCTATACAGTTGCGCTTCTTCCAGAAGACGGTCCAGAAGACTTTACAGCTAAATTTAGGGCGACAGTTGAAAATTTGGATGATTTCATTGTCTTTGCAGACCTTCTTGGTGGCACACCATGTAATGTGGTCAGCCGTTTGGTCATGGAAGGTCAAGCCATTGACCTATACGCAGGGATGAATCTTCCGATGGTCGTTGAATTTATCAACGCCAGTCTGACAGGAGCAGATGCGGATTACAAAGCGCGTGCTGCTGAAAGCATCGTAAAAGTGAATGACCTTTTGGCTAGCTTTGACGATGATGACGAAGACGAATAAGATGTGACAACGTGAAAATCACAGGGAAAATAGGCGATAGGAGGATGGAGCGATGCTCCGACGATAATCGGTCTTTTTCCCCAAGATTTTAGTTGGAACTCAATTCAATAAGATGTGGCAACGTGAAAACCGTTAGAACAACTTGTATAGAATATACATGGGAATGGGAGTCAATCCCATTCCCATATTTTCAATAGGAATGAAACAACAATAGATTAGAGGAACTCTATGCTAAATTACACAAAAGAAGAATTACTTGAACTGGGTGCAGAAATCACGACTCGTGAGATCTACCAACAGCCTGATGTATGGAAAGAGGCTTTTGAAGCCTATCAAGCGAAACGGGAAGAAATTGTAACCTTTTTGCAAGGGATCGCTGATAAACATGACTATATCAAGGTCATCTTGACGGGTGCTGGTACTTCTGCTTATGTGGGAGATACCTTGGTACCATACTTTAAGGAAGTCTATGACGAACGCAAATGGAATTTTAATAGCATCGCGACAACTGATATCGTAGCCAACCCAACTTTTTATCTAAAAAAAGAAGTACCGACTGTCTTGGTTTCCTTTGCCCGTAGTGGCAATTCACCTGAGAGTGTGGCAACAGTTGACCTGGCCAAAGCCTTGGTTGACGAACTTTATCAAATCACCATTACCTGCGCAGCAGAAGGGAAATTGGCGCTTCAAGCTCATGGCGATGACCGCAATCTCTTGCTCTTGCAACCAGCTGCTTCCAATGACGCTGGATTTGCCATGACTTCTAGCTTTACGTCTATGATGCTAACAGCTCTTTTGGTCTTTGATCCTACAGAATTTGCTGTGAAAGCTGAACGTTTTGAAGTTGTGACAAGCCTTGCGCGTAAGGTTCTAGACAATGCAGCAGATGTCAAAGAGCTTGTAGACCTAGACTTTAACCGTGTTATCTACCTAGGCGCTGGTCCTTTCTTTGGACTTGCTCATGAAGCTCAGTTGAAGATTTTGGAATTAACAGCTGGTCAAGTGGCGACCATGTATGAAAGCCCAGTCGGCTTCCGTCACGGTCCAAAATCATTGATCAACGAAGATACAGTTGTTTTGGTATTTGGTACAACGACAGACTACACTCGCAAGTACGACTTGGACTTGGTTCGTGAAGTGGCTGGTGACCAAATTGCTCGTCGTGTCGTGCTTTTGAGTGATCAAGCCTTTGGTCTTGAAAATGTCAAAGAAGTAGCCCTTGGCTGTGGTGGTGTCTTGAACGATATCTACCGTGTCTTCCCTTACATCGTTTATGCCCAACTCTTTGCCCTTTTGACTTCGCTTAAAGTGGAAAACAAACCAGATACACCGTCTCCTACGGGTACAGTAAACCGTGTGGTACAAGGTGTCATCATTCATGACTATCAAAAATAAGGAAATGTTTATGAATCCTTGACAAAGGGGTCTGTAAATCATACAACGAAATCATAGATTATGAACGCACTTTCTATGGTTTGTTTACTTAATAAAAATGGATAAAAGGAGACAGGTATGAAAGCATACATAGAGCGTGTGTTTGGACAGGTCGAAGGTCAGGATGTCCTTGCCTATACATTTGAAACGGACAAGGGTTATCAGTTGGAAATCATGACTTATGGGGCAACGATTTTACGCTATGTGACGCCCGACAAGGCTGGAAATTTTGCTAATGTCATTCTTGGTTTTGATGATTTTGACCGTTATGTGGGCAATAGCCCCAAACATGGAGCCGGCATTGGCCCTGTGGGAGGTCGTATTGCAGGAGCTTCTTTTGAACTAAACGGTAAAACTTATGAGCTTGAGGTCAACAATGCCAGCAACTGCAACCATAGCGGCTCAACTGGCTGGGATAGCAGTTTGTTTGAGCTAGTCGACATCAGCGACCATGGGTTGACCCTCTATACAGAGCGCCTAGATGGAACCGGGGGTTTTCCGGGAAATCTCAAGATTTGGATTAGCTATCACTTGGAAGAAACTGGTGCCTATGAGATTCGCTACAAGGTGACAACGGATCAGGACACCTTGGTCAATCCGACTAACCACAGCTATTTCAATCTTTCGGGTGATTTCACTAAAACCATTGATCGCCATGTTTTCCAGCTCAATACCGAAGGGCTCTATCCAATCGCTCCAGATGGTGTTCCTGAGAAAAATCCAGATGCTAATCGAGATGTGATTAAACATATCTACAATGGTGCGGTTTTCAAGGACTTGTTTGCGGAGGACGATGCCCAAGTGCAGTTGGTAACTGGCCTGGACCACCCCTTTGCCCTTCCAGAGGGGCATGACAATGCTGGCTTCCTCTACGATCAGGATTCTGGTCGCTTTATGACCTTTAAGACAGAAGCTCCGTGCTTGGTCGTTTATACAGCAAACTTTGTGGATGAGAGCGTGATTCTAGCTGGTCAACCGATGATCCAGCACAATGGGGTTGCCCTTGAAGCGCAAGCTTTACCAGATGCTATTCACAGTGATCTCAAAGACCAAGTCATTCTCAAGGCTGGGGAAACCTTTACCAGCAAAACTCGCTACCAGATAGTGGTGAAATAATAGAGTTCAATCTCAGGAGGTATCTTCTGAGATTTTTAAAAT
>NZ_KQ969553.1:47628-54436 GCF_001578945.1 Streptococcus oralis
AAATACTGAGATGTAACTATTGACATTACGGATAGAAGGTGTATAATTGTTGTAAGTTAAATAGTTACAACAAAGAAAAGAGGAATTAATATGACCTACACCTACAATAGCCACATTTACCTAGCAGAAGCAGTGTTGAACGTTCAGGATTTGAAGCGTCAGACAGCCTTTTACCATCACATTATCGGTTTGGAGATTTTATCACAGTCAGATCGGGAAGTCCTTCTGGGAGCTGGGGGTAAGCCCTTGGTTCACCTGATAGAGACTGATCGAAGGGAACTCGTAAAGGACAGTTATGGTCTTTATCATCTGGCTATTCTCTTGCCGAGCCGAGAAGCTTTGGGGGATGTTTTTAAGCATATCGCTGAATTGCAGATTCCCCTCATCGGTGGGGCGGATCATGGTTACAGCGAAGCTCTTTACTTAGAAGATTTGGAAGGTAATGGCATTGAACTTTATCGAGACAAGCCGGTGTCAGTTTGGGATATTCGTGAGGACGGTCGTATTATCGGGGTGACGGAGGAATTGGCTGCCCAGGATATTTATGAGCTGGGACGGGAAGTGGATCCTTTTGTTATCGATCCAGAAACGCGCATGGGCCATATTCACCTATCTGTCAAGGATAGTCAAGCTTCCAGTCGTTTTTATCAGCAAGTGCTCGGTTTAGAAGATAAGTTTAGTATTCCAAATGCCAGTTGGATTGCAGCAGGCGATTACCACCACCATCTAGCTGTCAATGAATGGGGTGGGAAAAAGCTAGCGCACCGTGAGAAAGACATGCCAGGTCTTGCCTCCTATGTCGTCGAGGTGGAAGAGAAGGAAAGCCTGCTTGTCATTGCAGCAGCTGCTAAGGAAGAGGGAGCTCCCATTACTTGGGTGACCTCCAATGAACTTATCTTTGAAGATCCAGATGGAATCCTAACCCGTGTGCGAAAGGGGTAGTGCATGAAAGTTTACTATATTTGGGATGCCTATTGTGGCTGGTGTTATGGTTTTGACAAGATCTTAGCACCCTTTATGAAAGCTCATCCTGAGCTTGAACTGGACATGATCTCTGGTGGGCTCTTTACGGGTGGAAATGAAAAAACCACGCGCCAACTGGGAGCATATGATACCATGAACGAGGAAATTGCTCAGAGATATGGAGTTGAGTTTGGCGAGGCTTTTAAAGCGACCTTTACCCAAGACTTACCAGTTGATTCACTCAGGGCTGCTCAGGCTTTTGGAGTCCTTCGTCGCTATATCCCACAAGAAGAGCAAGTAGCGCTTGCTTACCGGATGCAGCAAGCCTTTTATGAGAAAGGACAGCTCTTGTCAGACCTTGAGACCTATGAAAACGTGATTGGCGAATTTGATCTGGATCCTATAATCCTTTTACCAGAGGTTGCGACAGCTTGGCAGTCCAGAGCACCCCATCCTGACTTTAGGAGAGCACGTGAGCTGGGCGTGACTAGCTATCCGACCCTGATCCTTGAAAAGGATGGTCGCTATTACGACCTAAGAGGACAGGCCCAAACAGTGGAAGAACTAGAAGCAACTTATCAAAGTTTATTGCATCTAGATTAGAATAAATCATGAAGAGCCGGTTTTGCCGGCCCTTTTTGGTATAATAGAGAAAAAGGAGAATATCATGCCCCAAGATTTGCGTATCAAAAAAACAAAGCTAGCCATTCGTCAAGCGGTGCTAGGTTTGCTTGCTGAAAAACCATTCAAGAAAATTACAGTAGCAGAGATTATACATACAGCAGAAATCAATCGAGGGACCTTTTACGCCCACTATCTCGATAAGTATGATCTGTTAGAGAAGATTGAGATGGAGGTAGGAGAAGAGTTTTCTGCTGCTATTCAGGATTTGACCTCTCGAACCTTACAAGAAAACTGGGAGCAGGGAGATAGTTTTGACCATATCCTTCCCATTCTGACTTATGTTGAGGAAAATCAAGAATTGTTCAAATTGATGGCAGAAAGAAAGTTAAGCTCGGCTTGGTTTGATGACATTGTCGCTACTTACTTTCAAAGTATTTTTCCAAGAGAGGCTGGAGACGATGTTTGGGCCTTATACAAACAGGATGTTTTAAAAGCCAGCATTGTAGCTACCGCTAATCGTTGGGTTTTGGGTGGTTGTCGTGAAAATAAGGAAGATTTAGCTTCTTGGATGACGGAGACTGAGCAACTCATTTTATTTGATCATACGTAAACCATACAGATCCTTAAAAAGTGTTCGATAAGCAACAGATTGTCATTTATTGCTGATTGAACGCTTTTTATTTTCGCGTATAATAAAACATGTAAATAAAAACAACACCTAACAACAAACATATTTGGAGGAAAAAAATGGCTAAAGATTTTACATTGTCTGATGGCACGAAATTACATGTTTTTACAGCTGATGAGATGGGCTTCATGGTCACATCGACCTTGGTGGTTCGCAAACAAAAGGCTTTGTTAATTGGGGCACGTTTTAGACTCTCAGATGGCCGAGAAATCGTGGAGTATCTCAAAGAAAACAAGCTAGAATTAGAACAGATTTTCATTATCCATGGGGATCCAGATTATTATTTTGGTTTAGAAGAAGTCAAGGCAGCATTTCCAGAGGTTGTAGCCGTAGCGACACCTTTTGTGGTGGAACATATCCTAGCGACTGTAGAAAACAAACTCGAAGTTTGGCGTGATTTTCTGGGAGACGATTTACCCAAAAATGTCGTGATTCCATCTGTCATGACTGAGCAAGTCATTGAGTTTCAAGGAACAAGCTGGAAATTGTATGGTTCTGAGCCATCCCAAGTCAATCTCTGGAATGAAGAGACAAAAACACTTATCGGTGGAGTTAATGTGTTCAACGAAAGTCACTTGTTCCTTGCAGATACACCAACTATAAAGGAATTACGTGACTGGCAAGGGCGTTTGCGTGAACTATTAGCTTTGGATGCCGATTTGGTAGTTGTGAGTCATGGTGATGAGAGTCGTTCCTTTGACAATCAAGCCTTACAATTCTCGCTAGACTATATTGAGTACGCGATTGGACTAAAAGGTTACGTTCAGGATTCAGAAACTTTTAAAGAAAAAATTCAGGAGCGTTTTCCAAATCTTCGCAACGAATCAGTTCTCGACATGAGTGCCAAAGTTATGACAGGTGAAATGGTATGGGGGTAATAGAAATGACAGTTGATTACAAAGAATTGGTAGCCCAGTCTTATCAAGCAATGGCCGAAGGGCGAATAGCGGACTTTAAAGCTTATTTTGCAGACCAATTGGTCTGGCAGGAGGCAGAAGGTTTTCCTTACGGTGGTGTTTACCATGGGATTGATGCGGTTGTTGACCATGTTCATAGTCGTCTAGGCTCAGAATGGGTGGACTATCAGGCGACACCAAAAGCGTATTTTGTGAGTGAGAATCAAGTCGTCGTTCATGGGCAATACAGTGGGACTTACAAGAAAACCAATAAATTTTTTAGAGCAGACTTTGCACATTTTTATCGATTTGACGAGGCGGGAAAAGTTGTCAACTTTATTCAAGTTGTTGATAGTGCCCTCGTACAAGCCGCAATGACATTATAGAAAGACAGGTAATAAAATGAAAACATCTACAAAAACATGGATTGCAGGAGTAACAGCAGTCGTCGTTTTAGGAGCAGGAGGAATCTATTATATGAACCAACAACAATCAGCACAAGTAACATCACAAGAAACCAATCAAATCTCAAAAATGAGCAATACAGAAAAAGCAGTCACTTTGTTGAAATCCTTTGAAACGGGAGATACGGGGATTGCTAAGCAAGTTTTGAAAAAAGACTATATTCAACACAATCAGACCGTAGCTACAGGCTTGGATGGCTTCCTTCAAATCATGGAAGGAGCTAAAAACGGTGGAAGTGCTGCGACTGTTGATATTAAGCGTCAATTTGAAGATGGAAATACCGTCGTCTTACATAGTGTCTACAACTTTGGTGGACAAGAAATGGTCGGATTTGATGTTTTCAAATTTGATGATGCAGGTATGATCACGGAGCACTGGGACAATC
This sequence comes from Streptococcus oralis, assembly GCF_001578945.1. Classification (GTDB taxonomy): domain Bacteria; phylum Bacillota; class Bacilli; order Lactobacillales; family Streptococcaceae; genus Streptococcus; species Streptococcus oralis_Q. Next base: position 51,650 of record NZ_KQ969553.1, read on the forward strand.
TTAGTCCTGTTCGCGACGCTAACTACAGTGGTCACACACAGTTTGATGGTGCAGCGACAATTGATACCAGTGTGAATGGAGAAGAAACTAAGAAACTGGTTTCGACTTATATCGATGATATTATCTATGGTCAACATCCTGAAAAATTGGACTCATACTTTGATGGTGATCACTATATCCAGCATAATGCAGATATGGTTGACACAGTTTCAGGTTTTAAAGCTTCTCTTCAACAGATGGCTCAAATGGGAATCAATATGGATTATAAAACAACGCACCAAGTCCTTGCCCAAGGTGACTTTGCCTTGGTTATTAGTGAAGGAAACTTGGCTGGAAAAGAGACAGCTTTCTATGATCTCTACCGTGTAGAAAATGGGAGAATCGCAGAACACTGGGATGTTCTTGCAGATGTCATTGCTGATTCGGAAGCAGCAAACACGAACGGGAAATTTTAAATCGAATTGATCAGTATTTGAAAATAATAATAATTAGTAATTTTTTGAGCAAATCGATTGACATCCCGTTTAAATAGGGTATAATAGAAAATGTAATAAAAATAATTACAACAAGAAAGGTTCTTATGAATATCATTAACCAAATAAAACAATTGTTTAAACAGAAAGAGGAAACAAACATGAAAAACATTTTATTTATTGTCGGATCCCTTCGTGAGGGTTCATTTAACCACCAAATGGCTAAAAAAGCAGAAAGTTTGCTTGCTGGAAAAGCAAACGTTACATACCTGGACTACAAGGACATTCCGTTGATGAACCAAGATTTGGAAACACCAACCTTGCCAGCAGTTCAAGCTGCGCGTGATGCAGTTCTTGAAGCAGACGCTATCTGGATTTTCTCACCAGTTTACAACTTTGCTATCCCAGGTACAGTGAAAAACTTGATTGACTGGTTGAGTCGTGCGCTTGATTTGTCAGAAACTAGTGGTCCATCAGCTCTTCAAGACAAGATTGTAACGGTTTCTTCTGTAGCTAATGGAGGTCATGAACAATTGTTTGGTGCTTACCAAGCTCTCCTTCCATTTGTTCGGATGCAAGTTGTCGGAGATTTTACTGGAACGACTGTAAATCCAGAAGCATGGGGAACAGGGGAACTTGTATTGAACGAACAAGCTATTTCTGGACTTGAAAAACAAGCTCAAGCTCTTCTCCAAGCCTAATTTCTATAAAACATCTATAAAAACTGCTCTCCAAATCTTGGGCTCAAACTCTAGCATTTGGAGAGCAGTTTGTTTTGATACTCAATGAAAATCATCAGCAAACTAGGAAGCTAGCCGCAGGCTATACTTGAGTACGGTAAGGCGACGCTGACGTGGTTTGAAGAGATTTTCGAAGAGTATGACTAGGAGGGTGGTGTCTTGCCTTTAGGCTTGTAAACCAACCTCATTTCTGTATAATAGTATCAGACGAAAAGTAGTTATTTGCTTTCGTATCAAGATCATAAGGAGACAAGATATGACACAAGCACTCATTGTAGTCGATATTCAAGAAGGATTGATCAACCTCGGGCCTGCAAATAAGAAGCCATTTATTGCAACAGTTAAACAAACCGTTGCAAGTTTTGAAGAGGCGGGGAAGGAAGTAATCTATATCCGCCACACGGAAGCAGAAGGATTTTTATCTGAGGGCGACGCTAGCTGGCAGGTTTACCATGAATTGAGTCCACGTCCACAGGATCGCATTTTCAATAAAAACTTTAACAGTATGTATCGTGGGACAGAGCTTAAGGCTTATCTAGATAGTAAGGGCATCACTAGCTATTCAGTTGTGGGAATGCAGGCAGAGTTCTGTATCGATACCTCTTTGAAAGTTGGATTTGAATATGGATTTGAACAAGTTTTGGTTCGTGATGCCGTGACAACCTTTGACAATGACCACCTACCAGCACAGAAAATCATTGATTTCTACCAAGACCACATCTGGGACAATCGTTTTGCCAAAGTTTTGCCAGTAGAAACCATTCAAGCAGCAAATAAGTAAGGAGTCAGCATGCCTGTTGGAATTATAATCAATTCACTTGCCATTCTTCTTGGAGGGATTACAGGTGGTTTGTTTGGCGACTATCTCAAGGAGGACTTAAAAGAAAATCTCAACTTGATTTTTGGATTGGCGGCCTTAGGGATGGGGATTAGTGCGATTGCCAATATGGTGAATATGCCAGCAGTTATCTTTGCCCTTGTGTTGGGAACTGTTCTAGGCCTGATATTTAAGGTTCAAAAAGGCATTGACCGAGCAGCTGGTTGGATGGAGAAAGGCTTGTCTCGCTTGCTTCCAAATCAGGACTTGGGTCTATCTCGTGAGGAGTTTAATGCTCAGTTACTGACCATTATCGTCCTCTTTTGTGCCAGTGGGACTGGGATTTACGGAAGTCTGGAGTCTGGAATGACTGGAGATGCTTCGATTCTCATTTCCAAGTCTATTTTGGATTTTTTCACAGCAATGATTTTTGCTTGTAGTTTGGGTTATATCGTTTCTATGATTGCCATTCCTCAATTTCTCTTGTTTTTCCTGCTCTTTTTGAGTGCCAATCTAATCCTGCCCTTGACCACACCGTCCATGATAGGAGACTTTAAGGCTTGTGGAGGATTTCTTATGTTAGCTAGCGGTTTTCGAATCATGAAGTTACGTGATTTTCCAGTAGCAGATATGATACCAGCTATGGTTCTTGTCATGCCGATTTCCTGGGTTTGGACGTCTTGGATCCAGCCCTTGATTGGCATGTAAGAGCATGCGATTTCTCACCATGAACAAAAACACCATCTGATGGAAGGCA
>NZ_KQ969553.1:55446-60738 GCF_001578945.1 Streptococcus oralis
GAAAATCAGACGGTGTTTTCTTATTCTTTCAAAAAGTCTTGAAGGGCGGGTAGGGCAGTCTGGGTAAAGGTCTCGTCAATCCAATGCCCACCGCCTTCCACAGTAACGAGTTGGCCATTCGGAATAGTTTGACTGGCTTCTAGTGCATAGCGGTAAGGGACGATGGTATCATTCGTACCATGAACGATAAGGGTAGGAGCTGTGATCTTCTCTTGAATGGTACGGGCATCCCCATCCAGGGCATCGATCAAGTAGATTTTCCCAAGGGTGGCCCCGTGGTGGGTCAGGCTGTCTGGCAGGTCTTCAAAGGATGGGCTCCCAAGTTCTTGATAAGTTTCCTTGACATCATCAAAAAGGACAAAGGCAGGAAAGATCAGGGCTAACTTATGCACATGGTCTGGATAAGTGCTGGCATAGAGACTAGCCACCACACCCCCCTGACTGACTCCAATCAAGCTCATCTGTTTAGGATTGACAAAGCTTTCGGAGCGGAGTTTGTCCATGACTTGGCCCAAATCAGTCAACTCGGTCTGGATAGACATATGGAGCATGTCCTGTCCCCCACTCTTTGACTGACGGCTTCCACCATAAAAGTCAAAGCCATAAACCAGGAAGCCTTGTTTGGCTAGCGCCTGCATATAACTCCGATACATGTCGTGGGTATTATTAAAGCCGTGTGAAATGACAATGGTTGGCAACTGTTTTGTTTGATAATCGCGGGGAGCTGTGATAGTTCCGACAAGATTTTTGTCGCCATAAATCACCGAATAGGCTTCTTCTACAATATCCTCTGTTGGAGAAAGGGACGAGGCTGTCCTTTCTTCCACTTGTGTCGTGCTGCTTTGTGTGGTTTCCTGCTGACTGGTTGTCGGCTTTTTCTGTGAAGACCAGAAAAAAAGAGCCAGTCCAATCAAAGCAAGTAGAGTAATCGTGATAAGATATTTCATAGTTTTCCCTTTCTTTCAGTAATACCACTAGTATATAGAAAAACGAGGCGATGCGCAAGAAATTGGTTGATTAGAGTTGTATTTACGGGATTTTATTTGATAAAATAGATAATAGCAAAACATAAATGAGGGTAAGACAATGAGAACACCGATGGATGAATTTGCTCAAAAAGCAGTAAAGTTTATAGAAGAATATGGAGACAATTATCCAAGTGATGAGGAAGCTTTACAAGCTTTTGTGGCCCAATGGAATCAGGCTCTAGCGACAGGAGAATCCTTCCTTGAGGAGACAGTGGAAGACCGAGCTTGGGAGCTTTTAGAAGAAGCGATGATGGAGGAAGAAGGTTCTAAAAAGCGCTTAAAACTAGCAAGGCAGGCTTTGGAGTTGGATCCAGACAATCTGGATGCCAAACAAATCTTACTCGAGGAGCTCACTCCTGTAGAGGAACTAAGAGAACTCAAAAAACTAGAACGCCAGACACTCGAAGGATTAGAAGCTCCAGAATTGGGATGGCCTTATCTAGAGAATCGCCCCTATCTTTCCTTGAAATACAATCTCATCATCGGATATATGAAGCAGTCCATGTATCGACAAGCTGAAAGAGAACTGAAGGAAATCTTGCTCCTCGATGAGAACGATCACCAAGGCATGCGCTATGAACTGATGGCTGTCTACACTCGTTTAGAGGATTATGAGAGTGCCAAATCCTTTTTTGAGAAGGATGAGGTAGCTCACCATGAGGATGATCAGATGGTCTTACCGATGCTTGTGGTAGCACTTCAGACAGGGCATATGATGGAGGCCGACTTTTACTTTAAAATGCTCTATGCGCTCAATCCAGAGTTTGAACACCTTCTTGACCTCTTGAAAAAGAAAGATCCAGCAGTTCTTCACAATCAAATAAAGATGTCTGAGGTGGGATTCTATCAACCAAACAGTATGCAAAGTCTTTTGTTGGCCTTATCTCGCTTGGGGGATTTTGTGGAAACCACTTACTTTATCACATGGTTACTGGAAACCCACAGTGCAATGCCTAAAAAGACAAAGGAAAATGGTGAAAGGCAAGACAGTAAGATCATTTCGCTTGCTCGAATGCTTGACCAACATCTGTCACCGGGTGAAGCCTTGCGTGGATTGTCTGCTAGTGCAGAGAGAATATTACGTCAAAAGGGCTTGGTAGACTTTAAAGATTTTAAAAAGAAAACTGAAGAGGAAGTTGCTGCCATATCAGGAATCGGAAAAAAGAGTATGGAAACTCTCAAGAAAAATGGAGTGATCTTTAAGAAAAAACGAAAGAAATAAACTAAAATCCCTCATCTAGGAGCAGTTTTTCTAGATGAGGGACATACAGCTTAGGTTGGGAAAGAGTTTGGCTTACAAATTCTTTCTCTTTTTTGCATTTTTGGTTATGGATAGGGTACTTTGAGGAATTTCTCTTGTTAGGTAGTTCAGCACTTGAAAATCATCTGAACTGGATTTGAGATCTACTTCATAGACAAGGCGCAAAGCTTGACCTGTTTGCCCTGTGTCTAGAGAGATGAGTTCGACTGTTGAGCAAAATTGTTCCAAGTGTGTTTGGATTGTGGCTGTTTCTTCTTCCTTATTTGGTAAAGTAATCGTCAGTAGTCTTCGACGTTGAGGAGTGTATTTCCCTTGCTGGAATTCTAAAAGAAGCCAGATACCCAAAATCAGGAGCGTAGAGAGAATTGCCAAGAAGATATATCCAGATCCAGCAGCTAATCCAATAATCATCGCTAAAAAGATGGCAATCAACTCTCTGGAACCACTCGTAGCGGAGCGAAAACGAATGAGGCTAAAGGTTCCTGCAACAGCAATAGAGGTGCCCAGACTCCCATTGACAAGAAAAATGACCAGAGTCATCAAGCAGGGCAACAAAATGAGGCTAATTGCAAATTCTCGTGTATAGAGGGTACGAAACTTGTAGACCCAGCTGAGCGCACCTCCTAAAAGGAGGCTGATGAGTAGAGCAACGAGGAGCTTGAGTGGATCGGCTGTAACATTGGTATTGGTAAATAGTGAGTTAAAAAGATACTGCATAAGGTTTTCCTACACTTTCTGTACAGGGCGTGGACGATAGGCAAGGCCTTGTGACTTATGGTAGGCACAACTGTATTTTGAAAATTTTTGCTCTACCAATCCATACTTATCTAGGATAGCCTGTAGCCATTGAGGTTTTTGTTCCAAAGATTTGATCTCCATAATGACAGCATCATCCTCTAAGAGCGCTGCTCCGTCCTTGCCGGCAAAGAAACTGACATCTTGATCGCGATAGGTCAAGTTTTGATCAAGAGTCACACGAATTTTTTGATAAGGAAGGATTCCCCTTTCCTTTTTTTCTTTCAGCGAAAAGCGATCGTAATAGATATACATGCGAGAAGTGAGGGGTTGGTGGTAGCGTTGACGTAGTTCATGCACTTGCTCTAAAAGCGAGTAATCTGTCATCGTCTCATCTTCTAATCCGTGAGTGAGGAGCTGAGTGATAGATGTCGGAGTAGACAAGGTGCGGTATTTGTGTCCAATTCCATTCTCATCCTTGGATTTAACCTCTAGAAATGCAGGGCTGTCTACTGTTGGCTGATCAAGATAGGATCGCATGCGAATTTTCTCTTTACGAAAATTTCCCATTAAAGAATCTTGAATTAATTGAAAATCTTCTGTATCAAAGTAAATATTTGAAATGGTTGAGATTGGATAGTCATCCTCCACCAAATATTCTTTTAGGTCTTTAATCAAGGCGTCTACATCTGATTTGGAGACGAGATATTTGGTCTCAATTCGTTTAAAAGTAGTTTCAAGTGGTTTCATGTTCTTCTCCTTCGGTTTGTTTTCTTTATTTAATTGAAAATCAGTTTAATAAACTTTTCTGAAAGTTTCATTAATCGAACCTTAAATAAAACCAAAATTAAGAAAATTTTCAGGAATCTTTTAGGTTTATTTTAGAAATAAACAATAAAATGTATAACTATATTACACGAATGCGAGGAAAGAATATGAAATCAAAAAAATGGACCTTATTAGTCACGAGTATGGCAACTGTTACTTTATTAACAGCCTGTGCTCAGTCATCGACCAAATCAAACACAAATGCAACGACAACTAATACAGTGACAAGCACGTCTACTAAATCGAGCCAAACATCTTATTTTACAGACAAGGACTATGACACTTCCTTTGATGAAAGTACGGCTTCTAAGATTGAGCTATCTGGCTCATCTGCAAACGTCTCTGGGGATGGTGTGACAGTCTCTGGTTCAACAGTGACCATCTCAAAAGCAGGGACTTATGTCATCTCAGGTCAGTCTGATGGTGTTCAGATCAAGGTCGAAGCAGGTAAGGAAGACGATGTGCATCTAGTACTCAAGGGAGTAACTATGACAAATGCCAATGCCCCAATCTCTGCAACAACCGCAGGTCATGTCTATCTGACCTTAGCCGAAGGAACAACCAATAGTCTTTCTGATTCAAGCTCTAACAGTGATGACAAAGCGGATGCAGCTCTCTTTTCAAAAGGAGACTTGACCATCAATGGTTCGGGAACACTGACAGTAGAAGGTAAGAAAAATAATGGTATCAAAGCTAATGATACGCTCCATATCACAGGAGGCACCTTTAACATCACAGCTGTTGGTGATGCCTTTAATGTCAACGATGAACTGAACATCACTGGTACAACCATGACCATTGATGCAAAGGAAGACGCAGTTAAGGTAGATAATGATGAAGACCTTTCAGTAGGGAATATGTACCTAGCCAACAACACTATGACTATTACAGCGGGTGATGACGGCATCCACGCTTCAGGGAATCTGGTGATTGATAGTGGGGCTTACACCGTTAAGAATTCGACGGAAGGGATAGAAGGGAAAACGATTACCATCAATGGCGGAGACATCAATGTTTATTCAACAGATGATGGGGTCAATGCCGCTAATAAAAATGCCCAACAGAGTGATATTTCCTTTACCATGAATGGTGGGAACCTAACGGTAGAAGTCGGTCAAGGGGATACCGACCCGATTGATTCAAACGGCGACATTACTGTCACAGGTGGAACAATCAACCTAAAAGGTTCTTCTGGTTTTGACTTTGACGGTAAGGCAACTTATACAGGTGGTGATATTACCATCAATGGTGAAAAGCAGACAGAGATCGTCAACTCTATGCCCGGAGGTGGCTTTGGTCCTAGAGGTGGAGAAGGACGAGCGCCTGGCCAACCACAATAAAGTTCTGGGGAAATCTATCATTGCATAGTAGAATCATGAAAAAGGAGGGACAAACTCCTCTTGAAATAGAATAAATCGCGTAGAATCAGTGGCTTTAACC
>NZ_KQ969553.1:60758-85597 GCF_001578945.1 Streptococcus oralis
CGCGATTTATTTTTACTCAAACGTATTTTTTCTTTATTTATGATGCTCCTAGCTGATCATGCAAGTATTCACGATCTAGTTCTTTTATCACTAAAAATATGGATGGTAGAGGAGAGACCGACTAAACAATTGTTTTTTTTAAGATTTTGCATAGGGATTCTACATCTTCTTTTCTGCTAGACCAGGAAGTAGCAAGGCGAATGATTGTGTGTTTCTCATCGAATTTCTCCCAATAGGAGAAAATTACGTTTTGAGACAATTTTTTCATTTGTTCATCATTCACAATACAGAAGACCTGATTGGTTGGATTTTCAAAATAAAGGGGGAGACCAGCATTTTTACAAGCTATACGAATTTGCTTGGCGTAGGAAATCGCATCTTTGCCAATCGTCTGATAGAGCTTATCTTTAAACAATTCGTCAAATTGGATGCCTAAAAGTCTTCCTTTGGCTAGAAGGGCGCCGTGTTGTTTGATAATGGTGGTCATGTGAGGAAGAAGTTGAGGATTTGGGATAACGACTGCTTCCCCGAGAAGAGCGCCACATTTGGTCCCTCCGATATAGAATGCGTCGCATAAGCGAGCCAAATCAGCAAGGCTGACATCATTTTCAGGACAGGCAAGTGCGTAAGCAAGACGAGCACCATCTACGAAGAGTTTGACATTCTTTCCCTTACACACCTGAGAAATAGCTTCTAATTCTGCTTTTGAATAAAGAGTTCCGAGCTCAGTTGGTTGAGAGAGATAGACCATTCCTGGCATGACCATATGCTCATGATTTTTATCAGCCCAATAATATTCAATGGTTTCTTTAATTTGCTGGGCAGTTAATTTTCCATCGCTTCCCTCTAGTTCGAGTACTTTGTGACCTCCAAATTCGATGGCTCCTGCCTCATGAACGCTGATATGACCAGTTTTTGCAGCAATCACCCCTTGGTAAGATTGGAGGAGGCTGTCAATCATGATTTGATTGGCTTGGGTGCCTCCCATGAGAAAACGGACATCTGCTTGGGGGCAGGCGCAAGCCTCACGGATACGGCCCACAGCACTAGCAGTAATGGGATCGCTCCCATACCCACTCATTTCCATTTCATTGGTTTCCATGATTCGTTTGAGAATCGCAGGATGTGCTCCTTGAAGATAATCATTTGCAAAATTTAGGATTTTGTTTGTCATAAGAGACCTCTTTCTTGATTGATGTATTCATTGTACAAGAAATCAATTCATTACACAAACGCCAAAAAATCATATAAACTATGATAAAATGGAATAGATAAAAGAAAAGGAGTGAAAAATGGACGCAAGTAAGTGCCAAGCGGTTTTAATGGCTAGTGAAACAGGTTCTTTTTCAGCTGCAGCAGAACAACTCAATTATACTCAGTCAGGAATCACGAGAATGATTTCGAGTTTGGAAGAGGAATTAGAATTTTCCTTGTTTATCCGCAGTAAAAAAGGAGTTCGCTTGACGGAGAATGGGAAATTGATGTTACCTTATTTCAGGGAAATCGTAGAATCCAGTCAGATTGCGCAAGAGATGAGTGATGATATAAAAGGGGTCGTTCGTGGCTCCATCACGATTGCCTGTTACTTTAGTGTATCTTCTATGTGGATGCCTCGTCTTTTAAAAATTTTTTCAGAAAACTATCCCAATATCCAGATTAAGTTGTTGGAGGGTGGGAATAAGGAAATAGCTAAGTGGTTGGCAGAAAAATCTGTCGACATCTGTTTATGTGCAGAACCTCAAGACAAGATGGACTATAGTTGGGAAGAACTCTATCGGGATCCACTTCTTGTTTGGCTGCCCCAAAATCATCCCAAGGCTAGACAAGCTCAATACGAGATGACGGATTTGGAGGCAGAAGATTTTATCCATACCTTACCAGGTCAAGACACAGACCAGGACAGACTAATTGAGCAAGAAGGTTTAAATTTAAAAACACGTTTTACAACCAAAGATGGTTTTACGACCTACCAGTTAGTAAAAGCAGGTTTAGGAGTGAGTTTTAATCAGGCTATGATTGCACAGGATTGGAAAGAAGATGTAGTACAGTTACCTCTAAATCCACCACGTTTTGTCTCGCTGGGCCTTGCTTTGCCAAAACAGAAACCGACTTCTCCAGCGGTGCAACGATTTCTTAAATGTATGGAAGAGGAGATTTCTGGCTTGCTAAAGTCGACTCCTTGACACTCCGTCAGCTTTTGATACAATAGTACAAAATTAGAGGAGGTGAGCTATGATTCAGAAGCATGCAATTCCCATTTTGGAGTTTGATGACAATCCTCAGGCGGTCCTTATGCCAACACATGAGGGATTGGACTTAAAGTTGCCAAAGAAGTGTATCTATGCGTTTTTGGAGGAGGAGATCGACCGCTATGCCCAGGAAGTAGGGGCGGATTGTGTTGGTGAGTTCGTTTCGGCCACCAAGACTTATCCAGTCTACGTCCTCAACTACAAGGGCGAGGAGATTTGTCTGGCCCAGGCGCCCGTGGGCTCTGCCCCAGCGGCTCAGTTTCTGGATTGGTTGATTGGCTATGGTGTGGAGCAGATTATTTCCACTGGAACCTGTGGTGTCCTAGTCGATATAGAGGAGAATGCCTTTCTCGTTCCTATTCGCGCTCTGCGAGATGAGGGAACCAGCTACCACTATGTGGCGCCTTCTCGTTATATGGAGATGCAGCTTGAGGCTATCTCTGCCATTGAGCAAATCTTGGAGCAAAGAGGCATCCCTTACGAGGAAGTTATGACCTGGACGACAGATGGTTTTTACCGAGAGACGGCTGAAAAGGTTGCCTATCGCAAGGAAGAAGGCTGTGCTGTTGTGGAGATGGAGTGCTCTGCTCTTGCGGCAGTTGCCCAACTACGTGGCGTCGTCTGGGGCGAGTTGCTCTTTACTGCAGATTCCTTGGCGGATCTAGATAACTACGACAGTCGTGACTGGGGCTCAGAAGCTTTTGATAAGGCGCTGGAACTCTGTCTTGCCATTGTGCACCACATGTGAGTGCTCTTACTGTTTTTATGGTAGAATGTAGCTATGTTATTCAAATCTTTTTTGGAAAAAATCAAGACGACGCTGTCTCGTTTATCGCCAGCCCGTCGCATCTTTTTAAGTTTTGCCCTAGTTATCTTCTTGGGCTCGCTCCTTTTAAGCTTTCCCTTTGTGCAAGCAACAACGTCACAAGCGACCTACTTTGATCATCTCTTTACAACGGTATCCATGGTCTGTGTGACAGGGCTCTTCACCCTGCCGGTGGCCTCTACTTACAATATCTGGGGGCAGTTAATCTGTATGTTGTTGATTCAGATCGGTGGTTTGGGGCTTATGACCTTTATCGGAATCTTTTATATCCAAGGGAAACAAAAGCTCAGTCTTCGTAGTCGTGAGACTATTCAAGAAAGTTTTAGTTATGGGGAAACCCAGTCCTTAAAGGACTTCATCCGCTCGATCTTTTTGACGACTTTTCTGGTGGAAGGGCTCGGTGCCTTTCTTCTGAGTTTCCGCTTCATTCCTGAATTTGGCTGGGGTCGAGGGATGTTAACCTCTATCTTTTTAGCTATTTCAGCCTTTTGTAATGCTGGTTTTGATAATTTCGGCAGTAGCAGTTTAGTGAATTTTCAGACAGATCCCTTGGTCAATCTGGTAATCGCTGGCTTGATTATCACGGGTGGTCTAGGATTTATGGTCTGGTTTGACCTAGCGACCCAGATTGGGAAAAAGAAAAAATGTCGCCTGCGTTTCCATACCAAGTTGGTTCTCTTTTTAACGGCGGGAATTCTGCTCTTTGGAACCGTATCGACTCTCTTAATCGAGTGGAACAATCCTGGAACGATTGGAAATCTCAGCGCTCCAGAGAAACTGCTGGTTAGCTTTTTTCAGACAGTCAGCATGAGGACAGCGGGCTTTGCTTCTATTGACTATACACAGGCACGACCGGTGACCTTGTTCATCTATATCCTACAGATGTTTCTGGGTGGGGCACCTGGAGGAACGGCTGGGGGACTCAAGATTACGACCTTCTTTGTCTTGTTGGCCTTCGCTCGTAGCGAACTATTGGGCTTACCTCATGCCAATGTGGCTCGGAGGACTATTGAACCCCGAACCGTGCAAAAATCTTTCAGTGTCTTTATTATCTTCTTGCTGACATTCTTGTTAGGCTTGATTCTACTAGGGATAACAGCAGAGGGAAATCCGCGCTTTATCTACCTCATGTTTGAGACCATTTCAGCCCTTGCGACAGTTGGGGTGACGGCAAATTTAACACCAGAGTTAGGCAAGTTAGCTCTCAGTATCGTTATGTTGCTGATGTTTATCGGCCGTATTGGTCCCTTGACACTACTGATCAGTGTAGCGGAATACCAGCCAGACAAGAAAGATACGATTCACTATATGAAAGCAGATATCACCATTGGATAAGAAAGGGAGAACGATGTCAGATCGGACAATTGGAATTTTAGGCTTGGGAATTTTTGGGAGTAGTGTTTTGGCTGCTCTTGCCAAGCATCATATGAATATCATTGCTATTGATGACCACGAGGAACGCATTAATCAATTTGAACCTGTGCTGGCGCGTGGGGTAGTTGGAGATATCACGGATGAAGAACTCCTTCTATCAGCGGGGATTGACACCTGTGATACCGTAGTTGTTGCAACGGGGGAAAATCTGGAGTCCAGTGTTCTCGCGGTTATGCACTGCAAGAGTCTAGGAGTGCCGACCGTCATTGCCAAGGTCAAAAGCCATACAGCTAAAAAGGTGTTGGAAAAAATCGGGGCGGACGCAGTCATCTCACCAGAGTTTGAGATGGGGCGCTCATTGGCGCAGACAATCCTCTTTCATAACAGCGTAGACGTCTTTCAGCTGGATAAGAATGTATCGATTGTCGAGATGAAAATCCCCCAATCGTGGACTGGTAAAAGCCTCAGTCAGTTAGATTTACGTGGGCGATACAACCTCAACGTACTTGGTTTTCGTGCCTACGAAAATGCTCCTCTGGATGTCCAATTCGGACCCAATGACCTCTTGCAGGCAGATGCCTACATCATGGCCGTCATTAATAACCAACATCTGGACACCCTAGCTGAACTGAGTGAGTAGGAGAGGTCTGAGATTGACTTTAATTTGAAATAAAGCCGTAAAATCCCTTTACAAATCTAGCTTTTCATGGTACAATAGCATTTGTGTGAAATAGCAGCAGGAAAGCATGAAGCTCGTCAACAGGTGTCTTATGACAAGTAACCTTGGCTGTTTAGGCGAAGGGCATCTGCACGAATCAGGGCTTTCTAAGTGACTATTTCCACCGAAATATTATTTATATCAGGAGGACATATACATGTCACGTTATACAGGACCATCTTGGAAACAAGCTCGTCGCCTTGGCCTTTCACTTACAGGTACAGGTAAAGAATTGGCACGTCGTAACTACGTACCAGGACAACACGGACCAAACAACCGTTCTAAATTGTCAGAATACGGTTTGCAATTGGCTGAAAAACAAAAACTTCGTTTCACTTACGGTGTAGGTGAAAAACAATTCCGTAACTTGTTCGTACAAGCTACAAAAATCAAAGGCGGAATCCTAGGTTTCAACTTCATGCTTCTTTTGGAACGCCGTTTGGATAACGTTGTTTACCGTCTTGGTCTTGCGACTACTCGTCGTCAAGCTCGTCAATTCGTAAACCACGGTCACATCCTTGTTGACGGAAAACGCGTTGATATCCCATCATACCGCGTAACTCCAGGTCAAGTGATCTCAGTTCGTGAAAAATCATTGAAAGTTCCAGCAATCCTTGAAGCAGTAGAAGCTACTCTTGGACGTCCAGCATTCGTATCATTCGATGCTGAAAAATTGGAAGGTTCATTGACACGCTTGCCAGAACGCGACGAAATCAACCCAGAAATCAACGAAGCACTTGTCGTTGAATTCTACAACAAAATGTTGTAATATTTTATTAAATATGATAGGCTGTAAAGCCTTGATATTAAGCACTTTAGGCCTCTATCCTAGAGTGCTTTTTTTGATTTTACTACCCTTTTAGTTACCCATAACTAATTTTAGGTATAGTAATAGGGTAGCCCAAAAATGGGGCACCCTTATTATTTATAAATTGCTGATAGCTGCCTCAAAGATTGAGACGGCTTTTTTAGCTCCCTCTTTGGTAGCATGGACATAAGTATTCAAGGTCATTGAGATATTAGAGTGGCCTAGCCTATACTGTAAATCTTTCGCCTCTATGCCAGCGTATAGCATGATTGTAGCGTGAGTATGTCTGAAACCATGGAAACTAATATCAGGAACGCCAGCAGCTTTAAAGTGACTTTGTAGCCTCTTTCTTAGTAGGCAAGCGTAAGCGTATTTTGTGGTAAAAGGAGTAAAGACAATCCCCTCAGATCGGCCTAGTTGCCATGACTGGACTTGTTGACGTTTTTTATACTGTTTGAGTAGGGAAACTGTAGCCTTGTCTATGTCAATCTCTCTTAGACCTGCTTTAGACTTAGGCGTGTTTGTTTCCTGGTATCTATTGAGAGTCTTAGATATGCTGATAGTGCCTTTTTTAAGGTCAATATCAGACCACTCAAGAGCCAAAGCTTCACCAATACGGCAACCACTGGCCAGCAATGTTTTATAAAGCACGTAGTCAAAGAAATTCTCATAACTAGACTGATCCAAATCTTCCAGGTAGTCTAAAAACTGTTTTAGTTCCTGGTTGCTGAAAAATTTGACCTTATGCTCTTTATTTTGTTGTTTACGTGGGATAATGACGTCTCTAGCAGGGTTATGCCGGATCACTTGCATAGTCACGCCATATTGGAGAATACGGCGATTTATATTGTTTAGAAAGCTATAGTTTGCATACGCCCCTTTTTCGCCCTTATTGGCCTTGTCAGCCCACTTATTGACTTGTTGCTGGATGATAGGGGTAGTTAGCCTATCAAGCTTATAATCGCCAAAGACGGGCAATATATGCAGTCTGACGATACCCTCCATGGATTGCTGAGAGTTGGGCTTGATGGTGTTTTTGTAACTTTCCCACCAAAGGGCTACCAGCTCTCTGTAAGTCGTGATAGTGGGCTTTGCCTTGATGGTATAGCCGTTAGCAGTAAAGGCATTGACAGCCTCCCTAGCTTTGATTTTAACGCCTTTTTTAGTGTTGGCCGTGACCGTAGTTCTAGCCTTTTTCCCTGTAAGTTTATCAACGCCTAAATAAACACTTGCACGGTACACCGTAGTACCGTTTTTCTTTTTGTATTCTGTAATATTCATAGTCATACCTTTCTAACATCAGTAAGCAAGTATGGGATTTAGTCAAGTATTTATGAATATTGTCTTTATGTAGTGCTGGGAGCTACGAGAATAGCCCTATTCTCGTTTGTTTTAGGTGTGATGGTAATTTGTATAGCTGAGCTATAAAATCAATTAGAGGGTGTTTTAGGGGTTCATTTTGTTAAAGAGTTTTCAACGCGCTCTAGATCGTCCAAAAAGTCAAGGAGAGCAAGAGAGATATGGTTCATCTCAGAGGCATATGAGCCAGGTTTAACCCGACCATATTGGGACAGTCGGCTAAAAATATTTTCTACAAATTCAATAGCTATTAGTGTATCGGTTTTTATTTTTTTAACTTCTTCAATATCTTTCAAAAAATTAAGGTTTTTTTGTAAATATGGGGAGCTCCTCGAGTCAAATACTTTTTGTTCTTCATCTGTTCCAATCAGAATGAGTTCAAGATCATCTTTATAACCTAAAAGGTAACCAACAGGAACATCAAAAAAAGAGGCAATATATTTCCAAACACTCTGATTTCTAGGCGAACGTTTACCGTTTTCGTAGTAGGATAGCTGGCTGTCGCTTATTGTGACCCCATATAGTTCATTAAGTTTTTGGCTTAATTTTTTTAGTGATATTCCATTTTGTTTTCGCAGTTGTTTTAATCTGTTTTTCATACTCTAACTACCTTTCAAAAACGATTATAACACAAAATGATAGCAATAAGCAAAAAAATTATCAAATTGACAACAAAAACGCTTGACATTGTCAAACGGATAGTATAAACTAAAATCACTATCAGATTGATAGTAAAAAATTAAGGAGGTAACCTATGCTAATTAGTGTAGAAATAGCTGAAAAAGTACGAGCAAAAAGAGGAAAACGGAATTTAACCAAAAGCCAGACAGCTTTAGCGCTTGGAATTGCTAGAACAACATTAAGCAAAGTTGAGAGCGGGAACTACAATGCTCCCAAGCGTATCTATGAGGCAGTTATGAACTGGCTAGTAGAAGATTTATAAGATTTCTTACTACCTTTCACTTATAGAAATCTAAGCAACAAAAAAAGCCTAGACAGTCGGCAAACTAGCAAGGCTTTTCACACAAACAACTAAAACCACAAAAAGCAAGTATGGGATTTAGTTAGGTATTTATTTAATTATATCACAAAATAGTGATTTGTGTCCAAACGAGAGAGCACTAACTCTTTAAACTGGTACTTTCTCACGCTTTCAAATATTGGCGAGTCTGAGCGTGAGGTTGGCAATTACAAGAAAGGCATTAAAAAGCTATTTGGACTTTTTCCCAATTCTAGGAGAAAGTCCTGAAGCAACTATACAAATAAAACATAATTGAGGTAAGGACATGAGTGTAATTATATTAGAAAATAGTATTTTTACGGTTAAGAAGTCAGACTACACCCCTGAACAGTGGGAAAGAATGCAAAAACTAAGAGATAGCGAGGAGCGAGCAGAGGCTCAACTTTCTCAACTCTATGGGAGACGTGTAGCAACCGTAATTGTTTTTAATATCATGGCTACTTATAAGAATACTTTTAATAGGTTTGCAGATACCTATGAGGAGGCTTGTGATGGCCTAGGTATTCTTATTGTTAATAACATCATCTCTAGAGCAGTTAACGGTTTACCAGCCCAAGGGGTAGAGCGTAGAGAGCGAGAAAATATTAGAAATCTGTTACCAAGATAGAGCATAGATTGGAGGTAGTGGCATGAACGAGCTAGATTTAACCAATACACAGGCGGTTATCTTCATGGTGGTATTGATTGGCTTACTTGTCTATCTAAACCACCTAGACCGCAAAAAAAGCGCTCAAATGGAGCGAGAAAGCAAACAGACGATAGAAATCCCAAGAGAGGATTTAAACCCTTGCTATGGGTGTTATATTCAACTAGCAGGCAAGCGGAACAATTAGAAAAGGGGTGCAATATGCAACTATTATCAAGAGAGGCAGAGCTTGAGCTACTGGAGAAAGTGGGAGATCACTTAGAGAAAAGGCTTGAACTTGAAAAGCAGCATAATGACGGCTGGGACTTAATTTCTAGGCCTGATTTACTAGACAAGTTAGGGATCAGTGGCACAACGTTGAATAATTGGGAAAAACACGGCTTAAAGCCTTATCAGTCGCCTTTTGAGAACAGTAAGAAGATTTATTACCGCAAGACCGATATATACAATTTTCTTGCAGTAGATTAGGGGGATAACAATGAGAATGATTGAGTTGACTATATCCTCTAAAAAAATGCCCTTATTTAGTTTTCTAAAACATGCACCAACTCAAGTTTGGAAGAATGGAGAACATTACAAACTCATTTACTACGAGCCAATCGGTGAGGGACTGACAGATTTTCATTATAAGGGGTTGTATGTAGCTGTCAGAGATGAGAAAGGACGATTAGAGGGCTGGGAGTTGGCCAGGGGCTTGGATATAGCTTTGGCCAGTTCAGAATTATTGACGATTCTAAAAAAATTAGAAGCAAACAGATTGACAGAGCAGCGCCAGGGACTTGGATTGGAGTTGAAAGGATGGATTTTTGACCTGATTTGTAATGGCATATATACCAGGTATGAAACATCTCTTTTTGTCCGTTCTCTATTTGTAAATGGCTACAGTTTTAGCCAATCAGTGGACTTGTTTTCTGCAATCGTTAAGCGGAAAGATTTAGCAGGCTATTTTTTAGAAGTAGCAAGGGTATTCTATAAGGAGGTAGCTTTTGAATAGTGATGAAATTGTAAATAAAATCATTGAAGAAGATCATCAAAGAGCTTCCCCTGAAATGGTGAATTTGACTGAAGCAAGGGAGACTAATGAGGGACACAATAGTTTAGACTTGGCCAAAAAACCACGAGGGGATGGCTTTGCAGTGAGTCTAGATAATCTCAAGAAGATTTTGAGCGGAGATAGTAAGCTGAAAGGTGCTATACAGTATAATATCTTTACTTACGAAATTGACGTGACTAGACCTATAAAGTTAAACGGTAGAACCCTGAGCGGTGCAATCGATGATCTGATTATCAGAGAAATTAGGGCTTATATTGCTACCAAATACAAGATAGACTATAAAAAGCCTGATATAGCGGACATTCTGGAAGTAGTGGCTGGAGAGCATAGCTACAATCCGTTAAAGGACTATCTAGAAGCATGTGAAAACGAGTATAAAGGGTTAGTAAATCAGCGTGATCCGTTTGATATTCTACGATATTATCTAAATATCGAAGATAATGATTATAATCGTATTATCATGGATTTGTTTTTCCGTGGGGCAGTTGCTAAGGTATTCAATCCCTCCATTAAGTTTGACTTTGTTTTAGACTTGACTGGACGCCAGGGAGTTGGGAAAACTCAGTTTTTCGAGGGGCTTTTCACTCATAAGTATTTTACTACTGTTGAAACTTTCACGGATAAAGACGACAAGGCTAGGATGGTAAGAAATTGGTGTGTATTTGATGATGAGATGGTGGCCAGTAAAAAAGCCAGCTTTTCAGAATTAAAGAAATTCATAACAGAAACCAAACTAGAATTTAGACCTCCCTATGCTTCCAGTGATAGGCGACTACCTAAGAGTTTTATCATTGTCAGGGCAACTAATGACCATGATTACTTAAACGACCTTACAGGTGAAAGGCGTTTCCTGGTTGCTGAAGTTCATAAGAACACCGATTACAAGGATAGGAAGTGGACAGAAAAAGACCGTAGACACTTTTGGGGTGCTATGGTGGCAGCTTGGAGAGCTAACAAGGTGCTGACTCTGACAGATGAGCAGGAAAAGCTAGTAAACGAGGTTAGAAGCCGTTATAAGTTTGTAGATGAGCTAGCTGAAGACCTGGAGCGGTATTTGGATACCCCTTACCCGAAAGGGATGTACCAATACCCAGAGATTGATAGGACTAGGCGTTATTACATCCACGACATGATAAATCATGGCTACTATATGGGTGCTGATGGTACAGAAATCCCACTAGACACAGAGAAGTATGGTGAACTAGTGGAGCGGGATAAAGTGGCAGTTAATTTATTTTTTACAGAGGTGTATTTGAACAATTCACCGAATCCAAAAGATAAAAACAAGGTTAAGAAGATCATGCAAAATAAAGAGGGCTGGAGATATAAGAAATCTGCACGATTTGGGAAAAGTATTAAACCAGCTTATATCAAAAAGTAGAAAAAATGTAGTTAGTGTAGTTTTTTTCTAAAAAAATAACTACATTTTGAAAGGTCAGTAAAGCCTTGGTACACAAGGGATACAGACAGGGGTTAGAAAAAATGTAGTTTTCTTAAATTTTTTTACTACACAGCTAACCCCTTGATATTACTGACTTTTTTATTAAAATGTAGTTATTTTATCATTTTTATAAAAAAATATATATAAATAACAATAGAGAGTACTATATATATTTTTCTTGAAAAAAAGTGACTACAAAACTACATTTGGTTCCAATCCCTTGAGGCTGTAAGGTTGGAGGTGTAGTACATAACGACTACATTGTACTACATTTTCCAAAAAATACTACACTTTGTAAGATTGATAAAAGCAGGGTGCAGCGTTTGCTTTCCAAAAATGGAACTCAAAAAGCTTAAAAATGAACTAAAGTACACTAAAAAGGGTAGTAAAAAGCATTGAATAGTTGAAAATATCGCTAATATCGACGCTTTAGGCCAATGAGTACTACAACTTAATCAAGTAGAAGAGGCTCGTAGCACTCTAGGTTAATGAAAATAAAGAAAAAATGAAATGGAGGATCGTATGGATGATTTAGTTGAACTGTTGAAGCAAGGCTTTATTTTGTATCAGAAAAATGGTAAAATAGAGGCAGAGGTTCCCCCAACATTTGGGAGTGTGGCCTTGCATTTTCAAGATGGAAGATTTTCATACTTGCAACGAAGTGAAACAAAAAAATAGAGTCTATCGGAACAACCGAGGGCGCTGATTAAGTTATTTAGCTTTTTCGGTGTCCTTTTTGTTTTGGTGCTAGGAGTGGATATGATACAAAAATCCTTATGGATTGATATGAGCAGAAAAAACAGTTTTAAAAATGGAATACCGTAGCAGGTACGGTGCTTTTAGATATGGAAATTAACAAATAGAGAGAGGAAAAAAAGAATGAACAAGAAAACAATTATTACTAAGATGGTAGCATTGAAGGGTGCTATTTCTAACTTATATGGAAAAATCGAAGAAATACAGAATAATCAATTTTTGAGCGCAGAGGGGAAAGAGAATGAACTTGAAACCCTTAAATTCAAATACGAGGCTTGGTATGCTGGTTATTATGATGATTTAAAGAAAATTGCAGACAACCTACTACCAGATAAAGAGGCTAAGAGAGCCGAAACGGAAGTAAAAGCGTTGACTGATCCCGGTTATCAAGTAGCAGTGCAAAATGCTGTAAAACTTTTTGAAAGTGGCACTTTGGCCGTATCTACTGGAAAGGCACTAATAGACCATTACAAAGACGATCGCACAACTTTAGAACTTTTCAGAAATGCTTTAGGAGGTATTTTTGGTAATGGCAACCCAAACAGTGCAGAGTTAGCGCAGTATATCCCAGCGGACAATAGCAATCGGACAAAAGACTTGTTGAATAAGTTTGCTAGAGCAGTCGATGAGATGAATTATGAGAGATTGATGTCTGATCATGGATTTGTAATGCAGAGAGTTGAGGGTGCTATAACTTTCTTAGAATCTGATTACCTAGATGACAACATGGACGCAATACTTTAATCGAGTGTGCAGAGGGGAGAAATCCCCTTTTAGTATTTAAGCCAATAGATTTGGTTTATTACACGATAATTTGTAGTAGTGTGCAATTTACAAAACAAACAAATACTACATATTAGACGGCTAAAACTCTGAAATAAGTCAGCTATATCAAGACTTTTGACGGATTCGAGCGTTCCAAAAAAGGGTGAGGTAAGGGTTAGGTTGCGTATTAAAAAAAGTACAAGGTAGCATAGATCAAATAGGCTAAGATTAGGCTAAGATCACATACTTCAAAATAGCAAGGTACAGGGCTTTTTTCTAATGATAGAACCCTAAGATTACCCTAAGGTATAGCTGCTTTTTTAGAGCCATAGAATGGTAAGGTTTTGGTAAGGTATCGAACTTTTTCAATGTAAAGGTACAGGAGTTTTCCAATGGTGAGGTAGTGGCAAAAAATATGCCTGACAAATTGCAGGATTATGTGTGTTGAACTCCGAGCGAACTCCGAGAAAATAGCTCTTGAACAGAGAACGAACAGAAGATTATATAGCTTGAACCTCGAGCGAAGCCCGAGAAAATGGGGTATATCCCCCTATCATTTATCAAGCAGATAAGAGCAATAATAACTCTCCTTAACTCCCTGAGAAATGACAAGCAGATAAGCGGAGTTTTTACCCCTCTTATTTCGGATTTTCTCCTTACCAAATGATAAGCAGATAAGCAAAGAAATAACTTGCCTTAATTGCTTGCAGAATGACAAGGAAATAAGAGAGATAAAAACATCCCTTAATTGCTTATCAAACCATAAGGAGATACGGGGGATATCTCCCTCCCCACGCGCTTCTATGAGCTTCACCCGTCATTGTACATTTTTTTCTCACGGGCAAGCATTTGAAGCTAGAGCGAACATAGAGAAAACGAAAAAAGTCAGCACAGGGCTGACTCCTTTGTGATATATCCGATAAAAATATTATATCATAGAGGAGGCTAAGGCATGACACCAGAGCAGGTAAAAGAAAAACTAGAAGGCGTTAAGTGGATAAACAAAGAGATAGAGGGCTTATATTTAGAGCTTGCGGCTTTAGAAAGTGGTATTATCAAAAAGCAAGAACTGAGCACTACCAGAGTACAAACAAGCAGGGTAAATACAGCAGAGAATAACCTTATAAGTGTTCTGAAGCTAAAAGAGGATACGCTCCAGAGAATTGAACGACTTACTGAAGAGAGAATGGAAATATCTAGGCTGATCGATAAGCTGGCCAATCCGCTTGAGCGTTCTGTTTTAAGACTTTTTTATTTGAATGATCTTGTAGCTTTGGAAGTTGCTGAGGAAATAGGTGTATCTACAGCCTCGGTATATCGAGTAAGGCAAAAAGCTATAGAAAACTTGTCGGAGGTGATAAAAACAGCTTGATAAATTGAAAGAAATACTCAAACTAACAGCCCATACTTATGGGGCTTTTCTGTTTACTTGACTTTTCTTTTCATGTGATATACAATGTATTACAGAAAGAAAAATGAGGTAAAAAGATATGGGTATGGTATCATTAAGGCTAAATACAGCGGAAGAAGAGCTATTTAGAAGTTATGCAGTACATACAGGAAAGAGCCTTTCCGAGCTTTTCAAGTCAGCATTAGCGGAGCAGATTGAAAATCAACTTGACTATGAAATCGGCATTCAAGCCTTGAAACGCTTTGAAGAAAATCCCGTCACTCACTCAATTGATGATGTGATTAAGGAGCTAGAAAATGGCTTATAAGTTGGTACTGAGTGATGAAGTTTTGAAACAGCTTAAAAAGATGGATAAGCATGTAGGGCTTATGCTGGCTAAGGATATGAAAAAACGGCTTGATGGTTTAGAAAATCCTAGACAGCAAGGCAAAGCACTGACAGGGCAATATAAAGGGCTTTGGCGGTATCGTGTGGGGAACTATCGGATTATTTGCGATATTCGAGATGGTGAGCTGATTATCCTAGCCCTTGAGGTAGGACACCGTAAAGAGATTTACAAGAGATAATCCCTGTTTTTATTAAGTAGATAGTAGTTATGAAACTATGGGAATATGTAGATAAAAACGTTCGCCTTGTTTTAAGCGATGGTACTTCCATCGTTGGCAAGGTGATTGATTGGTTCGACGGATATGATTTAGATGGCTATGATGAAATCGTCATTGATGATTACTCATATTCTGAAAGTAGTATCAAGGAAATTGAAATTGTTAAAGGTGAGCAGCTGAACTCAAGAAAAGAGGTCTAATATTATGAAATACAGTCAACAAGTCTTAGATATGCTACAGGAAGCAGTCAGCGGTCAGATTGATAATTTTTGGGATTTTTCCTTTAAGTTTAATGCTCTGTTCGGAGAAGATGAGCACTTTGCGGAGGCTTGGGACAATGAAAATACTGAAATGTTTGACGCTCTCAACGATTTGGAACTGATGATGTTTTTAGAAGAACATGACCCAAGCGATAAACAAGGTTTTATCAATTTCCTAACGCCTTACTATGAAAAGGCAAAACCGTTAAATAAAAAGCACCTCTGACAGGTGCGATTTACTTGCTTACTGAACTCATCATTTTAAGTCCCCTTTTTGTTACCCTTTATGTTTTCTCAGCTTATTTGAATTTAATAGTTTTTGAAAAAAATAAGTTAGATTTAGAGCAGGCTTAGCCCTGTTTTTCTGTACCTTTTAATAGGAAGATAACAAAATGCTTTAATTTTGAAAAATATCTTACAGAAAGCCTGCAACAGTGGGCTTTTTTCGTTGTCTTAAAAACTATAGAACACTTCTTAACTGTGAAGGGGGATAAAAAATTCCCTGCAAATTGAAATCGCAAGGAACTTTTGTTAATGGTAATGGACAAGTCAGACAGAATACTTTTTCCCGAGCCAGAGAGCAAAGGGGAGATTGATGACGGCGATGCCTGAGCCAACTAGTGAAAATAGGAAAAATTCGCTAGTCGAAATTCGCCATAAATGCACAATGTCGATAATCAAATAAGCACTGATAGGAAAACAAAGGATAGAAGTGATTAGAGCAGGGATATACTTGCGAAGAAAGATTGATTGTCCCATATGGAGCAAGAGATGAAGTGCAAAGGCTACAAATCCCCCCAACCAAACTAATTCGAGCGCTCTAGATTGAGTAAAATACGCTAATAAAGTGATGGATAAGACAAGAATAAACTCCTCAAAAACAGCAAGGGCAAATCCCTCTGTTGTAATTCCTTTGTGGAGCTTGAGAATAGCTGGAGCCTTTTGGACCAGTAAGGTTTCGTTGAGATGAATCCAAGGGACAAGACCGATAATTTCTTCCATATCGTGAAAGATAAAGAGTAGAGGGAACATCCAAAGATAAAATGCCATAAATTTCTCCTGAAAAGCCATAGATTGCTAACCAATAAAGCAAAAAACGCCCAGTAAGGCGTTTTGAGTTATGCTTATTTCACCTCTGTAAACACAACGTGTTTGCGAAGTTTTGGTGAGTATTTCTTCAATTGAAGACGGTCTGGAGTGTTACGTTTGTTTTTAGAAGTAAGGTACAAGCGTTCACCAGATTCTTTGTGTTCAAGTGTGATATTTACGCGCATGGTATCTCCCTTCTATTATTCAGCTGATGCAGCTTTAGCGATTTTACGTCCTTTGTAGTATCCTTTAAGTGATACACGGTGAGAACGTGAGTAATCTCCAGTAGTTTCGTCAAAGTTTACAGATGGAGCTGTTACCTTGTAGTGTGTACGACGTTTGTTTTTCTTCGCTTTTGAAGTGCGACGTGCAGGTACTGCCATTTTGTTTTCTCCTTTTAAGATATAATTCAGTTAGGTTTGATTTTCATCAACTTTAATAGTATATCAAAACTTTTTTGTAAAGTAAAGTTACTTGACAAAAAAAGATTAAAAAATTAGAAGTCATTAATCGAAATTTTCTGAAAATTCAAGAATTTTATTCTGTTCTTCATGCGGAAATTGTGTTATAATGATAAAAAACTGAAACGGGAGGGATAAGATGACTGAATTAGATAAACGTCACCGCAGTAGCATTTATGATAGCATGGTTAAATCACCAAACCGCGCCATGCTTCGTGCGACTGGTATGACAGATAAGGACTTTGAAACACCGATTGTGGGAGTGATTTCGACTTGGGCGGAAAATACACCATGTAACATCCACTTGCATGATTTTGGGAAATTGGCGAAAGAAGGTGTCAAATCTGCAGGAGCTTGGCCGGTTCAGTTTGGGACAATTACCGTAGCGGACGGGATTGCCATGGGAACGCCTGGTATGCGTTTCTCTCTAACATCTCGTGACATCATCGCAGACTCCATCGAAGCGGCGATGGGTGGTCACAACGTGGATGCCTTCGTTGCTATCGGTGGCTGTGACAAGAACATGCCTGGTTCCATGATTGCCATTGCTAATATGGATATTCCAGCTATTTTCGCCTATGGTGGTACCATTGCACCCGGAAAGTTAGATGGTAAAGACATCGACTTGGTTTCTGTTTTTGAAGGTATCGGAAAATGGAACCACGGTGACATGACAGCTGAGGACGTGAAACGTCTCGAATGTAATGCCTGCCCGGGACCTGGTGGCTGTGGAGGTATGTATACAGCTAATACCATGGCGACTGCAATTGAAGTTCTCGGTATGAGTTTGCCAGGATCTTCATCTCACCCAGCTGAATCAGCTGACAAGAAAGAAGATATCGAAGCGGCAGGACGTGCTGTTGTCAAGATGCTGGAGCTTGGTCTCAAACCATCAGATATCTTGACTCGTGAAGCCTTTGAAGATGCTATCACTGTAACCATGGCTCTCGGTGGTTCTACAAATGCAACCCTGCACTTGCTTGCCATTGCTCATGCCGCAAATGTTGATTTGTCACTTGAGGACTTCAATACGATCCAAGAACGCGTTCCTCACTTGGCCGACTTGAAACCTTCTGGTCAGTATGTCTTCCAAGACCTCTACGAAGTCGGTGGTGTGCCTGCTGTTATGAAATATCTCTTGGCAAATGGTTTCCTTCATGGCGACCGCATCACATGTACTGGTAAGACCGTCGCTGAGAACTTGGCTGACTTTGCAGACCTTACACCAGGTCAAAAAGTCATCATGCCACTTGAAAATCCAAAACGTGCAGACGGTCCGCTTATCATCTTGAACGGGAATCTTGCCCCTGATGGAGCGGTTGCCAAGGTATCAGGTGTTAAAGTGCGTCGTCATGTTGGTCCAGCTAAAGTCTTTGACTCAGAAGAAGATGCTATTCAGGCCGTTCTGACAGACGAAATCGTTGATGGCGATGTTGTCGTTGTTCGTTTTGTTGGACCGAAGGGTGGTCCTGGTATGCCTGAGATGCTGTCCCTTTCATCCATGATTGTTGGTAAAGGTCAAGGAGACAAGGTTGCCCTCTTGACGGATGGCCGTTTTTCTGGTGGGACTTATGGTCTGGTTGTTGGACATATCGCCCCAGAAGCTCAGGATGGTGGACCGATTGCCTACCTCCGTACAGGCGATATCGTTACAGTTGACCAAGATACCAAAGAAATTTCCATGGCCGTATCTGAAGAAGAACTTGAAAAACGCAAGGCAGAAACAACCTTGCCACCACTTTATAGCCGTGGTGTCCTTGGTAAATATGCCCACATCGTATCATCCGCTTCTCGTGGAGCCGTGACAGACTTCTGGAATATGGACAAGTCAGGTAAAAAATAAACTTAAAAAGCAAGCCAACTTCGGCTTGCTTCTTTTCATCTTCAAAGTGATTTGCCTGCTTAACGAGGTGGCAGTCCAAGGGCAATGCGTCCGTAGCGACTGATTCGAGTGATCTTCCATGCAGGAGACCAGGTGACTTCAACCTTGACATCTTCGATACCCTCGATTTGTTTTAGACCTGCGACGATTTCGATAGGCAGGCTTTCGGCGCAATCACAGGCAGTATCGGTGAAGGTCATGACAATCTTACAGAGACCTGTTTCATCCAGATTAATTTCATAAATCAAGCCCAGATTGTAAACATCCAATTCCACATCTGTATCAAAAACCTTCTCTAGTTTTTCGATAATTTGGTCTTGTAAGGCCAAAGCGCGGTCATTGATTTTGATATCGTCTCTCATAACAGTCCCTCCACGTGATAAATATCCTCTATTTTCTCATAATTCTGACAATTTGGCAAGTTTTTGATGAATTTTCTGAAAAGACTCTATTGAGATTTTCTACTCTCGCTGTTTTAATCCCTTTATTTATGGTAAAATAAGACTATTAAGTTTAAAGAGGATTCCCTATGAAATTACAAAAACCAAAAGGAACGCAGGATATTTTACCTGCTGAGTCTGCCAAGTGGCAGTACGTTGAGGGCTTTGCCCGTGAAATTTTCAAGCGCTATAACTATGCAGAAGTGCGCACGCCTATTTTTGAGCATTACGAGGTCATCAGCCGCTCTGTCGGGGACACGACTGATATCGTAACCAAGGAAATGTACGATTTCTATGACAAGGGTGACCGCCATATTACCCTCCGTCCTGAAGGAACTGCTCCAGTTGTTCGTTCCTATGTGGAAAATAAACTCTTCGCTCCAGAAGTGCAAAAGCCAAGTAAGTTCTACTACATGGGGCCTATGTTCCGCTATGAGCGTCCACAGGCAGGTCGTTTGCGTCAATTTCACCAGATTGGTGTCGAGTGCTTTGGTTCGAGCAATCCAGCTACCGATGTGGAAACAATCGCTATGGCAGCCCATTTCTTGAAAGAAATTGGCATTCAAGGTGTCAAACTGCATCTTAACACTCTTGGAAATCCTGAGAGTCGTGTAGCCTACCGTCAAGCCTTGATCGACTATTTGACACCGCTCAAGGAAACCCTGTCTAAGGATAGCCAGCGTCGTTTGGAGGAAAATCCTCTCCGTGTCCTAGACTCTAAGGAAAAAGAAGACAAGGTGGCAGTGGAGAATGCGCCGTCTATCTTGGATTTCCTGGATGCAGAAAGTCAAGCTCATTTTGATGCCGTCCGTCAGATGTTGGAAAATCTAGGTGTAGACTATATCATCGATACCAATATGGTGCGTGGTCTGGACTACTACAACCACACGATTTTTGAGTTCGTCACAGAGATTGAGGGGAATAGCTTGACGGTCTGTGCGGGTGGTCGCTACGATGGTTTGGTTGCTTACTTTGGTGGCCCTGAAACTGCTGGCTTTGGTTTTGGACTGGGTGTAGAGCGCCTGCTTCTCATCCTTGAAAAGCAAGGTGCGGCCCTTCCTATCGAAAACGCCCTAGATGTCTATATCGCAGTCTTGGGTGATGGTGCAAATTCCAAAGCCTTGGAGTTGGTACAAGCCCTTCGCCAACAAGGATTTAAAGCAGAACGTGACTACCTCAACCGGAAGCTCAAAGCTCAGTTCAAGTCAGCCGATGTCTTTGCGGCTAAGACCCTCATCACCCTAGGAGAGAGCGAAGTTGAAAGCGGACAAGTGACGGTCAAGAACAACCAAACACGAGAAGAAGTTCAAGTGTCACTTGAGACCATCAGCCAAAACTTCTCAGAAATCTTTGAAAAATTAGGATTTTAATAGTAGAAAAACTGGTCAGGCTCTTATCCCTGACCTTTTTCTTTTGCAAAATGACAAAAATCATAAACTTTTTGACAAATATACTTGTCAAAAAGAAAAAGATGTGTTAGAATATAAACAAGTTAAGAGAAAAGGAGAAAGGAATGCTTAAAAATCGTTTAAAAGAGCTTCGGGCAAGAGATGGGCTTAATCAGACTGACCTTGCCAAGCTAGCAGGGGTTTCCAGACAGACCATTAGCCTACTAGAACGGGATGAGTACACCCCATCCATTATCATTGCCCTGAAAATATCTCAAATTTTCAACGAAACAGTCGAATCGGTATTTCGCTTAGAGGAGGACGAGTGATGAACAAGTATAAAGTGATTTATTATATGAGTGTTTTTGCCTTTATTGTGAATGCTTTCGCTATGATTGGAACATTATTCGGTTGGTTTTATTTTGTTGAAAGTAAGTATTTGTTTTGGATTAATTTAGTCCTCTTGTCCATTTTCAATTGGTTAAAGAAGAAGGAGAAAAATGATGAACAAGTATAAAGTGATTTATTATGTAGTTGCCATGGCTCTATTAGTCAGTGTGTTTCTACTGATTGGGATGGACCTAGGCTGGTTTAATCTGTATCAAAGTGACCAATTTATTTGGGGCTACTTTGCTCTCATTCCAGTAGTTGAATGGATTGAAAAGAAATCAAAAAATCTAACAAGTGAAAAAGGAGAATGAATGATGAAAAAGTTTTTAGCAGATTTTCAAGTAGATACTGAACATAAAGAACTTGCGGGTGTTTGTGCAGGTTTAGGAAATTATTTTAATATTCAAGCCAATATCGTTCGTTTGGTGACAGTCTTGCTGTTTCTCTCTTCGACAGAGATTGGGATTATAACAGTAACTCTCTATGCCTATCTAGCAGGTTGGCTTGGCAATGAACCCTTGGGAGATGGAGCAAAAAAAGCTAGAAACCAAGCTATTCTTTTGTTTGCTGTTTGTTTGATTTTAGTATCACTTGGAACAGAGGGCTTGACAGCTATTTATGAATCAGGTAAAGTGTTTGGTCAGTGGTTAGTTGGATTGGTTTAGTTTAGAAAGAGTATGAATATGAAAAAGAAACGTGGATTGTTATTTTTAATGACTGTTATCTTGGGAGGCTTCTTGGGCATGTTTGCAGGGATGTTTAAGGCCTATACCGAAAACTACGGAACCATTTTAGATGTCAAAACCGTGACTCCATGGATATCATCTATTTGTTTACTGTTAGGTTTCATTAGTATGTTTTTGACTTTCGATTTCTTAAAGAAAAGCAGAAAATTTCACTCCTTGTATCAAGAGGAAATGGATGATGATCTGAATGAAACCTATTATGTGCAGATGTATCGGAATCTTGAGTTTGGAACCACTACTTTTAATATTGCAGGAGTAGCGATTCCATTGGCTATTTTTATCTCATTAAGTGAAGTGGTTATATTGCATACAAGCCCTCAAACGTTTTCCCTTTCTTTCTTAGCCTTTGTGGTATTCTTAGTCGCTCAAAAATCTCTTTCTAAAACTATTGCGATTGTTCGTCAGTTTGATTTGCCTCTTTTCTCTACACCAAAGGATGTTTTAGACTATGTCAATTCTTACGATGAAGGGGAGTGTAAGGCTAATTTGGAACAGAGTTTTCAAATTTTATTTCAATTAAATCAGTATGTTTTGCCAGCCTTATATATTTTTCTTTTTATCGTTTCTTTCTTGACAGGAGAAATTCAGCTACTAGCCTTATTGCTTGTAGGAGCGATCCATATTTATATCAATGTGATGCAATTACCTATGGTAAAACGTTATTTCAAATAAAGGAGTTCCTATGATTCGTGTTGAAAATGTAAGCAAAAGTTTTGGAGGCAAGAAAGCTCTGCATCAAATTTCTTTTGAGATTCAAGAAGGTGAAATTTTTGGCTTCCTAGGACCTTCAGGTTCAGGTAAAACAACTATGATCAATGTTTTGACGGGTCAGTTAGCTGCAGATCAGGGTGAGACCGTTCTCCTAGGGAAGTCCTCTCGAAATTTGACTTCAAATGATTTGGAACAAATCGGGATTGTTAGTGATACCAGTGGTTTTTATGAAAAGATGAGCCTCTATAAAAATCTGCTCATTTATGCAAAATTATATGGTCTTAAAGCTTCTAGAGTAGATACAGTACTTGATCAAGTTGGGTTATCAGATGCCAAAAACCTTATCGCAGAAAAACTATCCACAGGTATGAAACAACGGATGTTCTTGGCTCGTGCTCTTCTAAATGCTCCCAAAATCCTCTTTCTGGATGAGCCAACAAGTGGTCTTGATCCCACCACCTCAAAATCGATTCATGCTCTCTTACAAGAATTGAAGCAGGCTGGGACAACGATTTTCTTAACAACCCACGATATGAATGAAGCAACCTTGCTTTGTGATCGACTCTCTCTTTTAAATAAGGGAAACTTGATTGAGTATGGCAGTCCACAAGAGATTATCCAGAAATACCATGAGGATAAAAAGGTTCGTTTACGCTATCAAGATGGACGCGAACAAGTGGTTCCTTTTGAAGAATTGCCTCATTTGAATACGACAAATCTAATAGCTGTTCATTCGTGTGAACCGACTTTAGAAGAAATCTTTATTAGATTGACAGGAGAAAAGTTAGATGTTTAGAAAATTAAATGCCCTTCTTTGGTTAAGGTTACAAGTTCTTATTAGTAATTCAACGTTACTAGCGACTTTATTGATGCCCTTTGGTATTGCTATCCTATATAATGAGTTCTTAAACAAGAGTGGAGAACTGACTATGTTTCACCTCTCTACGAGTTTGACGATGGTCTTGAGTATGGGAAGTGGTTATATGGTATCGATTATGATGGCTGAGGATAAGGAAAAACGTAACCTTAAATCCCTCATACTAAGTGGTGTGACAGCAACGGAGTATACTCTGAGCATGATGGCTCTTCCTCTTCTAGTGGTGCTTTTTTCGATGGTTGTTCTCCCTCTATATCTTAAAGTTGATTTGACAAACTACTTTCTTACCTATGGTCTCTATCTGCTTCTGGCAACTATCAGCATTATCTTTCTTAACATTCTTATCGGTGCAGTATCAGATACTCAGTCTAAGGCGCAAGTGTATAGTATTTTTCCTATGCTGACCTTCTCTTTCTTACCCACTCTTGCTGTTCAAAATGCAACTGCGCAAAAACTGTTGGACTATTCTTTCATTGGTCCATTGGTAAGTCTGTTAAAAGCAGGTGGTGGAGAGTTATCTTTGAGAAATCTTGGTCTTTTGCTAGCATGGGTCCTTTTGCTAGGATTAGCTAGTCTCTTCGTATTGAAAAATAGTTATAAAGGAAAGTAGGAGGCCCATATGAACTTACTTAAAAATCTTGGCTGGTTTCTTCTAGCTGTTCTATCCTTTTTCTTTGGCTATGGTCTGGTTCAGAGCATGGCTCTGTCAGCTCTTGGACTAGGGGCTTCAATCTTTGGAGTCTTACCACTTTATGTCGCCCTGTCAGGGGCCTATGTTTATGGAGTTTACAGATGGTATCAGACAGAAAAGGTTAGCATCCAGACAACGGCTTTTAATCGTTATATTTGGTTGCCAGCCCTGGTTTTGCTAGTGGCGATTACAGCTCAGTTCTTTTTGCCAGATGATCCGTCGGCCAATCAACAGACTGTATCACAATTGACACTAGCTCAGCCTGTCTTTGGTTTCTTTATGGTAGTGGTCTTTGCTCCTCTGACGGAAGAACTCATTTTTAGAGGGATGTTAGCGCGTTATCTCTTTCCTAAGCAGGACAACATGAAACAGACAGCTCTCTTTCTCCTCGTATCAAGTGTGCTTTTTGCCTTGATTCATTTTCCAGGAACTTTGCAACAGTTTTTAGTTTATGCTAGTCTGGGATTGAGTTTGGGTCTGGCTTATGTGAGCCGAAAAGGTCTTCTTTACAGCATTTCTCTCCATGCTTTGAATAATTTAATCGGCTTTTTGATGATACTCATGCTATAATAGAGTCAGGAGGTCACATGAAACGAGTAATTTTATTAGCAGTGATACAGGCGGTCGTTCTCTTCTTTATCATCGGGGCACTTGCCTATGCCTTTAAAGGCGATTTCTTTTACAACTATCTAGCAGTTGTCTTTGCGCCTATTGCAGGTGTCTTGCGTTTTGCTTCGGCTTATGCGACGGAAATTGTTCTACCTAAAAAGGCAGCTGAGATTGCTGAAAAGCGTAAAAAAGGCTAAGAATCATAATCAGAGAATCCGATGATGTTTTCATCGGATTTTTTGTCTGTTCGTTTTGATTTCTG
>NZ_KQ969553.1:86657-99321 GCF_001578945.1 Streptococcus oralis
TTCGTTTTGATTTCTAAAGACAATCAAACTTTTCTGCTGATTTTCATGAAGAGCCTGTGCTTTTATGGTAAAATAGTAACAGAATAAAAGAGGAGAGAAAACATGAAACGTAGTATGTATGCTGGTCGTGTTCGTGAGGAACACATCGGACAAGAAATGACCTTGAAAGGATGGGTTGGCCGTCGTCGTGACTTGGGTGGTTTGATCTTTATCGACCTTCGTGACCGTGAAGGGATCATGCAGTTGGTTATCAACCCTGAAAAAGTTTCAGCAGAGGTTATGGCAACAGCTGAAAGCCTTCGTAGCGAATTTGTTATCGAGGTGACTGGACAAGTCGCTGCGCGTGAGCAAGCCAATGATAAATTGCCGACTGGTGCGGTTGAGTTGAACGTGACAGCTTTGACAGTGTTGAATACAGCCAAAACAACACCTTTTGAGATTAAAGATGGTATTGAGGCCAATGACGATACGCGTTTGCGTTACCGTTACCTTGACCTTCGTCGTCCAGAGATGTTGGAAAATCTCAAACTTCGTGCCAAGGTGACTCACTCTATCCGTAATTACTTGGATGAGTTGGAGTTTATCGATGTGGAAACACCCTTTCTTTCTAAGTCAACGCCAGAAGGGGCGCGTGACTATTTGGTGCCATCTCGTGTCAATAAAGGGCATTTCTACGCTCTTCCTCAAAGTCCACAAATCACCAAGCAGTTGTTGATGAATGCTGGTTTTGACCGCTATTACCAAATCGTTAAATGTTTCCGTGACGAGGACTTGCGTGGTGACCGTCAGCCTGAGTTTACTCAGGTCGACTTGGAAACGTCTTTCCTTACGGAGCAAGAGATCCAAGACATCACAGAGGGCTTGATTGCGCGCGTGATGAAAGAAACCAAAGGCATCGAAGTAACGCTTCCATTCCCTCGTATGAAGTATGATGATGCGATGGCTCTTTACGGTTCTGACAAACCTGATACCCGTTTTGACATGTTGCTTCAGGACTTGACAGAAGTGGTCAAGGGTGTTGATTTCAAAGTCTTTTCAGAAGCACCTGCTGTTAAAGCCATTGTGGTCAAAGGAGCTGCGGACAACTACTCACGTAAAGACATCGACAAAATGACCGAAGTAGCCAAACAGTACGGTGCCAAAGGTCTTGCTTGGGTCAAGGTTGTTGATGGAGAATTAAACGGACCAGTTGCCAAGTTCTTGACGGGTATCCAAGCAGACTTGACTGCAGCACTTGGTCTTGAAGATAAGGACTTGGTTCTCTTTGTAGCAGATACGCTTGAGGTAGCTAATGCAACACTAGGCGCCCTTCGTGGCCGTGTCGCCAAAGAGCTTGGCTTGATTGATACAGACAAGTACAACTTCCTCTGGGTGGTGGATTGGCCAATGTTTGAATGGTCAGAAGAAGAAGGCCGCTATATGAGTGCCCACCATCCATTTACCCTTCCACAGGAAGAAACAGCTCACGAATTAGAAGGTGATTTGGCTAAGGTTCGTGCCATTGCTTACGATATCGTCTTGAACGGTTATGAGCTTGGTGGTGGTAGTCTTCGTATCAATCAAAAAGACCTTCAAAAACGCATGTTCAAGGCTCTTGGTTTCTCAGCTGAAGAAGCAAATGACCAGTTTGGTTTCCTTCTTGAAGCGATGGACTATGGTTTCCCACCACACGGTGGTTTGGCTATCGGTCTTGACCGTTTTGTGATGCTCTTAGCAGGAGAAGAGAATATCCGTGAAGTCATTGCCTTTCCTAAGAACAACAAGGCAACTGACCCAATGACCCAAGCTCCATCAACAGTCGCTCTCAAACAACTAGAGGAACTCAGCTTACAAGTGCAAGAAGAAAATAGCAAAATGATACTTTTTTAGGATTCTTACTTAATAAAACAAGATGAAACAAACAAAACGAATTAAGCGGTGGCGCTATTATCTGCGTCGCTTTGCCTATCAGATAAAAATCTTACGAGTTTTACAAAGTATATCTCGGGAAAAATATGATGAGAAAATCTCGGCCTCTCTGGTCTATGGTTTTCTATCAGCAGTAGCGGTCAATTTCTTTTTTCAACCTGGACACGTTTACTCCAGTGGTGCGACAGGTCTGGCACAGATTATCTCTGCCTTGAGTGATCACTGGTTTGGTTTTTATATTCCTATATCGCTAACCTTTTATGCTATCAATATTCCCTTGATGATTTTGGCTTGGTATCAGATTGGGCATAAGTTTACAATCTTTAGCTTTATTACGGTAACCATGAGTTCCCTCTTTATCCAGCTTGTGCCAGTTGTGACCTTGACAGAGGATCCCATTATCAATGCCCTTTTTGGGGGTGTTGTCATGGGCTTAGGAATTGGTTTTGCACTCCGTAACAATATTTCTAGCGGAGGTACAGATATCGTCAGTCTGACCATTCGAAAGAAAACAGGGAGAAATGTCGGTAGTATTTCTTTCTTGGTAAATGGAACCATCATGCTGATAGCAGGTTTGACTTTTGGTTGGAAATATGCCCTTTACTCCATGATTACCATCTTTGTCTCCAGTCGTGTGACAGATGCGGTCTTTACCAAGCAAAAACGCATGCAGGCCATGATTGTGACCAATAATCCTGACAAGGTAATCGCAAAAATCCATAAAAAATTGCACCGAGGAGCAACCATGATCCACGATGCAGAAGGAACCTATAATCATGAGAGAAAAGCAGTCTTGATTACTGTTATCACGCGAGCAGAGTTTAATGATTTTAAACACATCATGAAACAGGTCGATCCGACAGCCTTCGTCTCTGTATCCGAAAATGTCCACATCCTAGGACGATTCGTAGAAACGGACAATTAATAATACTCAAAAGACCAGCCTTGGGGCTGGTCTTTATTTTTCGATAATTTTGTGGGCAATCAACTGACGGTAACAAATCTGTCTATTATTTTTCGCATCATTGATAATCTGCAAAATCGTTTCAAATGATGTTCGTCCAAGTTCAAGGCTATTGATATCGACATAGGCTACTAGGTCAAGTCGAGGATTGACAGAGTCGAAACTTAGAACAGGGACGTTTAGATGGTGTTCTCGGATATAGTCACAGACTCCCTGTGCCAGCATACTATCGGTTGTAATAATGGCATCAATTTGGGTGTCTTGCTGAAACAGACGTTTACTAAAACGATAGCCTCTATCCTCTAGAAATTCCGTTGCAAAATAGGTTAGATTGTTATCAATAGGAATCTGGTGCTGCTTAAGAGCTAACTCATAACCGGTGAAACGATCTTGTGTCACGAAGAGTTTCTTATTTCCTCCGATAAAGGCGATCCGTCTACATCCCTTTTTGATGAAATATTCGGTTGCATCAAAACCTGCCTGAACATTGTCATTATCGACAAGTGGGATAAAAGGAGAGAGAGATTTCCCAAGGATAAGGAAAGGAAACTGTTCTTCCGCTACGAGCTTCACTAGTGGATCTTCTTCCTGAGCGTAGAGGAAAATCAAACCGTCAACACGCTTGCCATAGACCATTTGTGAGATGGCATTGAGGCGCTCTTTTTCATCTTTACCAGTTGCAATCTGAATTGCGTAATGGTTTTCAGAGGCGACTCGGGCGATACCACGTAGGACAGATGGAAAGAAAGGGTTTTGATAGAATACATCCGAATCATCAGGGAGCACTAAGCCAATGACCTGAGTGTAGCTGCTAACCAAACTACGAGCATTGAGATTAGGATGGTAGTTGAGTTCCTTCATAGCCTTGCGAACTCGTTTTTTGGTTTCATCACTAATCGTTGATTTATTTTGAATGACACGGGTTACAGTTGAAGGTGAGACACCTGCAGCCTTGGCCACGTCTTTAATCGTAACGGGCATAAAAATCTCCTATTTATGATAATCTGGATCACGGAAATGTGTCTTGTAAAAAATAGTGACCAGATAAAGAACAAAAAGAATGTTCTGTACAGTGATAAGGGTTGCCATATTCTGGCCAAAAAGTCCCAAAATAAGCGTAATCAGAGTGGGCAATCCTAAGCAGTTCAAGATAAAATGGTAGCACTCTTTAAAGGTCCTAAATGAAAAGAGGCGTGATCTTTTGGTGATATAAAGGAGAAGACTAGCTCCAAGAGAGACAATAAAGAAATTCAATCCAAAGAGGAAGCTTGCACCGAGAACGAGAAAGAGACTGATATAGACCCGATTTTGTTGGTACCAATCTTTAGAAATGGCCTGGGTTAGATCTTCCTTGCTCTGGAAACTATCCGTTTGAATCGCGTGGTAGCGAATGCGAGTCAATTCCTTACTTTCCTTACTAATGACGAGTTCTTCCGTATCAAAATGAAGTTGCAAGTCCTTTGGCAATTCTTTGTTTTGGCTTGGACCAATCAAAAGAGAAGGCTGCTGATTCCTAGTGCCTAAGTAGTTCAGCTTTCCATCAACGATTTGTGCATTCTCTGACAAGTCCCT
The DNA here is from genome assembly GCF_001578945.1 of Streptococcus oralis. Classification (GTDB taxonomy): domain Bacteria; phylum Bacillota; class Bacilli; order Lactobacillales; family Streptococcaceae; genus Streptococcus; species Streptococcus oralis_Q. The sequence continues at coordinate 91,102 of NZ_KQ969553.1, forward strand.
GATGGCTTCATCTGTCAGTGGAGTGTAGACATTATCGATAAAAGTATCCAGTGGATACGTCTCCTGTGAGCTGTTTTGAATGGCAATGGGAACCATAGACAAGCTGATGAGGAAAATGCTCGTAAAGAGAAGCTGAAACCAGTTGAGGCCGAAACGTTTTGATAGGGGCTTACGAAATCCCCAGATACTAGAGAAATACGAGAATGGATATGGAAGCATAGGCATCTTTCTAAAAGTGTTTTCTATATGAGTATTATATAGAGAAATGTACTTTATTTCAAGTCTAGTAGATAAATTGCTTTTTGAAAAGCGGATTTTGCTACTATTTATGGTCTTGTGTCTTTTACAAGCAAGATTCAAAATGAAAAAGGGTGGCGGGGATAAATTATCCCTTGTCGCCACCACTTGTAAGTCCTGAAACAAAGTTCTTTTGTAAGAAGAAGAAGAGTGTACAGATTGGAAGAGCGATGAGGATAGCACCTGCTGAGAAGTAGGCAATCTTCAAGTTCTTCGCATTGTTGACGAAGGTTTGGAGACCAACGGCAACTGTAAAGTATTCCTTCTCACGAAGCAAGAAACTAGAGAGGATATAGTCTCCGAAAGGTCCCATGAAGGCCCAGAGGGCTTGCACCGCAACCATTGGGCGAACAAGAGGGAGAACGATTTGCCAGAAGCGACGGAAGTGTCCTGCACCATCAAGTTTTGCTGATTCATCAAGAGACATTGGTACGGTATCAAAGTAACCTTTCATCAACCAAGCGTTCATAGGGATACCACCACCGACATAGAGGAAGATGAGGAACCAGCTATGGTTAAGGGCGTTCAACATAAGTGCCATAACGAAGAAGGCAGTCAAAGCAGCCATGGTTGGTACCATTTGAATGATCAAGAAGAAGACCAAACTTTGTTTACGAGCCAAGAAGTTGTATCGGCTGTAGGCATAACCAGCAAGTACGATGATGCTTGTTTGGACAGCCATTGTAATCAAGGCAATAATTAAGGTATTGAGATACCAAGTGCCGTACAAGGTTTCAGTGAAGAGTCCTTTAAAGTTATCAAAACTAAAATCGACGTTACCATCTAGTTTAAAGGCTACCACGTTACCAGACTTGAAGGCTGACATAATGGTGATCAAAAGTGGATAGATAATGACGATTGATAAGCCAATCAAGTAGAGGTAAGTGAGGGTTTGAGTCAGTCTACGTTTGAGTTTGATTGAGTTATTCATCTTAGACATCCTCCATATCAAATGCGTGTAGTTTCTTGAATGCGATCATAGAGATAGAGATGACAATGATGGAGATAATCAAGGTAACAGCTGCTGCCATAGAGTATTGTGGGGCTGTACCAGTTGTCAAACGGTAAATCCATGAAATCAAGATATCAGTTGAACCGGCTCCACCACCAACGCTACCAGGTCCTCCGCCATTAAAGAGGTACATGATAGAGAAGTTATTAAAGTTGAAGGTGTATTGGCTGATCAATGTTGGAGCTGCAACAGCCAAAATCATTGGGAAAGTGATGTTGCGGAATTTTTGCCAAGCATTGGCACCATCGATGTAAGCCGCTTCGTAGAGGTCGTTAGGAATAGACTGCAAGATACCCAAGGTTAAAACGTAGATGTATGGGAATCCAAGCCAACCTTGCATCATAATCAAGGCAATCTTGGTCCAATTCGGATCGGTTTTCCAAGGGATAAGAGCTCCATCTAGGAAAGGAAGGACCTTGGACAAAAGAGGCAAGACTTGGGTGTTGATAGCACCAACACTATCATTAAACATGTTTGAGAATGTCAAGATAGTGATGAAGGCTGGAACTGCCCAAGGAAGAAGGAAAATAACACCAAAGATACGTTTTCCTTTGATAAATGGTTGGTTGGCAATGATTGCTGTAAAGATACCAATGACAATCTGCAAAGTAGAAGCAGATAAAGCCCAGATAATGGTCCAAGAAAGAACCGAACCAAAGGCTGAACGGAAGGTACTCAAGCTCCAGATGTTAGTGAAGTTCGTCAAACCAACCCAGTCCAACAATTTGTTTGGTGGCAAGTGTTGGAAGTCGTAGTTGGTAAAGGCAATCATCAAGGTTACGATAACAGGGAAGATAATTGCAAATGTCATCGCTACATACGATGGGATGATTAAAAGGTATGGGAATCCATTTTCATAAATGCCTTTAATCATGTCCTTGAAGGTACGAGCTACGGGAATACCATTGTTGATACGTTTAGCAGTCGTATGCGCATCCTTGATATTAAAGATATAAAAGAGCAAGTAAACGACAACAAAGATAGAATGGAAAGCACCGCGAATCAGCATGAAGAGGGAATTATCACGGCCCGGTTTAACCCCCAGCGTGATGAGATTGCTCAATTCTGAGCTTGCGAGTGTTAGAAAATACAGAACGAATAAAACGGTAACACCAAGGAAAATCAATCCTTTAGCTTTTTGTTTGTTATAGAGCTGTCCTAAACCAGGGATGATTGACAGCAAGGCTGCCTTGCGAGGTTCTTGTTTTTCCATGATTACTCCTTTCCTAGGATGTGAGATGAAACTCGGGTTTAGTCGCAAGATTATAAATTCAAAGGGGGATTTTACTTTCACCCCCCTTGAACAAATCAATTAGTTACCAAATTTTTGTTGGATTGTTTCCTTGATCAATGTTACAGCATCGTTAGCAGCTGCTTTGGCATCTTTCTTGCCACTTACAGCATCAAAGAGCATTGTTTTAGCCGGATCCCAAACGGTTGACATTTGAGAAATGTTTGGCATTGGTTGAGCGTTCTTGAATTGTTTGATAACGGCTGTTGTCAACTCGTCGTTTTTACCTTCTGCGTAAGTACGAGCTTCAGTGTTAGCAGGTACTTCGTTTGTAGCGTCATAGAAAGCTTTTTGTTGTTCAGTTGACACAAGGAAGTCTACAAATTTTTGAGCTCCTTCAAGGTTCTTAGTGCTTGATGGGATGATCCAAGCTTTACCACCACCAAAGGCTGCATAATCTTTTCCGTTTGGAAGAGTTGGGATAGTGGCAACACCGTAGTTCACTTTTGCCTCTTTGAAGGATTGAGCTTTCCAAGGGCCATCGATGATAGCAGCTGTTTTACCTTCTTGGAATTGCGTTTGAATCAAGTTGCCCGCACCTTCAGTATCTTGCATACCTTTAGGCCATTTGTCATACCAAGTTTTAGCGTAGCTGATTCCAGCGATAGAACCGTCATTTGCAAGACCGATGTCTTTAGGATCCTTACCATTTTGTCCGAATACGTAACCGCCGTTACCAGCAAGGAGTCCGTATGCGTAGTAGAAGTTTGTCCAGTCAGCAAGGAAGGCAGTTGTTTTACCATCTTCACCAGCGAAAGCGTATTTGCTGTCTTTAGCAAGGTTTTCCAAGTCACCAAAAGTCTTAGGAGCTTCTGTTAGCAGGTCTTTATTGTAGTACATTACGAGAGACTCGATAACAGCTGGAGCGCCATACACTTTACCACCAACAGTTACAAGAGATTTAGTAGTATCATCTGTTTTAGCACCGTCGCTCAAAGTCACTTCTGAAAGCTGTCCATCGGTACCAAGACTGCCTACACGGTCGTATGGAGCCATCATAACATCAGGGGCTTTACCAGATTGGTTGTCAAGTGAAAGGTTATCAAGACCACCCATTTGGTCTCCTGTTTTGATTGTAACTTTTACACCAGATTCTTTTTCGTAAGCTTTTGCAGCTGATTCAGCAAAGGCTTTGTATTGATCTTCAACGTAAAAAGTGAGTTCTTGTGCTTCTGATGAGCTAGTATCAGCCGCTTTATCAGCAGATTTGCTTCCGCAAGCTACCAAGAGCAAGCTAGCAAGAGTAGCAGTTCCGAGCACAGCGGCGCTCTTCATGAATTTAGATGACATAGTGTATTCCTCCTAAAGAATAACAATTTTTATTTGATAGGTCGACGCAAACGTTTTCCTTTATGAGCCTAGTATATCACAAATAGAAAACGGTTGCAAGCTTTTTTTAAAAATTTTTTAAAAAAATTTTAAGGATTCAGGGAGCAATAATCCCTTTTAATAAGAAGGAGACTCCCCAAATAGCTGCTTTTTGGTTGTGTGGTTACTATACGAGGAAACGATTGCATGTGTTTTGCTTGATCTTATGAAAAACTAGACAGATATTAGAACTGAGCTATATTAAATTGATAACCTCCAAGAAGTTATCTCTATTTCATGAAATAGAGAGGTATCCAAGTCCTCATGGAGTAAAAAATAAAGTAAAAAAGTTTAATAAAACGCTTGCATTTGCTTTTAAAATACGCTATACTTAATTTAACGCAAACGTTTGCGCCTAGGTTTGTGCAACGTTTCATAACAAAATATTCGAGGTGCTATTATGAAAAAACGTCAGAGTGGTGTGTTGATGCACATCTCTTCTCTTCCAGGAGCTTACGGGATTGGATCATTTGGTCAGAGCGCCTATGATTTCGTTGATTTCTTGGTTCGTACCAAGCAACGTTACTGGCAAATCCTCCCTCTTGGGACAACAAGTTATGGAGATTCTCCATACCAATCATTCTCAGCCTTTGCTGGAAATACGCATTTTATCGACCTTGATATCTTGATAGAGCAAGGCTTGCTCGAAGCTAGTGACCTTGAAGGTGTTGACTTTGGTAGCGATGCATCTGAAGTTGACTATGCGAAGATTTATTACGCACGTCGTCCACTTTTAGAAAAAGCAGTTAAACGCTTCTTGGAGGTGGGTGATGTCAAAGATTTTGAGAAGTTTGCTCATGACAACCAATCATGGCTTGAACTCTTCGCAGAATATATGGCTATCAAAGAGCATTTTGACAATCTTGCTTGGACAGAATGGCCAGATGCAGATGCTCGTGCTCGTAAAGCTTCAGCACTTGAAAGCTACCGTGAGAAATTGGCAGACAAGTTGGTTTACCACCGTGTGACTCAATACTTCTTCTTCCAACAATGGTTGAAATTGAAAGCCTACGCTAATGACAACCACATCGAAATCGTTGGTGACATGCCTATCTACGTAGCGGAAGATTCAAGCGATATGTGGGCTAATCCACATCTCTTCAAGACAGATGCCACTGGTAAAGCAACCTGCATCGCAGGATGCCCACCAGATGAGTTTTCTGCCACTGGTCAGCTTTGGGGGAACCCAATTTACGACTGGGAAGCAATGGACAAAGATGGCTACAAATGGTGGCTTGAACGCTTGCGCGAAAGCTTCAAGATCTACGATATCGTTCGTATCGACCACTTCCGCGGTTTTGAATCTTACTGGGAAATTCCTGCGGGTTCTGAGACAGCAGCAACAGGTAAATGGGTGAAAGGACCTGATTACAAGCTTTTTGCGGCGGTTAAAGAAGAACTTGGTGACTTGAATATCATCGCAGAAGACCTCGGTTTCATGACGAAAGAAGTCATCGAAATGCGTGAGCGTACAGGATTCCCAGGTATGAAGGTTCTTCAATTTGCCTTCAATCCAGAACATGAAAGCATTGATAGTCCACATTTGGCACCTACGAACTCTGTGATGTACACAGGAACACATGATAATAATACAGTTCTTGGTTGGTATCGTAATGAAATCGATGACCCGACCCGTGAGTACATGGCGCGCTACACCAATCGCAAAGAGTATGAAACAGTGGTGCACGCTATGCTACGCACAGTCTTCTCATCCGTAAGTTTCATGGCTATTGCAACCATGCAAGACTTACTAGAGCTTGACGAAGCAGCTCGTATGAACTACCCATCTACCCTCGGTGGTAACTGGTCATGGCGCATGACAGCAGACCAGCTCACACCAGCTGTTGAAGAAAATTTGCTTGATTTAACGACAATTTATCGCCGAATCAACGAAAATTTGGTAGAATTAAAGAAATAAGACAATATCAGGAGACACATAAACATGTTACCATTACAAGAATTTGTACAAAAATATTACAATAAAACCATTGCAGAATGTAGCAATGAAGAGCTCTACCTGGCTCTTCTCAACTACAGCAAACGTGCAAGCAGTCAAAAACCAGTCAACACTGGTAAGAAAAAAGTTTACTACATCTCAGCTGAGTTTTTGATTGGTAAACTCTTGTCAAACAACTTAATCAACCTTGGTCTTTATGACGATGTGAAAAAAGAATTGGCTGATGCTGGTAAAGACTTGATTGAAGTTGAAGAAGTAGAATTGGAACCATCACTCGGTAACGGTGGTTTGGGACGTTTGGCAGCCTGCTTTATCGACTCAATCGCTACACTTGGTTTGAATGGTGACGGCGTTGGTCTGAACTACCATTTCGGTCTTTTCCAACAAGTTCTTAAAAACAACCAACAAGAAACGATTCCTAACACTTGGTTGACTGAGCAAAATTGGCTCGTTCGCTCAAGCCGTAGCTACCAAGTGCCGTTTGCGCACTTCACCTTGACTTCTACCCTTTATGATATCGATGTACCTGGTTACAAGACAGCTACGAAAAACCGCTTGCGCTTGTTTGACTTGGATTCAGTTGATTCTTCTATCATCGAAGATGGTATCAACTTTGACAAGACAGATATCGCTCGCAATTTGACTCTCTTCCTTTACCCAGACGACAGCGACAAGCAAGGTGAATTGCTCCGTATCTTCCAACAATACTTCATGGTGTCAAATGGTGCGCAACTCATCATCGACGAAGCAATCGAAAAAGGAAGCAACCTGCATGACCTTGCAGACTACGCAGTTGTACAAATCAACGATACTCACCCATCCATGGTGATTCCTGAATTGATCCGTCTCTTGACTGCGCGTGGTATCGAACTTGATGAAGCAATCTCAATCGTACGTAGCATGACTGCCTACACTAACCACACCATCCTTGCTGAAGCCCTTGAAAAATGGCCTCTTGAATTCTTGCAAGAAGTGGTTCCTCACTTGGTACCAATCATCGAAGAATTGGACCGTCGTGTGAAGGCAGAATACAGCGATCCAGCTGTTCAGATCATCGACGAGCATGGGCGTGTCCACATGGCCCACATGGATATCCACTATGGATATAGCGTCAACGGGGTAGCAGCACTTCATACGGAGATTTTGAAAAACTCAGAGTTGAAGGCCTTCTACGACCTTTACCCAGAAAAATTCAACAACAAAACAAACGGTATCACTTTCCGTCGTTGGCTCATGCATGCCAACCCAAGCTTGTCTCACTACTTGGATGAGATTCTTGGTCGCGGTTGGCACCATGAAGCAGATGAGCTTGAACAGCTCTTGTCTTACGAAGATAAGGCTGCTGTCAAAGAAAAATTGGAAAGCATTAAGGCTCACAACAAACGTAAATTAGCTCGTCATTTGAGAGAACAACAAGGTGTGGAAATCAATCCAAACTCTATCTTTGATATCCAGATCAAACGTCTCCATGAGTACAAACGCCAACAAATGAATGCCTTGTATGTGATCCACAAATACCTTGACATCAAGGCTGGCAACATCCCTGCTCGTCCAATCACAGTCTTCTTTGGTGGTAAAGCAGCTCCTGCTTACACAATTGCTCAAGACATCATTCACTTGATCCTTTGTTTATCAGAAGTGATTGCAAACGACCCAGCAGTAGCTCCACACTTGCAAGTCGTAATGGTTGAAAACTACAACGTTACTGCAGCAAGCTTCCTCATCCCAGCATGTGACATCTCAGAACAAATCTCACTTGCTTCTAAAGAAGCTTCAGGTACTGGTAACATGAAATTCATGTTGAACGGAGCTTTGACTCTTGGTACTATGGACGGAGCTAACGTAGAAATCGCTGAATTGGTTGGCGACGAAAACATCTGCATCTTCGGTGAAGATTCAGAAACCGTCATTGACCTGTATGCAAAAGCAGCTTACAAGTCAAGCGAATTCTACGAACGAGATGCCATCAAGCCTCTAGTAGACTTTATCGTCAGTGACGAAGTCCGTGCGGTTGGAAATGATGAACGCCTTGGTCGTCTACACAATGAACTGATCCACAAAGACTGGTTCATGACTCTCCTTGACTTGGAAGACTACATCAAGGTGAAAGAGCAAATGCTTGCTGACTACGAAGACCGTGATGCATGGTTGGATAAAGTCATCGTTAACATTGCCAAAGCTGGCTTCTTCTCATCTGACCGTACAATCGCTCAGTACAACGAAGATATCTGGCACTTGAACTAAGATACTTTACATCAGATTATAAAAAACGCATCTTGGGCACTGCACCCCCAA
>NZ_KQ969553.1:100047-119069 GCF_001578945.1 Streptococcus oralis
TTGAAAGGTGCGTTTTTTTGATGGAACAAAGTAAGAGACTTTAATAGAAAATTCTCCATACCATTAAAACGCTAGCACAACAGAGGAAAAACAGGTATACTATTGTTAATTAGACTGAATCGGATAAAGAAGAGGGGAATTTATGATGAAAAAACTAGCACTAACAGTGGTACTTTTGGGGATGGCACTATTGACATTGACTGGTTGCTTTACAAAAAGTAGCCGAAGATTTATTGAGGGGAAGGCTTCAGAGCTCAGCCAGGTCTACCCGACGGAGGATCTGGAAGATTTGTTTGAAAAGTTTCCGGGTGGGTTTAGTATTTGGAGTGAAGATCTTTATGATTATGAAGAGGAGGGTTATCTGTTCCAATCTGTAAAGTTAAAGGGTGATATTGAGACTCAAAAAATTATTGGAACCGTTTTATGGAAGGAAGTAACTTTTGATAATGATAATAAAAAACATACAGAAATACTCTATGAAGGTGGAGTAGTTTATAAAGATGGAATGATTCAATTGATGGATCCTCAGGCAAATGCGACGATAAGAAATCCTAAGCTATTGGTCCAAGAATTTACAATCAATAGAAATACCCTGTCAAAACTAAAAATGGGTAGAAAAAGCTATAGTTTTGAAACAGGGAGCGCGGATATTGACTACACTATCACAGACCCGATAGTAAATAATTATATGAGAGTGGAGCAGGATAAAGAACTAAAGATGATTTTTTATATCATGTCTGGGACTGTTGAAAATAAAGCTTATAGCTATACTTTGGATATTAAAGATGGGCATAACTCTCATTCGGAATTATTTAGTGGTTACAAAAAACAAGAATTTAAACTTTATAATGACTGATGGGGGGATTTATGATGAAAAAACTAGTACTAGCAGTGGTACTTTTAGGAATCACGCTGTTGACATTGACAGGTTGCTTTGCAAAAAGTAGCCGAAGATTTATCGAGGGAGAGGCTTCAGAGTTAAGCAAGGTCTACCCGACGGAGAATCTGGAAGATTTGTTTGATAAGTTTCCGGAAGGGTTTCAGATCCGTATAACAGATATTAGTGAGGATAGTGAAGACTCTCCTTCAATTAGTTATCAGGTAGTTTTAAATGGAATTTCTGAGACCAAAGAAATAAAAGGAGAAATTATCAAAGAAAGCTCATTCGAAAATTCAGATGGGAAAATTGAAGAAGAAATGCTATATAAAGGAAATGTCTACTACAAAGATGGCAGCCTTCATTTATCAGAAGGAAGCTCTTCTAATAATAAAGAGAAAGGTGACTTAAAACATACCCGTCTTTTAATGCAGGAATTCTCTATTTCAAGGTCTAGTTTAAAAGGTCTAGAAGTAGTTCGGAAAGGCTATAGCTTTGAGACCGGTTCTGCTAGCATCACCTATAAACTTAAAAATGAACAAGTAAATGATTATTTAGGTTTAGAAAGTGATGCCCAACTTAATATGGATATAAATATTCCTGAACCAACGGTATCAGGAAAGAATTACGGTTACTCCATCGTTTTTAGAAAAGATAGGCTCTACCATTCAGAAGGCATCATAGGGAAACTGGAGGGATATTAGTCGTGAGAGGAAGTCAAGGAATTATCTTGATTCCTGAGAAGTAGGGGTAATTTATGATGAAAAAATTAGCACTCACAGTGGTACTTTTGGGAGTGGCACTATTGATATTAACTGGTTGCTTTACAAAAAGCAGCCGAAGATTTATTGAGGGAAAGGCTGCAGAATTAAGCAAAGTCTATCCGACAGAGAATCTGGAAGACTTGTTTGAAAAGTTCCCGGAGGGGTTTCAGATTATTAGTACTGAATCTAGACAAGAAACAGAAGATAGTCCGTCTATTAGTTTTGAAATAACACTGAATGGAAATCCAAATACTAAAGAAATAGCAGGAGAATTGGTTAAACGAAGGGCAATGACGGACTCAAATGGTCATTTAGAAGAAGAAGTTCTATTTCAAAAGGAAGTATACTATAAAGGTGGAAATCTTCATTTAGTGAGCAATAGTGATGAAGAAATTTTTAATTTAAAACACTCAAAACTATTAGTACAATTATTCACAATTTCAAATGATGAGTTAAAGAAATTGAAAGTAAAACAAAAATCATATAGTCCTGAAACTGGTTCAGCAACTATTACTTATCGATTAAAAAATAAAATAATTAATCAGTATATGGGATTGAATGGTGGTAATGATTTAGATATGTCAGTAAATATTTTTTATGAGACAATCCATAACAATGACTTTGGTTATTCATTGGAGTTTCGTGACAAGAATGATTACTACTATTCATATTATTCTGAAGTTATTTCAGAGAAGAAGCAGGGGGAGTAATAATGGCTCTTAAAACTTTGGATGGAAAGATCCCAACACTAGATGCCTCTCAATTAAGCTATGAATTTGAAAAAGCAAGAATTAAAGGGGTCGAAGGGACAAATAATTTATTAAGAGAATATTCGAAACAAGAAAATGTTGCAATGCCCGAGAATTTCGAGTATGTGTCCAGTTTTCGTGACCCTCATACAGGAACCAGCGGGGCTGCCTTTAAAGATACTACAAGTGGAAAGACTATTATTGCCTATACAGGTACCAATCCTGATAGTGACTTGGTAAACGATGCAGTTTTGACAGATGGGCTCAGTATTGGGGTTGGGACGGGCCACCATTACAGTTCGGCTTATCAGTTCTACGAGGATGTTCTTAAAAAGAACAACTTAGATCCAGAAGACGTTATCTTGACAGGTCACTCCTTGGGTGGAAATGTTGCTCAGCGTGTCGCTCTGAAATACAATGCTCCGAAAACCATTGTCTACAACGCTGCTCCCCTCTACGTTCCCGCAGGTGCTGCTGTGGGGAATGGACTGATTGGCAATCCTTTAATAGCATTTGCTTCTGCCCAAAATATAGCGGAGATAGAAAGTGATAAAGCTAGGTTCACAGGAAGTGTCACACGGATTACGACAGAGAGAGATCCTTTGAATATTGGGGCTGTTGCCTAGATTGAATCCGAACCTTAAAACTGGTATAATTTAAGTAACTATCTTGGATTCTGAGAAGGAGGAGCAATCCATGTTTAAAAAAATTGCAATGATAATGTTATTAGGAGGGCTTGGAATGATGATATTAGCTGGATGTAGTGAAAAGAATAGTCGAAAATTTATCGAAGGGAAGGCAGTTGAGCTCAGCAAGGTCTATCCAACGGAGAATCTGGAAGATTTGTTTGATAAGTTTCCGAAGGGATTTAACATCACTACAAATGATTTATATGATTATAATGAAGATGGAAGTTATACACTTCAAAAAATTAGCTTAAATGGTGATTCTGAGACAAAACAGTTTTCTGGAAAAATACTGGAAAAAAGAATTACTGTTGACGAAAAAGGGAAGATTAGTGAGAAAGTTGTTTATGATGGGGAGATAGAATATCAAAATAGTGAGATTCAGTTGAAAGATACGCAAGCTAAAATTACTATTAGACACCCTAAATTACTGATTCAAAAATTTACTATACAAAAGGACTTTCTTTCACAATTATCTCTTAATAAAAAAAGTTATAGCACGGAAACAGGGGCTGCTCATATAAGTTATTTTTTAGAAAATAAAGAGTTGAGTGATTATATGGCTGTTACTCAAGATACAAAGTTAAAAATGGTTATTTATATTATGTATGAAACAATGGAAAATAAGGCATATAACTATACTTTAGATATTCAAAATGGTCATAATTCATATTCAGAAACAATTGGAGGCTGAAGTAATTCAAGGATGTAGTAACAGGAACTGCTAGTAGTGAATATAAGCTTTTAAAAAGGAGAAAATATGAGTAAAAATAAGGAGCCGATTGTTTTAGATGGCAGTGTTCCAACGCTAGATGCTTCAGAATTGACTTATGAATTTGAGAAAGCCAGAATAGAAGGGGCATCAGATAGTGAAGTGTTGGGTAAATATTCTGGAACTGAGAATAAAATCATGCCCGAGAATTTTGAGTACGTGTCCAGCTTTCGTGACCCTCATACAGGAACCAGCGGGGCTGCCTTTAAAGATACTACAAGTGGAAAAACGATCATTGCTTACACAGGGACCAATCCTGACACGGACTTGGTAAATGATGCAATCTTGACAGATGGAATCGGTATTGGGGTTGGGACGGGGCATCATTATAGCTCGGCTTATCAGTTTTATGAGGATGTTCTTAAAAAGAATGGCTTAAATCCAGAAGATGTTATCTTGACAGGTCACTCACTGGGTGGAAATATCGCTCAGCGTGTCGCTCTGAAATACAATGCTCCGAAAACCATTGTCTATAACTCAGCTCCTCTCTATGTTCCTACAGGTGCAGTTGTTGGGAATGGCCTGATTGGCAATCCCTTAGTAGCACTCGCTACTGCCAAAAATATAGCAGAGATAGAAAGTGATAAAGCTCAGTTCACAGGAAGTGTCACACGGATTACGACAGAGAAAGATCCTTTGAATAATTGGTCGGATCGGTTTGGCGGAGTTTATGTGGGAGAGGAGTATGTTATCCCCCATTCAGGTGGGCACTTAATGGGGGATTTACGCGCAGTTAGTGGTGATATCCAGAAGATTGAGCAGTCTACGATTGCCATAGAGAGCGTTGAAAGAAGTACACAAACCAAATTAAAAGGCGTTCAAAGTAAGAAAGAACGCTTCAAAGTCAATGATATCGGTACGGCTTCTCCAAATGGGCTATCTAAGGCAGAACTCATTGCGCTGGACTCAGAACAGGCGCTGGTGGTTGCTAGCGGATTGTCTACTACTTCCAGTGCAACGGTTGATTTGATAGCTGCAAAAGGGACGAGTGCAGTTGAGCGAGCCCTTAAATTGTATAGTAGTCTTGGTGATGTACCGTTTGGTTTTCTCCTATCTTCTGATGAAGTCAGAGCAACCTACAATGAATGTGGTGTCAACTATGGAAGCGTTGTTGAAACGGTGGACAGTCATTGCACATCCGTCAAATCAAATGCAAATAAGGTTGCGACGTCCTTTGTCGACTTGGAGGCAAAGATTAAGTCAGGAGTTGAACAAACCGTTCAGAAAGATAAAGAATTACAAGGACTAATTGCTCATGGATAAGTGGAGTGAGATTAGGGCTAAGCTAGTGGATGCCCAAGAAGAACTCTATCAGATTGGCGATCAATACCGACAGTCAAAGGATGATTTGGATACCAAGTGGAGCTTTTTGAATGATTTTCATAAGGGATTAAATCAAAAATTTGATGAAAAGCATTCCCTTGTGTTGTCAGCCTATTCAAAAATGCCGGATGCGACTGAGGACATGCTTAATGCTGCGGTGGAAACCATAAATCGGTACAGGATGGTGAATGAAGAGGAGTTTAGAACTCGGAGACGTGAGCTGGAAAGAAAATATGACGATTTAGAAGATAGCTATAAGAAAAAGTGTCGAAAACAAGAGGCAGTCATTGAGCAACTTTCTAGTGAACTAAGAGCATGTCAGTCAGATGAAAAATAGGAGGGAAACGGATGGGGCTACTTGAAGATATTGGTACTGGAATTTATGATTTTGCTTCAGATACAATGGACAACATCGGTAATGGGGTCTCTGAACTGAATGATATGGCTAGAAGCCAGATTCCAGGTGTGAGAGAAGTAGAGGATGCCATACACGGGGCTTATGATTGGGGGATGGATCAGTTACGCTCTTTTGAAGTCTATAGCGAGATTGAGAAGAGATTAGAAAGATCACTTATCAGAACCTTATATGTTCCAGCTAAAAAACGGGCGGTAGCTCGTGTTATTAAAGAGTTTGATACAGGCGTTCAAAAAGTCTGCCAAAAGGCAAAGACTACGATTGATTCCGTTAATAATCAAATCGATGCGGAAATCAAAGGGGAGTTTTCAAACGCCATTCAAGATACAGTTAGTAAAGAAAATCTCAAGTGGGAGAAATTGGTTTAAAACAAAAATAGAAATAGTTGACTCACTATTTTTTTACAAAAATCAAACCCGCACCTCAATCAAGGGTGCGGGTTTTGTCTTATCTGAAAGTTTTATTTACAGTGCTTTCCCAACCAGAATCTCCGCTTTGATGGTAATCTCAGTCAACTGACTCCAGTCAATCTTGGTTTGATCAACGTGAAAGAGTAAGGGTGTCATGGCAAGCAGAGCTTGGCGTTGCTCTGCTGTGATGGGTTCTGTTAAGGAAGCTATTTGGCTAGATTGGATGCCTTCATCGCAGGTGTATTCTCTCCTAGATTGCAAGAACTCGTCTTTAAACAAATACCTGAGGAGTCAATGGGAGCGGTTCAATCCTCTATTGGTGCTATTACGGTTGTTTTACCAAGTCTATTCACAATCGTTTTCGTAGCAATTGCTACAAGTTTTGGGCCCCTATCGGTCAGCTTTACTCTGTTACTATTGCTCCTAACCGCATTTATCACGCTCTTAAATATTCGTGAAAGTATTTAGCGGAGACTTTGTATAATATGTGTTTGAGACTGGATAGCCATTCTTTTTATGACGGCCAAAATCGGCATTCTTTTTTCTCTTTACCGAATGTGTTATAATAGTCCATACTGTAGCTGGAGTCTATTCAGTCCACTTATGAAGACAATACGAGGAGAAAGATGAAAGAAAAAGGATTTTGGGAAGGTGTGCAGGCTGCCATGCCGACTGCCCTTGGCTATATTAGCATTGGTCTAGCTTGCGGGATTATCGGTGCGCCCTATGTGACACCTGTTGAGATGGGCTTGATGAGCCTCTTTGTTTATGCTGGGAGTGCCCAGTTTGCCATGTTGGCATTGATTGCGGCCCAAGCGCCTGTGGCAGCCATTGCCATGACGGTCTTTTTGATCAACTTGCGCCTCTTTTTGCTGAGTTTGCATGCATCGACCTATTTCCGTCATACTAGTCTCTGGCAAAATATCGGCATGTCCAGTCTCCTGACAGATGAGACCTACGGGGTTTTGATGGGAGAATTAGCCCATACAGACAAGGTCCATCCCATGTGGATGCACGGTAACAATCTCAATAGTTATGTAGCCTGGTTTATTGGGACAGTTGCGGGGACAGCTTTAGGTGGGCTTCTTCCAAATCCTGAGGTCTTTGGATTAGACTTTGCCCTGGTCGGTATGTTTATCGGGATTTTTGCTTCGCAATTTCAGATTATGCAAAGACGGATTCCTGTCCGCAATCTGCTGGCTATCTTAACAGTTGTTGCTGTATCTTTCTTTTTGCTCCTGACAGTGGTGTCTCAGTCACTAGCTGTCTTAGTAGCGACCTTACTTGGGTGTACGATGGGGGTGGTCTTAGATGGTCAGTAAGTATCTTTTATTAGCAGTTATTTTCTCTGGCTTGGTGACGTGGATTCCCCGTATGATTCCCTTCATCTTGGTCAAGTATAAGGGCTTACCTGCAATTGTTGAGCGTTTTTTGAAGTTCTTGCCTGTTTCCATTATCTTTGCCTTGATCCTTTCAAGCGTAGTGACAGGTAAGGTCGGCAACCTTCCACAAATCAAATGGCTGGACTTTTTAGCAGTCTTTCCAACGGCTTGGGTAGCCTTTCGCTACCGCAATCTAGTCGGAACAGTTCTCTTTGGAGTGGTCTTGATTGCACTTTTACGTTTTATCTTTTAAAGTGGTCATAAAGAGAACTTATCACGGTGATAGGTATCAGATAATGGCGAAAAAAATTTTTTTCTGTTAAGATAGTACAGTATTCTATTTTGGAGGAAATGACATGAAAAAAATCGTCAAATATTCATCTCTTGCTGCCCTAGGGCTCGTTGCTGTAGGAGTACTAGCAGCTTGCTCAGGTGGAGATAAGAAAGATACCGCGTCTAGTGAAGCAGCAACATCTGGTAAGAAAGAAATTGTCGTTGCAACCAATGCTTCACCAAAACCATTTAACTATGAGGAAAACGGTGAATTGACAGGATATGAGATCGAAGTCATCCGTGCCATCTTTAAAGATTCAGACAAGTATGAAGTGAAGTTTGAAAAAACCGAATGGTCAGGAGTCTTTGCAGGGCTCGATGCAGACCGTTACCAAATGGCTGTCAACAACATAAGCTACACTAAAGAGCGTGCTGAAAAGTACCTCTATGCAGCACCAACAGCTGTCAATCCAAACGTGCTTGTTGCCCACAAGGATGACAACAGCATTAACTCTTTGGATGACATTGGTGGAAAAACAACAGAAGTAGTTCAAGGAACTACAACTGCTAAGCAATTGGAAGACTACAACGCTCAGCATGCGGACAATCCAACTGTGATCAACTACACCAAGGCTGACTTCCAACAAACCATGAGACGTTTAGCAGACGGACAAGCAGACTACAAGATCTTTGACAAGATTGGGGTAGAAACAGTCATCCGTAACCAAAGTTTGGACAACTTGAAAGTCATCGAACTTCCAAGCGACCAACAACCATACGTATACCCACTTCTTGCCAAAGGTCAAGATGAGTTGAAGACATTTGTGGACAAACGAATCCAAGAACTTTACAAAGATGGAACTCTTGAGAAATTGTCTCAACAATTCTTTGGTGGTTCTTACCTACCAGCAGAAACTGATATTAAATAAGAAATTGGAATCATCCACCTACTAAGTTGGGTGATTTTTCAGTATTTAAGCCTATAGTTTTAAACTATATATCTGCCTATCTAATAACAATTTGTTAAATCAAACAATTTATGAGATACTAGTACAGTATTATTTTTAAGGAGAAAGAATCATGAAAATTAAAAAATGGCTTGGTGTAGCAGCTCTTGCTACAGTCGCAGGTTTGGCTTTGGCGGCTTGCGGAAATTCAGACAAGAAAGCAGATAGCGAAACAGTTATCAAAATTGCAACAGTTAACCGGAGCGGTTCTGAAGAAAAACGTTGGGACAAGGTCCAAGAATTGGTTCAAAAAGACGGAATCAAGTTGGAATTTACTGAGTTCACAGACTACTCTCAACCAAACAAGGCAACTGCTGATGGCGAAGTAGACTTGAATGCTTTCCAACACTACAACTTCCTCAACAACTGGAACAAGGAAAATGGGCAAGATCTCGTAGCAATTGCAGATACTTACATCGCTCCTATCCGTCTCTACTCAGGATTGAATGGTAGTGAAAACAAATACACAAGCGTAGACCAAATCCCAGCTAACGGAGAAGTCGCAGTACCAAACGATCCAACTAATGAAAGCCGAGCCCTTTACCTTCTTCAATCAGCTGGCTTGATCAAATTGGATGTTTCAGGTACGACTCTTGCGACCATTGCCAACATCACAGAAAATCCAAAAAATTTGAAAATTACTGAATTGGACGCTAGCCAAACAGCTCGTTCATTATCATCAGTTGATGCTGCTGTTGTAAACAATACCTTCGTAACAGAAGCAAAATTGGACTACAAAAAAGCTCTTTACAAAGAACAAGCAGATGAAAACTCAAAACAATGGTATAATATCATCGTTGCGAAAAGTGATTGGGAAAGCTCACCAAAAGCAGACGCAATTAAGAAAATTATTGCAGCTTACCATACAGATGATGTGAAAAAAGTGATCGAAGAAACTTCAGACGGTTTGGATCAACCAGTTTGGTAATCAGATATAGGGAGGTGGGAGAGCGATTTTCCACCTCTTGCTTTGTCTAGGGCTTGAATGGAGAAAGGGACAAAAGACAATCGTAGAAAGGTAAGAAGAAAATGGCTTTTTCGAGTGAACAAGAACAGATTGAAAAATTTGAAAAGGATCAGGTAGCGCAGCATTATTTTGAGGTGTTGCGGACTTTGATTTCCAAGAAATCCGTCTTTGCTCAGCAGGTTGGGCTCAAGGAAGTTGCCCAGTATCTGGGAGAGATTTTTAGGCATGTCGGTGCGGAGGTAGAGATTGATGACAACTATACCGCCCCCTTTGTTATGGCTCATTTCAAAAGTTCACGTCCGGATGCAAAAACCATTATCTTTTATAACCACTACGACACGGTTCCAGCTGATGGAGATCAGGTTTGGACGGGAGAACCTTTTACCCTGTCTGTGCGCGAT
This sequence comes from Streptococcus oralis, assembly GCF_001578945.1. Taxonomy (GTDB): domain Bacteria; phylum Bacillota; class Bacilli; order Lactobacillales; family Streptococcaceae; genus Streptococcus; species Streptococcus oralis_Q. The sequence goes on from NZ_KQ969553.1 coordinate 110,074, forward strand.
GGGATCATGTATGGACGTGGTGTCGATGACGACAAGGGGCATATCACGGCTCGTTTGAGTGCGGTCAGAAAATACTTGCAGGCTCATGAGGATCTGCCTGTCAATATCAGTTTTATCATGGAGGGAGCGGAGGAATCTGCTTCGACAGACTTAGATAAATATTTAGAAAAACATGCGGACAAACTCCGTGGAGCTGATTTATTGGTCTGGGAACAGGGGACAAAAAATGCCTTGGACCAGCTAGAAATCTCTGGTGGAAACAAGGGGATTGTGACCTTTGATGCCAAGGTAAAAAGTGCTGATGTGGATATCCACTCGAGTTATGGTGGAGTTGTGGAGTCAGCCCCCTGGTACCTGCTTCAGGCTTTGACTAGTCTACGAGCTGCTGACGGTCGTATTCTGGTAGAGGGCTTATACGAAACTGTGCAAGAACCCAATGAGCGTGAACTGGACTTGGTGGACACCTATGCCCAACGCAATCCAGAGGAAATCAGCCGTATTTACGGTTTGGAATTACCGCTCTTACAAGAGGAACGTGCAGCCTTTCTAAAACGTTTCTTTTTCGAGCCAGCTCTTAATATCGAAGGAATTCAGTCAGGCTACCAAGGACAAGGCGTTAAAACGATTTTGCCAGCAGAAGCCAGTGCCAAGTTGGAAGTTCGTTTGGTTCCGGGCCTTGAACCACATGATGTCCTGAAAAAAATCCGGAAACAGCTAGACAAAAATGGCTTTGATAAGGTAGAATTAAACTACACTTTGGGTGAGATGAGTTACCGGAGCGATATGAGTGCTCCCTCCATACTCAATGTCATTGAGCTTGCAAAAGGCTTTTATCCACAAGGTGTGTCAGTTTTGCCAACAACAGCTGGAACGGGTCCCATGCATACAGTCTTTGAAGCCTTGGAAGTTCCGATTGCTGCCTTTGGTCTGGGCAATGCTAATAGCCGAGACCACGGGGGTGATGAAAATGTGCGCATTGCTGATTACTACACCCATATTGAATTAGTAGAGGAGCTGATTAGAAGTTATGAGTAGAGATATTATTAAGTTAGATCAGATCGATGTGACTTTTCATCAAAAGAAGAGAACTATCACAGCGGTCAAGGATGTGAGCATTCACATCCAAGAAGGGGATATCTACGGAATCGTTGGATATTCTGGAGCAGGGAAATCAACCCTTGTACGGGTGATTAACCTCTTGCAAAAGCCATCTGCAGGGAAAATTACTATTGACGACGATGTGATTTTTGATGGCAAGGTGACCTTGACGGCCGAGCAGTTGCGTCGTAAACGTCAAGATATCGGGATGATTTTCCAGCACTTTAACCTGATGAGTCAAAAGACAGCAGAGGAGAATGTGGCTTTTGCCCTCAAACATTCTGGACTCAGCAAGGAAGAAAAGAAAGCTAAAGTAGCTAAGTTGTTGGATTTGGTTGGTTTGGCGGATCGTGCTGAAAACTATCCTTCACAACTATCTGGAGGGCAAAAACAGCGTGTGGCCATTGCGCGTGCCTTGGCCAATGACCCAAAAATCTTGATTTCAGATGAGTCAACTTCTGCCCTTGACCCGAAGACAACCAAGCAGATTTTGGCCTTGTTGCAAGATTTGAACCAAAAATTAGGCTTGACGGTTGTCTTGATTACGCATGAAATGCAGATTGTTAAAGACATTGCCAACCGTGTGGCAGTTATGCAGGATGGGCATTTGATTGAAGAGGGTAGTGTCCTTGAAATTTTCTCAGACCCTAAACAACCTTTGACTCAAGACTTTATCTCAACAGCCACAGGTATTGATGAAGCCATGGTCAAGATTGAGAAGCAAGAAATTGTGGAAAATCTGTCTGAAAACAGCCTCTTGGTGCAACTTAAGTACGCTGGAGCTTCGACAGACGAACCACTTTTGAATGAATTGTACAAACATTACCAAGTAACGGCCAATATCCTCTATGGAAATATCGAGATTCTTGATGGCACTCCTGTTGGAGAATTGGTTGTGGTCTTGTCAGGTGAAAAAACAGCGCTAGCAGGTGCCCAAGAAGCCATTCGTCAAGCAGGCGTACAGCTAAAAGTATTGAAGGGAGGACAGTAAGATGGAATCATTGATTCAAACCTATTTACCAAATGTTTATAAAATGGGCTGGTCTGGTCAGGCTGGCTGGGGAACTGCTATCTATTTGACTCTGTATATGACTGTGATTTCCTTTATCATCGGAGGATTTTTGGGGCTAGTTGCAGGACTCTTCCTTGTCTTGACTGCTCCGGGTGGTGTTTTGGAGAATAAAGTGGCTTTTTGGATCTTGGATAAAATCACCTCAATCTTCCGTGCGGTACCCTTCATTATTCTCTTGGCGGTCTTGTCACCATTTTCACACTTAATCGTGGGAACGAGTATTGGTCCTAACGCCGCTATTGTGCCTTTATCATTTGCGGTCTTTGCCTTTTTTGCCCGTCAGGTGCAGGTGGTTTTAGCTGAGCTGGATGGCGGTGTGATTGAAGCAGCGCAGGCTAGTGGAGCTACCTTCAGAGACATTGTTGGAGTATACTTGTCAGAAGGATTACCCGATTTAATCCGTGTGACGACTGTGACCTTGATTTCCCTTGTTGGGGAAACAGCCATGGCCGGTGCGGTTGGAGCAGGTGGTATTGGTAACGTAGCCATCGCTTATGGTTTTAACCGTTACAATCACGATGTGACCATCCTAGCAACCATTATTATCATCTTGATTATCTTTACGATCCAGTTCTTGGGAGATTTCCTGACCAAGAAATTAAGTCATAAATAAAAAGAGCGTGTAGCTCTTTTTTAGTGATTAAATTTTATCTGCTAATTTTTTACTCAAAGCTTGTCCAATTAAAGCTCCCATCACAGCACCGAGGAGAATGCTTGTGGCAAAGAGAAAAATCTTGTCTAACTCTGGTGCGACCATGATACGGTCAATATATTCTTGAGACTTCCCGCGGGCGATGAGAGTTGCTGTGTAGGATTTTGGACTAATCCACATGAGAAGGATGGGGCCACTTGTGCTAAAAGCAAAGATGAGGAAGGAGAGAAGGTTTTTAACCTTATCTTTGTAACGTCCAAGATAAGCGATGCCATCCGCTACCAAACCGCAAATAAGTCCTGGAAGAAAGGTTCCTGCTCCGTGTTTACTAGTCAAGAAAAAGAATGCCATAAAGAGTCCAAGAGTGGTGATAGCTCCAAAACGAGGAACCTTTGTCAAGAGGAGCATGTAGACGCTACCCCCGACAAGGGCAGAAAAGGCAGGTGCATAGAACATATTGCCCGTTGAATCCACCAAGTGTCCTATCAATACTCCAATCCCCATACAGAGAAAGTAGAGGACGACGGCTAAGAGGGTAGTTAAGATATTTTTCTTCATGAGAATCTCCTTGATACAAACTAACAAAACCAATTGTATCATGCTTTTTGGGAATTGTAAATGGGAGCTCTATATTTTTGAAAACGTTTGAAATATGATATAATAGTTACACAGTTGTTTTAAGGAGGATATCATGGGAAAATTTCTAGAACTCGTCTTTAATCGTTTCTTTTTAGGAATGCTTACGACGGCTTTTTTCTGGTTATTAACACTAGCAGGAGGTATCGTGTTCGGATTAGCGCCAGCTAGTGCAAGCCTTATGACTTTATATGCAGAGCATGGCTACAATTATCGGGCTTACAATTTGAAGGAAGCTTGGACGCTTTTTAAGAGCAACTTTATCAAGAGTAATCTCACATTTTACAGTTTCATGGGTGTAGATTTTATTTTGATCTATGGCCTATATCTCCTGATCCAATTGCCCCACCAGACCATTTTTCATCTTTTGGCGACCTTTCTTAATGTACTCGTCATTGCTTTTATTTTCTTGGCTTATGCTGTTTCATTGAAGCTACAAGTTTATTATGAGCTTTCTTATCGAAACACTGTAAAGCTTGCTCTTATCGGGATTTTCATGAGCTTACCTGCGATTGCCAAGGTTTTACTTGGATCAGCGCTCCTTGTAGGAGTTGGTTATTATATGCCCGCCTTGCTCTCCTTTGTAGGAATTGGTATGTGGCATTTCTTTATTAGTGATATGTTGGAACCCGTATATGAAAGTATCCATGAAAAATTGGCGACAAAATAAAATGAAGCCGTTCTGGCTCCACTCTCTCTTGCGAATCTATACCCTGGTGATGATTGTCATCATTGCGAGTTTTGCACTCATGTTCTCCTATGCTGATTGGAGTTCCCGTGAAAAAGAAGCCCAACTTGTTGCTCAGCGAGTGACGACCCGTACGGTTAGCGAAATTGATTACTATTATAGAGAATCTGCCCAACTGGCGCAGGGATTAGTTGAAAATCGGGCTCGGATAGAGGGGATTTATAGGTATTTTAGCCTAAGTACGTCGGATTATTTTTACTGGTTGTTACAGCGCAGAACATCTCCCTATATTTCAGTATCCTTGTATGAAAATATTGACGATTTGTATGTAAGAAATGACTTCGTGACAGGAGTTGCAATCGTGTTGCAAGACTACAAGGAAGTCTATGTTTCTACTAGAGAGAAGCGAAATGGAGAGAAAATTCCTGCTGAGGACTTCAAACCAGTGGCCAATAGTTTTGCCATACCCGTACTTGATCCCAACTCCGATCAGCCTCTAGGTGTTATCTATATCTCTTTATCGCAGGATGTGCTTTACCAAGCGATTGATAATACTCGCGGTCTGATTCCTGTGGCCGTAACGGTAACCTCTCCTTTTGATACTGAATTGTTTCATATAGGTGAAAATGTAGTAGCAGAACAGGAAAATTGGATTGTTGGTTTAACATCACATGGCTATCAAGTCCAATCAGCAGTTCCTAAGAATTTTGTTCTTACCGGAACTTTAACCAGCTCTGCCGTAATTGTTGGTTTGAGTATTCTCTTTATTATTATTTTATATGTGACCTTGAGACAGACCTTTTCCAATTATCAAAAGCAGGTTGTGGATTTGGTGGATTCTATTGAGGTTATTGCTCAGGGAGAAGAAGGACTTCGAATTGATACCTCAGAGAAAGACCAGGAATTGCTTCTCATCGCGGAAACAACCAACGATATGTTGGATCGATTGGAAAAAAATATACACGATATTTATCAATTAGAGCTTAGCCAAAAGGATGCCAATATGCGAGCTTTGCAAGCTCAAATAAACCCTCATTTCATGTATAATACACTAGAATTTTTGCGGATGTATGCAGTCATGGAGAGTCAAGATGAGCTGGCAGATATCATCTATGAATTTAGCAGTCTCTTGCGTAATAATATCTCTGACGAACGGGAAACGACGCTTAAGCAGGAGTTGGAATTTTGTCGTAAATACAGCTATCTTTGTATGGTGCGTTATCCTAAGTCCATCGCCTATGGTTTTAAGATTGCACCAGAACTGGAAGAAATGCGAATTCCTAAATTTACACTCCAACCATTAGTAGAAAACTACTTTGCTCATGGTATTGACCATCGGAGAACGGATAACGTTATCAGTATAAAGGCCTTGAAAGGTGAAGGATTTGTTGAAATTCTAGTGGAAGACAATGGTCGTGGAATGTCCGCAGAGAAATTAGCTAGTCTGCAAGAAAAATTAGCGTGTAGAAGCTTTGAGCACGAGGCAAGCTATATCGGAGAACGACAATCAATTGGAATAGTTAATGTACACGAACGCTTTGTTCTTTACTTTGGGGAGCGTTACCAGATTAGTATAGAGTCTGTGGAACAAAAGGGTGTTCAATACCATATTACGATCCAGAATGAATAGAAAGAGTAAAAATGTATAAAGTTTTATTAGTAGACGATGAGTATATGGTGACAGAGGGGCTCAAGCGATTAATTCCTTTTGAAAAATGGGATATGGAAGTTGTTGCCACAGCTAATCACGCAGATGATGCTTTGGACTACGTTAAGGAAAATCCAGTGGATGTGGTCATTTCCGATGTCAATATGCCAGATAAGACCGGACTTGAGATGATTAGGGAAATGAAAGAGCTACTTCCAGATACCTATTATATCTTGCTGTCTGGTTATCAGGAGTTTGACTACGTCAAAAAAGCCATGAACCTTAGTGTCGTGGATTATCTGGTTAAGCCAGTAGATAAGGTAGAGTTGAGTAGTTTATTAGAGAAAATCGCAAGACAGCTCCATGAGAAGGAAGAAGAAAGTCAAGTTCTCAGTCAAGAACTGGATGAAGAAGGATTTATTAGCTTTTTAGCAGGTAAAAAAAATTGGTGGATTGGTCTTTCTAAGAAAAAGCAAGGTTCGTTCATTATACCGTACTATGTATTGGGACAGGATTGGCAGATTTTTATCTCCAATCAACCTCTAGATGGAATAATGGTAACAGCATTTGAAACTCCCTATCAGCAATCCTTTGAGAATTGGAAACTCAACGTAGAAAAATCCCTCTTCTATGGTTCTGTAAATATGGAAAAATCGGAGAGCCCATTTGCTTATTATGAACCGATTTATCGAGTGATTATCCAAGGAAATGTCAACCAAATCATAGAAGAGTTGACTATGCTGGAAAAAATTGTCTTAGAAAATACACCGCGAGTTGCTATTACCAAACAACTGTTCACCCAGTTTGTCATGGATGTCTTTCATCTATTTGAACATTTACAGGCAGACGATATGACAGAGATTGTCAAAATCATTCATGCGATTAACTCCTTTGAAGAATTGGTTGCCTATATCAAAGAAACCTTGACCAAGTTCTTTGGCCAGTACCGCATGAATGAAAATGTGGTGAGCGTTCTGGAAGTGATTGGGCGTGATTATCAGAAAGAGCTCTCACTTAAGGATATTAGCAAGGATCTCTTTATCAATCCTGTCTATCTCGGTCAGCTGATCAAGAGGGAAACCAACTCCACCTTTGCAGAACTGCTCAATAAACAACGGATCAAGGCAGCACAACAGCTCTTACTTTCAACCAATGATAGTATTGAAGATATTTGCTATGCTGTTGGTTACAGCAATGTTGGATATTTTTATAAGGTTTTTCGCAAATTGTGTGGAAAATCACCTAAAGCTTATCGGAAACAGGTAGAAATTACGCTATAACGATTGTATTCCTTTACATAAGGTGCTATAATATCAATAATAATATTAGGAGGTTCTATCATGAAGAAGAAACCAATTTATCTTTGGGTTTTATTAGTTCTATCAGCATTGATTTCAGCTATGTCATTATTTGGCATCTTGAGTCCGGTTCCTAGTAAAGAGACCCTAGGTGCTAGTCAAACTCAGGTCCAAGGTTTCAGCGCCCAGCAGTTGGAGGATACGGTTAATTATCTACATAAGACAGCTGAATTATCGCATTCGACTGTTAACATCGTTTTGATTATTTTATCAGCGATTTTGGTAGTTGCAGGAATTGTTCTCTTGATTCGTAACAATTTGCAATATGCAAATTACGCTTACGTTGCTTATGTTTTGCTTGCCATAGTTGGTTCAATTTATACTTATGTAGGCATGCAAGATGCTGTGCAGGCTATCCGTGACGAAACTTTGCGACTAGGGACAGAAGTCCTTGGAAAGGGAACAACAATTTTATTTATTGTTATCAATGTACTTTTCCTTGTTATCGTCTTTTACAAGATGTGGCGTCAGCAAAAAGATTTGGCTGAAGAAGTCGAAGCAGAAGAAGTTGCCTAAGTATTGACAAAAAAGAACTATCAAGTTACAATCTTGGTAGTTCTTTTTAAAACGTAAACAAAAAAATCGAGGTCAACATGAAAAAAATATCCTTAGTGTATATCAGTCTGAGTGGGAATACAGAGAGTTTTGTAACACGGCTCAAGGATTATCTCCTGTCTCAGTACGAAGGGATTGAGGTCCAAAAAATCCATATCAAGGATTTGGTCAAGGAAGGCCAAGAATTCTTTGAAATGAAGCATCCTTATGTCGCTTTCTTGCCGACCTATCTAGAAGGTGGGAATGGTGTCGATAACGGCGATGTCGAGATTCTAACAACCCCACTGGGCGACTTTATCGCCTACGGGGACAATGCTAGTAAGTGTTTTGGGGTAGTAGGTTCTGGTAATCGTAATTTTAACAATCAATACTGTCTAACAGCCAAACAATACAGTCAACGCTTTGGTTTCCCTGTATTGGCTGACTTTGAAATGAGAGGGATGCTGGGAGATATTAAAAAGGTCGCAGCGATCATCGCGGATTTGTATGAATTATAGAAAAAAGTCGAGTTTTATGCTTGACTTTTTTAAATTTTTCCGATTGCAATCGCTTGCAAAATCTTATATAAGATATTATATTTGTGCTATAATAAAAATGGAAAAGAGGACAATATCATGAGACGTGCAAACATGTTTATTGCAGGTAGTTGTGGTCTATTATTGACCTTGTCCTCATTAGCTCCAGCAGGAGTTGTACTGGCAGAAGAACTGTCAGCCCCTCCTGTCGAACTTTTACAACGTGAAGTGTCTAGTCTTCAGCTTGAAGAAGGTAAAACCTATACCCTGCAAGAATTGCTATATAGAGCTTCGCTATCAACGTCTGAAAAAGAACAGTTAACTCAACAAATTATTGCGGTGTTCAGCGAGAAATCCTTGAAGAACAGTCACAATCAATGTTTCGTGCTTTAGTGACTTATGTTTATAAACATTTAAGTCCAGCTGAAGTGCGAGAGGCGGCTGATTTTTATGAAAAGGTTGGAAACCTAGCTGGCTTAATTCCTAAATATGGTGACTACATTCATGCTTTTTATGCATTGAGTGCATCTGATTATAGGTATGCAGCAGATAGGGGATGGGGAGTTGATTTGTTAATTACTTTAGCCCCTTATAACCCTAACTAGTACAGGTATGAACTTTAGCTTCAGATATTCCCATTAGTTTCATTGCATGAGGTACTGCTTATGTGGAAGAAATACCATAAGTATATCCCTTGGTTGCTTGTTGCAGTTATTGTTTCTTATAATACTGCTAGTTTAATTCAAGAAAATCACGTATTTTAGATAACCTAAA
>NZ_KQ969553.1:120499-147450 GCF_001578945.1 Streptococcus oralis
TGCCAAGGTGCGGGTTTTTTTCTTATCTGAAAGTTTTATTTATAGTGCTTTCCCAACCAAAATCTCTGCCTCAATGGTAATCTCTATCAGTTGACTCCAGTCAATATTGGTTTGATCAACGTGAAAGAGTAAGGGTGTCATGGCAAGCAGAGCTTGGCGTTGCTCAGCCGAGATAGGTTTTGTTAAGGAAGCAATCTGACGAGATTGGATGCTGAAATGTTCCTGGAAATGTTCCTTGATATCTTGATTGGAATAGTCCTTCTTTGTCAGCTGGCTCTGCACCATTTGACGGATTTCTATGAGGTGATTTTCAGTTGGGATAACCTTGATCAAAATACCGTCTTTGGATAAAACGCGACGAAATTCTCCATAATTTGCAGGCGAAAAGATATCAAGCAGAATATCCATGCTGGCGTCTGTTATAGGAAGACGAGCTAAGTCCCCAACAAACCAGTTGACCGCCCAGTTGGGTTCGCTTTTAGCAGCGATTTGAACGGAATCTTTGGAAATGTCAAAAGCATAGAAGGTTTTGTCAGGGTGACTTTCCTGGAGTTTTCGAGAATAAAAGCCTTCACCACAGCCAATATCCAAGATTGTTGTGGCAGTTTTTGAGTTTGCAAGCAAGTTAGATACAGCATCTAAAATAGCTTGGTAAAAGCCTGCTTCTAGGATTTGTTGTCGGTTTTGGAAGTTTTCCTTGTCGTAGTTGGCAGAATGCTTGATTTGAGGTGCCAAATTGACATAGCCGAATTTTGCCAAGTCAAAAGAATGGCGGTTACTACACTTGAGGCTAGACTCTACCAAGGTCAGGTTTTCTTGGCAGATAGGGCAGGCAAAGGCGCTAGCAGAAGCAAAGCGCTGGAGTTTGGGTTTGAGGTTTGTATTCATAGTTTTAGTCTAGCAAAAAAAGAACTGGATGGCAATGCATCCAGTTTGTTTTTTAGTATGTTAGAACGAAGTATTTTTTCTTCCCGCGACGGATAACAGTTAGTTCGTTTTCTAACTTATCTGCGTCAGTCAAGACATAGTCAAGGTCTTGGATACGGTCGCCGTTGACGTAGATAGCTCCGTTTTGGACGTCTTCACGGGCTTGGCGTTTTGAGTTGACCACACCAGATGACACGAGGAGTTCCACGATATTGTGGTTTTCGTCTGCTTGTACTTGGTAGTTTGGCACTCCACTAAGTCCTTGTTTGAGCTCTTTGACAGAAAGGTTTTTGATGTTCCCTGCAAAGAGTTGCTCTGTGATGTTAAGGGCTTCCTTGTAGGCTTCTTCACCGTGAACAAGTGTGACAACTTCACGAGCCAAGACTTTTTGAGCTAAGCGTTCATGTGGGGCTGTTTCAAACTGTTTACGGATGTCTTCAATCTCATCAAGTGACAAGAAGGTAAAGATCTTCAAGAAGCGAACGGCGTCAGCATCCATCACGTTCATCCAGAATTGGTACATTTCGTATGGAGAAGTCTTTTCAGGGTTGAGCCAGACAGCATTTCCTTCAGATTTACCAAATTTCTTACCAGTTGCATCTGTAATGAGTGGAACAGTGATTACATGACCAGTCTTATCAGCCTTACGACGAAGCAATTCAGTGCCAGCTGTCATATTTCCCCATTGGTCAGAACCACCGATTTGTAGTGTTACGTTGTGCTCTTGGTTGAGGACGTAGAAGTCATATCCTTGCATGATTTGGTAAGCGAACTCAGTGTAAGAAATCCCTGTTTCAATCCGTTTCTTCACTGACTCCTTACTCATCATGTAGTTGACAGTGAAGTATTTTCCGACATCACGGAGGAAGTCAATGAAGCTGATGCTGCCAAACCAGTCGTAGTTGTTGACCATGACAGCTTTATTTTCCCCATTTTCAAAATCAAGAAAGCGAGAAAGTTGTCCTTGGATAGACTTGACCCAGCCATCTACTGTGTCTTTTGTTTGGAGACTACGCTCAGCATCTTTGAAGGACGGATCTCCGATGAGACCTGTAGCACCGCCAACGAGCGCATAAGGTTTGTGACCTGCTAGTTGCAAGCGACGACTTGTCAAGATAGCGACAAGGTGACCGAGGTGAAGGCTGTCAGCAGTTGGATCGTAGCCAGTATAATACGAAACTTGACCTTCTTCTAGGGCTTTACGCAAAGTTTCTTCATCAGTCGTTTGAAAAATCAAACCACGCTCTTTTAGCTCATCAAAAATGTGCATGTGTCTTTTCTCCTTTATAAAATATTGTTTCTACCTATTGTATCACAAACTTGGGCAATAGCCTAGTAGAATAGGGAAGAAAGTGGCTATTTTATTGAAAGTTTCCCTTTTATGGTATAATAGAGAAAGCGAGGACATTCATGAAAAAAAGAAACAATGAAGTAAAAACAAAAATGCTGCCATTTTTCCAGCAACTATCTGTCAAATGGAAGAAAAAAAAAGCAAGTAAAAAGATCGATAAGAAAGTGGCTTCTTCTGACAAAGTCAGAAGGGTTGGGTCTATTTTGGCTAAGGTTTTGAGTGGCTTTAAAGTAGTTTTCAACATCCTCTTTATCCTAGGTTTTATCGGTGGCCTTTTTGGAGCTGGGGTAGCTATGGGTTATGGAGTCGCTCTATTTGACAAGGCTCAAGTCCCTCAAGCAGAAGAGTTGGTCAAGCAAGTTAAAGATATTGCCTCCATCTCAGAGATCACTTATTCTGATGGTAGCACTATTTCTTCGATTGAGGGGGATTTACTGCGTACATCAGTAGCTTCAGATGCTATCTCAGACAACCTTAAGAAAGCTATTGTTGCGACAGAGGACGAGCATTTTACTGAGCACAAAGGAGTTGTGCCTAAGGCTGTTATTCGTGCGACCTTGGGAACTTTTGTCGGCCTAGGCTCGTCTAGTGGTGGTTCGACCTTGACCCAGCAAGTCATCAAGCAGCAAGTGGTAGGGGATGCTCCAACTCTAGCTCGTAAGGCTAAAGAGATTATTGATGCTCTAGCTTTAGAGCGGGTTATGGGTAAGGATGAGATTTTAACAACCTACCTCAACATTGCTCCTTTTGGTCGCAATCACAAAGGTCAAAATATTGCAGGTGCCCAGCAGGCTGCAGAAGGAATTTTTGGAGTCAAAGCTTCGGACTTAACGGTCCCTCAAGCTGCCTTTATCGCAGGCTTGCCACAGAGTCCGATTAGTTATTCCCCTTATGAATCTGATGGTAGTATGAAGAGTGATGAGGATATGGCTTTGGGGATTAAGCGTGCCAAGGATGTCCTCTACAATATGTACCGGACAGGGGTTCTAAGTCAGGAAGATTACGACAAGTACAAGAATTATGATTTTACGAAAGATTTCTTACCATCTGGTAGTGTCAGCGGTACTTCGCGTGACTATCTCTACTTTGCAACCTTGGCAGAAGCTACTGATCGCATGTACGACTACCTCGTCCAACGAGATAATGTTTCTGCGCAAGAATTAAAGAATGAGTCCATTCAGAAATCCTATCGTGATTTAGCCACTAAGGAAATTGAAAATGGTGGATATAAGATTACGACAACTATCAATAAAAATGTTCATGCTGCGATGCAAAATGCGGTTGCGACCTACGGCTATCTGCTAGATGATTCGACAGGCCAGCCTGAGGTGGGGAATGTCCTCATGGACAACCAAACGGGAGCTATCCTTGGATTTGTTGGTGGCCGTAATTACCAAGAAAATCAGAACAATCACGCTATCGATACCAAGCGTTCTCCAGCTTCAACCACGAAGCCTATATTGGCCTATGGTATCGCGATTGACCAAGGTTTGATGGGAAGTGCAAGTATCTTATCAAACTATCCTACCAACTTCTCAAACGGAAATCCCATCATGTATGTCAATAGTCCTGGTACAGGTATGATGACATTGGGAGAAGCCCTTAACTACTCATGGAATATCCCAGCCTACTGGACTTATCGTACGCTTCGAGAGAAGGGTGTTGATGTCAAAGGCTATATGGAAAAAATGGGTTACGAAATCCCAGAATATGGTATTGAAAGTCTGCCGATGGGTGGGGGGATTGAGGTTACAGTTGCCCAGCATACCAATGGGTATCAAACTCTGGCCAACAACGGAGTTTACCATAAGAAACATATGATCGCGAAGATCGAGTCAACGGATGGTCGAGTGGTATACGAGCACAAGGATGAGCCTATCCAAGTTTATTCAAAAGCGACAGCAACCATTATGCAAAGTCTCCTTCGGGATGTTATCTCATCTCGGATTACCTCAAGTTTCCAGACCGACTTGGCTTCTATCAATCCCGGTCTTGCTCGTGCTGACTGGATCGGAAAAACTGGTACGACCAATGAAGATGAAAATATGTGGCTCATGCTTTCTACGCCTCGCTTGACTTTGGGTGGCTGGTTAGGTCACGATGATAACCGACCACTAGCTAAAGGAGCAGGTCACTACCGCAATGCCAACTATATGGCCCACTTGGTCAATGCTATCCAGCAAGCTGAACCTGGAATATGGGGGAATGAGCGCTTTAGTCTAGATTCAAGTGTGACCAAATCGCAAGTCCTCAAGTCGACAGGGGAGAAACCAGGCAAGGTTTCAATCAATGGTAAAGAAGTCACCGTTTCCGGTTCTACAGTGACAAGCTATTGGGGCACTAAAGAAGGGGCGCCGGCAACTACTTACCGCTTTGCTATTGGAGGAAGCGATGCAGATTATCAAAATGCTTGGAAGAGCATTTTAGGAAGTTTACCGAGTCTCCCGACTCCAACTCTCCCAAGTTCAAGTAGCAGTTCTGGAACAAGTTCATCAACTCGCTCAAATCAATCAAATCGCTAGAATAAAAAAGTAGCATGATTCATTCAATAATATTTTTCATGCTACTTTTTTCTTTTTTCATTTCGTGTTACAATAGGAGAATGAATAAGTATCAAAAGAAGATTTTTAAGGGAACTCTATATTCACTGTTGTCAGGTCTGATTTGGGGAATTTGTGGTATTTTGGGAGAATATTTTTTCGCCCATTATCAGGTGTCGTCTGGATGGATCACTTCCATGCGCTTGCTAGTGGCAGGGAGTTTGGTTTTAGTTTTATCAGCCTTTCAGTTACGCACCCAGTTATTGGATATCTGGCGGGACAAGAAAAATTATCTGCCTTTTTTAGCCTATGCTATTCTAGGTATTTTTTCTGTGCAGTTTTTCTTTTATCTCTGTGTTGAATATTCCAATGCGACGACAGCAACGATTTTGCAATTTATCAGTCCAGTTTTTATCTTGTTTTATAATCGTATCGTCTATCAAAAGAAGGCTTCTATCACAGCCATTCTCTATGTTTTGATTGCCATGCTAGGTGTTTTTTTGATGGCTACAAAAGGAGATTTGTCCCAGTTGTCCATGACACCTTTGGCTCTAGTGACAGGTTTGCTCAGTGCAGTAGGGGTTATGTTTAATGTTATCCTTCCCCAACGCTTTGCACGGCGCTACGGTTTCGTTCCGACTGTTGGTTGGGGGATGATTCTGGCAGGGCTCTTTAGTAATTTCCTTTACCCTATTTATCGGATAAGTTTTCAAGTGGATCTGGTAAGTGTGCTGATTTGTCTGACGATTGCTGTGTTTGGAACGGCTTTTGCCTTTTTTCTTTCGATGAAGGCTGTGCTACTCGTCTCACCGTTAGTTGTGTCAGTTGTGAGTGCCAGCGAACCTTTGTCTTCTGCATTGCTGAGTGTGTTATTTTTAGGCATGGTTTTGGATGGTTTTCTGGCTTTGGCTATGATCTTGATTATCGTTCCGATGGTTTTCTTATCAATTGAGGAAACGAAGGAAAGGTAAAATATTCTGTTCAAGTGTTTAAGGCTTCAAATTTGGAGCCTTTTTTGGTAGAATAGGTATCATTATAACGAATCAGGAGGTGTCTATGACTGCTACAAAAATGAACGCCCAAGAAATTATCCAATTTATTGCCAATGCTGAAAAGAAAACCTGTGTTAAAGTAACCTTTGAGGGGCAACTTGCGACAGCTGTGCCTAGCTCTGTTGTCAAACTAGGGAATGTTCTATTTGGAGACTGGAAGGACGTCGCTCCGCTTCTCGATGGTTTGGTGGAGAATCAAGACTATGTTGTCGAGCAAGATGCTCGTAATTCGGCAGTTCCTTTGCTAGATAAACGTGCTATCAACGCTCGTATCGAACCAGGTGCTATTATCCGTGACCAAGTTGAAATTGGTGACAATGCTGTTATCATGATGGGAGCCGTTATCAATATTGGTGCTGAAATTGGTGCAGGCACCATGATTGACATGGGTGCTATCCTTGGTGGTCGCGCTATTGTTGGAAAAAACAGCCATGTTGGTGCAGGTGCAGTTTTGGCAGGTGTGATTGAGCCAGCTAGTGCTGAACCAGTCCGTGTCGGAGACAATGTTCTTATTGGTGCCAATGTAGTGGTTATTGAAGGAGTCCAAATCGGTAGTGGTTCAGTTGTCGCTGCAGGAGCTATCGTTACCCAAGATGTCCCAGAAAATGTTGTGGTAGCAGGTGTTCCGGCTCGCATCATCAAAGAGATTGATGCCCAAACCCAACAAAAAACAGCGCTAGAGGATGCGCTTCGTACCTTGTAATGGTAAAAGAAAAATAGAGGCGGAACCCTTCTCCAGCCTCTTTCTGCTATATCGGAGGATAGATAGATGTTAGATTTGATTCAGACTAGACGAGATTTACACCAGATTCCAGAGATTGGCTTGGAGGAGTTCAAGACTCAGGCTTATTTGCTGGATGTGATTGAGAAATTGACTACGGGCAAGGATTTTGTTCAGGTTCGTACTTGGCGGACAGGTATTTTGGTCTGCCTGCAGGGAAGTCAGCCGGAACGAACCATTGGTTGGCGGACAGATATTGACGGACTGCCTATCGTCGAACAAACAGGACTTCCTTTCGCCTCTCAACACCAAGATCGCATGCATGCTTGTGGTCATGATTTTCATATGACCATTGCCTTAGGCTGTCTCGAACGCGCCCTTGAGGAGCAACCCAAGAATAATTTGCTCTTCCTATTTCAGCCTGCTGAGGAGAATGAAGCTGGTGGTATGCTCATGTATGAGGACGGTGCTTTTGGGGACTGGTTACCAGACCAATTTTATGGCCTCCATGTTCGCCCAGATTTGAAGGTCGGCCAGATTGCCACCAATACCCACACGCTTTTTGCTGGGACTTGCGAAGTTAAGATTCGTTTCAAAGGAAAAGGCGGACACGCAGCTTTTCCGCATGAAGCCAATGACGCCTTGGTGGCGGCTAGTTACTTTGTGACCCAAGTGCAGTCAGTGGTCAGCCGCAATGTCAATCCAATTGAGGGAGCAGTGGTGACCTTTGGCCTTTTCCAAGCTGGAACAACCAACAATGTCATCACAGACACAGCATTTTTACACGGAACCATTCGCGCCTTGACTCAGGACATGAGTCTCTTGGTACAAAAAAGAGTTAAGACAGTCGCAGAAGGGGTTGCAGCTGCCTTTGATATGGAAGTCGAAGTGGAACTCAAACAAGGTGGATACCTGCCCGTTGAGAACAATCCAGCCTTGGCGCGTAAACTGATGGACTTTTTTGAAGAGAAAGACGGAATCGAGTTGATTGATATCGAGCCTGCTATGACTGGTGAGGACTTTGGTTACCTCCTTTCGAAGGTAGATGGCGTTATGTTCTGGCTAGGTATCGATAGTCCCTACGCCCTTCATCACCCTCAGATGAGTCCTAAGGAAGAAGCCATAGCCATTGGGGTAGATGCGGTCTCTAGTTTCTTGAAAAAGAAGGCAGCAGAGTAGAGGAATTGTCTATGAAAGCAGAACTACGCAAGAAAATTTTGCAAGAAATGAAGGCTCTATCTCAGGAGCAAAAACAGGCTATGGATCGAGCTTTAACCAAGCGTTTCTTACAACATCCCTTTTACCAAGAAGCTAAGGTCATCGCAACCTATCTCTCCTTCCCTCATGAATTTCAAACGCAAGAACTGATCGAGCGGGCGCTGAAGGACGGCAAAAAGGTTCTGATACCCAAAACCTATCCCAAGGGGCGCATGGAATTTGTGGTATATGATCCGAAGCAGTTGGCAAAAACTTCCTTTGGTTTACTAGAACCGCAAGGAGACTTGGAAGTGGTGGATCCGTCTCAGATTGATTTAATTCATGTTCCAGGGCTAGCTTTTACGAAAGAGGGCTATCGGATTGGATATGGTGGAGGCTACTACGACCGCTATCTGGAACGTTTTGCTGGGCATAGCCTAAGTACAATCTATCCTTGTCAAGTTCAGGAATTTAAATCGGAAGACCATGATATTCCCGTCCAGGAGGTGCTAATTTATGAAGGAAATCTTTGATAAACGCTACTCTGTGACTAGTTTTTTTCTCCTAGTGACTGGCTTTGTATTTCTACTGATGCTGATTACTACGGGTATCAACTTTGATCAAGTCAAAACTCTGTTTCAGTTTGGAGCTATGTATGGACCGATCATTCGCCTGTTCCCAGAGCAGATTTGGCGCCTTTTTTCGGCTATCTTTGTGCATATCGGATGGGAGCATTTCATTGTCAATATGATTTCGCTCTACTTTCTTGGACAACAGGTGGAGGAGATTTTCGGCTCTAAGCAGTTTTTCTTTCTCTATCTCTTATCAGGAATGATGGGTAATCTCTTTGTTTTTGCTTTCACACCGAAAGTCCTAGCAGCAGGTGCCTCCACTTCTCTCTATGGATTATTTGCTGCGATTATCGTTTTGCGCTATGCGACTCGCAGCCCCTATATCCAGCAGTTGGGGCAGTCCTACCTGACGCTTTTCGTGATCAATATCATTGGAAGTATTCTGATTCCAGGAATCAGCCTAGCTGGGCATATCGGAGGAGCAGTAGGAGGTGCCTTTCTAGCAGTCATCTTTCCAGTTAAATGGGAGAGAAGGATGTACAGTACTAACCAGCGAATCGGAGCAACTGTACTTTTTATCGCACTAGCCATTTTCCTTTGCTATAAGGGAATGAGCTATGTGTAGGGGGGAATAGTTAAAAAGCTACTCAAAAAATGAGTAGCTTTTTTTGGAACCATTCGAAACAACACAGCTCTAAAACAGCGGTTGAGGCTGCCTCCTTGATTGATTCGTTTTGGAACCATTCGAAACAACACAGCTCTAAAACAATGCTGAGCGTATCGCAGAAATTGCTAACGTTTTGGAACCATTCGAAACAACACAGCTCTAAAACTGCCCTCAGCTGCTAACATCCGCTCAATCAGTTTTGGAACCATTCGAAACAACACAGCTCTAAAACACTCATTCTTGTTAGGACGCACATTCAGCAGTTTTGGAACCATTCGAAACAACACAGCTCTAAAACTTCAATTCTAAAAGAAATCAAAATAGTCAAGTTTTGGAACCATTCGAAACAACACAGCTCTAAAACTGGTAATACGAGACCGACCAAAAGGACGGAGTTTTGGAACCATTCGAAACAACACAGCTCTAAAACCGAACCTCAAGCATATCAAGTGCTCACATGTTTTGGAACCATTCGAAACAACACAGCTCTAAAACCGTAAAACTATCCGCCACCAAAAGTTGCCCGTTTTGGAACCATTCGAAACAACACAGCTCTAAAACTGTCTTCAAAGATTTTGTCAATCGTTTCCTGTTTTGGAACCATTCGAAACAACACAGCTCTAAAACGACGGATTGGTAAAGTTAAAACCATACTCTGTTTTGGAACCATTCGAAACAACACAGCTCTAAAACCAGCAACAGGTTTATCAGTTGAAACTTCATGTTTTGGAACCATTCGAAACAACACAGCTCTAAAACAAACTAAACTTGGACAAAAACGCATATTAGGTTTTGGAACCATTCGAAACAACACAGCTCTAAAACAGAAAAATTAATCCATTGGACGAGGCAAATGTTTTGGAACCATTCGAAACAACACAGCTCTAAAACAGGCTAGCGCTGATACGCTTGACAACTGGAGTTTTGGAACCATTCGAAACAACACAGCTCTAAAACACATGGAGAACGTGACAGGCTTCTCAGCTAGTTTTGGAACCATTCGAAACAACACAGCTCTAAAACATATTAGTTAAAGGCCGAATTCAAAAAACGGTTTTGGAACCATTCGAAACAACACAGCTCTAAAACTAACCTGTGCTGTCGCAATTAAGTTAGAACGTTTTGGAACCATTCGAAACAACACAGCTCTAAAACTCAATATCTGCCCCATATTTCAGAACATACGTTTTGGAACCATTCGAAACAACACAGCTCTAAAACTAACCTTTTTACGGTTGTGAACAAAATCCAGTTTTGGAACCATTCGAAACAACACAGCTCTAAAACCTCGTAGAAAAATTTTTCTCACGAAATTTCGTAATCGCGCCATTCGTCTCAGCCAGACTTCAGTTCGTCAGATCCCAATTATTACTCTTATTATACCATATTTTCAGGATTCAAGAAATAGTCTTGATCCAGCACATACTGCGGAAAATCATAAACTTTTCGAGGTTCAACAAATAAGACTCTTAGTTGATTGAGTTGGATATACTCTATCAGATTTACTAACTCATCCTTTGATAGATAGGCGGTTGCATTGATGAAGACAAGGAGTTTCTTTTTGGAAAGATATTTAAAAACTTGGACAATTTCTAGCATCTTTTCGAAAGGTGTATCGCTCAGAGTTTCCACTTTGACCCCTAGCGCATCGATCAACTCTAAAATGGTGATTTCGTCGTACTCCAAGTCCAATTCGTTTTCCAAGCACTCAAATGCCAGCAATTCTGTAATCGTAGCTACCAACTTTTCAATCATGGACTTGACTTCCGGTTTGTCATTGAGTTGACTTTCTAAATCTGCATGTATCAGCTTGAGCATGGCGGGTGAGTTGAGATTGTATCCTAAGACATCCGTTATCACTAGTAACTCGGACTCTTTCAGAGCTTTTAGATTTCTATCAAATAACTTTAATTCTCCATCATCAGTGTACTGGTAGAACTGCTTGACGATAGTCGAAAAGGTAAACTGGTCTTCCAGCACTAAAAAGGTTGCATTTTCAATAGCTAATGGTTCATCCAATAGCGGAAAGTTAATCTTCATCACTAGGCTCCTCTCCCAGAAAGACCAAACGAGCGTCGGAGTTTGCTACGCTGGTGTTTCGCTCACCATTTAAGTAAATCATGCGAGAAAATTGCTTTTCCGTGACGGTTAAGAGAGTAATGCTTCCTTTTTTAGGATTGTGAGTCTTGAGTCGCTCAATCATGGCATTATTCGCAGAGTTGTTGAGTAAGAGTTTGCTATAGATGGAGAATTGGTGCATGATAAATCCCTCATCTATGAGGAACTTCCGAAATTTCCGATAGGCCTTGCGTTCCTCGGCTGTATCAACAGGCATATCAAACATTAAAATCATACGCATATATCGATAACTCATATCCTAAACTCAGGAACTCCTTTCTCTGGTTGATTAAGAGCTTGAATGACTTTCTTAGTATAGTCACTGACGATATTGGACAGGTACATATCTTTGCCATTGTAGTGGAAGGTATCTGAGAAAATAGTGAACAGTTCTCGTTTGATTTTGACAAAAGAACTGTTTCGATTTTCATAGACGATTCGGTCAATAATCGGACGAAAAGGTTCCATAATATCGCTAGCTAGGTTGAATTGATTAAACTGATTAGCATGCTTCAAGCCAAACTGAGTCATACAGCCAGATAGCACAATCTCACGCGCAAACATACTCAAAATCAAGGTATATCCATAATCCAAGGCGGCGTTGACATCACTATCTTGCTCACGACTAAAATCATTTCCAAACAAGGTATTAAAATAAATCCGAGCTGCGTGTCCTTCGCGGTTACTAGGATCAAACAAATCCAAACCGTGATAGAGATCGATGACAGACTGAGATTTTTCTAGAAAACCACAACTCCCCAGATAAAAAGCCTGATTGAGAATTTTTTGTGCAATGATGGTTGTCCAAACTTGAGCTTTAGCCTCCTCATTCCATGTGATTTGCCGAGAGAGTTGCAGACTGGAATCGTGCCGACCGTAGTAGGGCATTAAGTATGCCGTTGGCAAGCGTTTATCATCACAAAAGATGACCAGAATATTTTCATCCACCAAGCGTTTTATCAGCATAGTAGAGAGAACGATATCCGTCGTCTCCAAAAGCAGGATGTCGACCTCGGACAGGTGAATCAACTCTGTCCGAGAGGCATCTTTAAAGATCAAGTGGTTGTTCTTGTAGGAAAGCTTAGAGTGTGTATTGACAACAACGGTTCTCCATCCCATTAGTCTTCTCCAAGTTTGCTTAAATCAATCCGAGTCTCGTAGAGACCAGTGATGGATTGGTGGATGAGGGTGGCGTTGAGGAATTTCTTGTCTGGTTTAGGACGCATTCTTGCAACGGTATACTTATTATTAAAGAAATCATTGATGCCTTTTGGAGCACCACTTTTGACAAAGCTAAACATTTTAATGAAATTATCATAAAAATATTTGATGACTTCCTCGCTACTATCAATTTCTTTAATCTTTCTCTCGTTATATCCTTTTATAAGA
This sequence comes from Streptococcus oralis, assembly GCF_001578945.1. GTDB lineage: Bacteria > Bacillota > Bacilli > Lactobacillales > Streptococcaceae > Streptococcus > Streptococcus oralis_Q. The sequence continues at coordinate 133,034 of NZ_KQ969553.1, forward strand.
TTTCTTAACGATGTAGTGTCGCCCAACATTTTTTGTGAGAAAGCCGATAACTGGTTCGAAATATTATCAAATTCTTCCTTGTGTTTGAGTATGAAATTTTGGCTTTCTTTTATTGCACTTTCAGATTTTAAATCCATCAAATTTGATTTAGTCAAAAGTCGTCTCATATGGAAAAACAATTCATTCTGAGTTTTTGTTAATTTAAATTGGGTAGCTTTATGAAGGTTTGACTTGCTTTCAAATAGCATCCTTGTTCCATCATTTTTCTGCATTAGTGAATATTTTGGAACTCCATAGAAGGCTAGAACACGATTTATATTATTCTTTTTAAGAAAACCGTTTTCTGAAGTATCATTTAAGAATTGAAATGGATTATTATTAAATTTTTTATAATCTATGATAAAAATGTCATGGAATTCTTTTACAGTTTCTATTTTACCTTTCTTTTCATTAAATCGTTCTGCAATTATGATAATAGATAAGGCAGAATTCATTGGCCCATAACCTCCATATATGGAAGTATCTAAAGATGAAACTTTTGTTTTTAGTGGATAGCGATTATTGGCAGCAATTTGTTTATTAAATTTTCCAACAGGATTTTGATTATAAAATGCTCCTTTTTTAATCATTGTACGTTTGACAAAGTTGACTTGAGAGTTGTAGATGACCTCTTTTATGATTGGCAAATCCCTATTACAATCCCAAATGTCTTTACTAACTTTAGAATCTGGATTATTAAAGAATCTCATGATATTAGAATAGAGATGCTTTCTTATCGTTGCTTTATTCTCTTCATGTCGATTAAAGTGAGCATGGTGGCCATATATCAATTCAGGAGCTAATTTTGGATAGGCTTTAAGAAGAGTTTGTCCTACAACAACGGCTAGATAAGCATCATGAGCATGGTGATAATCATTCAACTCACGTATTTTTGCAATATGAAAGGTATTTCTAAAATTGGTAATTAGTTGAGATTTTAAAGCAATGATTTTGGTGTCTAAAAAACGATTATCTAGTATGCGAGCAACGTGTTTTATAATTTGTCGTGTTTCGACTAATTGACGTTCAATAAAGCCAGCTTTCATGCTCTCGGTCAGAACACCATCAGGAGTTCGTTCGCTAGTAGTTAATCTTTGATATTTCGTTTGAGAAATTAACTTGGCATTATATAATTTCTCCCAGAAAGGTTTCATATTAGCAACCGTCTCTTTGTCTGGTATATTATTCAACTTTCGTTGATTGTTTTCCCTATGCGTTAATACTTTATTATCAATCGAATCAATTGGTAAAAAACTATAGGGGATAATATGATCGACTTCGTATTGATCAAGCTGGTCTCGGTATAAGGGGGTAGGGCTTCCGGTTTTATCTAGGGAATACATGTCCTTTCCATTTTGAAGATAATATAAATATAATTTCTCAGATTGTAGTTGTTCGTCTGAATGAGGAACCTTCCCATTTTCTAATACACTATTTTCAATATTTTTTAGTGCAGATTCTAATTTAGTTTTACGAGTTTTTGCCTTTTTTTGTCCCTCTTCGGTAGTCATATTTTCACGAGCCATTTCAATAACGATATTTTGGGGTGGATATCCTATAATTTGAACCAGTTCATCAACAATTTTAATACTATTTAAAATTCCTCGTTTGATAGCTGGACTACCAGCTAATTTTTTAATTTCGTCAAATACATCATCTTCAACAGTTGATTTAGATTGAATGGATTTGATAGCAGAATCAAAGGATAAAGTGCTATCAGATATGAGCTGAGATAAATTACGATTTTCATCATCGTTTCGAAGGAACTGCATTAAATTAAAACCTGTATCCTCGTCGCGAATGTCTAATAATAACTTAGCTGAATAACGTCCCCAGCCAGTATAGCGTAATTTTGAGAGTTGATTAATTCTCTCTTCATTTAAAAATTCAAGATGTCCAAAATATTTTATAAGGTAATTTTTAATAGATTTTTTATCATCAAAAACAGTAATAACTTTGACAATCTCTTCTAACTCTTTTTGATAGATTTCAGAATCGAGTAATTCTTCTGAAAAAATAGTTTTTAAATCATTATATGTTTTCAAAGTAGAATTAAGGGATTTGCCTTTTTCAATTCCCGAAACAATTTCAACCGCTTGTAAATTTGTGTAATTCTCCAAGTAATCAAGGAGCATTGCAGAACTAACACGTTTATTATTCGTTTTAAATAAGTTATTGATTATTTCTTGTCGGAGCTCTGAATCGAAAAAGTGAGTCTTCCCATATTTATCTTTGTACTTAACCCGAGTTAGTTCATTTTGGAGCATGACTTCTTCATAGATCAAACTACGTTTTGGTAAAACTTTTTCATTTAAGAGAATAATATCATTTCCTATTAGATTGGTGATGAATGCATCTCTAGTTTCATCCATATTTATCAGTTTTTGATAGTTCCAAGGACGTATTTTCCCATTTCTAGTATCTTCATCATTATCATCTAAAATATCTTGGCTAATCGTTCGTTTAATCCAACCAAATCTACTATTATTTCCTTTTGACAGAGGACCAACATAATAAGGGATTTTAAATGTCAAGATAGATAGTAATTTATCTTTGTTTTCTAGCAGAAAAGGATAATCCTCCCCTTGCCTGTCTATAATTTTTTCTAGTTCATAAGCGTGAATTTGATTAGGAACAGCTCCATTATCAGTTGTACGGAGTTTTCTTAAAAAGGTTCCGTCTGATATTTTATTAAGAAAATATTCTGCCCCTTCAATACCAGTTATTTTCCCACTAATATAGTCATAAAAATTTTGTTGTATTGTTTTTTGTTTCTGTGGATTAGTTAATACCATCTTATTAGATATGTATCCAACATATCCCTTTGTTTCTTTATCTACATCAAATCCATTTGGTGTTTTTCTGCCAAAAATATCTAAGTAATCCTGTTCAGATAGATTTTGTTTAACAAAAGATTTGAAACGTTGTAAATCTTTACGGTGTTCCTCGTATCGCTCGACCATAGTAGCAGAGAAGCGAGCACGAGTTGTTCCAGTGTATGTTAGCATACCAGATAGAAGTATAGTATCACGTAAAACTTTTAGTTTGGCAAATACATCGGAAAAGTCTTCTTCTAATGAGCCAAGAAAATTTTCTAGATTTTCATCATAGTTTTCTTTAGAGAAATTAAGATCTGGTTCTTCTTCTAATTCAAAACAATCTTTAAATTTCGTTTTTAAACCAAATAATAGCTGTAATAGTTGTTTGAAAATACTTTTGTCTTTTTTAAGAAGCTCTTGTTGAAAATAGGATAGTATTTTTTTAACTTTTTCTTGTCTGTTATCACTGGATTTAAATATAGCTACTATAGTTTTAGATTCATCAGAGATTTCCAAATCGAAAACTTCTTGACAAGATTCAATGAAATCAATCCAAGAGTTTTGCATATTGATATTATTAGGATTAATCCTATCTAACGTTAAAAAATGTCCCCTATACTTTAAAATATGTGATATGGCCATGTAAACTTCACGAATATCGGCTACAGGAGAGTTTTTATCTGCATCAGCTAAGTGTTTTCGTAAATGGTAAATCGTAGGGTATTTCTTGTGATAGGCAGTCTCTAGTTCTTTATCACCAAAAAATGGCTGTTTGATCTGTAGTTCCTCACTTTTATCACCAAGCACCCTAAAACTTTCGTCTAATCTACGATAAAAATTTTTATCTACTTTTTCAATCTCTTTTTGAAAAATATCTCGTAAATACGCAATTCTATGATTTCTTCTATCAATCCTACGGCGATTAACACGAAATACCCGAGTTCCTTGAGCTGATTGAGCAGGCACAAAGGTGGTAGATCCGATTAAATTTTTCTTTATTTTTTCTTTTTCTGTATTTCCTAAAACTTTAAATTTAAAAGCAGGTACTCGATAATCATCAGTTACAACAGCATAGCCAACTGATGATACACCTATATCCAAGCCGATTGAATAATTCTTATTAAATTTCGCCATAAAACTACTCCTTGTCTTGATTTTTGTTTTTATTTTTTGTATAATAACTGTGTTGGAACTATTCGAGACAACACAGCCAAAAGATTTTTCTTTTGAGTTAAAATATGGTTATCCATAATCAGTAATGCGCACCGATTCGGTGCTTTTTATTTTATTATACTAACTCATTGTACTCCTATTTTTATAAAAAAACAAATATTTGTGTAGCGCTTTCATAGAATTCGAGATCAATTCGATGGAGCTTGTAAGTGGATTAACCGAGAAATACGATTTCCTTTTGAGAGTATATATGTTCGGAATGATAGCAATACAAAATAAAAAGAACTGGGATAATTAACTATCCTAGTTCTTCTTTGTTATATGGACTGCTCTTCTATTTCCCCTCAGCCAACTCTTTTCCTATTTGGATGAGGTAGTCTTTCAAGTCATCTTTGACTTGTGGGTGTTTAAGAGCGTAGTCAATTGACGTTTTCATAAAGCCAAACTTGTCTCCGACATCGTAACGGGCACCCTTGAACTCACGAGCAAATACACGTTGTGTTTTATTGAGGGTGTCAATCGCATCCGTCAACTGGATTTCATTTCCAGCACCTGGTTTTTGGTGTTCCAGAATTTGGAAAATCTCAGGCGTGAGGAGGTAGCGTCCGATAATAGCGAGATCACTAGGTGCGTCCTCTGGGGCTGGTTTTTCAACGAAGGTTTCAACGCTGTAAAGACCGTCTTTTCCTTCGCCTTGTGGAGCAATGACCCCGTAGGCAGAGACTTCATTTTGTGGGACGGGCATGACAGCGATAGTTGAAGCGTGAGTGTGCTCGTAGTCATCCATCAGTTGTTTGGTGAGCGGAACAGCCTTGTCGTTCGTGATATCCATCAAGTCATCCCCAAGCATCACGACAAAAGGTTCATTTCCGACGAAAGCCTTGGCTTGCAAGACAGCGTCTCCGAGGCCACGTGGATGAGTTTGGCGGATAAAATGCAGGCGCATGCCAGTTGTCTCATCAACTAGTTTTAAAAGATCGGTTTTTCCTTTTTCTTTGAGGTTGTATTCTAATTCGAAGTTTGAGTCAAAGTGATCCTCAATGGAACGTTTTGACTTACCAGTAACAACCAAGATATCTTCGATTCCAGACTTGAGAGCTTCTTCAACGATAAACTGGATAGTAGGTTTGTCTACGATTGGTAACATTTCCTTGGCCAAGGCCTTAGTTGCTGGGAGGAAACGAGTTCCTAATCCAGCGGCAGGGATGACTGCTTTTCTGACTTTTTGTTTCATAATGTTCCTTTCTATAAAGGTCTAAGACCATTCGTTTTCTGCTTTAAATTCATTACTCATGATGTCGTTGATTGCTTCTTTGATATTGACACCTTCATAAATGACTCGGTAAATAGCTTGCGTGATTGGCATGTAGACACCCAATTCCTGAGCTAGTTCGTAAGCTGCTCGAGTCGTTGAAATGCCTTCGATGACCATACCCATGTTGGCTTCGATGTCTGCGAGGGATTCTCCACGACCAAGGGCATCACCTGCCCTCCAGTTACGAGAGTGGACAGATGTCCCTGTTACAATCAAATCGCCAACTCCAGAAAGACCGCTATAAGTCAGAGGATTAGCTCCAAGAGCGACCCCTAGACGGGTGATTTCTGCCAAGCCACGTGCTATGATAGCTGCCTTGGCATTGTCGCCAAATCCTAGGCCATGTAATGCACCTGCACCAACTGCAATGATGTTTTTAAGAGCACCAGCGGTTTCAACCCCGATAACATCTGTATTGGTATAGAGGCGGAAGTAGTGATTGCTAAAGAGATTTTGAACGTACTGGGCAGTTTCAAGGTCTTTGGATGCCGCAGTGATCAAGGTAATATCCCGTACAATAGTTTCCTCAGCGTGGCTAGGTCCTGAAACAACAACGACTTCACTACGAAGGTCAGCTGGAATTTCCTCTTCAAGAATAGTTGATAGACGTTTGTGGCTATCTGGTTCCAATCCTTTGGAGGCATGCATGATGACAACTTTGTGATCGAGTACCTTTGCTACTTGTTGGGCAACCAGTCTCGTTACTTTTGTTGGGACTACAAATAAAACAGCATCCACATCTTTTAGTGTTTCTTCTAAGTCATGATAGGCTTTGATCTTTTCGTCGAGTAGGATATCTTTGAAGTAGCGTTTGTTTGTATGCTGGCTATTGATTTCATCGATTTGGTCAGGAATATTTCCCCAAATCCGAACCTCGTGTCCATTGTCGTTTAGAACCTGCGAAAGGGCAGTTCCCCAAGAACCAGGACCCAAGACAGCGATGGTTTGTTTCTTCATCTTTTCCTCCTTGCAAGAGTTCTCCTTTCATTTTATCATAAAAAGCCTTTTCATGCACCTACTTATAGGCAAAGATAGGAATTTAGGATAAAATACCTCTTTGACAAGATTCCTCTTTTTTGCTAGAATAGCATCAACATGAAAGAATGAGAGGAGCTGACGGATTTCGTCACTCCCTTTTGTCTATATGATTAGGAGGAAGTATGCTGATTAAAAAAATTAAAGCCTATAAATGGCAGGCTTTAGCATCACTCTGTATGACAGGTCTGATGGTGGCAAGTTCGCTCTTGCAACCTCGCTATCTACAGGAAGTATTAGACGCCCTACTTGCAGGAGACCAAGATGCAATCTATAGTATCGGAGCTTGGTTGATTGGAGTGGCTTTGATTGGTCTCGTTGCAGGTGGTGTCAACGTTGTTCTTGCAGCCTATATCGCTCAAGGAGTGTCTTCTGATCTTCGGGAAGATGCTTTTCGCAAGATCCAAACTTTTTCTTATGCCAATATCGAGCAGCTTAATGCTGGGAATCTGGTTGTCCGCATGACCAATGACGTCAACCAGATTCAGAACATGGTGATGATGGTTTTCCAAATTCTTTTTCGTCTCCCTTTGCTCTTTATTGGTTCCTTTATTCTGGCGGTCCGCACCCTTCCTTCGCTTTGGTGGGTGATCGTCCTTATGGTAGTGCTGATCTTTTTGCTTACAGGTACCATGATGGGTATGATGGGGCCGCGCTTCGCCAAGTTTCAAACCCTTCTTGAACGGATTAATGCCATCGCCAAGGAAAATCTACGTGGGATACGTGTGGTCAAATCCTTTGTGCAGGAAAAAGAGCAATTTGACAAGTTTACAGAAGTTTCAGATGAACTTTTGGTGCAAAATATTTATATTGGCTATGCTTTTTCAGTAGTTGAACCTTTTATGATGCTCATTGGGTACGGAGCGGTTTTCCTCTCTATCTGGTTGGTTGCGGGGATGACTCAGTCGGATCCGTCAGTTGTTGGTTCTATTGCCTCTTTTGTCAACTATCTCAGTCAGATTATCTTTACAATCGTTATGGTTGGATTTTTAGGAAATTCTGTTAGTCGGGCTATGATTTCGATGATGCGTATTCGTGAGGTTCTAGATACCGAGCCAGCGATGACCTTTAAAGATCTCCCAGATGAAGAGTTAGAAGGAAGTCTCTCTTTTGAAAATGTGACCTTCACTTATCCTACCGATGAAGAGCCCATGCTTAAGAATGTAAGTTTTGAAGTTGCACCAGGTCAGATGGTTGGAGTAGTTGGAGCGACTGGTGCAGGAAAGTCAACCTTGGCTCAATTGATTCCACGTCTCTTTGACCCGCAGGAAGGGGCTATCAAAATCGGAGGCAAGGATATTCGAGAAGTGAGTGAAGGAACCTTGCGTAAAACAGTTTCCATTGTCTTGCAACGTGCTATTCTCTTTAGCGGAACCATTGCAGATAATCTTCGTCAAGGAAAAGGAAATGCCAGCGTGTCAGAAATGGAACGTGCAGCACGGATTGCTCAAGCCAGCGAATTTATCGGACGCATGGAAAACAAATTTGAGAGTCAGGTCGAAGAACGTGGCACCAACTTTTCTGGTGGACAAAAGCAACGGATGTCGATTGCCCGTGGGATTGTCAGCAATCCCCGTATCCTGATTTTTGACGATTCGACTTCGGCCTTGGATGCCAAGTCAGAAAGACTCGTACAGGAAGCTTTGAACAAAGACCTGAAAGGGACGACCACGATTATCATCGCTCAAAAGATCAGTTCAGTCGTCCATGCAGACAAGATTTTGGTCTTGGACCAAGGACGCTTGATTGGAGAAGGACGGCATGCAGATTTGGTAGCTAACAATGCCGTCTACCGCGAAATCTACGAAACACAAAAGGGAAAGGAGGAATAAAATGAAAACCGTTCGATTTTTCTGGAATTATTTTAAAGTTTACAAGTTCTCCTTTGTCATTGTGATTCTGATGGTTGCAGTTGCGACGATTGCCCAAGCTCTCTTTCCTGTTTTTTCAGGTCAAGCAGTGACGGAGCTCGCTAATCTGGTTCTGGCTTATCAAAACGGAACTTCCGAACTAGCCTTGCAAAGTTTGTCAGCTCTGATGCTGAATCTAGCTCTGGTTGTCCTCGCCTTAGTGGTATCAAGTTTGATTTACATGACCTTGATGACCCGTGTGATTGCTGAGTCGACAAATGAGATGCGTAAAGGCCTCTTTGGCAAACTTTCACGTTTGACGGTTTCTTTCTTTGACCGCCACCAGGATGGTGACATCCTTTCTCGCTTCACTAGTGACTTGGATAACATCCTTCAAGCCTTCAATGAAAGTCTAGTTCAAGTTATGAGCAATATTGCTCTTTACATCGGTTTGATTTTTGTCATGTTTTCAAAAAATGTGACGCTAGCCCTGATAACGGTAGCCAGCACCCCAGTGGCCTTTCTCATGTTGATCTTCATCGTGAAAATGGCTCGCAAGTACACTAATCTCCAGCAAAAAGAGGTAGGGAAACTCAACGCCTATATGGACGAGAGTATTTCAGGTCAGAAAGCTGTTATCGTACAAGGGATTCAAGACGACATCGTAGCAGGCTTTGTGGAGCGAAATGAGCGCGTGCGCAAGGCAACTTTTAAAGGAAGAATGTTCTCCGGTATCCTCTTTCCAGTTATGAATGGGATGAGTTTGGTCAACACAGCCATCGTCATTTTTGCAGGTTCTGCGGTCTTGCTGAACGATCCAAGTATCGAGACAACGACAGCCTTAGGTTTAATTGTTATGTTTACCCAATTTTCTCAGCAATACTACCAGCCTATTATTCAAGTTGCGGCTAGTTGGGGAAGCCTTCAGTTGGCCTTTACTGGAGCGGATCGTATCCAAGAAATGTTCGATGCAGAGGAAGAAATCCGACCTGAAAAGGCTCCGGCCTTCACGGAATTACGAGAAGGCGTTGAAATCAGTCACATTGATTTCTCTTATGTGCCAGACAAGCCGATTTTAAAAGATGTTAGCATTTCAGCTCCTAAGGGGCAGATGATAGCAGTTGTCGGTCCAACTGGTTCAGGGAAAACGACCATCATGAACCTTATCAATCGTTTCTACGATGTGGATGCAGGTAGCATTTCCTTTGATGGAAAAGACATTCGTGACTACGACTTGGATAGCTTGCGGAGCAAGGTCGGGATTGTCTTGCAGGATTCGGTCTTGTTTAGTGGAACGATTCGGGACAATATCCGCTTCGGTGTGCCAGATGCCAGTCAGGAAATGGTTGAAGCAGCTGCCAAGGCAACTCATATTCATGACTACATCGAAAGCTTGCCTGATAAGTATGATACCCTTATCGATGATGACCAGAGCATCTTTTCAACTGGACAAAAGCAATTGATTTCCATCGCTCGAACTCTGATGACAGATCCAGAAGTGCTCATTCTAGATGAAGCAACTTCAAACGTAGATACGGTGACAGAAAGCAAGATTCAGCATGCCATGGAGGCGGTTGTAACAGGAAGAACCAGTTTTGTCATTGCCCATCGTCTCAAGACCATCCTCAATGCCGATCAGATTATTGTCCTCAAAGATGGAGAGGTCATTGAACGTGGAAATCATCACGAGTTGCTCAAGCTTGGCGGCTTCTACTCAGAACTCTATCACAATCAGTTTGTTTTTGAATAAGAAAAAAGTTGTCCTATGTGGGCACCTTTTTCTTGTCCATAAAAAATTTTTATCACAGCCTTAAAAAAAACATATTAGACGAAAGTCACTTTGAGTGATAAGATAAGACTGTCGCAAGAAAATCGAAAGGAGACACATCATGGCTAGAACGGTTGTAGGAGTTGCTGCAAATCTATGTCCTGTAGATGCAGAAGGGAAAAACATTCACTCATCTGTATCCTGTAAATTTGCAGAGAGCATTCGTCAAGTCGGAGGTCTCCCTTTAGTGATTCCTGTAGGGGATGAGTCCATTGTGCGCGATTATGTAGAAATGATTGACAAACTCATCTTGACAGGTGGGCAAAATGTCCATCCCCAATTTTATGGGGAGAAAAAAACCATTGAGAGCGATGATTACAACCTTGTTCGTGATGAGTTTGAACTAGCTCTATTGAGAGAAGCACTTCATCAGAATAAGCCCATTTTGGCAATCTGCCGTGGGGTTCAGCTGGTCAATGTTGCTTTTGGTGGCACTCTCCACCAAGAAATTGAAGGTCACTGGCAAGGCTTGCCTTTTGGAACATCTCATTCTATCGAGACAGTAGAAGAAAGCGTGGTGGCTAAGTTGTTTGGAAAAGAAAGTCAGGTCAACTCAGTCCATCGTCAAAGTATCAAAGATCTGGCACCTAATTTCCGTGTGACAGCCGTGGATCCTCGAGATCAGACCATCGAAGCGATTGAGTCTGTCGATGAGCATCGTATTATCGGTTTGCAGTGGCATCCAGAGTTTCTGGTCAATGAAGAAGACGGCAATTTAGAACTATTTGAGTATTTATTAAATGAATTGTAACGGTTAGAGGCTCTAGCCGTTTTTATTCGTTCTTTCAGATTTTTTGTATTTTAGCAAATTTACGCAAACGTTTGAGTTCTGATAAAAATTGGGCGAATTCAATAAAAAACTTGAAAAAATCGAAGGTAAGCGTTATGATAGAAAAGAAGAAATTTTGGAGGATTATCATGTCACATATTAAATTTGATTATTCAAAAGTTTTAGATAAATTTGTTGCCCCACATGAAGTGGAATACATGCAAGCACAAGTAACTGCAGCAGACGAATTGATCCGTAAAGGAACTGGTGCTGGTAGCGACTTTTTGGGTTGGTTGGACCTTCCTGAAAATTATGACCGCGAAGAATTTGACCGCATCTTGAAAGCTGCTGAGCAAATCAAATCAGATAGCGCTGTCTTGGTCGTGATTGGTATCGGTGGATCTTACCTTGGTGCTAAAGCAGCCATCGACTTCTTGAATCACCATTTTGCTAACTTGCAAACAAAAGAAGAACGCAAGGCTCCACAAATCCTTTATGCAGGAAACTCAATCTCATCTACTTATCTTGCTGACTTGGTAGAGTATGTAGCTGATAAAGACTTCTCCGTAAACGTGATTTCTAAATCAGGGACAACAACTGAACCAGCGATTGCTTTCCGTGTCTTCAAAGAACTCTTGGTTAAGAAATACGGTCAAGAAGAAGCTAACAAACGTATCTATGCAACAACTGACCGCCAAAAAGGTGCTGTTAAGGTTGAAGCAGATGCTAACGGTTGGGAAACATTTGTGGTTCCAGATGACATCGGTGGACGCTTCTCAGTACTGACAGCAGTTGGATTGCTTCCAATCGCAGCTTCAGGTGCAGACATCAAAGCCCTTATGGAAGGTGCTAACGCAGCTCGTAAAGATTACACTTCAGATAAACTTTCAGAAAATGAAGCTTACCAGTATGCAGCCGTTCGTAACATCCTTTACCGCAAAGGCTACGCTACTGAAATCTTGGTAAACTACGAGCCATCACTTCAATACTTCTCAGAATGGTGGAAACAATTGGCTGGTGAGTCAGAAGGGAAAGACCAAAAAGGGATCTACCCAACTTCAGCAAACTTCTCAACTGACTTGCACTCATTGGGTCAATTTATCCAAGAAGGTGCTCGTATCCTCTTTGAAACAGTTGTTCGTGTTGACAAACCACGTAAGAACGTGATCATTCCTACTTTGGAAGAAGACCTTGACGGACTTGGTTACCTTCAAGGAAAAGACGTTGACTTTGTAAACAAAAAAGCCACTGACGGTGTTCTTCTTGCCCACACTGATGGTGATGTACCGAACATGTATGTGACTCTTCCTGAGCAAGACGCTTTCACTCTTGGCTACACTATCTACTTCTTCGAATTGGCCATCGCCCTTTCAGGTTACTTGAATGCCATCAACCCGTTTGACCAACCAGGTGTTGAAGCCTACAAACGTAATATGTTTGCTCTTCTTGGAAAACCAGGATTTGAAGAATTGAGCAAAGAGCTTAACGCACGTCTATAATAGAAGAAAAGAGTGGTTTGCCCACTCTTTTTACTCTCTTTATTCGTAGACGTTGGACTCAGGCGAGACTTGTGATATAATATAGAAAGCAAAAAGGCAGACGCCTAGAGACTTTATAGGAGAAACTATGTCAAAAGATATCCGCGTACGCTACGCACCAAGTCCAACAGGACTACTACACATCGGAAATGCCCGTACAGCATTGTTTAACTACCTTTACGCACGCCATCATGGTGGAACTTTTATCATTCGTATCGAAGATACTGACCGTAAACGCCATGTTGAGGATGGTGAACGTTCACAGCTTGAAAATCTTCGTTGGTTAGGAATGGACTGGGATGAAAGTCCAGAAACTCATGAAAACTACCGCCAATCAGAGCGTTTGGAACTCTATCAAAAATACATCGATCAATTGCTAGCCGAAGGAAAAGCCTACAAATCATACGTTACAGAAGAAGAGTTGGCGGCTGAGCGCGAACGTCAAGAAGCAGCTGGCGAAACACCTCGCTATATCAACGAATACCTTGGTATGAGCGAAGAGGAAAAAGCAACTTACATCGCAGAACGTGAAGCAGCTGGTATTATTCCAACCGTTCGTTTGGCTGTTAATGAGTCTGGTATCTACAAATGGCACGATATGGTCAAAGGTGATATCGAGTTTGAAGGTGGCAATATCGGTGGTGACTGGGTGATTCAAAAGAAAGATGGATACCCGACTTACAACTTTGCCGTTGTTATTGATGACCACGATATGCAGATTTCTCATGTTATCCGCGGTGATGACCATATTGCCAACACCCCAAAACAGCTTATGGTTTATGAGGCTCTTGGTTGGGAAGCGCCAGAGTTCGGTCACATGACTTTGATCATCAACTCTGAAACGGGTAAAAAATTGTCTAAACGCGACACCAATACCCTTCAGTTTATCGAAGACTACCGTAAAAAAGGTTATTTACCAGAAGCAGTCTTTAACTTTATTGCTCTTCTCGGTTGGAACCCAGGTGGCGAAGATGAAATTTTCTCACGTGAGGAATTGATTAAACTCTTTGATGAAAACCGCCTCAGCAAGTCTCCAGCAGCCTTCGACCAGAAGAAACTAGACTGGATGAGCAACGACTACATAAAGAGAGCAGAACTTGCCACTATCTTTGAAATGGCAAAACCATTCCTGGAAGAAGTAGGGCGTTTGACTGACAAGTCTGAAAAAATGGTAGAACTCTACAAGCCACAAATGAAATCAGTAGACGAGATTGTTCCACTGACAGACCTTTTCTTCTCAGATTTCCCAGAGTTAACAGACGCTGAGCGCGAGGTCATGGCAGGAGAAACCGTTCCGGTTGTTCTAGAAACCTTCAAAGCGAAACTAGAAGCAATGACAGATGAAGAATTTGTGACAGAAAACATCTTCCCACAAATCAAAGCAGTCCAAAAAGAAACAGGTATTAAAGGGAAAAACCTCTTCATGCCGATTCGTATTGCTGTATCAGGTGAAATGCATGGACCAGAATTGCCAGACACCATTTTCTTACTCGGACGTGAAAAGTCAATCCAGCATATTGAAAACATGCTGAAAGAGATTTCCAAATAAAAAGGACTTCCTATGGATACATGGGAAAAGATGTATGAAGAAGCACGAATCTTATTCAATCCCCATGAAGTTTCTGACTTTGTTTATGCTAACCATGTTGTTGCTGCAGTAGAAACAACATGGTTAGATCTTCACAGGATTTTGTCTGGAGGACACTTGTGGCGTTTTTCATCTCTGTGCAGAACGAGCAGCTCTCTTCAATATGTATCAATTTTCAGGACAAACTAAAGTTAAGAAAATCCTCGCCTTTCGAGATAAACCTCCCTACGGTGAAGGATCAGGTATGCCCTGTGGTGCTTGCAGAGAATTTCTCTTAGAATTGAATGCTGAAAATAAAGAAGCAGAGTTCATGATGGACTACGAAACAAGAAAAACAATCAAAGTTGTCGAGTTGACCCCTTACCGGTGGGGAGAGGAACGTGCGACTAATTGGCAAGATAAATAGAGGGAGTCAGTTTAACTGGCTCTTTTCCGCTGTCTTCCTGAAATTTCGAAAATAGTC
>NZ_KQ969554.1:0-8922 GCF_001578945.1 Streptococcus oralis
TTTTTTTAAGCTTCAGGCTCGCAGGCATCCCTTGAATATCTAGAATTGGAATTTTTGAAGCCTCTTGAACATCATATTTGATCCTATTTCCCTGACAATGAGGGCAGGGAGGTGCTGGATAATCCAGAGTAGCTCGTATTTCGATGTGGGATTAGAAGCGTAAAACAAAGAGAATTTTGATATTTTTATCTTTCAATCCGATTAAATCTGTGGTATTCTTAAGCAGTTCCATGTGAATCCTTTCTAATGATGGTTTGGTCGCTTTTCATTATAGGTCATATGGGACTTTTTTTCTACACTCAAAAAGGCTCCATAATCTCCAAAGTGGATTTACCCACTATAGAAATTATAGAGCCACTATTTTCCAAAAATCTCTTTTAAGTCTGCATCTGTAATCCCGATCATGGCTGGGATGCTAGACCAGTTTTCCTCGGTGAGAATGTAGGATTGTTCAGAGTCACTTGATGTGGCAGTTTCAGAGAAGGCTTGTTTACTTTCTTCAATATTAGTTTCAATTAAATCACTGAAGCGTTCAATCAGATAGGTCTTTCGGGCGGTTCCGATGTGTTGGGTAGCATAGTCGAAGGCTTGTAATTCACCAAGAAGGATGAGCTTGCTCTTGGCCCTTGTGATAGCTGTGTAGATGAGATTTCGCTCCAGCATGCGCTTGCTAGCACTGGTGATGGGCAGGATGACAACGGGAAACTCACTTCCTTGTGACTTATGAATACTCATGGCATAGGCCAGACGGATCTTGTACCATTCGTTTCGTGGGTAGATGACTTCATTGCCGTCAAAATCAATGACAATCTCGTCTTGTTTGGACTCGGTGTATTTACCAGGAATCAGGTCTGTGATGTAGCCTAGGTCTCCGTTAAAGACATTGACTTCGGCGTCGTTGACCAGGTGAATGACCTTGTCTCCTGCTCGATAGTGACACTGAGTTGCTTCAAAGCTAACTTTGTCTTTTTGTGGTGGATTAAGGAGGTCTTGCATGAGTTGGTTGATAGCGTCAATACCAGCAGTTCCTCGATACATAGGCGCTAGCACCTGAATATCTCGAGCCGGAATGCCACTTCTGAGGGCAGCACCAAGAATTTTCTCAATGGTAGCTGGGATATGGCCACTAGCGATTTCAAAGTAGGAGCGATCAGCTTTTTTCTGGGTGAAGTCGGCTGGCAAGATGCCTTGTCGAATTTGACTCGCCAAGGTAACGATAGTTGATTCTTCGCTCTGACGGTAAATCCGTTCCAAGCGAGTCTGCGGAATCAGGGGTATCTGGAGTAGGTCTGCAAGGACTTGTCCAGGACTAACAGAAGGTAGCTGGTCGCTATCACCCACGATGAGGATTTTACTGTTAGAAGAGATGTTGGAGAAAAGTTGGTTGGCTAGCCAAGTGTCAACCATGGAGAATTCATCCACGATGATGAAGTCGGCATCCAGATAATCTTCTAGATGACTGGTATCATCGTCTCCCGTCATCCCCAAATGACGATGTATAGTAGCACTAGGCAAACATGTCAATTCATTCATGCGCCGAGCTGCTCGACCAGTTGGAGCTGCTAGAAGAATAGGCAGGTTGCTTTTTTTCCTGAGGTCAATTCCTTCTAAGAGGGCATAAACAGCGATAATCCCATTGATAACAGTCGTCTTACCAGTACCAGGTCCACCTGTTAGGATAAAGACCTTGTTCTGGATAGCGTCGCAGATGGCCTGTTTTTGGATGCTATCATACTCAATACCTAGTTCTTCCTCAACACTAGCGATATGCTTTTGAATGGTTTCTAAATCCTGACTTTGTTTCTTTCCTTTTTCAAGAATACGAACCAAGTGACTGCGAATGCCTTCCTCAGCGAAAAAGAGGCTGTTATCAAAGATTTTAGTATCAATCTGCTGAACCTTGTCTTCTTCGATGAGGTAGGAGAGTTCTTGGGCAACTTGGCTGGGGTCCAATTCCACGGGTCGGGAAGACTCTAGGAGAGTCAGGGTCTGTTCCAGCAAATCTCGGGCTTCTATATAGGTATCGCCTGTATCCATACATCTCTGAAAAAGACTGTGGACAAGGCCAGCACGGAAGCGTTCAGGAGCTTGACTTTCGATGCCTAGTTCGGCAGCCAATTGGTCAGCAATGGTAAAGCCCAAACCTTTGATATCCTCAACTAGCTGGTAGGGATAGTTTTCGACAATATCCAGCGTTTCTTCCTTGTAAAAATCTTGAATCTGAAAGGCTAGTTTATTAGGAATACCGTAGTTGGCTAGTTTTGCCAAGACCATTTCTGTCCCATAGTTGAGACGGAGGGTAGAGACGAAAGCCTCACGATTTTTGGCAGATAGTCCTGTAATGCTTTCTAACTTTTCAGGATGTTCCAGAATTTCGTCAATGGTATTTTCGCCATAGGTATCCACAATTTTCTGAGCAGTTTTGAGGCCAATTCCCTTGAAATGGCTGCTAGAAAAGTATTTGACAAGCCCTTTTCGAGTCGGTTTTGCTCGCTCATAGCGGCTGATTTGCAGTTGTTCTCCGTACTTGGAGTGTTGAACGATTTGTCCCCAAAAAGTGTAGTCTTCGCCCTCAATCACGTCAGCCATGGTTCCTGTAACGATGATTTCAAAATCGTCAAAGTCCTCCGCATTGGTATCTTCGATATCTAGGAGGAGGATGCGATAAAAATTGCTGGGATTTTCAAAAATAATGCGTTCAATGGTGCCTGAAAAATAAACTTCCATAGATTTCCTTTTTGATAGAAAAAGAGCTGGGATAGAGCTTCCAGTTAGGCTTTCCTTTGATTTGGGACTTGGTACAAGATATTGCCAAGTTGCAATCTAATTCTAAAAGCTAACTCAAAAAGACTATCACAGCATCTAGTTGCTGGTTTTAAAAGATTCCGATACGGTTGAGTGGCCAGAAACGGAATTTGGCTTCTCCTTTGATTTGACTGGCTTTAAAGGTTCCAACATGGCGACTGTCGCTAGAAACCAAACGGTCATCTCCAAGGAGGAGGTACTCACCCTCGGGTACGGTAAAGCTGAAACTGGTGTTGAAATTTACATCGACAGTAAAGGCCTGAGCTTTCTGAGCTAGACTTCTAAAATAGACACCCTTATCCCCTTCAAAGCCTTTCCCTGAATAGGTGCTCTGAAGTTTATCATTTTTAAACTGTTGGAGGTAGTCTGCTAGGTAAGGTTCGTCGGTTTCTTGATTGTTGATAAAGAGCTTGTCGTTTTCGTAGCGAATGGTATCACCAGGCATGCCGATGACACGTTTAACGATGTCTTTATTTCCATCATCTTCATGAGCAACTACAATGTCAAAACGGTCAATTGGGAGGTGTTTGACAACGAAGAGAACCTCTCCGTCAGCTAGAGTAGGATCCATAGAGTGTCCTTCTACGCGGACATTGGTCCATAGAAAGAGACGACTGAGACCAACTAGTATAATGATGAGGAACGTAAGTCCCCACTCTTTTAGAAATGTTTTAAGCGAATTCATAATTTACCTTTCTAGAAGTGCTTTGGCTTTTTCAGTATTTTTAAAATGTAGTTTGGCACAGAAGTTGAGCCCCTTCATGCCATAGGCTTGAAGGATTTTGCTAGCAACCTTATCAGAAGCAGTTCCTGCGCCACTTGGCAGTTGATAGCCTAGTTCTTGTCCAAGATTTTCCAAGTTTTCGAGGAAGAGATCACGTGCGATGATAGAGCTAACCGCAACAGCTAGGTATTTGCCCTCGGCTTTTTCTTCCAAAGTAATCTTGTTTGGAAAACGGTTAGCTTCTTGCGCCAAGTACTTGTCATAGTTTTTAGGACTTGTAAAAGCATCAATCACGATTTTTTCTGGCTGGACTCCTTTTTGAAGCAGGAGAAAGATAGCCTGGTTGTGAAGGGCAACCTTTACAGAAACAGCATTGTAACGCTCTCCGATAACTTCGTTGTACTTGCTCGGTGAAAGAAGGAGTGCTTGATGCTGGATTTTTTCCTTGAGGATAGGGGCGATCTGACGAATCTTTTGGTCTGTCAGAGTTTTTGAATCCCCCACACCGAGTTTCCGCAAGAAGTCATGCTGGTTCGGTGTCACAAAGGAGGCCACGACAGCCAGCCCACCAAAGTAGGAACCATTTCCCACCTCATCAGTCCCAATCATAGGAAAATCTTGTCCACTGGTTTCCTCTACAACTTGATAGCCAAAGAAAATGGCGTATTGCTCAGCCATTTCGCCCTGCAGGAGGACTTTTCCAGAAGTGTAGATAGAAACGGTTGCCTGAGGGAATCGCAAAAAATAGCGAATATAAGGATTTTTACTAGGACTGAGAGCCTTTTGATACTGACTTAAAAAGCTCTGAATTTTCTGTTCACTTGGTGTGAGTGTGATACTTGCCATAGTCTCTATTGTACCACAAAAGCAGGAGAATTGGTAAAAACTGACAAAGTTAGCGAAATTTGGTATAATATCGTGAGGTGAATTTTATGGCAAATCTAAATCGATATAAGTTTACATTCGGAAAAAAGACATTAACCTTGACAACTGAGCATGACAACCTCTTTATGGAGGAAATTGCCAAGGTTGCAACTGAAAAATACCAAGCAATTAAAGAACAAATGCCTGGGGCGGATGATGAAACCATTGCGCTTCTTTTGGCGATTAACAGCCTATCGACGCAGCTTAGTCGTGAAATTGAATTTGATGACAAGGAGCAAGAGTTGTTAGAGCTCCGTCACAAGTTGGTTGCTGTCAAGCAAGAGCAGAGCAAGATTGAGGATTCCCTATGATTTCGATCCTTCTCTTACTGGTTCTAGCTTGGGGCTTTTACATCGGCTACCGTAGAGGTTTGGTGCTACAAGTTTATTATTTCCTCGTGGCAGTGATTTCAGCCTTTGTTGCTGGGCAGTTTTATAAATCGCTGGGAGATCAATTTCACTTGCTTGTCCCTTACGCCAATCCTCAGGAAGGACAGGGAACCTTTTTCTTCCCTTCAGATCAGCTTTTTCAGCTAGATAAGATCTTTTATGCGGGTTTGGCTTATCTCCTGGTTTTTGGAATTTGTTACAGCCTTGGACGACTTATTGGTTTGTTCCTACACTTGATTCCGACTAAAAAGCTAGATGTCAAATGGTTTCGTATCGGATCAGGCCTATTGTCGCTATTGGTAACCTTATTTGTCTTGCAAATGGCTCTGACCATTCTTGCAACGGTGCCTCTGGCAGTCATTCAAAATTCACTCGAAAAAAGTATAGTAGCCAAACACATCATCCAAAGTGTCCCTTTCACGACAAACTTTATCAAACAACTCTGGGTGACAAATTTAATCGGATAAAAAGGGCGGGATTTTTCCTAGCCCTTTGTTTACAGATTGGACGACTAGGTCAAAACCTCTAGTTGCTATAATCTTGTAAACCAGCATACAAGGAAAAAATATGAATACAAAAATACTAGAAACCTTAGAATTTAATAAAATCAAGGCCTTGTTTGAACCTCATCTCCTGACAGAACAAGGCCTAGAGGAGCTAAAAGGTTTGGCTCCAACCGCCAAGGTGGATAAGATCAAACAAGCCTTTACAGAGATGGAGGAAATGCAAGCTCTCTTTGTCGAGCAACCTCACTTTAACATCCTAGCGACGCGTGAGATATCAGCTGTTTGCAAGCGTCTGGAGATGGGGGCGGACCTCAATATTGAGGAGTTCCTGCTCCTCAAACGAGTCTTGCTTGCTAGCAGAGAGTTGCAAGGTTTTTATGCCAATCTTAAAAATGTACGCTTGGAGCAGTTGGCGAGATGGTTTGAAAAACTGCATGATTTTCCCCACTTGCAAGGGAGTCTTCAATCTCTAAATGATGCAGGATTTATCGAAAATTTCGCCAGTGAAGAGCTAGCACGCATCCGTCGGAAAATCCATGATAGCGAGAGTCAAGTTCGAGATGTCTTGCAAGACTTACTTAAACAAAAAGCACAGATGTTGACCGAAGGCATTATCGCTAGCAGAAATGGCCGTCAGGTTTTACCTGTCAAGAACACCTATCGTAATAAGATTGCGGGTGTTGTCCATGATATCTCTGCCAGTGGAAACACAGTCTATATTGAGCCACGTGAGGTCGTGAAACTGAGCGAAGAAATCGCTAGTTTGCGAGCAGACGAGCGCTATGAGATGATTCGTATCCTGCAGGAGCTCTCAGAACGGGTCCGTCCTCATGCTGCAGAGATTGCTAATGACGCTTGGATTATCGGTCATTTAGACTTGATTCGTGCCAAGGTGCGTTTCATCCAAGAAAGACAAGCAGTTGTTCCTCAACTTTCAGAGAACCAAGAAATTCAACTCCTTCATGTTCGCCATCCTTTGGTTAAAAATGCTGTCGCAAACGATGTACACTTCGGTAAGGAATTAACGGCCATTGTCATTACAGGTCCCAATACAGGTGGGAAGACTATCATGCTCAAAACCCTGGGCTTGACCCAGCTCATGGCCCAATCTGGATTGCCCATTCTAGCTGACAAAGGAAGCCGTGTCGGTATTTTCGAAGAAATCTTCGCTGATATCGGGGATGAGCAGTCTATCGAGCAAAGCTTGTCTACCTTCTCCAGCCACATGACCAATATCGTAGATATTCTTGGTAAGGTCAATCAGCACTCGCTCTTATTGCTAGATGAGCTCGGGGCCGGTACTGATCCGCAGGAAGGAGCCGCGCTTGCTATGGCTATTCTGGAGGATCTTCGTCTGCGTCAGGTCAAGACCATGGCGACGACCCACTATCCAGAGCTCAAGGCCTATGGTATTGAGACAGCCTTTGTGCAAAATGCCAGCATGGAGTTTGACACAGCGAGTCTCCGTCCGACCTATCGCTTTATGCAGGGAGTTCCTGGTCGAAGCAATGCCTTTGAAATTGCCAAGCGCCTGGGCTTGTCAGATGTCATCGTGGGAGATGCCAGCCAGCAGGTTGATCAGGATAATGACGTCAACCGCATCATTGAACAATTGGAAGAGCAAACGCTTGAAAGCCGTAAACGCTTGGACAATATCCGTGAGGTCGAGCAAGAAAACCTCAAGATGAACCGAGCGCTTAAAAAGCTCTACAACGAACTCAATCGTGAAAAAGAAACTGAGCTTAACAAGGCGCGTGAACAGGCTGCCGAGATTGTGGAACTCGCTCTAAGTGAGAGTGACCAGATTCTCAAAAATCTCCATAGTAAGTCTCAACTCAAACCCCATGAAATCATTGAAGCCAAGGCTGAGCTGAAAAAACTGGCTCCTGAAAAAGTCGACTTGTCTAAAAACAAGGTCCTTCAAAAAGCCAAGAAAAAACGAGCTCCAAAGGTGGGGGATGATATCGTGGTTCTCAGTTATGGACAACGTGGAACCTTGACTAATCAACTTAAGGACGGCCGTTGGGAAGCCCAAGTCGGTTTGATCAAGATGACTTTGGAAGAGAAAGAATTTGACCTTGTTCAGGCTCAGCAAGAAGCCTCAGTCAAGAAAAAACAAGTCAATGTCGTCAAACGTTCTTCTGGTCGTGGTCCGCAAGCCAGACTGGATCTCCGAGGCAAACGGTACGAAGAGGCTATGAATAAGCTGGACGCCTTTATCGACCAAGCCCTGCTCAACAACATGGCGCAAGTCGATATCATCCATGGTATCGGAACAGGAGTCATCCGTGAGGGCGTCACCAAATACCTGCAAAGAAACAAGCATGTCAAGAGTTTTGGCTATGCTCCACAGAATGCTGGAGGCAGTGGCGCCACCATTGTGACCTTTAAAGGATAGAGAAAAGCCTGAGGAAATACATAATTCCTCAAGCTTTTTTATCATTTCTTTTAAATATCCTCAAATATGCTATAATAGAACTAGAAAATTGAATAAAACCGAAGGGTATACCCTTCCTTTATATATACATATAAAGGAATACTATTAGCTCTTCACAAATTTTAAGTGATACTCTTCGAAAATCAAATTCAAACCGCGTCAACGTCGCCTTGCCGTACTCAAGTACAGCCTGTGGCTAGTTTCCTAGTTTGCTCTTTGATTTTCATTGAGTATGAGAAGGAGATTCCATATATGAAGCACGAATTGGAGCAGGTTCTCGCTAAAAATCCTAATTTTTTAGTGGATGGTGTTCTAAATAAGAATAAATTGGCTGAGCTGGCACGGCAGTATAATCCTGAACTCCTCAATCAACTGATGAGTAATGAAAAAATTGCTAAGCATTTCTTTTCAAAACTACAAGATGGTGTGCTAGTATTCAAAAAAGATGTATTTTTACAATTTTTAAATAATAAAGAGTTCTTGCCTGACAGTTTTACTGCCTACAAAACCAAAATCGGCTTGGGGATGCCTGATGGAAACTATCTATCTGAAAAGAAGGAAGTGGTGCTGAATTTTCCCTATAAAGATTGTGTGCTTGAGGGTGGGCAGACTAAGGACGACGCTAAGCGTCAAGAGCTTTTCTTTAACGAAACGCTTGCTCCAACAGAAATCAATCGTTTGCTGGACGATAAGGTACTGACCAACTTTAAACGCTTTGATAGTGATGGTGAACATGAAGTCGAGGGACTAGAGGATACAGATAACCTCATCATCAAGGGGAATAATCTAATCGCTCTTCATAGCCTCAAAAAACGCTTTGCTGGTAGGGTGAAGTTGATATATATCGATCCTCCCTACAATACTGGAAGTGATAGTTTCAACTATAATGATAATTTTAATCATTCCACTTGGTTGACGTTTATGAAGAATCGTCTTGAGGTAGCGAGAGAGTTATTAAGTGAAGATGGTAGTATTTGGATTAACATTGATGATGATGAAGGACATTATCTTAAGATTTTAAGCGATAATATTTTTGGCAGAGAAAATTTTGTTAATACTATTATTTGGGAGAAAAAGTATACTGTATCAAATGATGCTAGGTATTTTTCAGATAATCATGATTTAATTTTAGTATAT
>NZ_KQ969554.1:9953-49041 GCF_001578945.1 Streptococcus oralis
ATATACAAAAAATAAAAGTAACTGGGTTCTTAATTTGCTTCCAAGAACAGAAAAAATGAATAAAGCATATTCAAACCCAGACAATCATCAGAAAGGAGCATGGAAAAGTACCCCCTTACATGCTAAAAGTGGGTCTGAAAATGGAAAGAATTTTAAATACACATTTAAGAATGGGGTTGTTTGGACTCCGCCTGTAGGAACCTATCCTAGATTTTCTAAAGAAACTCTGGAGAAACTAGATAAAAATGATGAAATATACTTTGGAAAAAATGGAGATGCTGTCCCGTCACGAAAAACCTTTTTATCAGAGTTGAAAAATAATGGAATAAAATCAAACACTTTATGGAGATTTGATGAAGTAGGTCATAATCATCAAGCAAAGGAAGAGATAAAAAATATCTTAGGCAATAGTATATTTGATACACCAAAACCCGAAAAGCTCATTCAAAGAGTGATTCAATTAGGAAGTAACGAAGGTGAACTCGTTCTTGATTTCTTCATGGGAAGTGCGACAACTCAAGCCGTAGCCCACAAAATGAATCGTCGTTATATCGGAATTGAACAAATGGACTATATTGAAACAGTTTCTGTAGAGCGCTTGAAAAAAGTTATCGCTGGTGAACAAGATGGTATCTCCAAAGACGTCTCTTGGCAAGGTGGGGGATCCTTCGTTTATTGTGAGTTGAAGAATGATGCGCAAGACTTCAAGAACCAGATTTTAGAAGCAACTTCTACTGAGGTTTTATCAGAGCTGTTTGAACAAGCAAAAGAATCTTCTTTCCTCTCTTACCGAGTTGACCCGAAAAAGTTGAAAAAACAAGAGTTTGAAAAATTATCATTGGCAGAACAAAAACAAGTCTTGCTGGAGTTGGTGGATAATAACAATCTCTATGTCAACTACTCAGAGATAGACGATAGCGACTATGGTATCACAGAACAAGATAAAAAACTTAACCGTCAATTTTACGGGGAGGAGTGAGTCGATGTCTTTTGTATATGAGATTTATAACCAAGCAAGTGAAAATGGTTTTATTGATTTTAAGGAAAAGATCCCTGACTACATCAGGCAAAATCTGAAATATCCCTTGCGTCCTTACCAAAAAGAGGCGATTGGACGCTATCTCTACTATAAAAATGATGAAAAGCATTATCAAAAACCAGAACAAGTCCTCTATAATATGGCGACAGGTTCAGGAAAAACCTTACTGATGGCTGCCATCATCCTTGAGAAGTTCAAACAAGGCGAACGTAATTTTATCTTTTTTGTCAACAACGACAATATCTTAACCAAAACAAGGGCGAATTTTTTGCCCAATGGAACAGGAAAATATTTGTTTGCGGAGAAAATCATGGTTGACAATCAAGTGGTGACTGTGCGTGAGGTGACAGATTTTTCGGATAGCCAGCCAGATAGTATAAACATTGTCTTTACCACTATTCAAAAACTGCATCAAGACTTAAATACGCCACGGGAAAATCGCCTGACTTATGAGCAGTTTGAAGATTTATCCCTTGTCTTATTGGCAGATGAAGCCCATCACTTGAACGCAGGACTTGCCAAGAAAGAAAAAGATGAAAACGATAGCTGGACGGCGACTATTGCTAATATCCAAGGTACAGCTCAAAAGTCTTCTTTGTTTGAATTTACAGCAACCATTGATTTAGCCAATCCTGATATTGCTAAAAAGTATGAAAAATCCTTGATTTTCAAGTATGATTTGAAAGAGTTCCGCTTGGATAAGTACTCTAAAGATGTGCTTTTCCACTTGGTGGATAATGACCTGCCAACTCGTATGTTGCAGGCAATCCTTATCAGTCAATATCGTAAGAAAATTGCTCTGAAATATGGCATCAATCTCAAGCCTTTGATCATGTTTAAGTCGCAAAAAATTGCTGAAAGTAAGGGAAATGTAGATACCTTTTTGGATATGCTGGCAAACTTGACGGTGGAGCAGGTGCAAGCTCAAAAAGGACTGACTGAGACTGAGGGAGAGCGAAAAGGAATCTTAGAGAAAGCTTTTACTTTCTTTGAGGGATTAGGACTATCTGACCAAGACTTGATTGAAGAGTTGCAGGAAGATTTTCGTTGTGAACGCCTGCTCTTGATTGATGGGAAAAATAAAACCAGCAATAGCTTGGTAGAGTTAAATACCTTGGAGTCACCTTCAAATGAAATCCGTGCCATTTTTGCGGTGGATATGCTGAATGAAGGATGGGATGTTCTCAATCTCTTTGATATCGTGCGCCTCTATGATACTCGTGATGGTAAGACAACCAATGCAGAGAAACAACTCATCGGACGTGGGGCTCGTTACTATCCTTTTGTGATGGATAACCAAGTCGAGGAGAAATTTACTCGAAAGTTTGATGAAAATGAGCACAATGAACTCCGTGTCATCGAACAACTTCATTATCATTCAGCCAATAATCCACGCTATATTTCAGAATTGAAACAAGTCTTGCGTGAGTCTGGTATTTTTGATGATGTCAACTTGGAAGAGCGTGAATTGAAGTTGAAGGACTCTTTTAAACAAACACGCACCTACACAGATGGTCTTATCTGGATGAACAAGCGACTATCTCGTCAAGAATACCTCGAACATAGACAAGAAAGTTTGTTGGATACCTCTTTTATTCCAAGTTCCTTTGAGGTGAGTTTGCCGACTTCTACCACAAGAGATTTTGAGGCATTTTCGGAAGAGGATGTTTTTGTGACTAATACAGTTAATACTTTGTATTTTGAGTTTGGCAAAGAGATCTCTCCTAATATTGTGCGAACTGCTATCAATCGGAACAAACAATATACTTTTAAAAATCTTCAACAAGCCTTCTTTGGCTTGCGTGGTGTTTCTGCCTTTATAGAGATGCTTTCGAAAGTCCCTATCCGTTTAGAGTCTTCTTTATCAAAAGTGAGTGACCTGACAGCAGAGCAGAAACTTTATATAGCTGAACAGCTTTTGCATCACATTGAGAAGGACATCATTCCAACAGAGGAACGTTTTTATGGTTCGAATATCTTTGAGTCAGTTCCAGTGCGTGAGGTTTTTGAAGAGAATATCTTGAGAAAGTATACTGTTAATGCTACTGGAAATGCAGAGTTTGGACGGTCACAGAAAACGAAGTCTGAAACAGAGATTTTCGAAAATATTGATCAGCTAGACTGGTATGCCTATGATGACAACTTTGGAACGAGCGAAGAAAAATATCTGGTACGTGCTATCCGTGAATGGATGAATGATTTGCAGGAAAAGTGGTCTGATATTTATCTCTTGCGAAATGAAAAAGCTGTAAAAATTTATAGTTTTGATGAAGGACGTGCCTTTGAGCCTGACTTTATCTTGCTTGCAAATGATAAAAAAGTTGGAAATACTTCTTGGCAGATTTTCATTGAGCCAAAAGGAAGTCAATTTTTGGATAGTAATAATACGTTCAAAAATAGTAAAGAAGGCTGGAAAGAGAAATTCTTACTGCAAATTACTGAAAGAGATGAGGCACGAACTTTGTTGGACGATGAACGTTATCATATCGTTGGTCTTCCTTTCTTTAATAATGAGATGAGCAAAGAAATTGTAAATAGTAACTTGAAAGATTTATAGCAGAAATTGGAGAGTGTATGATTTCGCGAATTATTTTAAGAAATTTTAAATGATTTCAAAATATAGAAATTGAATTTCCCAAAACAAATCAAATGAGAATTTTCCAAAACACATTGACAAAAGCCAACATTTTTTGTAAAATAAGAATCAATTAAATACCAACACCGAATGAAGTTTAATAGAAGTGGAGAAAGGTTTGTTTTCCATGACTGTAAATGGACGGAACTCTGGAGAGACCGTAAAGGCACCGAAGGGGCAAGGCAGGAAACTGCTCAAACTCTCAGGTAAAAGGACAGAGCTAGGATAGACCGCTTTTTAGCATTTATCTAAGCATTCCAGAGTACATGTATCTTGCATGTGCTCTTTCTTTTGGGGTTGAAAAGATAGGAGAATAGAATGTTAGAATTGCTTAAATCAATTGATGCTTTTGCTTGGGGGCCCCCCCTCTTGATCTTATTGGTCGGAACAGGTATCTATTTGACCATCCGACTAGGCCTTTTGCAGGTGGCTCGTCTCCCTAAGGCCTTTCAGTTGATCTTTACCAAGGATAAGGGGCATGGCGATGTGTCGAGCTTTGCTGCTCTATGTACAGCTCTAGCCGCCACCGTTGGTACGGGAAATATCATCGGGGTAGCGACAGCCATTAAGGTTGGGGGACCAGGGGCCCTCTTTTGGATGTGGATGGCGGCCTTCTTTGGGATGGCGACCAAATATGCCGAAGGCTTGCTGGCCATCAAATACCGTACTAAGGATGCAAATGGAGCTGTAGCTGGAGGGCCCATGCATTACATCCTTTTGGGGATGGGAGAAAAGTGGCGTCCACTTGCTATCTTCTTTGCCCTAGCGGGTGTATTGGTAGCCCTTCTAGGGATTGGTACCTTTACCCAAGTCAATTCGATTACAGAATCCATTCAAAATACAGCCCAAGTTGATCCAGCTATCACGGCTTTGATTCTATCCATTCTTGTAGGGATTGCTGTCTTTGGCGGACTCAAGTCTATTTCTAAGGTTTCGACAGCTGTTGTTCCTTTTATGGCTATCATTTATATTTTGGGAACCTTGACAGTTATTTTTTTCAATATTGGAAAACTCCCTGCTACAATCGCTCTAATCTTGACATCAGCTTTTAGCCCGGTTGCCGCGGTAGGTGGTTTTGCAGGTGCCAGCATTCGGATGGCTATCCAAAATGGTGTGGCGCGTGGTGTCTTCTCTAACGAATCTGGTCTGGGTTCAGCTCCCATTGCAGCTGCTGCGGCTAAGACAAACGAACCAGTAGAACAAGGTTTGATTTCCATGACAGGAACCTTTATTGATACTTTGATTATCTGTACTCTGACTGGTTTGACCATCTTGGTGACTGGAGTATGGAATAGTGACCTGAATGGAGTGGCTTTGACTCAGTCAGCCTTCTCAACAGTCTTTTCACACTTTGGACCAGTCCTTTTGACCATCTTCCTTGTACTCTTTGCCTTTACGACAATTCTAGGTTGGAACTACTACGGAGAACGTTGTTTTGAGTTTCTTTTTGGTGTTCGTTTTATCTGGCTTTACCGTGTAGTCTTTGTGCTCATGGTCTTGTTGGGAGGATTTATCGAGTTGGATATGGTTTGGATTATCGCAGATATCGTCAATGCCTTAATGGCTCTACCAAACTTGATTGCCCTCTTAGTCTTGTCGCCAGTCGTTATTGCCGAAACCAGAAAGTATTTTAAACACTAACCCAATCACACTTTTAGTGTGATTTTTTTCATTTCATAGACATTTCCTATCATGGCGATTGAAAATATATATTATCCAAGGGGAAAATTCTATGATAGACTAAATGACAATAAAATGAAAAGAGGTTTCTTATGACAACATTTACCATCCACACAGTAGAATCAGCACCAGCAGAAGTAAAAGAAGTTCTTGAAACAGTACAAAAAGACAACAATGGCTATATTCCCAACCTAATCGGTCTCTTGGCCAATGCCCCAACCGCGCTTGAAGCCTACCGAACTGTCGGAGCCATCAACCGTCGCAATAGTCTGACACCAGTGGAACGTGAAGTAGTGCAAATCACAGCTGCTGTAACCAATGGTTGTGCTTTCTGCGTGGCTGGTCATACTGCCTTTTCAATCAAACAAATCCAGATGAACGATGATCTTCTCCAAGCTCTCCGCAACCGTACTCCAATCGAGACAGACCCAAAACTAGATACCCTAGCTAAGTTTACCTTGGCGGTCATCAATACCAAAGGGCGTGTAGGAGATGAAGCCTTGGCTGAATTTTTGGAAGCTGGCTACACGCAACAAAATGCCTTGGATGTGGTTCTGGGTGTTAGTCTTGCTAGCCTTTGCAACTATGCTAACAACCTAGCCAATACGCCTATCAACCCAGAATTGCAACCTTATGCATAATAGGAGGAAAGAGTATGGGATTTTTTTCCGAAGAGTTTTTGAGCTGGTTAGACCAGCATGCTGATGAAATTGATAAACAGTCTTGTGAGGCTGGAGAGCAACTGATTGAAAGGATTGCAGCAGAAGGAGCTTTTCGTGTAGGTGTTCCAGAATCTCTCGACGGTTCAGACGGAAGTGATCAAGATGTCATTGATATCCTAGCAGAGCTCGCTCAACATTCCTTGACGGCCTCCTTTATTTCCTGGGGGCAACGAACCCTAATTGACAATATTCTCCATACAGAGAATTCCTATTTGAAAGAAACCTATCTGGAAAAACTCTTGTCCGGTGAATATGCAGGCGCAACCGCCCTGTCTAATGCTGTCAAGTATCTATCTGACCTAGAGGAACTGAATGTTCGTGTTCTTGAAGAAAATGGACAATTTTATCTAAAAGGGCGACTGCCATGGGTAACCAATGCACGTAGAAATCGTTTCTTAACCATTTTTGTGGCAGGTTTTGCTGATGATCCAAGTAAAAGTTATGTGGTGGCTGTGCCATCAGACGCAGAGAATTTTAGTCGTTCAGAAGACTTAGAATTCGTTTCTCTTCAGGGAGGGAATACTGCTTCTTTGACCTTTAATAGGGTTCCTTTAAAAGAAGAGTGGATTCTATCCAAGAATGCTAAAGAATTTTTAACTCAAAACCGTCCCGCATTTTTAGGTTACCAATTTGGTTTGGCTTTTGGTTTAGCTGAACGCTCTCTATCAGAAGTAGAAAAAGAATTGGGGAGACGAAGTGTATTAACAGATGAATGGAAATATCAGGTAGAGCAGTTAGAGGATATTCGGCAAGCTCTTTATCAGGGATTGTCTGACCGGTCCTATTTCGTTACCAATCCGCGTGAACTCTTTCAGTTAAGAATAGACATTGTGGATGTTGTTGCCCAAAGTCTTCTATTAGAGTTACAAGCAGGTGGCGGTAGAGGCTACTTTAGCAAATCAACATCTGGTTTTATCCGTCGTTGGAATGAAGGAGCCTTTCTTCCAATTGTTTCTCCAAGCGCTGTTCAGTTGCGCCATATCTTAGCAACGAGTTAAAAAAGTAGAATAAAAACGAAGTTTGAATTTCCGACTTCGTTTTTTTAAGCTCTCATTTAAGCGCTTTTATGCTATACTAATAATAACATGATTATTGGAGGCTCAGATGAAAAAGCTCCCCTTGGTATTTTCTGGCTGTTTACTAGGCTTAGCAGGTGCAGGCAATCTGATTGCAGATACTTGGCCTGTTCTGTCGCATTTATTGAGTCTGACTGGTTTAGTTTTGTGGATTTTCTTTCTGATTCTTCATCTTTTTAATTGGGAAGAAACCAAGAAAGAATTGACCAAGCCCCCTCTTTTATCTGGGATGGCCACCTTTCCCATGGCAGGGATGATTTTATCGACTTATATCTTTCGTTTGTTCCCTCGTCTTCCTGTGATATCACAAGGGCTCTGGTGGTTTTCCTTTCTCTTGGACCTCGCTTTAATCACTACTTTTACCATCAAATTTGCCTGTTCAGGCAAGAGAGTCAATGCGACTCCAAGCTGGACGGTGCTCTATGTGGGGATAGCAGTAGCTGCCTTGACCTATCCTCTGGTAGGTATCGTTGAAATTGCCTATGCGACCTTGAGTTTCGGTTTTGTCTTGACCTTCTATCTTTATCCTCTTATTTATAGCGATTTAAAGAAAACTCCACTCCCAGTAGCCTTGCTTGGACAGGAAGGAATCTACTGTGCTCCCTTTTCTCTACTCTTAGCTTCTCTAGTTCGAGTTGGAGGAGCAGGTCTACCGACTTGGCTCTTGATCGTCATGATTTTGGCATCTCAGTCCTTCTTTTTCTTTGTTTTAACTCGCCTGCCCAATATTTTAAAAGAAGGCTTTCAACCAGCTTTCTCAGCCCTCACCTTCCCAACCATTATCACAGCTACTTCGCTCAAGATGGCTCAGGAAATCTTGAAACTTCCATTTCTGGATTATCTGGTGTTTGCTGAAATTGTTATATGCCTCACTATTTTATTCTTTGTATTGGGTGCTTATCTGATTTGGTTACGAAAAAAGGTCTAGCTAGAAATAGCTAAACCTTATTTTTATGGTTTGATAACTTCAGCTCCACCCATATATGGACGAAGTACTTCTGGAATGGTTACAGAACCATCTGCATTTTGATAGTTCTCAAGAATAGCGGCTACTGTACGTCCAACTGCAAGTCCAGAACCATTCAAGGTATGAAGGAGTTTAACCTTGCCATCGGCTTCGTCACGGTAACGGATTTGAGCACGACGAGCTTGGAAATCTTCTGTATTTGAACAGCTTGAGATTTCACGGTAAGTATTTTGTGCTGGAATCCAAACTTCCAAATCGTAAGTCTTGGCAGCTGAGAAGCCCATGTCTCCAGTAGAGAGCGCAACGACACGATATGGAAGGTTGAGTTTTTGAAGGATGTTTTCAGCGTTGGCTGTCATTTTTTCCAATTCTTCGTAAGATTCTTCTGGTTTGGCAAATTTGACCATTTCAACCTTGTGGAATTGGTGCAAACGAATCAAGCCACGTGTATCACGACCGGCAGAGCCAGCCTCAGAACGGAAAGATGGACTCATAGCGGTAAAGTAGATTGGTAGGTCTTTACCGTCAAGGATTTCATCACGGTAGTAGTTTGTAAGAGGCACTTCAGCTGTAGGAATGAGGACATAATTAGTGTCTTTCAATTCAAAAGTGTCTTCCTTAAATTTTGGATATTGACCAGTACCAAACATAGAATCGTGGTTAACCATGTAAGGTGTGATGACTTCCGTATAGCCTTCTTTACCATGCTCATCCAACATAAAGTTGTAGATAGCGCGTTCCAAACGAGCTCCAAGACCTTTATAGAAGAGGAAGCGAGCGCCTGTTACTTTACCGCCACGTTCCCAGTCAAGGATACCCAAGTCTTCACCAAGATCCCAGTGAGCTTTTGGTTCAAAGTCAAACTCGCGCGGAGTCCCCCAACGGCGGACTTCCACATTGTCATCTTCGTCAGCTCCGATAGGAACGCTGTCAGCTGGAATGTTTGGAAGAGTAGTGGTGAATTCTGTCAATTTAGCATCGATATCCGCCAATTCAGCATCCAAGGCTTTGACTTCAGCAGATAGGGTTTGCATCGCAGCAATCTTATCATCGGCATTTTCCTTGTTGCGCTTAGCTTGGGCAATCTCAGCTGAAACTGTGTTACGTTCTGCTTTGAGCGTTTCAACCTTGACCAAGATGTCACGACGCTTAGCATCGATTTCTTTCATCTCGTTAAGGATAGCAGCATCTACGCCACGTGTTGCCAATTTTTCAGCGACGGCATCAAAGTCTGTACGAATACGTTTGATATCTAACATAAGAACTCCTTTATGAAAAAAGCACACCTAACAAAGCGTTGGAGTGGCAGAGCCACGGTTCCATCCAACTTCACAGGTGTGCACTTGATTGTGTATGTAATTGTTACTAACGGTAGAATTTCACCTATCCCCTCTATCTGCTCGCAGCACCCGCAGACTTTCTGAAAGAAGGAGATAACTTACTTATCCGTTGCTATGATTATACTAAAGTTTCTACTTTTTTGCAAATAGATTTTTAAGTTTTTGTCCAATGGTCTGGAGCAGAGTCGGAAGTTTTACGACCTTGTCGTTTCCTAATTTTTCCCGAGCGATTTTGAGGATAGCCCCAGAGTCTTTTGAGGCAAAGAGGAATTTTCCTTGATCAGTGAAGACTTCAAAGTGACGGCTGATTTTGCGGCCACTTACGTTGGCTCCGATTTGCTGAATACTGGACCAGGGGATTTGGATATATTGTTCGACATTGACATCAGGATAAAACTCTAAGGCTTGATCCCCGACGAGAAATTTCCCGACCTTTCCAGAGATAGAGAGGTAAGATGTTCCAGTAGTTTGCAGGTCAATGACTTTATTTAGTGATTGGGCCATGATTAGTCTTCCTTACTTTCATCGAAAAAGGCCTGATAGAGAGCTTTGATAGCTGCTTTTTCTTGCTCTTTATTGACAACAAACATGATGGAAACTTCACTTGACCCTTGGGACATCATCTGGATGTTGATTTTATTCTCAGACAAAGCACGTGTTGCAGTAGCAGTTACCCCGATATGACTCTTCATCTTTTCTCCGACAATCATAATGATGGAAAGGTCGTGTTCGATTTCAGCATGATCCACTTCAGCCTTTTGAACCAACTGACGAAGGATTTCTTCTTCCTTGATAGGAGTTAGTTCGCGAGAACGGAGAATGATTGAAAGATCATCGATACCTGTTGGCATGTGTTCCCATCCGATGTTAAGATCTTCGAGAATTTGTAAGGCTTTGCGACCAAATCCAACTTCACGGTTCATGAGGTATTTCGACATGTTGATGCTGACGAATCCTGAGTCACCCGCAATCCCTACTACTGGGAATTTATCACTACTGTGTTCTAAAACAATGCGCGTACCTGGGTGGTCAGGGTTATTGGTATTCTTGATGACAAGAGGGATTTTTCCACGGTAGGCAGGGAGCAGGGCTTCATCGTGAAGGACTGAGAAACCTGCATAGGCCAACTCACGCATTTCACGGTAGGTCAATTCAGGGATAGAGTGTGGTTGGTGGATAATACCAGGATGGGCAGCAAAGATACCATCGACATCTGTAAAGTTTTCATAAAGGTCGGCTTTGACACCTGCAGCGATGATGGAACCAGTGATATCTGAACCTCCACGTGAAAAAGTACAGATTTGATTTTCCTTAGTGACTCCAAAGAAACCTGGGATGACAAGGACCTCGTTGCTATCAGCCAAGCCTTCAATCTTGTCATAACTAGATGGGATGATACGTGCGTTTCCTGGTTCACTTGTGACAACGATTCCAGCTTCTCTTGGGTGAACATAGCGTGCATCGATGCCGTTTTGGTTAAAGTAGGCTGCAATGAGTTTAGCATTGTTATTTTCTCCAGCAGCTAGGAAGGTATCATAGAGAAATTCATTGTCCTCTATAGGAAGAGTTGCCAAGGCGCGAATGCTTTTAGAAATTTTTTCTAAAACAGCAGGTTTTAGCCCTAGTTCACTCACCATAGCGGCATAACGGTCTATAATCCAGCTTTGACTAGCGTTGATATCATTTCCCGCCACATAGTCGCGATAGTATTTAATCAAAGCATCGGTCACCTTGGTATCATCAGCATTGCGTTTACCCGGTGCGGAAACGACCACAAAACGGCGCTCCTTATCACTTTTAACGATGTTTAAGACTTTTTCTAACTGACTAGCAGAGGCAAGCGAACTTCCACCAAATTTTACAACCTTCATAAGGACTCCTCAAGTAAGTATTTTATACGATTATAGCAGAAAGAGCGGCATTTTTCAATGAAGAAAATAGTATAGTCTTTAGGCTAAAGTGAGCGTTTTTTATCAGCTGAGACACTTTCCTTTAGTTTTTCCTTGCCTCTTTATCTAAAAAAAGATATACTTTGGTAATGAAATAATTTTATCACCTTACAAAAGAAAAGGAGAAGCTATGAATCATATTCTATATCAGATCGTAGATGATCTTGCTATCATTACTTTGAATCGTCCCGAAGTGGCAAATGGTTTCCATATCCCAATGTGTGAGGAGATTTTAGAAGCTTTGACCTTAGCTGAGCAGGAACAAGCTGTTCAGTTTATCTTGATAAACGCGAATGGCAAGGTCTTTTCAGTTGGAGGAGACTTGGTTGAGATGAAACGAGCAGTGGATGAAGATGACATCCCTTCTTTGAATAAGATTGCAGAATTGGTCAATACAATCTCCTATAAAATCAAGCAAATCCCTAAACCTGTTTTGATGGAGGTAGATGGAGCAGTTGCTGGTGCTGCAGCCAATATGGCAGTAGCAGTCGATTTTTGTTTGGCGACTGATAAGGCAAAATTCATCCAAGCCTTTGTCGGAGTTGGCTTAGCGCCAGACGCTGGTGGGATTCATCTCTTGAGTCGTAGCATCGGGGTAACACGGGCTGCGCAACTTGCCATGACAGGAGAAGCTTTGACTGCGGAAAAAGCACTGGAATGGGGCGTGGTATACCGTGTTTGTGAAGCTGATAAATTAGAAAAAACACGGGAACAAGTTCTGAAGAAATTAAGACGAGGTTCAGCTAATTCCTATGCAGCCATTAAGAAGTTGGTTTGGGAAAGCCAATTTAAGGATTGGCAGAATTATGCTGAATTGGAATTGAAACTGCAAGAATCTTTGTCTTTGACTGAAGATTTTAAAGAAGGAGTTCGAGCTCATTCCGAAAGAAGACGACCAAAATTTTCAGGAAAATAAAAAAATACTTGCACAATTCTTTGGAGTTTGATATACTTTTTGTGTCAAATGTTTTGAATGCAAAAGTTTTTTTGAGAAGGAGGGAATACTTTGGACTACCAACAAGTGAATGAGTATTTAACATCTATTTTTAATAATGTCCTTGTGATTGAGGAGGTTAGCTTACGAGGTAGTCGTTTCAAAGACATCTCCATCAAAGAAATGCACACGATTGATGTGATTGGCAAGTTCCCAGAGGCGACACCAAGTAAGGTTTCTAAAGAACTGATGGTCACTCTTGGAACTGTTACGACCAGCTTGAATAATCTCGAAAGAAAAGGTTATGTTGAGCGCATTCGTTCTGATCAGGATCGTCGTGTGGTCTACTTGCATTTGACAAAGAAAGGTCGTTTGGTTCACCGTCTTCATAAACGTTTCCACAAGGCCATGGTCGAAAAAATTATCGATGGTATGAGTTCTGAAGAGATAGAAGTGATGGGCAGGGGCTTGACTAACCTTTATCAATTTTTGGAGGATTTGAAATAATGGCTTTTGCAAAAATAAGCCAGGTTGCTCATTATGTTCCAGAGCAAGTGGTCACTAATCATGACTTAGCCCAAATCATGGATACAAGCGATGAGTGGATTTCAAGTCGGACAGGAATTAAACAAAGACATATCTCAAAAACAGAGTCTACAAGTGACTTGGCGACAGAAGTTGCTAAGAGCTTGCTGGCTAAGGGGAGCTTAACAGCGGATCAGATTGATTTTATCATTGTAGCGACGATTACCCCAGACTCGATGATGCCATCTACAGCAGCTCGAGTTCAGGCAAATATCGTAGCGCATAGAGCTTTCGCCTTCGATATGACAGCAGCTTGCAGTGGCTTTGTATTCGCTCTCTCAACTGCAGAAAAGTTTTTAAGCTCTGGACAGTTCAAAAAAGGGATTGTTATCGGGGCTGAGACCTTATCCAAGGCAGTTGATTGGTCAGATCGTTCAACAGCTGTTCTCTTTGGAGATGGTGCTGGTGGGGTTCTCTTGGAAGCGAGCGAAACACGTCATTTCCTTGTAGAAAGTCTCTATACGGATGGCTCGCGGAGCGAGTGTTTGACCTATGGTCAAACGGCTTTGGCTTCTCCTTTCTCAGATCAAAAAGCAGTTCCTGCTTTTTTGAAGATGGATGGACGAGCAGTTTTTGATTTTGCAAATCGAGATGTTGCTAGATCGATCAAAGAAACCATTGAAAATGGTCCAATCGCAGCATCGGAATTGGATTATCTCTTGCTTCATCAGGCAAATATCCGCATTTTGGATAAGATGGCTAAGAAAATCGGTGTAGATCGAGACAAGCTTCCTGCCAATATGATGGAGTATGGAAATACCAGTGCGGCAAGTATCCCGATTTTGCTCTCAGAGTGTGTGGAGAATGGCAAGATTCGTTTAGATGGTAGCCAGACAATTCTCCTATCAGGCTTCGGTGGAGGTTTGACATGGGGCACACTCATTCTTACAATCTAGGTAATCATGTGGTAAACACATAGTTATAAATTTTTTATATTTTAAAGGAGTCCTATCATGGCAGTATTTGAAAAAGTACAAGAAATTATCGTTGAAGAACTTGGGAAAGACGCATCAGAAGTAACACTTGAATCTACTTTTGATGATTTGGATGCAGATTCATTGGACTTGTTCCAAGTAATCTCCGAAATCGAAGATGCTTTTGATATCCAAATCGAAGCAGAAGATAACTTGAAAACAGTTGGTGACTTGGTTGCCTACGTTGAAGAGCAAACAAAATAATTAACATATTACTAGAAGGAGTAGGGGAGACCCGCTCCCTCTTGTTTAGGTAATAGTTTGAAATTCAAATGATAAACTCATCGAACTATTACGTAAGCAAGGAATGATGGAGGCACTATGAAAACACGTATTACAGAATTATTGAACATTGATTATCCTATTTTTCAGGGAGGAATGGCCTGGGTTGCTGATGGTGACTTGGCTGGTGCGGTATCAAAAGCTGGTGGTCTAGGGATTATCGGTGGTGGAAATGCACCTAAAGAGGTCGTAAAGGCTAATATTGATAAAATCAAATCACTTACGGATAAACCTTTTGGTGTCAACATCATGCTCTTGTCACCCTTTGTAGAAGACATCGTTGATCTCGTGATTGAAGAAGGGGTTAAGGTGGTTACAACTGGTGCTGGAAATCCAAGTAAATACATGAACCGTTTCCATGATGCAGGAATTACAGTTATTCCTGTTGTTCCAAGTGTTGCTTTGGCGAAACGCATGGAAAAAATTGGTGCAGATGCAGTTATTGCAGAAGGAATGGAAGCCGGTGGACATATTGGTAAATTAACAACTATGACCTTGGTACGTCAAGTTGCTGCAGCTGTTTCAATTCCAGTTATTGCAGCTGGAGGAATTGCGGACGGTGAGGGTGCCGCTGCAGGCTTTATGCTTGGCGCTGAGGCCGTTCAAGTCGGTACGCGTTTCGTAGTAGCTAAGGAATCCAATGCCCATCAGAACTATAAGGATATGATTTTGAAAGCTCGAGATATTGATACGACCATCTCTGCTCAGCATTTTGGTCACGCTGTACGGGCTATTAAAAATAAATTAACCCGTGATTTTGAAAAAGCCGAAAAAGAAGCCTTTAAGCAAGAAAATCCAGACTTGACTGTTTTTGATAATCTAGGTGCAGGGGCTCTAGCCAATGCGGTTGTCCGTGGTGATGTGGAGAATGGCTCTGTCATGTCCGGTCAAATCGCAGGTTTGATCAGTAAGGAAGAAACAGTTGAAGAAATCCTAAAAGATCTATACTATGGGGCAGCTAAGAAAATTCAAGAAGAAGCAAAACGTTGGGCAGGAGTTGTAAGAAATGACTAAAACAGCCTTTCTATTTGCGGGTCAAGGTGCTCAGTATCTAGGGATGGGGCGTGATCTCTATGATCGCTATCCTATTGTCAAGGAAACAATTGACCAAGCCAGTCAGGTTTTGGGTTATGACCTTCGTGACTTGATTGATAAGGAAGAAAGCAAGTTGAACCAGACTCGCTACACGCAACCAGCTATTTTAGCGACTTCGGTTGCTATTTACCGACTATTGAAAGAACAGGGCTATCAGCCGGATATGGTAGCAGGATTGTCCCTTGGAGAATATTCTGCTCTTGTAGCAAGTGGTGCCTTGGACTTTGAGGATGCAGTTGCCTTGGTTGCTAAGCGTGGTGCTTATATGGAAGAGGCTGCACCTGTAGGCTCTGGAAAGATGGTTGCCGTCCTTAATACTCCAGTAGAAGTGATTGAGGAAGCTTGTGAAACAGCCTCTAAAGTTGGAGTAGTGACTCCAGCCAATTACAACACCCCAAGCCAAATCGTCATCGGTGGTGAGGTGGCTGCGGTTGACCGCGCAGTTGAACTCTTGCAGGAAGCAGGAGCAAAACGATTGATTCCTTTAAATGTATCGGGTCCTTTCCATACAGCCCTTCTCGATCCAGCCAGTCAGCAACTAGCTGGTGCTCTTGAGGGAGTGAGTTTCTCTGACTTTATTTGCCCACTAGTCGGCAATACGGAGGCTGCTGTTATGGAAAAAGATCGAATCCAAGAGCTTTTGACGCGTCAGGTCAAAGAACCTGTTCGTTTTTATGAAAGTATTGCTGTGATGCAGGATGCTGGGGTGACCAACTTTATTGAAATTGGTCCTGGTAAGGTCCTATCAGGCTTTGTCAAAAAAATCAATAAAACAGCTCAGCTAGCTAACGTTGAAGACCAAGCAAGCTTGGATGCTTTGTTAGGAAACTAATGATCCCTTCTCCCACAAAATACAAGAGGAAACAGGAGAAATAGAATGCAACTTACAAACAAAAATGTCTTTGTAACAGGTTCAAGTCGTGGTATCGGACTTGCCATTGCTCACAAATTTGCCCAACTAGGCGCTAATGTAGTTTTGAATAGTCGCGGAGCAATCTCAGAAGAATTGCTGGCTGAGTTTTCAAACTACGGCGTCAAAGTAGTACCGATTTCAGGTGATGTTTCAGACTTTGCAGATGCCAAGCGTATGGTAGATCAAGCGATTGCGGAACTCGGTTCTGTTGATGTCTTGGTCAACAATGCTGGGATCACTCAAGATACGCTTATGCTCAAGATGACTGAAGAAGACTTTGAAAAAGTGATTAAGATCAACTTGACAGGTGCCTTCAACATGACGCAAGCAGTCTTGAAACAGATGATTAAGGCACGTGAAGGTGCGATCATCAACATGTCTAGTGTGGTCGGTTTGATGGGAAATATCGGACAAGCCAACTATGCAGCTTCTAAAGCAGGTTTGATTGGTTTTACCAAGTCAGTTGCACGTGAAGTTGCCAATCGTAATGTTCGCGTAAATGCTCTTGCACCAGGAATGATCGAGTCAGATATGACTGCTGTTTTATCTGATAAGGTCAAGGAAGCGACATTGGCCCAAATCCCAATGAAACAGTTTGGTCAAGCAGAACATATCGCAGATGCTACAGTGTTCCTGGCTGGACAGGATTATTTGACTGGACAAGTTCTCGCTGTTGATGGCGGACTTAGCATGTAAAAAATAAGGAAAGATATAGGTAAGACAGATGAAACTAAATCGAGTTGTAGTAACAGGTTACGGATTGACCTCTCCTATCGGAAATACTCCAGAAGAATTTTGGAACAGTTTGCAAACTGGGAAGATTGGAATTGGAGAAATCACTAAGTTTGACCACAGCGAATTTGCTGTGCACAATGCGGCAGAAGTCCAAGACTTTCCTTTTGATAAATACTTTATCAAGAAAGATACCAATCGTTTTGACAACTATTCTTTGTATGCCTTGTATGCAGCTCAAGAAGCGGTAACAAATGCTAATCTTGATGTAGAAGCAATCGATAAAGATCGCTTTGGTGTCATCGTGGCTTCTGGTATCGGGGGTATCAAGGAAATCGAAGATCAAGTTATCCGTTTGCATGAGAAAGGTCCAAAACGTGTTAAGCCAATGACTCTTCCAAAAGCCTTGCCAAATATGGCTTCAGGGAATGTTGCTATGCGCTTCGGAGCAAACGGTATCTGTAAATCAATCAATACAGCCTGTGCCTCATCAAACGATGCCATTGGGGATGCCTTCCGCTCTATCAAGTTTGGCTTCCAAGATGTCATGCTAGTTGGTGGATCAGAAGCTTCTATCACTCCTTTTGCTATCGCTGGTTTCCAAGCATTGACTGCCCTATCAACTACAGAAGATCCTACCCGTGCTTCTATTCCATTTGACAAAGACCGTAATGGTTTTGTGATGGGGGAAGGCTCTGGGATGTTGGTTCTTGAAAGCCTTGAACACGCTGAAAAACGTGGTGCAACTATCTTAGCTGAAGTAGTTGGTTATGGAAATACCTGTGATGCTTATCATATGACTTCACCTCATCCAGAAGGTCAAGGTGCGATTAAGGCGATTAAACTGGCTTTGGAAGAAGCAGAAATTTCTCCAGAGCAAGTGGCTTATGTCAATGCTCACGGAACTTCAACTCCTGCTAATGAAAAAGGAGAAAGTGGTGCGATCGTAGCTGTCCTTGGTAAAGAAGTACCTGTATCTTCAACCAAGTCCTTTACAGGACACTTGCTTGGTGCTGCAGGGGCAGTAGAAGCCATCGCTACCATCGAAGCCATGCGTCATAACTTTGTACCAATGACAGCTGGAACAAGTGAGTTATCAGACTATATCGAAGCGAACATCGTTTACGGACAAGGCTTGGAGCAAGAAATCCCTTATGCTATTTCAAATACTTTTGGTTTTGGCGGACACAATGCGGTTCTTGCTTTCAAACGTTGGGAGAATAAATAATTATGAATTTAAATGAGATCAAGGACTTGATGGCTCAATTTGACCAATCAAGTTTGAGAGAATTTTCTTATAAAAACGGAACGGACGAATTGCAGTTTAGTAAGAATGAAGCAAGAATGGCTTCCGAAGCACCAGCTCAAGTTGCTTCAGTGCCAACTCCAGTAGCTGCAAATCCAGTAGTTTCTGCCCCCTCAACTTCAGTAGAGAGATCTGTGGAAGAAGCACCAGCACCAGCTGAAACGACTGTTACTCCAGAGGGTGATGTTGTTGAAAGCCCACTTGTAGGGGTGGCTTACTTGGCCGCTGGACCAGATAAACCTGCCTTTGTCACAGTCGGAGACAGTGTTAAAAAAGGTCAGACTTTGGTGATCATCGAAGCCATGAAAGTCATGAATGAGATTCCTGCACCTAAGGATGGTGTGGTGACAGAAATTCTCGTTTCAAATGAAGAAATGGTTGAGTTTGGTAAAGGATTGGTACGTATCAAATGATCAATATTCAAGAAATCAAAGAAGCTCTACCCCATCGCTACCCCATGCTCCTAGTGGATCGTGTCTTGGAAGTGAGCGAGGATACCATTGTTGCCATTAAAAATGTCACCATCAATGAACCTTTCTTCAATGGTCATTTTCCTCAATACCCAGTCATGCCAGGTGTTCTTATCATGGAAGCCTTGGCCCAGACCGCTGGTGTCTTGGAATTGTCCAAACCCGAAAATAAAGGAAAACTGGTCTTCTACGCTGGAATGGACAAGGTTAAGTTCAAGAAGCAAG
This sequence comes from Streptococcus oralis, assembly GCF_001578945.1. Taxonomy (GTDB): domain Bacteria; phylum Bacillota; class Bacilli; order Lactobacillales; family Streptococcaceae; genus Streptococcus; species Streptococcus oralis_Q. The sequence goes on from NZ_KQ969554.1 coordinate 28,878, forward strand.
TTGTACCAGGTGATCAATTAGTCATGACGGCTACTTTTGTTAAACGTCGTGGTACGATTGCTGTGGTTGAAGCAAAGGCTGAAGTAGATGGTAAGCTTGCAGCGAGTGGTACTCTTACCTTTGCAATTGGAAACTAAGGAGGTTCTCCATGTTTCGTAAAATTTTGATTGCCAATCGTGGTGAGATTGCGGTTCGGATTATCCGAGCTGCGCGTGAATTGGGCATTGCAACCGTAGCAGTCTATTCAACTGCTGATAAGGAAGCTCTTCACACGCTCCTAGCGGATGAAGCTATCTGTATCGGACCTGGTAAGGCAACAGAGTCTTATCTCAATATCAATGCAATTTTATCTGCTGCAGTCTTGACTGAAGCAGAAGCTATCCACCCAGGTTTTGGTTTTCTTAGCGAAAACTCCAAGTTTGCCACGATGTGTGACGAAGTGGGAATCAAGTTCATCGGCCCTTCTGGGGCTGTAATGGATACCATGGGAGATAAGATCAATGCGCGTGAGCAAATGATCAAGGCTGGGGTTCCAGTTATCCCAGGATCTGATGGTGAAGTTCACACAGCTGAAGAAGCTCTTGCAGTTGCAGAAAAAATTGGCTATCCAGTCATGCTTAAGGCATCGGCAGGTGGTGGTGGAAAAGGGATTCGTAAGGTTGAAAAGGCAGAAGACTTGGTCGCAGCCTTTGAAACAGCATCCAGTGAAGCCAAGGCCAATTTTGGAAATGGCGCAATGTATCTTGAGCGTGTGATTTATCCAGCTCGCCATATCGAAGTTCAGATCCTTGCGGACCAAGAGGGGCATGTTGTCCATCTTGGTGAACGGGATTGTTCGCTCCAACGGAATAACCAAAAGGTCTTAGAAGAAAGCCCATCCATTGCGATTGGCAAAACACTTCGTCATGAAATTGGTGCTGCAGCCGTTCGTGCAGCAGAGTCTGTTGGCTATGAAAATGCAGGGACTATTGAATTTCTTCTTGATGAAGCGAGTGGCAATTTCTACTTCATGGAAATGAATACTCGTGTGCAAGTGGAACACCCAGTAACAGAGTTTGTTTCAGGTGTTGATATCGTGAAGGAACAGATTCGCATTGCTGCCGGGCAACCTTTACCTTTCAAACAAGAAGATATCATCCTACGAGGTCATGCTATCGAGTGCCGGATCAATGCAGAAAATCCAGCATTTAACTTTGCTCCAAGCCCAGGGAAAATTACCAATCTCTATCTACCAAGTGGTGGAGTTGGCTTGCGCGTGGACTCAGCAGTTTATCCAGGTTATACCATTCCCCCTTACTATGATAGTATGATTGCCAAAATCATTGTTCATGGGGAGAATCGTTTTGATGCTCTTATGAAGATGCAACGGGCACTTTATGAACTTGATATAGAAGGTGTGCAAACCAATGCAGACTTCCAGTTGGATCTGATTTCAGACCGCCGAGTTATCGCTGGTGATTACGATACTTCCTTCTTGATGGAAACTTTCTTGCCAAAATACCAAGAAAAAGAATAGACTTTCAAACAGTATGAGAACTAAAAGGGGGAGTTATGGCTCTATTTAGTAAAAAGGATAAGTATATTCGGATCAATCCTAACCGTTCCGTAAGGCAGAAACCACAAGCCAAGCCTGAGGTTCCGGATGAACTCTTCTCCCAGTGTCCTGGTTGTAAACACACCATTTACCAAAAAGATCTTGGGAGCGAACGAATTTGTCCCCATTGTAGCTATACTTTCCGTATTTCAGCTCAGGAACGCTTGGAGTTGACGATTGATTCTGACAGCTTTGTGGAGATGTTTACAGGAATTGAAACTCAAGATCCATTAAACTTTCCTGGATATCAGAAAAAACTTGCTACTATGCGTGAAAAGACAGGTTTGGATGAAGCGGTGCTGACTGGTACAGCTAGCATCAAGGGACAAAAAGTTGCCCTTGGAATCATGGATTCAAACTTTATCATGGCTTCTATGGGAACCGTTGTGGGTGAAAAAATCACGCGCTTGTTTGAGTATGCGACGGTAGAAAACTTACCAGTCGTTCTCTTCACAGCTTCTGGTGGAGCCCGTATGCAAGAAGGAATCATGAGCTTGATGCAGATGGCTAAGATTTCTGCGGCAGTTCAACGTCATTCCAAGGCAGGACTTTTTTACCTAACTATTTTAACCGATCCGACAACAGGTGGAGTGACCGCTTCTTTTGCTATGGAAGGTGATATTATCCTAGCGGAGCCACAGAGTTTGGTTGGTTTTGCTGGGCGTCGTGTTATCGAAAATACAGTTCGTGAGAACTTGCCGGATGACTTCCAAAAGGCAGAATTTCTGCTTGAACATGGATTTGTTGATGCAATTGTCAAACGGAGAGAATTGCCTGAAACAATTGCTAAATTAGTAAGATTGCATGGAGGAAGTCGCGGATGAATATTGCAAAAATAGTCAGAGAGGCACGCGAGCAGAGTCGCTTGACTGCACTTGATTTTGCCAATGGAATCTTCGATGAATTTATCGAATTGCATGGAGATCGCTCTTTCCGCGATGATGGTGCGGTTATTGGTGGAATTGGCTGGTTAGGTGAACAGGCAGTAACTGTCGTTGGTATCCAAAAGGGGAAGAGTCTTCATGACAACCTCAAGCGGAATTTCGGCCAACCTCATCCAGAAGGCTATCGTAAGGCCTTGCGCCTGATGAAACAGGCAGAAAAGTTTGGCCGTCCAGTTGTGACCTTTATCAATACGGCGGGTGCTTACCCTGGTGTGGGAGCCGAGGAACGTGGACAAGGTGAAGCAATTGCCCGAAACCTGATGGAAATGAGTGACCTCAAGGTTCCAATCATCGCGATTATTATCGGTGAAGGTGGATCTGGTGGGGCTCTAGCTCTAGCCGTAGCTAACCGTGTCTGGATGTTAGAAAACTCAATCTACGCAGTACTTAGCCCTGAAGGATTTGCCTCTATCCTTTGGAAGGATGGAAGTCGTGCTATGGAAGCAGCGGAATTGATGAAAATCACTTCACATGAACTTCTAGAAATGGGAATTGTAGACAAGGTAATCTCAGAGGCAGGGCTGTCAAGTAAAGAACTACTAGGTTGCGTTAAAAATGAATTGCGTTCAGAACTAGATAGGTTGAAAGAACTACCACTCGACCAACTTATCGAAGAACGTTACCAACGCTTTAGAAAATACTAAGAAAATTTAAAAGCTAGAACAATTTGTTCTAGCTATTTTGATAATAGAGCATGGATAAACATCAAAACTCTAGATAAATAAGAAAAACAATCAATAGTCTATCCTCTATATAGCCCTAATAGAGAGTTTCAATTAGGAGAGAAAGAATGAAAAAGACAATACATTTAGGAATCTGTATGATTTTAATGTTTCTGTACATTTATTTAACGCCATTAGGAGCTATAAGTCTGGCTAGGACCTTCGGTTTAGGAATGGACAGCTATATAATCTTTCTAGTTGGAGAAGTATTGCTTATTTTCTTTTTATTCGTTTTGTGGTTGAAAAAGAAGAAGATGCTCTTTATCTTCGAGAAAAAGGGTTGGCGCTGGTCTTATCTCGCTTTCTTATCTATTCTTTTTTAAATGGATTTAGAATGCAGAATATCCGATTGATTGACTTTTCCAAGACCTTCTTTCGGAACTTTACTTAAACGGAAGAGAAACGACTCTATCAAGTCTTATATTCTTTATCTTTAACATTTCGATTGTACCTGTTGTTGAGGAGACAATCTATAGAGGATATTTTATGAATACCTCCTTTCCCCAGTCCAAGTACTATCTGGATGTTATCCTATCTGCTCTTATCTTTGGACTTAGTCATTTGATACTAACTCATCGAGATCCTATCAGTTTGATTATTTATAGTTTAGGCGGTCTCTTCTATGCCCTTGTCTACCGTTGGACAAAGAACTTAAAAATTACCATCCTGTGCCATAGTTTTTTCAACTTTCTCATTTATGCTAAGCCTATCTGGATTTTTGTTTATAATTACGTTTATTACAACTTTTTCAGATAGCAGTAGGCAAAGAAAAAGTGCTTGATGATTCAAGCACTTTTTATATTTCATTTTCTTCAGTTACAAACTGGCTGAGAAGTCCGTTGACAAAACGGGCAGATTTTTTATCTGAGAAGTTCTTTGCAAGCTCAATAGCTTCATTAACAGCAACCAGCTGTGGAGTGTCAAATGAATTGATTTCAAAGACTCCCAAGCGAAGGAGGTTTCTTTCCACGAGCGTTAAACGCTCGATGGTCCAACCTGCTTTTAAATGCCGGGTGATTTGCTTGTCTAGTTCTTCCTTTTTAGCCTGAACACCAGAAACTAGCTCTGTCAAAAAGGCTGGAAGTTGCACATCCGTATCTTCACGATCATGAGTATAGGCGAAACGACAAGCAGTTTCGATATCTGTACCGAACTCAAGGCTCATGAGAGCTTGAAAAGCGCACTTGCGAAGCTCACGTCTAGATTCTAATAGTGGACTAGTCATTGAGGAAGTCCTCGTCAAATAGATCTTTCAATTCTGGTTTTGGTGTTTTATCTGGAACGATACCTGCAACGTGAATATTGATAGCAGCGAGTTCTACATCAGCCATATTGCGGACTGCATCTTTGACAGCTTTCTGGATAGCAACCGCTACCTTAGGAACTTTTACTCCGTACTCTAGGTAGAGGTAGATATCTGCTGTGAGTTCTTCGTCCACGTTTTTTAGATAAACGCCACGGCCGAGAGAAAGTTTTGAGAGGGTATCAGATACTGATTTGTTTGAAAAAGAGTGAACACCCTCTACCTTTGCAGTAGCGATAGCAATGATTTTTTCAAGTACACGTGGGGCGATAACGATTTCGCCAAGTTGTTCTTCAATTCCCATAGAATGACCTCTTTCTAGAGATTAGGCACGAGAAACGTAAGTTCCTTCTGCAGTGTTGATAACGAGTTTTTGTCCTGCTTCGATGAAGTCTGGAACGTTTACGACAAGTCCAGTTTCCATCGTTGCTGGTTTACCAGAACCTGTAACAGTAGCACCTTTGATAGATGGTTGAGTTTCTGCAACTGTCAATTCAACAGTAGTAGGAACGGTGACACCAATCACTTCAGTTCCGTAGAATTGAATCTTCACATCAGAGTTTTCAAGGATGTAAAGCAATTCGTTTTCAACGTTGACTACAGGAATTTCGTATTGGTCGTAAGTTTCTGTATTCATGAAGTAGGCTGTGTCATCCATTTTGTACAAGTATTGAGCTGGGACAGTCTCGATGATAGCTTGTTCAAATTTTTCCTCTGGACGGTAGCTTGTGTCAAATGTAGAACCAGTACGAACATCACGCAATTTCATACGCATGATTGTGTTTCCTTTACCTGGTTTGTGGTGGCTAGCTTCCAAAACGCGGATCAATTTTCCGTCAGCTGTTTCAAAGGTCATACCAGCCTTTAATTTACTTGCTTCAATCATGTTTTTACCTCTTTAATAAAATAATTTACTCTTTATTGTACCATAAAAGACAACATTACTCAAATGTCAAAAGGAGCTTAATTAGTTGACTGGTACGATATTTCCATCTTCGTCTTTGGTAACGAGGACGTATTTTCCATCGACTTCGATGTAAAAATTCTTGCTGGCAGTTTGTCCAGTATTTTGAGCCGGTGCTTGATTTTGAACTTGTTGGCTTAGTTGACCACCGAGAGTTTGGCCAAGATTCATGCCCATAAACATGTTCATCCCATTGCCATTTCCTTCGTTGGCAGCTGCAGCAATGAGCGCTTCGTTGCGAGCACGGCGTTCTTCGATTTCAATCGTGTTGTACTTCATTGCCACGAGCTCACTATCAAGCTTGCGAACGATATCAAGACTTTCTTGGTCGTAGCTGAGGTCTTCAAGCAAGATATTAGTTGCTTCAATCCCGTAGAGACCTATCCAAATCTTGTTGACCTCTTGTTTAGCGAGTTCGTTAAAGGTGTCTTGATTGGCATTGAGGCTATAGATATCAACCTTGTTTTCGTTGGTATATTTGGCAATGGCAATCGCGATTTTCGGTGCGATATTTTGACGGAGCGTTCCTTGAGCTACATCTTGGAGAGTAAATGGCTGTCCGTCAGTAATTTGACGGCTAACAGAACTCACGTAGAAGAGGACTGGATCTGCTATTTTTACATCAAACAAGCCGTAGAAACGGATGTTGAGCAGTTGTTGGTAACGTTCGCTGAAGTATTCGACTGCATTTTGTGTGCCGAACTTATTACCTGCAATAGGTTGCATGCGGATAAAGATAATTTCCTGTTGGGTGATGACTTGTCCACCAAAAGAGAAACGGTTTTTAAAGTTTTCCCAAGTGCCTTTTAAACCACCTTTTTCAAGGAGCCAGGCGTTATCACCAGCTTGCCATTCGTGGCTACCAGCTTCGAGGACTTCACCAAGGAAGGTACCATTGTTTACCAAAACAGCGGTATAGCCTTGAGGAACGATAACCACACTGCCATCTGATAAGAGGCCTGTATTTTGATTGCTGTGACGAGAACGTCCATCTGGGTCTTTTGTGAGCAATTGCCCCTTGATGGCTAAGGCGTCGCCAGAGACATTATCTGGAAGGACAATGGCTTCCTTGAATTTACTATCATTAAAACTATTTAAGCCTGCTGATAAGGTTGCACGTATAAATCCCATAATTCCTCCTAATTATAAAGCTCGTCTTCATCCACAACATCATAGGTATCCAGTACCCATTGGTTTGGACTGCGAGAGAGATTGGCACCACAGTAGTCGCACTCGCTAACTGCAGAGATTTTCAATGGGGCGCCACAGTTTGGACAGTGGTCGCTCACAATTTCGTCTGGATTGACTGCTTGCGTTTGGCTACCGTGTTGACGGATAAAGTTTAATTGATACACGGTGAAGAGATCTTTTTTAGGGTCTCCTTCAATGACACGGCGAGTCTCATCATCAATGACATAGTCCCGCAAGGTAGATGACAGGATCACCACTAAGATATCGTTTCCGTCAGGATTTTCAATGAACTCCTTGATGCGAACATTTTCGATACAAACTTTCTCTAAAACATTAGTTGTTTTAGCTCGAATATGGTCCTCAAGTTGGGTACTATGTTGAGAGTAGAGACTGGTACTTTCCAAAGCGCGGACAGAGTTCCAATTTTTCTCAGTCCAGGCAACCTGCAATTTAAGGTAGACTTCCTTAACCCAAGATGTGAAGGCTTCCGCGTCAAAGTTTGGATCCCCATATTTCACACGACTAATGGCTAGTGTGTTGTGTTCAACTCGACGATGGAGCGTTTGATAATCATTACTAGTGTAGGTTGAACTCGAATCTCCAGACTTATTCTGCAAGGATTTGACGATAACAGCTAGTATGATTCCTCCGACTAATATGAACATAAATCCTAAATAGGGAGAGCTAGCAGAGTTGCTAGAGGATGATCCATATCCAGAGCGGTAGTAGTGGAAAGATGAGCCACCAGAACGACTTCCGCCTCCACTTGAGCGGCTGCTGCTTCTGGAGCTACTGCGGCTGCTCCCTCCACTTCTGGAATGTCCGACACCCGCATCAACGATTTGAGGCACGGATAGAAAAATAAGTAATAAACAGGTCATTAAAAGAGCGTAAAACTTTTTCATGTGTCTCCTAATTATATGATTGAAAAGGTAGCTGTCTAGACTACTGGGTGACTACTAGCGAATTACTCATTTTCTTTCAACTTCGCCAATTCTTGTGCAAGGAGTTTAAGGGCAACTTGTGGGTTGGCTTGTCCTTTGGTAGCTTTCATGAGGAATCCTGTGAAGGCCTTGTCTGCGTTACGTTTGCCTGACTTGAAGTCGGCAACGGCAGCTTCGTTATCCGCAAAGACTTGGTGAATGATTGGGATCAAGACATCTGGATCAGAGATTTGCACCAAGCCTGCTTTTTCCACGTATTCACGCGCCCCACCGCCATTTTTAGCCAGGTGGACAAAGACTTTCTTGGCAATCTTAGAAGAGATCGTGCCGTCTTCGATGATGGCAATCATTTCTACCAAGTTTTCAGGTGTCAATTCGATTTGTTCTAGTGTTTTGCCTTCAGCGTTCAAGAACTGAGCGACTTCGCCTTGGAGCCAGTTAGAGACTTGTTTGGCATCGCCACCGAGGGCAACAGCTTTTTCAAAGAAATCAGAAGTGACTTTGTTTGCAGTTAACTGGCTAGCGTCATAGTCTGACAAGCCAAGCTCAGATACGTAGCGCGCACGGCGTTCTTTTGGGAACTCTGGCAATTCAGTACGCATTTCCTCAATCCACTCATCTGAGATTTCAAAGAGTGGTAGGTCTGGTTCTGGGAAGTAGCGGTAGTCTGCAGCACCTTCCTTGACCCGCATGAGGATGGTTGCCTTATTAGCTTCATCGTAACGGCGTGTTTCTTGGCGGATTTGACCACCTGAGCGAAGGATTTCAGCCTGACGTTGGACTTCGTATTCAAGACCTTTACGGACATTTGAGAAGGAGTTGAGGTTTTTCAACTCAGTCTTGGTACCGAATTTTTCTTGACCATAAGGGCGAAGGGAGATGTTGGCATCCACACGCATAGAACCTTCTTCCATCTTAACGTCAGAAATGCCAGCGTACTGGATGACTTCCTTGAGGGCTGTCAGGTAAGCATAGGCTTCTTCAGGGGAACGCATGTCGGCTTCAGACACGATCTCAATCAATGGCACCCCTTGGCGGTTGAGGTCAACATAGGAGTAGCCATCTGTACCGTGGGTGTTTTTACCAGCGTCTTCCTCTAGGTGAGCGCGCTCGATACCGATTTTCTTGGTCGTACCGTCTTCTAACTCCACTTCAATCCAGCCGTTATATCCGATTGGTTCATCAAACTGAGAAATTTGGTAGGCTTTTGGATTATCAGGGTAGAAGTAGTTCTTGCGGTCAAAGTGCATCTTTTTGTGGATGTCCATGTTGAGGGCAAGAGCAGCCTTGATACCAGCATCGACCACTCCCTTATTGAGAACTGGCAGAACACCTGGGAAAGACCAGTCAATCACGTTGGTGTTGGCATTTTGGTCATTGCCAAAGTGGGCAGAAGTAGGTGAGAAGATTTTTGAATTGGTGTTGAGCTCTACGTGGACTTCAAGTCCAATGACTGTTTCAAAGTTCATTAGTTGTCACCTCCAAAAATCACGGGTTGTTGTTTGTGGTAGTCTGTTGTTGCTTCAAAAGCAGCAGCAGCTTGGTAAATGGTTTCCTCAGAGTACTTAGGCCCAATCAATTGGAGACCGACAGGTAGACCTTGAGAGAATCCAGCAGGAATCGAAATTCCTGGGAGACCTGCCAAGTTGACTGGGATTGTCAAAAGGTCAGCCAAGTACATGGCAACCGGATCGTGGTTGAGGGAATCCAAGTCATAGGCAACGCTTGGAGCAGTTGGTCCCAAAATCAAGTCATAATCCGCAAAGACGTTTTCGAAATCTTGGATGATGAGGGTACGGACCTGACCAGCTTTCTTGTAGTAGGCATCGTAGTAACCTGATGAAAGGCTGAAAGTACCCAGCATGATACGGCGTTTCACTTCTTCACCGAAACCTTGGCTACGGCTGTTGACATAGATTTCATCAAGATTCGTCGCATCTTCTGCACGATAACCGTAACGGATACCGTCAAAGCGTTGTAAGTTTGAGGATGCTTCTGATGAAGCGATAATGTAGTAAACGGCAACACCGTATTTTGAGTGAGGAAGGCTGACTTCTTCAACGATGGCACCAAGTTTTTCAAAGTGTTTGGCTGCATTCAGAATGGTTTCCTTAACTTCTGGGTCAATCCCTTCACCAAGGTATTCCTTAGGAAGGGCAATCTTCATGCCCTTGATGTCTTGACCAATCTTAGAAGTAAAGTCTGCTACACGAACAGGTGCAGAAGTAGAGTCTTTGGCATCTTCGCTAGCAATCGCATTGAGCAATAGGGCGTTTTCCTTAACAGTTGGTGCAAAAGGCCCAATCTGGTCTAGGGAGCTACCGAAGGCAATGAGACCGAAACGAGAAACTGTTCCGTAGGTTGGTTTGAGACCGACGATTCCGTTGAAGGCAGCAGGCTGGCGGATGGAACCACCAGTATCAGAACCAAGTGACAAGCGGACTTGCCCAGAAGCTACGGCTGCAGCAGAACCGCTTGATGAACCACCAGGAACCTTGCTGTGATCCCAAGCATTTTTAGTAGCACCGTAGTGAGAAGTCTCTCCAGAACCACCCATGGCAAACTCGTCCATGTTAGTTTTCCCAACGACAATCATACCCTTAGCTTTGGCATTGGCAACGGCTGTCGCATCAAAGATAGGCTCGTAGTTGTAGAGCATTTTTGAGGCAGCAGTTGTGAGGATACCGTCTGTAGAGATATTATCCTTAACAGCCAGTGGAATTCCTGAAAGGACATTATCCGTGTCGATTCCAGCTTCATCAATAGCCTTAGCTTGAGCAAGGGCTTGCTCTTCAGCGATAGTGACAAAAGCGTTGATAGCTGTCTCGCGAGACTTGATATCTTCAAGCGTGGCTTGGGTCAATTCAGTTGCTGAAATTTCCTTAGAGACAAGGAGATTATGCAAGTCTTCAATCGTTTTGTTATTAAAAGTCATTAGGCATCTCCTCCATCATCTAGGATCGCTGGTACCTTGATATAGTAGTTTTCTTTTTCAGGTACATTTTTAAACAAGTGGTCACGGTCTGTTCCTTCTTCGGCCACATCAGGGCGGAGTACGGTCTTGCGGTCAGCCATGGTCGTAGTAGGTGCGACACCAGTTGTGTCGACTTCGCCCAGCAATTCAACCATGTCAACAATTTTAGACAAGGTTGTCGCAAAGGCAGCAGTTTCTTCTTCAGAGAATCTTAATTTTGAAAGATTGGCAACGTGTGTCACCTCTTCTTGCGTAATTTTCATCTTGCATCCTTTCGTGAAATGATGATTTTTAGTCTGTTCTATTTTATCATATTTTCCTATAAATAAGGGAGCCAAACTGAAAAGAAATAGAAATTGAAAAATCGCTTTTATTTCGCTATAATGGTTAAACTAGAGAATAGAGAAAATAAGAGTTAGGATAGAAATATGTTCCATCAATTTATCACCAGATCTCAGACGGTTCCTCCTCCCATTTCGCTTTTTTGGTATGGGATTATGATGTTTCTCTTAGTACTTTGTATTTATGGAGCACTTGCTTATCACAATAATCCGAAATTTGTCTGCTTGTTTAAAGGAATTCAGATTCTCCAGTTACTAGTCCTATATAGTTGGTATGTTGGTTTTGAGATTCCGTTTTCTAATAGCCTTCCTTTTTATCACTGCCGTTTGGCTATGTTTGCGGTGGTTTTCTTGCCAGATAAATGGCGGAGCAAGCAATATTTTGCCCTCTTAGGAGCAAGTGGAGCGGTCTTTGCCCTAGGTTATCCTGTCTTTGATCCTTATGATTTCCCCCATATCACCAGTTTTTCATTTTTGATTGGGCACTATGCCCTTTTGGTGAATTCCTTGGTCTACTTGATGAATCACTATGACAAGAGCTTACTCAAGAAATATATGATTGTTGCCTATACTTTTATCCTCAATCTCTTTTTAGTTGGGGTTAATCAGGTGACGGGTGGAAATTATGGTTTGTTAAACAAGACACCTTTTATTCCAGATGCGCCCTTGTGGTTTAAATACCTCCTTGTGTCGGTCATCCTTTCACTGGCTCTGGTTCTCTTTGATATCTTGTTCAAAAAACGGTGGAAAAAGAGAAACCAAGCGCAATCTGTACTCTAGCTTGCCCTTTTGTCAGATGAGCAATTGAAAAACTCCCCAAAATCCGCTATAATGGAGAGTCGAAAGGAATGGTAAAATCCAATGTAAACATCATTCTTAGCTACTGAAACAACTAAAAATAGAAAATCAAAGAAAGAGAACTTATGACTATTCAAGAAGAAATAAAGAAACGCCGTACTTTTGCCATTATCTCTCACCCGGACGCAGGGAAAACAACCATCACCGAGCAGTTGCTCTATTTCGGGGGCGAGATTCGTGAGGCTGGTACGGTTAAAGGAAAGAAAACAGGGACTTTTGCCAAGTCTGACTGGATGGATATCGAGAAACAACGTGGGATTTCGGTTACGTCATCTGTTATGCAGTTTGATTACGACGGTAAACGCGTGAATATCCTAGACACACCAGGGCACGAGGACTTCTCAGAAGACACCTATCGTACCTTGATGGCGGTGGATGCTGCGGTCATGGTCGTGGACTCTGCCAAGGGTATCGAGGCCCAAACCAAGAAATTGTTTGAGGTTGTGAAACACCGTGGCATTCCAGTCTTTACCTTTATGAACAAGCTGGACCGTGACGGTCGTGAGCCACTGGACCTCTTGCAAGAACTAGAAGAAGTCCTTGGCATTGCGAGCTATCCTATGAACTGGCCAATCGGGATGGGGAAAGCCTTTGAGGGTTTGTATGACCTCTATAACCAACGTTTGGAACTCTACAAAGGGGATGAACGTTTTGCCAGTCTGGAAGAAGGGGACAAGCTCTTTGGAAGCAATCCTTTCTACGCTCAGGTTAAGGACGATATCGAACTGTTGCAAGAAGCAGGAAATGAATTTTCAGAAGAAGCTATTCTTGCAGGAGAACTGACTCCGGTCTTCTTCGGTTCAGCCCTCACTAACTTTGGGGTGCAGACCTTCCTTGAGACCTTCCTTAAGTTTGCTCCAGAACCACATGGACACAAGAAAACAGATGGCGAAATTGTGGATCCTTATGACAAGGATTTCTCAGGATTTGTCTTTAAAATCCAAGCCAACATGGACCCTCGTCACCGTGACCGCATTGCCTTTGTTCGTATCGTATCCGGTGAGTTTGAGCGTGGAATGAGTGTCAATCTGCCTCGTACTGGTAAGACTGCCAAACTATCTAATGTCACTCAGTTTATGGCGGAAAGTCGTGAAAATGTCACTAATGCCGTAGCAGGTGATATCATCGGGGTTTACGATACTGGTACTTATCAAGTTGGAGACACCTTGACGGTTGGAAAAAACAAGTTTGAGTTTGAACCACTGCCAACCTTTACACCTGAGATTTTCATGAAAGTTTCTGCTAAGAATGTCATGAAGCAAAAATCCTTCCACAAGGGGATTGAACAATTGGTGCAAGAAGGCGCCATTCAGCTTTACAAGAATTACCAAACAGGCGAGTACATGCTAGGAGCTGTTGGTCAACTCCAGTTTGAAGTCTTTAAACACCGCATGGAAGGCGAGTACAATGCAGAAGTTGTCATGAGCCCAATGGGTAAAAAGACGGTTCGTTGGATCAAGCCTGAGGACTTGGACGAGCGCATGTCCTCAAGCCGCAATATCTTGGCCAAGGACCGTTTCGACCAACCAGTCTTCCTCTTTGAAAATGACTTTGCCCTCCGCTGGTTTGCGGATAAGTATCCAGATGTAGAGTTGGAAGAAAAGATGTGATTCAGTAAGCCTACTTGATTGCAAAGCAATCTAAGTAGGCTACGGCAAGTCCTATTAGACTTGCCTAACTGCCTCACTAACTACGTTTAGCAAATATGATCGATTTGCTAAACTCCGTGTCGTAGTTCAGTAAATTTATTTGATTGTTTAACAATCTAAGTAACTAACGCCAAGTTTCTATGGAACTTTACTAGTGGATAATATGACAGTAAGATATACTGTATCTTATCTCAACTTCCTGTGGAAAAGATGCTAAATTATATAGCTTATTCATCCTATCACTAACCTTTATGGTGATAACTTATAAATAAAAGAAAACTTCAGATATTCACCTTTTGTGATTGGTCTGAAGTTTTCTTTTTTACTGTCCATATTTTTGGTAAAAATCAACTTTTACTTGGATGAAGGTTTTGGCTTCGCGTAGTAGTTGCAGGAGGGTGGCACGGGTTTCAAACTCCTCACGTGTTTTCGGGAGACTCCGATTGCGGAAGACTTGCAGATAGCGTTCGATGTCATCAAGTAGGTCATGAGCAGGATTGGTCTGGCTTAGCTGGGCAGCAATCTTTGAAAAGAGCTGGGCCAAGATCAAACTCTCACTTGCGGCCAGGTGACAGGTATTGATCTGCTGGGCCATATTTCGCAGGATGCGACTTTGTCGCTGCCTCATCTCAAAGTAGTGGATGTGGTAGTCCGTTCGGTGAAAGAGATGGTCAGAGTGATCTAGATAGACCAATTTGAGTGCTTCTTCAAGGAGAGTGTCTAATTCGTCAACAAGCTGGGATCGATTGCGACCGTCTCCCCTCGACAGGTAGTATTTGAAACGAAATAGGATGTCTTTTAACTTTTCTTCGACTTGAAGGTGGTAGCTTTGGATGGCTTTCTCACGAGAGGGCATATAAAGATTGACCAATAGAGCAAAGCTTGTCCCGATGAGAAAGAGGAGTACTTCATTGAGTAAGAGCTCTGGAGAAGTAGACTCCTGTACCAAGAGATGACTGACCAAGACACTGCTAGGGGTGATGCCGATTTCCCAGCCCATTTTATAGGCTAGAGGGACATAGAGAGCCAGATAGAGGCCCAGACTCCAGATGTGAAAGCCCGTCAGCTGAAAGGCTAGAACACCGATAGCGAGCGCTAGGAGCATGGAAAAGAGGCGGTTATGTGCTAATTTCAGCGTGCTTCTGCGCGTGTCGGAGAGGCTTAAGAGAGCTATGATTCCAGCTGAAACTGCTGATGATAAATCTAAAAAATAAGCGAGAAAACAAGCGAGACAGGTCGCTAAGATCAGTTTTGTCGTACGTTGAGTGAGAGACATGAAAACTTCCTAAAATATTAGAATAAGAGTGTAAAAGACAAGCCTTAAAAGTCTTGTCTTAAAAAATCTATTTTTTACGGGTGGTTGCATACTCAGCAACAGCTGTAAAGAGAACATCGGTAGAAGAGTTGAGAGCAGTTTCACAAGAGTCCTGGATGACCCCAATGACAAATCCAACTCCTACCACTTGCATGGCAATATCATTTGAAATTCCGAAAAGACTACAAGCAACAGGGATTAGAAGGAGCGATCCTCCAGCAATACCAGAAGCGCCACAGGCAGAGATAGCAGCAACTACACTGAGGACAACAGCGGTTCCAAAGTCTACTGAAATCCCTAGAGTGTTGACGGCAGCAAGAGTTAGGGTTGTAATAGTAACTGCTGCGCCAGCCATATTGACAGTAGCCCCTAGAGGGATAGAGACAGTGTAGGTATCAGGGTTCAATCCTAAGTCTTTACATAATTTCATATTAACAGGGATGTTGGCTGCAGAACTACGGGTGAAAAAGGCAGTTACTCCGCTGATACGTAAACATTTCAAAACAAGGGGATAGGGATTTTTTCTCATAAAGAGAAAGGCGACAAGCGGGTTAATGACGAGAGCGACAAAGGCCATGGTTGCGATCAAGAGTCCCAGAAGGACACCATAGTTGGCAAGACTGGCAATTCCTTTGTCAGAGATGGTCTTGAAAACCAAGCCCAAAATACCAAAAGGAGCCAGATTGATAATCCACTCAACAATCTTTGAGGTGACATCTGCCATGGTTTTGAGTAATTCCTTGCTATTTTTGCTAGCTTCTCTCATGGCAAGTCCAAAGACCACAGCCCAAGAGAGAATTCCGATATAGTTAGCAGTAATGACTGCATTGACCGGATTGTCAACGACGTTGAGTAAGAGATTCCCAAGAACTTGAGCAATACCGTCAGGGGCGGCGGTTGCAGTTGTACTTGCGTCGCTGAGGGTGATTTGGATAGGAAAGAGAAAATTAGTGACAACAGCGACGAGAGCTGCTGCGAAGGTTCCGAGCAAGTATAAGAAAATCACAGTTTTCATATTGGTATTTTGCCCCTTTTTGTGCTGGGAGAGGGCATTGGCAACAAGGGCAAAAACCAAAATAGGAGCAATCGCTTTAAGTCCACCTACAAAGAGATCTCCCAACAGACTAATCCCTGTAAGGTTTGGGAAGAGTATTCCCAATGAAGCCCCCAAGAGCATGCCGATTAGGATACGTTTGATGAGGCTGGCCTTGTTCCAGGCCCGAATGATTTTTTTCATAGTAGTCTCCTTCAAAATATATTGTTTATGATTATAGTATAAATATGCTGTTGAGGCAAGCCCTTTTTTTAAATTTGGGGTAATATCGGAATATTTATAAAAAATATAGGCTGGATAATTTATGATATAATAGTAAAAAGGCGATTATGTCTGGACAGAATCTTAAACTCTTCCTGACAGTTACCGTGCTGGAATTATTCCCGATTTGGGTCAGAAAGAAGTTTAAGGGAATTAACACGAGCATCTTTCTTATCCGTTTTGATCTTACGAAGAGGCAGAGATTTGGCACCCCCTTGATGAGCAAAGGATTGTAGGTATAGACTTTATAACCTTGTTCATGCAGGAAGTTCAAAAGGTTAAAAGCATAATGTCCCGTATCTTCAAGAGCGATGAGTCAGTCTTGTTTCAGTTGACGAAGGGTCTTGTCTAAAAACTCAAACCCAGATCTAGTGTTTGAGAAAGTGAGCGGTTTGAGGAACATTTCCCCTTGGTCATTCAAGGCTGTTACAGCGTATTTGTTTTTAGTAGCTACATCAATGCCAATATAAAGCATAGCGTTACCTCCGAATAGTGTATTCAAGCTCACTTGGAACTCCACGAACTTTTTGCCTTGTTACCTTACACGAGATCAAACGTCTATGCGTTATCAAACTCATTACCAATTGAAACAAAAAGCTGTGGTTAGAGCCTTTTTAAAATCGTCATGCGATTGGAGAAAATGCACTAATCCACAGTGGCTTATTCCAAGTATAGCCCTTGGGCTTTGGCAGTAGCTAACTGCACTAAATATAATACAAGGAGTTTTATATGCAAGATTTTTTTCAACGTTATCTTGATAAATTGGATGTAACAACCATGTTAGAGAATCTTTTGACCAAGCTGATTTCTCTTTTGATTCTCTTCCTGTTATTTTATATAGCTAAAAAAATGCTTCACGCTACTGTCCGAAAGATTGTCAAGCCCTCTCTTAAATTTTCAAATCGAGATGCAGGCAGACAAAAGACTATTTCTCGTTTACTTGAGAATATTTTTAACTATACCCTTTATTTCTTTTTAATCTACTGTATCTTGTCTATTTTAGGCTTACCAGTTTCCAGCCTCCTTGCTGGGGCAGGGATTGCTGGGGTAGCCATTGGGATGGGCGCACAAGGTTTTCTGTCCGACGTTATCAATGGTTTTTTTATCCTCTTTGAACGCCAGTTCGATGTGGGTGACGAGGTAGTTCTCACAAATGGTCCTATTACCGTTTCTGGAAAGGTCGTTAGTGTAGGAATTCGTACAACGCAACTGAGAGGTGATGATCAAGCCCTTCACTTTATTCCCAATCGCAATATCACCGTCGTCAGCAACTTCTCTCGTACAGAGTAGGTCTGCTATTTTGACAGATTTGTGGTACAATAGAAAGAGTTTGGTAAAGGAGAGAGTATGCTATTTGTAGAGAAAAAACTAGGTCATGATTGTACCTGGATAGACCTTGATGTGGACAAGATCAAAAACATGGAGGATCTTTCTGAAGTCTATGGATTGGACAAGGAAACCATCGAGTATGCTCTGGATAGAAATGAACGAGCCCACATGGATTATAACCGTGAAACGGGGACGGTAACCTTCATTTATAATGTTCTTGATTTAGAAAAAGACAAAGAATATTATGAAGCGATTCCGATGACCTTTATCGTTGAAAAACAGCGACTAATCACTATTAGTAATCACAAGAATACTTATGTGATTGAGCGTATGGCAACTTACCTTGAAAGCCATGAGATTATTTCAATCTACAAATTTCTTTTTTCCAGTTTAGAGATGATTAGCAATGCTTATTACCCAGTCATCGAAGAAATGGATAAAAGTAAGGATGAAATCAGTGCGCTCCTTCGTCAGACAACGACTAAAAAAAATCTTTTTGCTCTTTCTGACTTGGAAACCGGTATAGTTTACTTAACAGCTGCTGCCAAACAAAATCGTCTCCTCTTGGAACATATCCAAGGGCATGCTCTTTATCGCAATCTTAATGAGGTAGAAAGAGAGCAGTTTGACGATGCCATGATTGAAGCGCATCAGTTGGTTTCGATGACAGACCTGATTTCTCAAGTTTTGCAACAACTCTCAGCCTCTTACAACAACATCCTAAATAATAATCTAAATGATAATTTGACAACTTTGACCATTATCTCAGTCTTGCTAGCTATCCTTGCGGTTATTACAGGATTCTTCGGAATGAATGTTCCCTTACCGTTTACAGATGAACCGAATGCTTGGATTTATATTTTATTAGCTAGTTTAATATTGTGGGGAATCTTAGCTCAGTATCTAAAGAAAATTGCTAGAAATTAAAAAGAAAAGGAGCCAGAATGGCGATTGAAAACTATATGCCAGATTTCGCTGTGGAAGCAGTTTATGATCTGACAGTCCCAAGCCTGCAGGCGCAGGGGATCAAGGCTGTTTTGGTCGATTTGGATAACACCCTCATTGCTTGGAACAACCCTGATGGAACGCCAGAGATGAAGCAATGGCTACATGACCTCCGCGATGCAGGCATTCGCATTATCGTGGTCTCAAATAACACCAAAAAACGAGTTCAACGTGCAGTTGAGAAGTTTGGGATTGATTACGTTTATTGGGCCTTGAAGCCCTTTACATTTGGGATTGATCGTGCCATGAAGGAATTCCACTATGAAAAAAATGAAGTGGTCATGGTCGGCGACCAACTCATGACGGATATTCGGGCAGCGCATCGTGCAGGCATTCGTTCAATCTTAGTCAAGCCCTTGGTCCAACATGACTCGATCAAAACGCAAATCAACCGAGCTCGCGAGCGCCGTGTCATGCGAAAAATCACTGAAAAGTACGGACCGATTATGTATAAAAAAGGAATTTAACTATGGAAGAAATTCTCTGTATTGGTTGTGGAGCAACCATTCAGACGACAGACAAGGCTGGTCTTGGTTTCACTCCCCAGTCGGCACTTGAAAAAGGCTTGGAGACTGGAGAAGTCTATTGCCAACGTTGTTTCCGTCTCCGTCATTACAATGAAATTACTGATGTCCAGTTGACGGACGATGATTTCCTCAAGCTCTTGCATGAGGTGGGAGATAGCGATGCCTTAGTGGTTAATGTCATTGATATCTTTGACTTTAACGGCTCTGTCATCCCTGGCTTGCCACGCTTTGTATCGGGCAATGATGTGCTCTTGGTTGGAAATAAAAAAGATATTCTACCTAAGTCTGTAAAGGCTGGCAAGATTAGCCAATGGCTCATGGAGCGTGCCCACGAAGAAGGTCTTCGTCCTGTGGACGTCGTCCTAACTTCAGCACAAAACAAGCATGCTATTAAGGAAGTCATTGACAAAATCGAGCACTACCGTAAGGGACGCGATGTCTATGTGGTCGGTGTAACCAACGTTGGAAAGTCAACCCTTATCAATGCTATCATCCAAGAAATCACAGGTGATCAGAACGTTATCACGACTTCTCGTTTCCCAGGGACAACTTTGGACAAGATTGAGATTCCGCTTGACGACGGTTCTTATATCTATGATACGCCGGGGATTATCCACCGTCACCAGATGGCTCACTACTTGACGGCTAAAAATCTCAAGTATGTCAGCCCTAAAAAGGAAATCAAGCCCAAAACCTATCAGCTCAATCCTGAACAAACCCTATTTTTAGGTGGTTTAGGGCGCTTTGACTTTATATCAGGAGAAAAGCAAGGTTTTACTGCTTTCTTTGACAATGAACTCAAACTCCATCGTACTAAGCTTGAAGGCGCTAGTGCCTTTTATGACAAACACCTTGGAACCCTTCTGACACCTCCAAATAGTAAGGAAAAAGAAGATTTCCCAAAACTAGTCCAGCATGTCTTTACCATTAAGGACAAGACTGACTTAGTCATCTCAGGCCTAGGCTGGATCCGCGTAACAGGCACCGCCAAAGTCGCCGTCTGGGCACCAGAAGGCGTCGCCGTCGTCACACGAAAAGCCATTATTTAAAATAAAATCGCTGAGCGAACAAAGTGAGCTCATACAAAGATAGTTATTGCCGTGGTGTGATTGCCAATCTTTAGATTGGCAAGGGGCACAATTGAGACCTAGGCTCAATTGTGAGGTAAGGAAATCCATTTTTCAAAGAT
>NZ_KQ969554.1:49137-78007 GCF_001578945.1 Streptococcus oralis
CAAAAAGGAAGAAAGAATATGTCATTAACCTCAAAACAACGCGCCTTCCTCAACAGTCAGGCACATACCCTCAAACCCATTATCCAAATCGGGAAAAATGGACTCAACGACCAAATCAAAACCAGCGTCCGTCAAGCCCTTGACGCCCGTGAATTGATCAAGGTTACTCTCTTGCAAAACACAGATGAAGATATCCACGAAGTAGCCGAAATCTTAGAGGAAGAAATCGGTGTCGATACTGTGCAAAAGATTGGCCGTATCCTTATCTTATATAAGGTTTCAAGCAAGAAAGAAAACCGCAAGATTTCCAAGAAAGTTAAAGAAATCTAAAAACCTACTCCAAACAACTGTTTTTACAGAGAATTAAAGGAAGACGAGCCTATGGCAATCGAATTATTAACTCCCTTTACCAAGGTAGAGTTGGAGCCAGAAATCAAGGAGAAAAAACGCAAACAAGTCGGGATTCTAGGAGGAAATTTTAACCCTGTTCACAATGCCCATCTTGTTGTGGCAGACCAAGTACGACAACAGTTAGGACTGGACCAGGTCTTGCTTATGCCCGAATACCAACCTCCTCACGTAGATAAAAAGGAAACCATCCCTGAGCACCACCGCCTCAAGATGCTTGAGTTGGCGATTGAGGGGATTGAAGGCCTCGCCATTGAAACCATTGAGTTAGAGCGCAAGGGCATTTCCTACACCTACGACACCATGAAACTTCTAACTGAGAAGAATCCAGATACGGATTATTACTTCATTATCGGGGCTGATATGGTGGACTATCTGCCTAAGTGGTATCGGATTGATGAGTTGGTCGAGCTGGTTCAGTTTGTCGGCGTTCAACGTCCTCGTTATAAGGCTGGAACTTCCTATCCGGTTATTTGGGTGGATGTACCTCTCATGGACATCTCGTCCAGCATGGTGCGTGACTTCATTGCCCAAGGTCGGAAGCCCAACTTTCTCCTACCTCAGCCAGTGCTAGACTACATCGAGAAGGAGGGGCTCTACTGATGGCATACCAAGACTATATCAACTGTTCTCGCGAGGCTTTGTTGGAAAAAATGGCAGAGCTTCTGCCTGAAAAACGTTTAACCCATTGTTTGGGTGTGGAGCGTGCAGCCATAGAGCTTGCCCAGCGATTTGGAGTTGATGCTGAGAAAGCGGGTCTTGCAGGCCTTCTTCATGATTATGCTAAAAAGCTGTCAGATCAGGAATTTCTAGACTTGATTGACCGTCATCAGCTAGACTCTGACCTTAAAAACTGGGGCAATAATGTCTGGCATGGTATGGTCGGTATCTACAAGATTCAGGAAGATTTGGATTTGCATGATCCAGAAATCCTGCGAGCTATCGAAATCCATACCGTAGGGGCTGGTCAGATGACAGACCTAGACAAGGTTATCTACGTTGCAGACTATATCGAGCATAACCGCGCCTTTCCTGGAGTGGAACAGGCGCGTGAGATTGCAAGTTTGTCACTTAATAAGGCAGTGGCCTATGAAACAGCTCGTACCGTGGAGCATCTAGCTCATCAGGGATTTCCCATCTATCCCCAAACCCTTGAAACCTATAACGCCTATGTGCACTATTTGAAAGAGGACTAAATGAACGAAAAAGAATTACTAGAACTAGTCGTGAAAGCGGCTGATGAGAAACGTGCGGAAGATATCCTCGCACTTGATGTACAAGATTTGACCAGCGTGACGGACTACTTTGTCATCACGAGCTCAATGAATAGCCGTCAGTTGGACGCTATCGCTGACAATATCCGTGAAAAAGTAGCTCAAGCAGGCTTTAAAGGCAGCCATGTTGAAGGCGATGCAGCGGGAGGCTGGGTTTTACTAGACCTCGGTGGTGTCGTTGTGCATATCTTCTCAGAAGAAATGCGTGCTCACTATAACCTAGAAAAACTATGGCATGAGGCGGAGTCAGTAGATTTATCTGAAACTTTATAGTCTTTTCCTTTATCTTTTATCACGGCGTTAACTCATTTTGCCTAACTCTAGTTATGCCTGCAATTCGTTGCCTAGTACTAAAAGCAAACGAAAAGACTATAGCGTTACAATTGAACTCAGTTGCAGCCAACTGGGTTTTATTTGCTTATTTTAAAAGTGGATGGATAGAAAGGTAAGGGCGAGTGGTGTTTGCCATGGACGCTCTTGGTATCTTGATGATGGTTACTTATGAAACCTTTGCGGCTGTTTACGATGCTGTGATGGATGATAGTTTATATGATAAATGGACGGATTTTTCTTTGCGTCATTTGCCTAAGACCAAGGAGAGAAAGAAACTTTTGGAATTGGCTTGTGGAACAGGTATCCAGTCTGTCCGCTTTTCTCAGGCTGGCTTTGATGTGACAGGACTTGACTTGAGTGCGGATATGCTGAAGATTGCTGAAAAGAGAGCGACTTCAGCCAAGCAAAAGATTGATTTTATTGAAGGCAATATGCTGGATTTATCCAAGGCTGGTAAGTACGACTTTGTGACTTGTTACTCTGACTCTATCTGCTACATGCAGGATGAGGTCGAGGTAGGAGACGTCTTTAAAGAAGTGTATAATGCCCTCAATGAAGACGGAGTATTCATCTTTGACGTGCATTCGATCTACCAGACGGATGAGGTTTTTCCAGGCTATTCTTACCATGAAAATGCGGAAGAATTTGCCATGCTTTGGGACACCTATGAGGACGAAGCTCCTCACTCCATCGTGCATGAGTTGACTTTCTTTATCAAGGAGGCGGACGGTTCCTTTAGTCGCCACGATGAAGTGCATGAGGAGCGTACATATGAAGTCTTGACCTATGATATCTTGCTGGAACAGGCCGGCTTTAAGTCTTTCAAACTCTATGCGGACTTTGAGGATAAGGAGCCAACTGCGACTAGCACCCGTTGGTTTTTTGTCGCGCAGAAGTAGGAGAACATCATGACCATCACAGGTATTATCGCAGAGTTTAATCCTTTTCATAATGGGCACAAATACCTGCTGGATCAGGTTCAAGGACTGAAAATCGTTGCCATGTCGGGAAATTTTATGCAACGAGGTGAGCCGGCCATTGTGGATAAGTGGACACGAGCCCAGATGGCACTGGAAAACGGTGCTGATTTAGTAGTAGAGTTGCCTTTTCTAGTCAGCGTTCAGGCAGCAGACTTTTTTGGTCAAGGGGCAGTGGATATCTTATCTCGGTTGGGCATTGATAGACTAGCTTTTGGGACAGAGGAAGTACTGGACTACCAGCAAATAGCTGATTTATACACAGAACGTGCTACTGAGATGGAGAATTTTGTAGAAAATCTGCCTGATTCTCTCTCCTATCCCCAGAAAACTCAGGCTATGTGGAAGAAGTTTGCAGGGCTGGAGTTTTCTGGCTCTACGCCTAACCACGTCTTGGCTCTCGCCTATGCCAAGGCAGTAGCGGGAAAAAGCATCAACCTCCAGCCTATCCAGCGTCAGGGGGCTGGTTATCATTCTGTGGATAAGGATGTGGACTTTGCCTCGGCAACAGCTCTTCGTCAACACCAGAGAGACCACGAGTTTTTAGAACGTTTTATGCCCGAAGCAGGGCTCTTTCAGCAGGCGCCTAAAGTAACGTGGGAAGACTATTTTCCAATGCTACGCTATCAAATCCTCTCCAATCCTGACTTGACAACCATTTACCAGATCAATCAAGAAATGGCTGTGCGCATCAAGGAAGCTATCAAAACAGCCCAGTCTGTTGATGAATTGGTCGAGGTGGTTGCGACCAAGCGTTATACCAAGGCGCGTGTGCGACGTCTCTTGACCTATATCTTGGTGCAAGCCAGAGAAAGTGACTTGCCAGAAGTCATTCATGTCCTTGGATTTACTGAAAAAGGCAGACAACATCTTAAATCGTTGAAAGCCCATGTCCATCTAGTCAGCCGAATTGGTAAAGAACCCTGGGATGCCATAACCCAAAAGACAGACCAGATCTACCAACTGGGGAATCCCAATCTCGCAGAGCAAAATTTTGGTAGAGTGCCCATTAGAATGGAAATAAGCGCCCCTTACTAACTGTAGTGGATGACATATAACGAAGCATAGAGGGAATCAGATTGGTTCTCTCTTTTGTTATATTTAAATCTCTGAGAATTCTAGTTTTGAAATCGGAAACCAAAGGTGATTCATCTGATGATTTTGATGAGATTGGGAACCTCTACAGCCTGCTACAAGGAGGCTTGCAACCTTATTCTCGTCTTTCAAAAAATCTGAAAGATGGGGTTGCGCGGAAAATGGTCAGCTGGTTTCTCTCGAAAATAGAAACGGAGAAGTTCGTAGAACTCGTGTAGTTCCTGAGGGTCAGATGGAAGCTTCTTTGTCGGTCAAGTGCGTAAGAAAAGTGGGATGATAAAATCATTTATCGCTCAGTTTGTAGCTAGATCGTTAAACGAAACTCCAGTAGGATTTAGAAGGTTACACTCATAAGGTTTGCGGTATCCACTCCTTGACATAGGTTTCATGTTCCTTTAACAATCAAAAGATTCTATCTCTTTACAGTATTTCTATCCGTCCTTACAGATGCTATAGAGTCGAGGATAGTTGACAACGGGATAGCTGACAATTCCAGTAAATGCTTAGCTCTGAAAAAACTAAAGCAAGCCTTTTCTATTTCGATTTTACCTAATGAGAATATTCTTTTATTCATCTCTTTTGTGAGTCGTTATTGGTCAGGAAAACCTGCAGAACACAAATGTTTATTATTGCGGTCTATAAATGAATAAAAGAGTAGGTAAGTGGTAAGAGTTTTTAGAAAATCAAATAATTCAATATTTTTAGGAGAACAGAGAAATCTGTTCTCTTTTTTGTTCGCTTAAAATTCTATTTGAGAGGAGTTCAACGATGGTAGGATTAGAGATTGTAATGAATTTAGACACGTTAGAAATCTTTGACGTTATCGATCATGATAAGAATGGAAACAGCGAACAAGCGCCTACAACCATCCAATTAAGCTTATTTGACTCAATGACGTGCATTTGACAGAAGGAGATAAATTAGGATGGACAGAGAAGCGCTATACAATGAATTAATTCAAAGCGAACCATTAGGTTTCATTGATCCTTTTTCTGACCTTGGCGAATTTGATCCTCTTCAGCTGAAATTTAAACAACCCGTAAAGGACTTGGTGAATCGATATTCAGGCCAACCTTACAGTTTGGCTTGGCAACATAAAATTATGGAAATGCGGAAGTTGTTTATTGATTATCAGATAGCATTAAATGAAGAAGATAAGCAGATTAACTTTCAGCGAAGAACAAGAAGCGAAGAGTCCAAAGAACATGCTACTACCATTGTAACAACTTATCTGAAGTTAGGATTTAGTTTTAAAGAGATTGAGAAGCGTGTTTCTTTATCTTACAAACAACTTCGTCGAGGGTGGAAAAGAAGTGATCACATAATGACAAATAGTCCTGAATTTTATAGTAAAGGGGACTTATCTGAAGGTTACTGTTTACCGAGTAAAAAGCTACCTAAAAGTATGAGAATCAATGAGGGATAGAAAATGGAAACTGGAATTTGTAGACGATGTGCTTGCAACTGGGTTACACCTTGCATCAATGAAAAGTATGGTCCTTGTTGGTGGATAGATAAAAACAGAACGCTATGTAGTCACTGTTTTTATGGATTTAATGATGAATCTTGTCAGACAAAAGTTTATTACAGACCAGGTCATGATTGGCTTGAGAGAGATTGGGAATTTGCTTGGGGAATTCTGACAAATTCAAAAAGTCATTGGGTATATGACATGGAACATGATGTGTTGTGTGTGGTTGGTTTAGGAGATCATATTGGAGCCGTCAGATTTATTGTAAAGAACTTTTATGGACTTAATCGCATTTATCGTGAGGATATTCCTAAATGGCAAGAAATTATTGGGAATAATATGATTTTTTATAATGCAAAGGTCAATGATTCAAAACACTACGCTAGTTGTTTGCCTAGAAAGTATAAAAATGAGGATTGAAATGAACAGTAAAATTATTGACAAGATACAGAATCTTTTAGAGTTAGCTTACGATGCACCAAACGATGAAGAGGGACAGACTGCACTTCTGATGGCTCAAAGACTTATGGTGAAGCATAATCTTTCTATGAATGATTTAACGAATAGTAAAACTCAAAAGGATATTGGTGAAACAATAGGGACATGGGAATATAGACTTCCATGGTGGCAAGAAAAGTTGGCAGGTATTTTAGGTGAAAATTTTAGATGTAAAACGATAAGAAGACGACTTCCTGAAGATGGCATCACACAGATAATTTTCTTTGGATATCAATCCGATGCTGAACTTTGTAGTAAGGTTTACGAAGGTGCGCTCTTATACCTTAAATATCGGCTGAAACGACTTTTCCCTACAGTCTCAAGAGCAAGATGGAAAGACTATAAGAAATCGTACTTACTCGGTTTCTTAAACGGAGTAGATCAACGTTTTCAGGAACAGGTTCAATCATCAGAAGAATTTGGTTTGATGGTAAAAATCCCAGCAGAAGTTTTAGAAGAACAACAACTACGTATGGGGAAATTAGAGAGTAGAAGCCTAAAAATCGAAATTGAAGTTGATTATGAGGCTTATATTGCTGGTTTTGAACACGCAAAAGAGACCAAGTTGTTATCAGAAGAATTGTTGAATAAATGAGGAAAAATAATGAAAAACACAGAAACAAATAAAGATTTTACGAATCTTGATTTTAAAAGCGTGGAAAGCGCTTTTGGGATGCCGATGCGTTACGCAAACAATTCATCGCATTTGGTAGCTTGCTTGGAGAAAAGTAAGCTGATGTTAGATGACATTTTTCAAGAGAAAATAAATTTTCTCTTAAACGGTCTGTTTTACGCAGACGGAGAGGTGAAAAAGAGCTTGTTTATCGAAGAAAATATGAGCGTTTTCTTCGAGTTAAAAAAGTGTGTTTATGATGCACACATTAAGAGCTTAAATAAAATTTAAGTGTTAAAATAAAAAACCTCAGAAGAGGGTAGGAGGAAATTATATGATTTTTGGGTTTATTGTATTGTTTGTTGTAGGAGTGTGCATTTCGTTCAATGGAGTATTTATCATAGCTAAAAATACAGACATCAGACTTGACTTTAATGGTGAGAAAGACTTCTTTGTACATCTAACTGCTTGGGAATGGATTTTAAGTATCTTTTTAATTCTTGTAGGAGGGGTAATGATATATTTCTCATCTATTGAGTTGATACCATATCTTATAAGTGCATTGGACTTCAAACTATAACGAGGGAGGGATCATGATGTCTAAAAATAAAGAAACGCTTCCTAGCTTGTTGGAGGAAAATATTTTAGAAGAGCGAAAAAATGTAGATGAAGATAGTTTGTTTGGGTGTATTTATCTTATAGTTCTTTTGTTTGTTCTGTTCTTGATTTTTGGTACATTCGCAGGCAAAGTTAATATTTTTGATTTTTTAGAATTAGTATTTCAAAGGTTGAGAGGATAGATATATGAGTAGAGAAAATAAGGAAAATGATTATGATATAAAAGTATCTATTTTTGTAGATTTTTTAATCCTTCTGATTTTTTTGTATACGCTTTTTTTCCTCCAATCTATTATTGATTCTATAAATGATTTAATTGGTTCTGTTGATAATTATTTTGACTATTTGAGGTCTTTATTATGAAGCTCTAGTGGATGAGTTAGAGTAATTGTTGCACTTATTCTTGCAATTTATTCATTAAAAAAACGAGAGATTCTTATAGTTGATTTGTAAGTAAAAGAAAATAAAAACATGAAAAAGATTGATTTATTAAAATGTTTATCCATCATCACAAAAGACGGATTAAGAACACAAAAATTTAAGAATAGCCATCTACAGCTTATCTCTTCAGCTGAAGAAGGAAGACGAGGAACTGTATTTGCTTATCGTTCAAAAGCGAATATGGTGAAAGCACGTGGTGTTGTTTTAACCTCTGTCGAATCATTGCTGGAGAATCAGGATCAGTTTACACACTGGACTCCTAACGTATATTGCTATGGAAGCTATAGCGATGCTGGTCGACGGATTACACGTGGCCACTCTGAAGATAATCTTAGACAGATTAACACATTCTACATTGACTTTGATATTACCTCTGCAGCTGAAGAAATGACGACAGGAGATATTTTAACTGCTTCCCTGGAGCTAGGTTTTATGCCGACGTTGATCCTGAAATCAGATAAAGGATTTCAAGCATATTTTGTCTTATCAGAATCGGCCTACGTTACAGCTCATTCTCAATTTCGAGTGGTGAAGGTGGCCAAAGCCATCTCTCAAAATTTGAGAAATTACTTTGCTCAAACTTTACCAGTAGATTTGACTTGTAACCATTTT
Organism: Streptococcus oralis; assembly: GCF_001578945.1. Taxonomy (GTDB): domain Bacteria; phylum Bacillota; class Bacilli; order Lactobacillales; family Streptococcaceae; genus Streptococcus; species Streptococcus oralis_Q. The sequence goes on from NZ_KQ969554.1 coordinate 57,478, forward strand.
GGGATTGCTCGAATTCCTCGAACTGATAATGTCGAATTCTTTGATGCTGACTATACTTATTCGTTCCAGGAGTGGTTAGATTGGTCAATGAAGCAATCAGACCTTCCCTTCCCAAGTAAAAAGCCAAATTTGACGGTTATTTCAGGTTCTGAAGGGGTAAAACAGATTGATGAACCCTGGTATCAATTGCTGATGAGAGAGGGAAATATCAAAGGTGGAAAAGCCTTGATGGGAAGAAACAACGTTCTTTTCACGCTGGCTTTAGCCAACTTCTCTTCAGGAATCGATCAGGAAGAGTGTGAGGAGGTTCTTTCTAACTTTAATGCAAGTTTAGACGAACCACTCTCTTCAGCCGAATATCATAAGATTATCACAAGCGCTTATTCAGGAAAATATGAAGCTGCTAGTCGTGACTATGTAATGACTTTATGTAGAGCGTGGGTCAATCAGGAACTCAAGGCTTCAGATCTCTTTGTGAAGCAACGTTGGTACAAGTTTAAGAAGAAACGTGCGGACAGAAAGAATAGTCATCTCTATGAATGGAAAACAGACGTAATGGCCTATTTAGAAGGCTTCTATCAATCCGAGGATCCATTTATCCAGACGACAAAAAAGAGATACGAGAGAAGTTGAACATTCCTGAGCGGTCATTAGACAAGGTATTGAAGGTTCTCAAAGCAGAACAAAAGATCTTCTTCACAGTCAAACACGGCCGTGGAGGAGGCATCAGATTAGCCTCTATCAAAGCAATCTTCCTTTCCCTTATCAAGGTGAAGAAAGAACGTCAGGAGGCTTATATGGCCAATATTGCTGCTTTCTTTGAAGAAAGTATAGAGTTTACTCAGAGAGTGATAGAAAGGGTTAAAGATGGCTTTAAACAAATACAACAACTATCTCTATTTGAGCTTGATATTGGATAATTTTAAAAACCCGTAAACTGCCTTTACATTATATCTATGATTATTACAAGGATATACATGCACATAAACTAACCTATGGAGGAATGATATGATTTTGATTTTAGTTTTAGTTGGATTATTTAGCCTTATATTTTCAGGAGGATTTTTATTAGTTCTCTCACTTATAGGGATTCGTCAACAAGTTCGTTTTGAAAACGGATATGATGCTGAGTTAGAGACAGATCAGCTGGCAATGATTGGCCAAAATAGAAAGTGAGAATAAGAATGAAGTACGTAATTTTCAGTTTTGAATTAGGTGATTATATTTGTAATGGGGAGAATAAAGTTTTAGTTTTTGATACTTTGGGACTAGCATTCCAGTATCTTCAAAAACATTATCGTAAACCACTTCCTGAACAAAGAAAAAAGAGATTGATTCACTATCCAGATGTGTATCAAGCTCCGTTTAGACTTCTAAAAGTTTGTTAGGAAGGGGAAAGGTCGATGTCAGAGTTATTCAAAATTATCCGTGGATACTACCTAACAGGAGTCGGACAAGAACCATTGGCTTATTATTTTAAACTTTCATCGGATAACTTAAAATTTGAGTCGGTTTCTGCAGGGGATGTAGCTTTAACTTTTTATCAAAACGAGGAGAGTATTACTAGCATTCCAGCGATTGTTAGAGTAGATAGTGTTATCGCGAATGATAGAATGATTTCAGATTATCTGCAGGAGGAGTTGAGAGATCATTATCCAATGTTGCCAATTGTCCGTGTATTAGACTCCGAAGAATTTGATCCTTTACTCTTTCAAGAAGTGATGACAACTTTCACTAACTTGAAATCAGAAATAAAAGAATTGGCCAAGATTGATTATGTTCAAGGATCCATATTTGATTTTATGGATGAGGAGGAAATAGGATGAGAGAGCTTTTTAGACACATTAAGTTAGCTTTAGGGGCTATTCTTGTCATTTTAGTTGTGAGTCTTGCAGTTCTAGGGGGGTATAGGATGTATAAAGATCATTTTATCTTAGATTATGATCCTCACCTTACTCAGAAGGAATACCAGAATACTGTACTTGATCAAAATGTAAATCTAGTATTTTATAAAAAAGATTGTCCTTACTGTCAGGTTGGAAAAAGTGTAGTTGTAGATGCAGCCCATAAAGGTTCTTATCCTACATTTTACATTGACACTCAGACAGAAGAAGGTCAAAAGTTGGTAGAAAAATACCAGGTTGAAAAAGCTGCAACTATCATCAAAATTCGTAAGGGAAAAATAAAGAAGTATCTATATGCTTCGAGGGATTCAGAGGAAAAGATTGTCGCAGATGAGAAAGGTATTCAGGAGGCCATAAATGACTAAAAGGGTAAAGCTAAGTAAGTGGGCCGAGACAGCTTTTCAAAGATTGAAGTATGTCTAAGGAGGTAGTATGTATCAATTTTTAAATGCTATTGCGCATGGCGTGGTTGGAACTGTCTTGATTGCGATCTGGTTCGTACCGCTCTTCAGGATAACTATATGTGATAACTTTGGAAATGAAATCAAAACGAAAAGGCTGCCATTAGCGTTCTTAATGTTACTAAAAAGTGTTTGGCCGAAAAGTAAGGTTTCATTTATTTGGAAAGGATATAAGAAGCATGAGAGGAACTAAATCATCTAGTTTGAAGCAGAAAAGAGCTAACAAACATTTAAGAGGTATAAAAAATTACACGCTATCGAGTGAACAAAAAAGTTTCGACGATGTATCAACTTTTGATATGTTGTTTGCAACAAATCAGAAGTATCTAGTTTTTGCAATTTTAGGAGGCATATCTTTTTATATTTTGCTAGCTTTAGTGCCAATCAATCTCTTTTTGGGCTTTATTGCATATGTAGCAGTAAATTTAGTTTATATGAATTCAAATTTTTTTCAATTAGTTGGAGTGAAAGACGTTTCTTTTATGACAGTCTTTGAATCTTTTTATTTGGGGAATGTCGAGTTTATGAGAGATATATTTGTAACTATTTGTGTAGCTATTATAGTTTTTTCTTTATCTTTATATGGAATGTGGGTTACTGAAAAAAAGACGGATATAACCTCTTTAACAAATCAGTATTATGGAAAAATCAGGAAGGAGAAATAAGATGTCTACTTTAATTGAAATATTCAAACGCTGGATTGAAAAGATAAAATCCAGCCCAATTTTGCAGCCATTTATTAAGACTAAAGTTTGGTTTCAAGAGAATATTATTAAGAGAAAACTCGTCATTTTCTCAATGTTGTTTGTGACCTGGTTAAGTCTTTTGATGGGAGCGATTTTCTCACCACAAAGACAAACATATACTTCAGAACAACTCAAAACAAAGCAGGTTTTTGCGAATGGCAGCGGTGAGATGAAACTGGTCAGTCAGGAATATTCACCAGATACTGGAATTATTGTTTTACAATTTGAGACAAAAGATGCTACGACTTCGATAGATCGGGGCATCGATGCCAAACGATTGAAATGGAAACTCTATGCGCAACATAAAGACTCAAAAATAGAGATGGATGTTGTGCCAATCATTGATAATAAAGTATCAGTTATTATTAAAGGAGTTCCGAAAAATTTTGGTGCATTTGCGATCGATGTGACGAATCATACAGTCTCTTCTAGCTCAATTGATGTGAATATTTCATCGCCATCCAGTGATTCTAAAAAGGTTTCTCAGAAGAAATCTGGAGAAGAGGACACTGTACAATTCTTTGTAACTCCTCAGAATCCTCAACTTGAAATCAAAGCTATTGAAGTTGTCTCCAGAGAAGAATTTACTCTTCAGGAAATCGAAAAAGAGATCAATTTCCAGAATGAACAGTCTCAAAAATTGACAACATCAATTTCTCAATTGAAGGAATCTATTGAAGATGATAATTCACGAAAAGCGAGTCTTCAAGCAGAAGCAAAATATCTAACAGGTGATGATCTTGAAGCCAATCAAAAGAATATTGCTACGCTGGATACAAACATTGAAACGAAGAATAGAACCATTGAAACAGCCTATAAAAACATTGAAAAGTTGAAGGCTAAATTGGAGTCTTTGGACAAGAAAAAACAGGCAGTCAAAGATGGAACATTTGAATTTTCAAACCCTATTGAAACTGTAGAAATGAATTAAAGTGAGGTAAAATAAAATGAAAAATTTAATTAAGATGGTAAAAGAAACTGATAAATTGGGATATAAATTATCTGCAATTTGTGGAGTGAATTGGCTTATTAGACAAGCCTTTAAATGGCAATATTTATTTTTTGTAATGGTTACAGGCGCTGTTTTTCTAAAAGAAGTTTCCGTAATACTTGAGGTTGATCCAACGATTTTTGGAACAATGATAGGTTTGATTATTTTATGTGCGCCTTTTACGAAGTTACGTTTAGTGGCTGAAATACAGATTATAAAGATGTTCATAAGAAATATTGTACTTGCCATCATTTTTATAGCTGCATTAGAAAAACCAATACAAGAAAACGAATCATCGTTCTGGCTTTTAGCCACAATCTTTAGTATCGGTATTTATTATTTCATGAAGTGGTTTCAAGCAAAACTTTTTCAGCGTTATCTATTCAAAAATATCTTGAATAAGGACTATCTTGGAATCCGAAAATTAAAAGATAAGTTACCTCCTAAAATCAATCTTTTTACGGATGCTGATGAAGGAGATGCAAACCAACGAATGATTACGATTAATCAGCGAGCAGTGAAAAAGGATTATCAAGATATTGTAGAATTAAGTTTTTTGAATAGAGAAAAAAAGACAGGTATTTCCTATTATAGAAAATCATGGAATGGTTCGGAAGCTCCTCTTGAAAGAAAATTTATAGATGTTGATGAATGGTGTCATCCAGTATTTTTTGTATTTCCGTTCGGGAAAAAAGTGGATTTTTCTTTTCAATTGATACGCTTTGATTTAAATCGAAAAAGTGCATTCTCGATGAAAGGTGAGTTTGTTTTTACAAGCAGATAACAGTCAAAAATCTCCTTAATTTTTGAATTAAGGGGATTTATTTTTTATGATTGTCCCTTTAAAAAATAATTTGAGATTTTAGATTACAATAGGCTTAATTAAATAAAAAGGAGAAGTAATCATGGCTAAAAATGATTTAACAAAAATTGATAATCAACTAGAAGAAGCAAAGAAAAAAGTTGCCCTTTTAGAAAAGGAACGTAAAGAAGCAGAAGAGAATCTTCAAAAACAAATTGGTAAAATTTATGTTCAAATTCAATTGAAGAAAAATAAAAATCAGTCGTATGAATCAATTTTTGAAGAGTTAAAAATGGAATTAAACCTCATCAAAGAAGATGAAAAAGAACAACGTTTAGCAGCGAAGAAAAATCGTGAAGAAGGAAACTTTCCAGCTGAAAATCAGTCTTGATTTTTGAGTTTTGAACTTCCAAATGAAGTCAAAAACGGTGTAAGTAAAAGTATGTAAAGAAGAAAAACAGTGTAAGTAAAAGTGTGTAAAAAGAAAAAACAGTGTAGGTATAACACCTACAAAGTATGTAAGGGTAAGTATAGGGTGTGTGTGTAAGTAGGTGAAACCGAGAAAATTGATATCATTGGAAACGTTGATACTATCAACATATCACGGCACGTGATATCAGTTTCCCTTATGCTCTTTTCTACCACAACACACCTAAAAAGGACCTTAGTCCCTCTGTGTGTGTTAGTGTGTTGAAAAACCGCAAAAATAGAACCGTGTCGGTTCGTGATGTTGCGAGGTTGAAGTTTTCTTTTTTGCTTCTTTTGGCTTTTGCTTCGACAAAAGAAAAAAGAAGTCCTGTTTTTTGGACAATAAAAATAAGATGGAGGATACAGATGGACGTTCTCATTAGAGGATTAACACAGGAAGAGGTTAGCTATCTAAAAGCTCTTGCTAAAAAAAATAAAGCCAAGTCATTTAATGATTTTTTGCTTTCAATCTGTCGTGAAAAAATTGAGTATGGAAAATTTAATCGTGCTCAAGACTTGTATGTAGCTCATTTGGAAAATATGAAATTAGCTTCTGACCATGTTCTGGAACAAATGAAAAAACAGACAAAAATATTATCTGAATTTGAAGAAAAAATGGATTGTTATGGAGATCATATTTCACGTTGGTTAGAGTATGAAGGAGAGGTGGAAAGTGATGACTAAAAATTTTTTAATTCGAAATGTTCCCGACGATATGTTTGAACAACTTCAGGCTATTTCAAAAAAATATAACTATCCAAGTTTCAATGAGTTTATGTTATCGCAAGTTCAAAATATTGTAATGAATGACGGATTGAATTTGTACAATAACCAATTTGCGGAAATATTGTCTGATATCAAAGAACAACAAAGTCAGATTTTAGAATTGATGTTGAAGAATGAAATTTCTCTTTCAGCTTTAAATATTAAACAAGATATTGTAAATAATCTAACTACAAATTGGTTACATTTTATGGATGATGTATCTGCGCTTGAAGCTGAACGACGGTCAGGTGGTGTTTAAAAATGAAGAAGAATAAATCTCTGTTCATCATTCTCATTTTTCTTGCAATCTATATCGTGCAACCTAACAATTTTAATGCTATCAAATCTAGCTTGACACAAAATGATATCCCGACTCAATTGAACATAGCCGATTCAGCTGAAGAAAAAAATTCCGACTCAAATTTGAATCCTACTCTGAAAAATGATGATTTGAAATCGAAGGAGTATGATGGAAAAAATCAGGTGATTGTCGTCAATGAAAAATCACAATTTACAAAAAGCGAATTGAGTTTAGAAAATGGCAGCTGGGAAAAATATTCTGATCTAGATTTTTTAAATCGTGTAGGAATTGCTGAAGCGATGTTGGGAAAAGAATTGATGCCAACGGAAGATAGAGAATCTATTTCATCTGTTACACCGACAGGGTGGAAAAATAAAAAAATAATTTTCAACGGAAAAGAAGATTATTTATATAATCGTTCTCACTTAATCGGTTTTCAATTAAGTGGAGAAAATGCGAATGCGAAAAATTTATTTACAGGTACACGTGCTTTAAATGCAAATTTTGAAGATGAACAATCATCAATGGTTTACTATGAAAATAAAATTTCTAACTACATAAAAAATACGAACCACCATGTTCGCTATCGAGTAACTCCTATATTTAGAAATGTGGAATTAGTTGCTAGAGGAGTTCGTATGGAAGCACAGAGTATTGAAGATGATGAGATCTCATTTGATGTATATATCTTTAATATTCAACCAGGATATAAAATCAATTATTTGACAGGATCATCTCAGAAAAATTGAGGAGGAGAAAATGAATCCAAGACTTAGCTTATACTTTAGCGAAGAAACACATGAAAAATTTAAGGAAGTAAAATCTTACTTGAAAGAATCGTCTGCTTTGCAGAAACAGTATCGAAATAATTCAGCAACGCTTGTCACTTTGATTGAAGTTTTTTATAAACTCTTTATTGAATTAGGAGAAGGAAAAAATTTTTATGAGCGACTGACTCAGCTGGAAAAAAATTTGGGAGGTAGCTTTGATTCTGGAAATGATAACAAAGCAATTCATCGTCAACTTGATCAAATTCTCTATCTAACGCTAACCAACTTTCATGCTATTACGAAAGATGATTTTGATGTTCAAGAATTGGAATCTATTCATTCACGATTGGATCCTACACAACATGAATTGATGGCACGAATCAACGACGTCATTCAAGAAGATATTGCACGTGGTCAAACTATCAAACATTCTCATTGAGGTACAGTAAATGGTGGATATTGTTGAAATCTATTTAGAAACAGGAGATTTTCATGAAGCGGTGAAACAGTCAGGGCTGCCTACTCATATAGCTCATTTGAAATTAATAAAGAGTGGCTGCCTTAAAATTCAAGATAAAATTCAGTATGGTTCTAGGACAGCTAAGCTCGGGGGAATGGCCGAGGAGCTTTTTCAAAAGTATGTTCCAGATGCAACGGATGCGAATAAGTATTTCAAGAAAAATAATCCAGTATATGATTTTTGGCTAGATGGTCTAACGATTGATGTAAAATACAGCTCATTGTATAAAAGGAAAAACGGAAACTCCCATCACTGGCAATTGAGGGCAAAAGGAAATCAAGATTTTATTGTCGCCTTTTTAGAACGAGAAAGTGGTTCAGAGTTAGAAAAACCAAATATCTTATTGATTCCCATGCAATTTATTGAAGAGCAAAAAGAATTACATATTTCTCAATCAGGACGGTGGATCAATGATTTTCAAGTTGAACCTGAAGAATTACAACCGTTATTAAAAGACTATGCTCTTTTAAGAAAAAATGGCCTATTTTAATTCAAAGAGAGGAAAATAATGAACGTATCTTCTAGTCCAAATATTACCTTCATGCTGCAATATACAGAAGCAAATAGTGGGTTTGTAGACTACACCAATAGAGACGAAGCTGTCGAGGTTGATAATGAATTAAATTTAGAGACACACAGACAAAATATTGAGTCTCTAACTGAAGATGAAATACAAAAAATCCAAGCTGAAGTCCCAGAAATAAAACTTAATTTCCAGGAGTACATCGATTATATGAATCGTTCTTATGCTACTGAAAATCAAAATGAAGAGATGACAGCGATTTTTACAAAAGAGGCCAATTATTTGCAGCGTAGCAAAGTGACAGAATTGAAAAATAAGTTAGAACAGGCTTATCAAAATGGGTCACTTTTATGGCAAGGTGTGATCTCCTTTAATAATGATTTTTTGGCAAAAGAGGGATTATATAATCTGGAAACTGGAAAAGTTGATCAGCAGGCTATCAAGTCCGTTATACGTGAAGCATTGCCAAGAATGATTGAAAAAGAAGGCTTGTCAGATTCCTCGTTTTGGTGGGCCAACATTCACTTGAATACAGATAACATCCACGTTCATTTTGGATTATCAGAAATTGAGTCCGCAAGAGAAAAAATTTTCTATCGGCCACGTGGTCGAATGGAATATCGAGGAAACTTTTCACAAAAAACGATTGAGCGTTTTAAAAGTGATGTTTTTCATGGTCTGTTGAATGAACAGACTAGAGGAATGATTGTTCGACGAGAACAAATCTTGGCCAATATCAGAAGTGAGTTGATCAATTCTGTATTTAGAGATCAGAAGGTTCGTTCTTCGGCTGAAAAAAATTTTTTGGAGCAGGCTTACAACCATTTGCCAATGGATAAAAAATGGCGTTATGGATCAAATGCAAGAGATTTTGCAGTCAGTAAATTCTTCATTGATCGCTATCTGGATTCCTATTTAGAAAATGATGGGAAAGAGCTCTATCAAGAATTTCTGAAAGAAACGAAGGACTTCCTAGAAACCTATAGAGGAGCTTATTCGGCTGGAAAAAAATCAACCTACGAGAAGATTCGGAAACTTGATGGTCGTGTTGAGAAAACACAACAGGAGGCTGCAGGCTATCATCTGCAGCAATTAATAGCGAATCGAGAGAAGGAGTTGAGAGAACGACTAGCAAATAAAATCTTGCACCTATTTCGTGAGAATGCTCCTGAAATAGCTGACGTTCGGCTGGAAAAAAATTTGGCCAATTTCTCAGTAAAGAATCAAAAATTAATTTTAGCCCAGGATCCTAACGCAAGTGTTATCAAAACACTAGATTCCTGGAAAAAACTGGGTTATGATCTAAAAGATGGGGCGAAGCCTCTTGAAATCACAAAACCAGTCTATGCTGCTTATGATAAACACGGAACAGGTTTGGGACGTCCTGAATTTGTTACGGAATTAGTTTATGATGTGAGTCAGATGAAAGAAGACTTACTACAGAAGCAACTTAGTTTAAGGGACTTGTCGCTATTTTCTTCAGCTGATTTGAAAGATCTTGTAGAAGCGGCCAAAAAGAAAAGCGATCGATCATTGAAAGAACGCCAGGAGCTAGGAACATTTCGCTATGCATTAAAATTGAGTTTATTAGAAGAAAAACAAAGTAGTTTATTAGTTCGTAAAACTCTTTTTGATCAAATCCAACCACTTGAAACGGATAAGTCATTTGTTGAATTAAAAAAGAAGGAGATTCTTCAAAGACTGAAGCTGATTGAATTACAACTGACTCCAAATTATAAACTGGGTGAAGCGGATCAATCACTGAAACAAACTCTTTCTAACCAGTTTGAAGATAGTGTTTCATTTTCTATAGAAAAGGCTGATTCATTAACAATTCAAGCTCCTATTAAACGTTTAAAGGAGGAATTAGCTACAATTCAACCTCTTCAAGATGAAGGAGTTTTGACCATTCTAAAGGGCTATCCTGTTACGAAAGATAGCTACGTAGAAGAGTTACAGACACATATCTCTATTTTTCAGTTGAAACATCAGATTTACAGTCGAAACAAGGAAATTTCACAAACGACTGATCAAGCGACTATTCAAAAATTAAAACAGGAGAATGCGAAAGGATTTTCTGAACTCAAATCACTCTATCAAAAAATATTGCCAGAGGAGGAAAGTAATCAGAAAAGTCAGTTAGCTCAAGCTGTTTCACAGAAAATGCAAGAAAGAAAGGTCCTGCAAAGAAAAAATATCCAACAATCCCAAGGTAAAGCAATAATCAATACAGATTTCATGAGAAATCTGACCAATTCTCTTCAAAGGGCTCAACGTGCAAATAAAAAAGCCCTTATGGAACGTGAGAGAAGCGATGAGAGACAAGAACTGGAGGAAAAAGGACACAGTATATAAAGGTCATTGTAAAAGCAATGACTTTTTTTGTTGAAAAATGGAATTATATTGTCCCTTTAAATGGGATTTTTTGGTTATTGAATAGAATAGAAGAATAAAAAGAGAAAGGAGAAGAAAAATGAAGCTATTATTTCCAGATGTCGCAGTTGAAGACTTTGATTTCTCAGCCGAATGGTTAATTACGGCAATGAATGCTGATAACAAGCAAGTGCATTTTGAGGGTCAAGGAAGAAATTCTGATTTAGAAATGATTCTAGATTTTGAGGAAAATTCTGAGCTATTTGAATCTGTTTCAGTAGGGGAACTGGTTCACTTAGATCCAGAATCATTTCTACAAGCAGGGAATGAGCCGTACAAACCACAGTATGAAGGATTTTAAGGAGATTTTATATGACAGAACAAGAATCAAGACGTGGTAAAAGTCGTAGAGAACGTGTTGAATTTGCACGTTCTAGAGATATTTTGGATGTTGCAAACGAGCTTCAGATGGAGCTGGTTCGATCCGGACGAGACTATCGATGGAAAGAACATGATAGCCTAGTTATTTCACCTGATAAGAATTTATGGAAATGGTTCTCCAGAAATACAGGAGGAGATGCGATTTCTTTAGTTGAAACGATAAAGGAAGTAGATTTTAATCAATCTGTGGATTTTTTAAATGATGGAAATTTTAAAGAGTTTCAAATGGTTGAAAGGACTCTAGAAGATTTTAAATACTATCTTGAGAAGTACGAGCAGCCGTTTTCAGATGGAAGAGATTATCTGCGGAATCAACGTGGATTATCAGATGAAACGATTGATTATTTTTTGGAACAGGGTGTTTTAGCCCAAGCTAACGCCAAACTTGACTACTTTGCGGAAGGCACTAGCAGAGTTACAACAAATGCGATTGAGCCAGTTATTGTATTCAAGTCCCTTTCTTCTTCAGGTGAAGTTGTTGGAGCCTCTTTACAAGGAATCCAAGAGAATTGGGAGAAGTGGCCAAAACATGGATATGCTAAAGTAATTATGAAGAACTCTGATCCTATGACAGGTATTCATGTTGATATTGGCAGTCCAAAACGATTGATTTTCACTGAGAGTCCTATTGATTTAATGTCTTACTATGAATTGCACAAAGATAGTCTTCAGGATGTCAGATTAGTTTCTATGGATGGTTTGAAAGAATCGACTATAGGCCGTCATCTATCCCAAATTCAAGCTGAAATATCAGGAAAACCGCTAAGATGGACACCTGAACAATTGGCAGACGGACTTCAAGTGGCTATTGATCATCACTTTTTTGAAAATGAGGAAAATGCGGATTTAATCACTCTAGCCTTAGATAATGATAACGCAGGTAGAACGTTTATTCAAGAATTGGAGGCAAAAGGAGCTGTTATCAATTCAGACCTACCAGAACTAAGACCAGGACAAGATAAAACGGACTGGAATGATGTTCTAAAGAATCAACAGGGAGAACAAATTGATAACAGCCGTCTTGCCCAGGCACGACGAAAGTTAGATCGATTAAGAAAGGAGAGAGACGATGCTATATCCAAGGCGTTTTCGCACCAAGCGCAAACAAATGGGCAACCTATGAATGATAAACGAAACGGAGCTAATTTCTTTCGTAGACAAGGACAACTAGAAGAGCGTATCTTTTCTAAGACAGATGAAATCAACGCTCAAAAAGAGAGGGTGGAACAGTTAGAGTATCAAAAACAACTAAGAGAGGAGGGGCTCAATCGTCAGGGAACAGGTCTTGAGATGAGTGTTCAAAATATACCTCGAATCCGTGAAGAACTAGAAAAAGCTGAACGTGGGGAGTCGTTCTTTACCAAAGCTACACTCAAACGCTATCAAGAAGAATTGACTAGACTTGAGGCCATATCTGAACAAATGGGTAAAACGAGCATTCAACCAGCAGCACAGGCCTTAATTGATGAGGGCTTAGTGAATCAGTGGCAAAAACAACCAAATACGTATTTTGTAAAAGGGTTACGAAGAGTTGCTCTGGAGTTGACTGAGGAAGGAGAGTTTCAATTATCTTCACAAACCAAGTATCATCCGAAAACAGATGAGGAAAGACTGAAGGTGGATGAATTACTTGCCAAACAAGGGCAAGAAAATGCTGGAGTAAAACAAATGATAGAGGAAGAGCGAAGTTCAGTATCTCCAGAGTTATTTGTAGCCTTTGATTTTACAGAAAATTTAAATCTTTCTCAAAAATTTTCATCAGGTGATGTGATTCCATATAAAGATTTTATAACTCAATTGTATGAAGAGAATAGCAGGGAAATGTTTAGTTTAGGATATGATAAAACCTACTTGTCGTTACAAGATGAGAAGGGAAATCGTCTGACAGGTGATTTTCGATATGACATTGGTAGTGAGAAAAGTGATATTTCCTCGCAATTGGGAGAAACTCTTCCAGGTCCTTACTTAGAACAGGCACAAAAGGCAGATCATGATTATCGGTCTCAAACTCCAGCTGAAGAAAATATCCAATTAGGGTCAGTTGAATCAGAAGAAAAAGCCCCTGAGAAATCTCAAGAGCTAGATATGATTTTTGAGCAACAAAAAAACGAGAGGACCAGTGGTAGTCTGGGGTCTTTACAGCCCGAAGCTGAAGGCAGTCCCACACCTGTACCAAAAGCTGGCACCTTTGAACGCTCTGTTACCAGTCGTCCTACGACATCCTCTCATTTACTTTATTTTACCATAAATGAAGAGTTTCAGTCAAGTAACGATGGCTACTATCACTCTATTTCCTTAGATGAATTAACTAAATTGAATCGTCCAATCCGTCGACTAGCTTTGCAAAATGCAGCACAGTATTATTTGGATGAGTTGGCCAACTCAAAGATTTATTATGTTACCCCTGATAAGACTGTACAAGTTCATTTTGAAGAAAAGCACTTCATGCACCTAACAGGAATTAAACCAATTGCATTAGGGCAGACACCCGAGAAAACTTTACATGATTTTGCAGAAGGAAATGGGCATTTTGATAATATTTTATTGGCTAATAATGATGCAGCTTTTGACAAACTAAAGGTCTTATCAGATCTTTCAGTAGCAACAGAAAGTACATCTTTCTATTTTGATGATTTAACTGATCTTAGGCGATATGATGGACGTTTTGATAGTCTTATAAAGTCTGATGATAAAGATATTATCTTGTTATTCAAAGAGTTAGAGGAAGAAAACTATATTCCAATATCAGTTTTTAAGTCTCGGACAAAACTTACCAAGGAACTGGAGACGGTAGATAAAACACCTATTCTTGGCGTATTCCGTGAACGTGATGGCCAGATTGAACAGCTATCAATTAATGAGGAATATGTTAAAGATGGTGGCGAGGAAATGATATCTGTCTTGAGAAATAAGCAGTATGAGGAGGTTCCTAAAGAAATTGAACAAACGGCTTCAGATAACACACCGAATAAAACCCTAGTTGATTCGATTAAGTTTACTCAAGTCTTAGATACTGTCTATAATTTAGGAGTGCCTAGTGACATCTCAAAAACTCCAGAAGAATTTCATAAGGCATGGAATCAGTATCTTGACTATGCGAAACAGTACAATGATAAATTTGATCAAATTGTTGCTGCAGCAGGAGAAGATAATCTCCTGGATAAAAATTCCGACTTTTATAGAGACTGGCATCAAGATCATATTTATAACGATGACTATCATATTCGCCTTCAATGGTCTGAGGATCGCCCAGGTGGCCCGAAATTGCCGTTTAAAGAGACCGAGCTGATATCTTATCGAGACTTTGCTAAAGAGCTATACAAGGCCAATCAGGACTTTTATCCAATTCATCAAGAAGGAATGAAACAAGTAACAGCAGGCAATACGGAAGGTTACATCCCTCCTACCAAAATTAAGTTTGATGTTTATGCTCCAGGGGGTGAAATGATCAAAGAGGGAATCCGATATGATATTGGAGATGAGACTACACCAATTTCACAAATGTTAGGGTTAGGCTATCGTCGACTCAACGGTCAATCTGTACTAGCATCGATGGATGAAGAAATTCTTTCTCAGCTGGAAAATAGAGAGGTGAATAAGGAAATTTCCCAGGAAGCAAATGAATCGACTCGATTGATAGAAGAAGGAGAAGGTCAAACTCCTGATACAAGAGAAACGGTAGCTTTTCAATCTTCTAAGCAAGAAACTAAAACCAATTTGCTTCAGCGTGTAGAGGAGATCTTGAATGAGGAACCTATTTCAGATTTGGAGACTCATGAAGTAAACTCAAGTAGTATTGATTATGCTGCTTTAACGCCTCATGAATTGAGTGAGGTTGCTTTCCAAAAAGTGAGAGAGTACACAGAAACACCAGAACGGTTAGAAGAGTATCTGAATTTTATGAGTAAGTTTCCAGAGCTCTCACCTAGAAATGTCGCTTTGATTCAGGAACAGTGGCCAGGAGCGAGTGCAGTCGCAACCTATAATCAATGGCAATCGATGGGGGAAGTTCTTGGGATTACTTCAGATCAGGTATTTGAAACTAGAAATACCTATACCAATAAAAAAACAGGTCGAACAAGAGAAGTTGTCCATAACAATCTTTCGGTTAAGACAGGAGAAAAATCACATATTACCTTGTTTAGACCTATGATGGTTGAAATGATTCCTGTATTGGATGAAAATGGGAACCAGGTAAAAAATGGAAAAGGCAATCCAAAATATAAAAGACTTTCTGAAGCGACACCTGAAGAAAAGGCGTTAAAGAAGGAAGGAAAATTGAAATCTCGCTTCTTCCAGGAAAGAGATTCAAATACAGGCTTAGCTAAATTCGCTACGTATAAAGTATTTGAGTTGTCCCAAACAACCTTGAAGCCTGAATTTTATCCAAAAGCGATGCCAAATCGTCACTATAATTTTAATATGGATCATATTCGTACAAAAGAGGTGCTCGAAGGGCTTTCAGATTATGCTAAGGGCATTGGGGTAACAATTTATCAAGACGATGCAAAAGAGTTGAGAAGTGAGAAAGGCGCTTTTTATCCAGATGAACAAAAAATACTTTTGAATCCAGATAATACTCCTGGAGAAGTCGTTGCAACCACTATTCATGAGTTGGCGCATGCTAGTCTACATAATCCTAAATTTGCTAACTCGTATAAGGAAGATGTCTCAAAAGATCGTAGAGAACTTGAAGCTGAGATGACAAGTTATCTCGTTTCTAATCATTTTGGGTTAGATACCTCTGAAAAAGCCATTCGCTATATGGCGATTTGGACTGATAATTTGACCTCTCTTGATGATCAACAACTAACGCAATCTATGAAACGGATTCATGGAACAGTGTCTAAGATTGTAAAAAGTGTTGAACAACATACAAAGCCTTATCAGTTGAATAGACAGGTTGGACAAAATCAAAATTTTATCCAGAGCCCAAAGAAGGGGCTTAAAGTATAGAAAGAGTGCTCTTTGTGGGCCTCTTTTTTATGTAAAAAGGTATATAACTTTTTGTACTGTTTTTTGATATCAACTCACTTTATTATTTGTCACTGTCCCTTTACAAAAGATTTTTTAATTATAGATTACAATGACAGAAAATGAAGTAGAAGGAGAATGATATGGTTATAGTTATTCTGGCTGAAAAAGAGAAACAGGCAGAAGCTTATGCTACAGCTTTGGGACAATTTAGTAAAAAGAAAGGTGTCTATGTTATCAGGCAATCACTCTATTTTCCAGCTGAAGTTCATGTGGTGGCTGCTGAAGGGCACTTATTTGAATACAGTGAACCAGACAACTGGTCACTTGATAAATTACCTCTGACAAATGTTTCATTTAAGCAACATCTCAAAGAGGATAAGAATTCAAGAGAAAAATTTAAGAGAATTTATGATGAAGTGGTAACAGCGGATCAAGTGATTATTGGGACGGATGCTGATAGAGAAGGAGAGCGGATTGCGTACTCTATTTTGTCGCACATACCAGGAGGCAAGGAGAAAATTTGGAAACGGCTTTGGGCAAGCTCTTTGACTAAGAAAGCTCTTCAAAAAGCTTTTCAGGAATTGAAGGAACCTTCAGAGACCTATAATTACTATTTGGAAGCTGAAGCACGTGCACAAAGTGACTGGTTGGTAGGTATGAATTTATCACCTCTTGCAACGATTGATCTTCAAGCAAGAGGACAACTCCCTCGAACAAAAGGTAGCCATCTATCGGTTGGTCGAGTTCAGACACCTGCAATTAGACTAGTCTGTGAAAATGATTTAGCGATTCGTAACTTTACTCCAGAAAAATATTGGAAGCTTCAGCTGGAGGATAAGAAAAATGGGGTATTCTTCACCACAAAAGACAAAACTAAGGATAGTGAGGCTATTTTAGCCTCTTCAAGGGGGTTATCAACCACCTCTATTATTTCTTCAGTTGAGATAGAAGATCATCAGAAATCCGCTCCACAGCTATTTACCTTGTCAGAATTACAAAGTTTTGCGGCAAGCGCATGGAAATTTGACTCAAGCAAAACAGAGAGTATTGTTGAAGGACTGTATTTGAAAGGATTTCTCTCCTATCCACGTCCGGACTCAGAATACATCAGTCGTTTTGAATTTGACGATTTAAAAGAAAATCTATCTGCCTATCAAAAGGCTATTAATTGTCATTTTCAGCCAGCGTTTTTGGAGCCTAGGGAAGATTATGTCAATGATGAAAAAGTATCTGGTACGAGCCATTCAGCCTTGATTCCGACTGAAAGAATTCCAAATCTTTCAAATTTAAAGACTGACCAACGACTGATTTATGAAGCAGTTGTGAAGCAGGCAATCTTGATATTTGCAGATGATTGTTATTATTCAACCAAAACAATTGAAGTAGAAAATAATGGTCTTATTTTTAAAACAAAGGGTAGAACGCTTCATAAATTAGGATGGGCTGAATGGAGTTCTCGAAAGGTACGAGGTTCTGTTGAAGTTCCTGATTATCAAGTAGGAGATGGAATTGAGACACAAGTCCAGATTGTAGGGGGTGAAACAAAACCACCTAAACGATTAACTGAGAGCCAATTGATTGGCCAAATATTTCCTAAATATGGCTTGGGAACACAGGCCACTAGAGGAGAAATCATTAGAAAAATTCAGAGCAAAGGCTATGTTGTCAAAGATAAAAAAACAGGTCAACTAACGCCTACTAACAAAGCCTATCTACTTATCAATTATCTCTATGACAATGAGTTTTCTGATCCAGAGACAACAGGAGGCTGGGAAATGTTTCTATCTCAGATAGGAGAAGGGAAAATTAATCCAAGAGAATTTGTGGATGCGATAAAAGATAAGCTCACTCTTCAAATCAAAGAAGTAAAAGAAAGGGGTGATTAAGTGTGACTACTGAAGAAAAGAAAAAAACACCCTATTTAGATCGTTATACAGATAATCTGACAGAAAAAGTTTCAAAAAAAGCAGAAGATTATCAGGTGTACGGACGTGATAAAGAAGTAGAAGCCGTTCAAACCTCCCTTCTCAGACGAACCAAAAACAATCCAATTTTGGTAGGAGAAGCTGGGGTTGGTAAAACAGCTATTGTTGAAGGATTTGCTTTAGCCATTTTACGAAACCAGGTATCTCCAAAATTAAAAAACTTGACCGTACGCTCTCTGGAATTATCTAGTTTAATGTCAGATGAGGATGGAGGATTTATTGTTAAGTTTAAGAAAATTATTGAGGAGATGGTAAAAACCAAAGGAGAAAATCTTCTCTTTATTGATGAAATTCATACGATTGTTGGTGCTGGTGGTTCAGATAAAGGCGCTCTGGATGCTGGAAATATTATTAAGCCAGTTTTGTCACGTGGTGAGATTCAATTGATTGGCGCTACTACTTTAGATGAATTTCATGAATATATCGAAATGGATCGAGCGCTGGAGCGAAGGATGCAGCCGATTATGGTTTCTGAACCAACAACTAGTCAAGCGATTGAAATTCTTGAACAAGCTAAAACTATTTACGAAAACTTTCACCAGGTGTCTATTAGTTCTGATGCTGTAAAACAAGCTGTACTGCTATCTGTCCGCTACATACCTGATCAATTTTTACCTGATAAAGCCTTTGACTTAATAGATGAAGCAGCGACAATTTGTTCTACAAATGGATTAGTTCATGTCGGGAAGCAAGAAATTGCAGAGGTGCTAAAAAATAAAACAGGTATTCCTGTCACGACAATTTTGAAAGGTAATAAGGAAAGACTTGACGGTTTAAAAGAAAAGCTGTCACGACGTGTTAAAGGGCAAGATGAGGCTGTAGAGGCTGTTGTGGATGCTATAACTGTTGCACAAGCTGGTTTACAGGATCAAAGAAAGCCCCTATCCTCCTTTATGTTTCTAGGAACTTCTGGGGTTGGAAAAACAGAGCTTGCTTTGGCACTAGCAGAGGGAATGTTTGATGATGAAGAGGCAATCATTCGCTTTGATATGTCTGAGTATAAGCAAAAAGGAGATATCACAAAGTTGATTGGTGATCGTCAAACTAGAACGAAAGGACAATTGACTGAGAAGGTTAAACAAAAACCTTATAGCGTTATTTTGATCGATGAGGTGGAGAAAGCACATTCAGAAGTTGTAGATTTATTTTTGCAAGTGCTTGATGCAGGGCGCTTGACTGATTCAACTGGAAGGCAAGTGAGTTTTAAGAATACAATCATTATTATTACTACGAATATTGGTGCTGAAAAAATTATTAAGCAGTATGAATTGAAAGGGAATTTTAAAAAACTAACAGATAGGGATAAAATTCAGTTTGAAAAGAGCATGACGTTAGAGTTAGAAACTAAATTCAGACCAGAATTTCTCAATCGAATTGAATATAAATTGATTTTCAACATGTTAGACGAGAAAGTGAATAAGGAAATTATTGTCAAACAACTATCAGAAATCGAAGCAAGAATGAAGAATCAAAAGTTGACTCTCTCTTATGAAAAAAGTTTGGTTACTTATTTATTGGATGTAGGAACCAATATAAAGGATGGTGCACGACCTCTGGAAAGAGTGATTAAGCACAAGGTGCTTCCTTTAATTTCTAAAGAGTTTCTGAACTTATCCGATCACAACCAAGAGTATCATTTTCATCTTTGGGTAGAAGGTGATGCGCCAGATGAGTATCACCGTGAAGATAAAAGAAAAATATTATTTGATGTCGAAGCTGAAAAGACGTCATTTGGTGAAGCATTATTTTCTTAAAACTCACCGTAAAAAAATGATTGTCCCTTTAAAAAATTTTTTTCAATTATCTATTATACTAACGTTGTCAAAAAAACAAAGGAGGATTTCTATGAAAAATTATTTGACAAGACAACTTCAGAAAGTAAAAACAAAATCACAAATGTTTTTATTGAGCCTTTCCCTATTCCTAACAGGATCTACAGTCTATGCGGACGATCCATTTGCTAAGTCGGATAACTTGGCAAGACAAGGAATTACAAAAGTTCAGCTAGTCAGTGTTGCGCTATTTGGTCTAGCTGCCGTTGTCACTTCGCTCATTTATGCGTTTGGTGGACGGGAGTTAAAAGCCTCAATGAAAAAAAATTGGGTGTCTATTGCAATTGCAATTATTGGTGTTTCTGCAGGTCCAAGTATCATTGAATGGATTTTTGATTTCGTGAAAAATTAAGGGGTGGTGATATATGGCTTTTGCGCTCTTTAATAAAGGTCGCTGTATGATTACAGATGACTTATTTCTAGAAATCACCTGGGAAGATGGGAGAGGGCCAGAGGATGATAGTGAATTGCTTGATATCATCGAGGGATTGGATCATCTTTCTGATTTTTCTCAGCCGATTGCAAAAAGTTTGCCCTACCTAACATTTCAACAAGCCGAATTGTTATTTAAAGAGTTAAAACAGGCGTATGGTCAGTTTCAGCTGAAAAAAGTAGCAATTGCCCATCTGGAAGGGAAAAGCGTAGTGACAGAAGGGGAGGTTTATGCTAGT
>NZ_KQ969554.1:78027-82701 GCF_001578945.1 Streptococcus oralis
AGGTTTATGCTAGTCCATTCCTCATTACTGAAGACTATGAAAACCTCTTGCTTCCTCTCATTCAAGCGATACTTACTCGTTCTGAATTTGCGAATTACAGCTATCAAGAAAAACGGGAGTATTTTGAGAACCAGATTTACCCTATATATAAACAAAGTTTAGGGTTATCTGATTCTTCTCTTCCTCTTTTCCCAGCTGAAGGTGAGATGGCAGTTCTTTCACAACCAAATCGTCCATCACATGATCTAAAAGTAGGAGGTCAAATAACTGTTGCCCCTCCTATAGCTCAAAAGCAGTCAGTTTCCCTGAAGAAAATTTATCTATTTTTAGGTGCTTTGGGAGTGTTGTTAGCAATAAATATCGTTTGCGTATTTCTTGCTTTCGCTCAACTATCAAGCCAGTCCGAAAAAGTAAATTTCTTATATCAGGAACAAAAAAATACTCAACTTATCATTTCAACGAAAAATGAAGTTGATGTGTTTAGCCGTTATTTCTTACCTTCTTACTACTCGGGCAAAAAAGAAAACCTAGTAGATTTTCTTTCCGAAGGTGATGCGAAATTTACAGCACCTAAAGAAGGAGCACTCCAATCCGTAATTTTAGAGAAACTGGATTATGATTCAGCATCTCAAAAATATACGGTCTCTTATATCCTATCTGTGAAAAGAGGGGATAAATCATCTAGCATCAGATTAACGTTTGATGTAAAAGCTTCAGATTCTTCAAAATATGGTTTTGTTGTAGAGACCGAACCAAAAGAATCAAATTATCTTAAAAATTAGAAAAGGAAAAACAATCATGAACAAAAAACAAGTACTCGCAACACTCGCACTTTCAACACTCGCACTTGCACAAGCTGGCTATGTGGCAGCTGATGAAGTGACCCCTATCGATTCTTCTGCTCCAACAACAGAAGTGGTTACACCAACTACCCCAACAGAAACAGAAACTCCATCAACTCAACCAACAGAGCCGTCAGTGACTCCAGTTGATCCAACCACTCCAAGTACACCACAAGGGAAGGACGATGCGGAGAGCTTGGACGGTGTCCCAACTGACAAGCCAGTAACACCAGAGAAACCGCAAGGCAAGGACGATGCTGAAAGTTTGGATGGTGTCCCAACTGACAAGCCAGCACCTTCAGATAAACCACAAGGGAAAGATGATGCTGAAAGTTTGGACGGCGTTCCAGCTGAAAAACCACAAACAACAGACCAGGCTAACCAACAAGGAACATCACAAATTGGCACAACTTCAAGCTCAACAGGTCAAGTGGTGCATGATGTGACAAAAGAACCCGTTCAAACCAACACAGGAGCTTCTGTCGTTAGCACACAAAACGGGAACGTGGTTCTCTCAGATGGTTCTGTAGTGGCTCCTGAAGAAGTAGGGGGAAGCCTTAACGAAGATAAGACTATTTCTATCACTGATAAAGATGGCAAGCTCAAAACACTTCCAAACACTGGGACAGCAGAAAGCATTCTAGGAGCTATTGGTGGGATGTTGTTGACCGCAGTTGGCTACTTCTACAAGAAAAAATTATTTTAAGGTGAAATGGAAAGGGAAAACATTAAATGGCAGAAAAAACACAAGGACACGGATATTTCCGTAAGAAAAAATGGGCTAAAGGATTAGTATCAGGAATTGCAATTGCAGGGATTGTAGCTTTCTCTGCAGGAACTGTATTGGCGGATGAAGCAGTCCAGCCTGAAAGTAAAAACGACAACAACGCATACGCTACACAAGCTGGTAAAACAACAGGAAGCCAGTCTGTAGCGATTGATAATGGAGTAGTTACTAAGGCAGCTGGAAAAGCAAGAGAAGCAGGGGTAAATGTTTCTGAGACTCAATCAGTTGACAAGGGAACAGATACGACTGCTTCAAAACTGGAACAGTCCAAGACTGAAATCAAAAAAGACCAGGATAAGCAAGTCAAGGCACTTGAAGAAACGACTGCAAAACAGGTTCAAAACAATGAAGCCTTCAAGGAAGCGCAGGAAGCTATTCAAGCCAATAATAACTTTGTGGCTACTGAAAAAGCCAAACATGAAGGGGCAACAACTGTCACAGTGACGAATGACAGTTCGACTGCCACAGATGGTTCAGCAGACCAAAACAAGAAAGCTACTCAAACAGCTAAACAGGTCTTATCAGAGAACAAGAAAGCAGTAGCAGATTACCTGGTTGAAAAAGGGAAGTATGATGCGACTGTGAAGCAAGCTACTACCTTAAACAAAGCGGTAGAAAGCGCATCTGAACAGCTGAAGAAAGAAAAAGTTGATGTTAAGGTCGTGACACATACCGTTTCTTCAGTCAAAGAAGTAGAGGATCTACAAAAGAAAAATGAACAGGCTATTGCAGCTGCAAAAGGAAAAGTTGAGCTTAACAAAGCGATTATGGCTGCCTACACAGAGAAGAAGAATGCTAGTGAACAAGTCAATCAAGATGCTGATCGCAAATCAGCTGATTTGAAAAATTCTGGTGTACTTTTAACTTCTAAAACACAAGAGGTTTCTTCAGCTGATGAAGCCAAGCAAATTGGCAACCAAAACCAAGCAGCTTATGACAAAGCTAAGCAAGCACAAGCAGACTGGCAGAAGAAATACAATGAACTTCAATCTAAAACAAGTACGGAAGGGTACACAAAAGAGGTTGTCTTACAGGCTCTTAGTCTTGCAACAGCTAATCCTGAAGCAACAGTGAAGTCATCTGCTTCAGGTTCAACAGTAGTAACGACAAGTTATATTGCTTCCTCAAGTGGTTCTTCAGGATATGGTCGTATTCTTGATTCTACCAAAGTCTTAAAATATAAGGATGTTGGTAATGGCTGGAAAACTGAAATTGACTATACAGGCTTAAAAGGTTTAACCGTTTCAACTGCAGATGGGAAACAACACGATATTTCTCGTATCCATCGCAAATTTGAAATCCTCAACCAAGGGAAAACGGGCTTGAATGATGTCTATGTCTTGAATGATCCAACTGAAGGATTTGTAGTGGCTCGTAATGATGGAGCTGGTGGCGCTGCTGACTACATGAACTTCCTCGTTACAGATACCTACTACTACACGGTAGACGGGAAAGAAGTAGCATTCCAAGCAAGTGAAAAGACTCCAGCAGCCTTGACCTACTCATCGCTAAACCACAACCGCATTGGTTGGGAAGGTGCCAAAGCTATCAACGGGAAGCACGTGGAGATTAACGGTTCTACTGTTACAGAAAATACAGATTACGGTTATGTCTATGCAGAAGACTATAACCGTCAAGAGGATGTCGGTCATCTCTGGGATACATCTGACTCACCTTACCAATACAAGGGTGCAGCGCTTGGTGTCTTCAAGTCAGGAACAGATTTCAAGACTGAGTTTATCCAATGGGATGGACCAGAAACACCAAATGGTCAAACTTATTGGTTTGCCTTGAATACTAGAGTTGTGGCGCCAGTTGTGGAAGTCCCTGCTACAGCAAGTCTTACCAAAACCACGGTTAAACCTGTCAAACCAGAACCTGTATCCGCTGAATTGGTTAATGCGAAGAATCCAGCAAAACCAACCTTGGCTCTGAAGACTGTTTCTGAAACCAAAAATCAGCACTTAACCGCTAGCTATCACGGATACAAATTGCAATATAAACCAGTTGTCCGCAAATCTGTAGCAGATACAGATAAGACCAATACAGATGGCCAAACAGTAGCTAAAAACGCTACTCAGACCTATACATTGACCCATGATAATATCTATGCGAACCTTAAAAAAGGGGACAAGATTACCATCATTGATCCACTTGAAACTGGTGCTGTTCCTGATGTAGCTGTCACAAAAGCAACTGCAGAGAAAGCAGGATGGGGCGTTGCCTATGATGCAGAAAAGAACACTTATACCTTTACTGCAACTTACGAAGGGAAACGCTTAGAAGCTCCAGTGATTACCTGGAAGCCAATCTATGACAAGGGATTCTATGATAACACTTATAAAGTGTTAGTGAATAACTACGAGGCTTACTCAAACACTGTAACAAACTATACGCCGAAACCACCAAAACCAGTCAAAGCTGTGTTAGATCATTCTGGTAAGGATATCAACGGTGCGACAACATTTGACCGCAACGTGACCTTCCGTTTGACAACAGATTATAGCCCATATACCAAAACTCTTGCTTCAGCGCAAGCACTTGGTAAGAAGTTTGGAATCTTGGATGATGTTCAAGACAAAGCCTTCACAGTTGACCAGGACAAGATTACAATGACGGCTGCAGGGAAAGATGTGAAAGAGCTCTTTGATATGTATCACGTGCTTTCAGACAAAGGACGTACAGATGCAATCAATAAGATTTTGAAGGAATTGAACTTGGCACCTAAAGGTGAATTTTATCTTTGGGTTGCAAAAGACTCTGCGAGCTTCTACAACAATTACGTGAAGCAAAATAAAAATGTGACGATTGATCTTTCAGCTAAACTCTTAGTAAAAGAGGGAGAAATCGTGAAGAACGATTTTAAACAGATCGATTTTGGGAATAGCTATCAGTCGAATCTTGTAACAGTTGAAGTTCCAAATGTTAAGCCAGAAAAACATGTACTTGATAGAACTGGCAAGAAAGTCCTTGATGGCAAAGAAGTCCAGCTAGGTGATTTTGTTCAGTACCTTCTTGATGGAGTAACTGTTCCAGAAAAACATG
>NZ_KQ969554.1:83144-100305 GCF_001578945.1 Streptococcus oralis
TCTAACCTTACCTTACGATGTTATCCTGAAGGATGGTAAAGTGGTTAAGGCAGGCGATAAGATTGCCAAAGGTGCCTCTTACGCCTTTACCTTTGAGTTCAACCAAGATACCAATTCAGAGTTCATCAAGAAACTTGTGACTGTTAAGTGGGATGCTAAAGGTGGCCAATGGTCTTATGTTATTAACCAAGACTTCCTAAAATCTCTAGGAGTTAAAGGAACCTTTGATGCAGACTTCTATATTGAAGTTGAGCGTATCGCAGCTGGAGAAGTTGAGAATACTTTTGTCAATATTGTCAATGGACAAGAAATGACTGCCAAGGTAACAACCCACACTCCAGAACCACCAAAACCTGAAGAACCAGGAAAACCAAAACAATCACTGCCAAATACTGGAACAGCAGCAAGCATGCTTCCGGTTGTAGGAATGATTTTAGGATTGTTGAGTTTTGCAGGTCTTCGTAAGTCGAAAGAACACTAATTTGACGAACTAAAATGAAAGGATGACCACAAGCTGGGTTATAACTCTCTTGTGGTCTTTATTGAAAGGAGAAAAAATGCAAGTATTTATCGCTTCTGGACGTGTTGCATTCATCCCAAGCGATGCAGTAGGTCAAACTCAAAATGGTCATGCCAGTTTCAAATTTGAGTTTGTTTGTGATTCGAGTATGACTGATGATACAAATAAACCAATCCCTAGTTTCTTCCATGTACAAGTTTATGGAAAACAAGCGGAATTGATGGCTCAGAGCCTATCTAAAGGCTCTCCAATCCTCTTAAAAGGAGAAATTATCCAACGGCCTTATGATGATGAACAGGGTCAACGTCGGACGTATCAGTTTATTTCCCCAAATCAACAAGGAGGAATCACTTTCCTTGAAAATAGGGAAGCATCTAATCGACGTAAGCAGGAACAACAGGGCTTTTCTCAGCCGACACCAAGTTTTATTCCTCCGTCTTATCCTGAACCAATGGATGCGGATTCCCCATTCTAAAGGGATTGAAAGCATACAAGAACACTTGTGTGCTTTTTTTGTCGCTCATTTATTGCACAAAAAGTTATATAACTTATGGTATAACAATATCTTTTGTCCCTTTAACAAAGAATTTGATATTATCCCTTAGAATAGAGGGGAATTAAGAAATAATAAGAAAGGAGTGCAACAATGGCAAGACAAAAATACAATTATCTGTCTGATGAATTGATTGCAGAATCTCTTCAGGTGACCAATTACTTAGAACAAAGTCGGTCTAGCCGATTGAATGTTCTTCAGTTGGATGGGGAGAAATGGTTAGAAAATTACTTTAACCGTTATGAGAAAGCCTCTCCAAGGCTACAGTTTCACATATTTCTCTTTTCGAGCTTCTATACTCGAAAAATGGAATGGTTCTTGGAAGGTGTGAGGGGGTAGTCGTTTGTTTGAGTTATTTGAAGTAGTATTTTATACCCTTATCCAAGTGATTCGAGCCAGTTGGCTCAATACCTTGCTTTTTCTAGGAGGTACGGGCTATTACCTCTTTAGACTCTTTCAACCTTACTTTTTAAGGCAGTATCAGTGGTTACTAAAAAGCAAGAGTTGGCTGAAGCAGACTTTCAAAAGAGGTTTGAAAGATCATAAAGCGATTGATTGGAAACAAGTATGGAGACAATCAGTTAGAGGGCTGATCAATGGGATGAAGTCATTCTTACCTAAAATCTTTGCGCTTGTCTCTCTCATTCTTTGGAATGTTTTCTTCAGGATATTCTATACCCTCCCTTTTGTTAAACGAGAACGGAAACGGTTTGATAAAGAAATGAAACCCATTCTTTATTTTAAAAGTTACCGCAGCTTCGTTTATATGGGATTAGGTTTTAGCTTGATTGCCTTTATCTTGACCAATTATCTGGTCACTGTGTTAAGAGCTACCATCCGCTTTCTCTATTTTAGTGCCTGGTCGTTTAAAGATGCCAGTAAGGCCGTAAACTTTGACTTGAATAGTCTCTTGTTTCAGAGTCTACTGAATGTAAAAGTCTTTTGGATTGCCCCGATTTTAGCTTTTCCTCTCTTTCTGATGGGTCTAGTCCTTGCTTGGAAATCTGCTTGGATCAACTTTGAGCAGTTTCGTGACTACAACCATAATGAGGAGGGGGATGACCGTTTTGTGACGATTGATGAAATCCGTCGTCAATACAAAAAGATTCCGAATAAAGCTTTAACTTATCCAGGTGAAGGTGGGGCTCCTGTGCTTCATGAGTTGACTCATGATTTAGCTGGGCAAACACTCCGAACGCAAATGTTATGGCAAAATAAGACAATCAGTCGATACGTGACCAATGCGGAACGCATTTTGGGCATGCAATCTTTTCCTTCGGGATATTATTACATTGAAGATAAACCTACGAATCTGTTAGGGATTGGGATGACTCGTTCAGGTAAGGGGGAAGGTCAGATCACGACAGCGATTGATATCAACAGCCGTGCGGAATTGCAGCCATCGATGGTTCTGGCAGACCCGAAAGGAGAACACTACCAAGCCTCTTACAAAACGATGAGGCAACGTGGCTATGAAGTTGATGTGCTTTCTTTCCAAAATATGGATTGGTCTATGTCTTTCAATCCCCTAGCTTTGGCCATAGCAGCCGCAAAGAAGGGCTACTATGAGAAAACGCAAACCTATGTCAACGCAGTCGCAGAATCCATTTATCCCAAACAAAAGGGAGGAGAGAAGGGAAATGCGGAGTATTTTCGTAAGTCTTCTATATCCCTATTTAACGCTCTGACAATGGCTTTGATGGACAGGGCTAATGAAACCGTTCAAAATGGTGAAGAGGATGCTTGGGACACCATTACCATCCCAAACGTTGCGAAATTTTTAGCCACAATGGGATCAGAAGAAGTCTTTGTAGATGGAACGGGGGAAGTCGTTGAGAATCCAACTAGAGAACAACAGGTATCCAAGAAATCAAAAATCACGGTCTATTTTGATAATTTGAGACAAGTGAATCAAAAACAATTCTCGAAATTTAGACAAATGGCGGATATCGAATTTCGTGCTTCCGACTTTGGTGGTGATGAGACTAAAGGGAATGTCTACTCTAGCATGATGACAGGAATCAACCTGTTCTTGCAAGACAATGTGGCCAAACTGACTTCCAAAAACTCGATTGATTTAGAGTCTTTTGGCTTCCCACGTCGATTGTCCGTTAAGTTCAGATCAAGCACCAACAGTCAACTAAAAAATGAGTTTAAGCATAAGACTGCTAAAGTAACGATTACAGGCTTGAAGAAATGGGGCAAAGTTGAAAAGCAAGTCGACTATGTGAAGCAAGCGACAGCTCTTATTGATGGAGAAGGCTATCTGACTTATGCCATCGAACCTAAACTTCCAGATCAGTTTACGGTTACGATTGATTTTAATCATAAGAAAAATGGTAAGTCTCCAGTTCGGGATCAAGTCTTCCAATTCTCAGCTGAAAAAGTCTATCGAAGAGATGGAGATAGTCTAGAACTAGATGAGTATACCAAGAAGCCGATTTTAGATCATATCGATATCACCGTTTTAAAGAACAAAGAAGATACCCAAAATCTTCTTCAGGAGTCGGATATTGAACTTATTTATTCAGATAAACCGAAAGTCATCTACCTGGTAACACCGCCAAACCGCACAGAATACAATGGGATTGTCTCTTTGTTCTTAGATCAGTTATACAATGCCAACTATGAGCTTGCATTAACAAATGGGCGGAAATGTATCAATCGGATTCTCCATATATTGGATGAGTTTACAAACATGCCAGCTATTCCTCACATGGATACGAAAATTTCCATCGGATTGGGTCAAAATATTCTCTATTATCTTTGGATTCAAAACCTGGAGCAATTGGTCAATGTCTATGGTGAAAATGTTACGCAAACCATTCTGGATAACTGTTCGTTGAAAGTTTACGTCAAAACGACGTCTCCAGATACCAATAAGAGATTTAGTGGGGAGTTGGGTACACGTACCATTACTCGCAGAAGACGCTCCAGCAATATCCTAGATGAAGCCAATCCAAATGTAGCTGTTGAAAATCCAAGACAAGAGTTGATGACCCCGACCCAGTTAGCTAAACTTCAAGAAGGAGAAGCAGTGATCCTCCGTGGTGTCAAAG
This sequence comes from Streptococcus oralis, assembly GCF_001578945.1. Taxonomy (GTDB): domain Bacteria; phylum Bacillota; class Bacilli; order Lactobacillales; family Streptococcaceae; genus Streptococcus; species Streptococcus oralis_Q. The sequence goes on from NZ_KQ969554.1 coordinate 87,277, forward strand.
GACGGGATAATGTTGGACGTAAGGTCACAACGGATCCAATCTTCGCACATGATAAGAACAGCTTCCCTTACAAGTACATGTTCTTACAAGAGGAGTTTGATACATCGATGACTCTTGCAGATATTCCAGTCGAAAGTGCCCACCGTGAGCTAGAGCTTCAGGAGATAGCAGTTGATGCTGGTACAGCCTTCAACAACATCATCGACTGGAGGCAACGTTTGACCATGCCACTCCTCAGCAACAATGGCGAAACTCCTAAACTATCAGGTCGTCACAGCAAAGGGCAAAAGGTGCAATCCCAATCCTTTACTTCCACAGATGAATTATTCCAAGCAGCTGCAGCTAGTGTTATTCACGGTGACTATGATTATTATGATGACGGAGACGACTTCTTTGCGGATGAAGTTATCTAAAAAGATGTACAATAAGTTATATAAACACTTGCAAGAAAAAATGATGTTTGTTATAATGAGATAAATAACGGATAGGAGAAATGGGATGAAAGCAAAGCACTTTTTAAGAATTGTTTTAGTAGGGTTAGCCTTGATTTTACTAGGGGCATGTGGTCAAAAATCACCTGAAAGTCTCGCTAAAAATGTGCTAAAAGATAGCTATACAGGATTTTCCCCAGAACATAGTTATGAGAGTACTGATTTTAAGGGCGGAGTAGGAACTACCTTAAAATTTGATAAAGAAAAACGAACCATCTCAAATAACGACGGTGAAAGTATTAATTATAGTGTTCTGTCAGAGGAGCAAGTAAAGACAATCCCAGCCGCTTTCAGGGGGACTATTGTTAGTTTAGAGAGTCAGCTGAAAGGAAAGGATAACTTTACAATAGCTGTTGATTATAGAGATATAGATAAGCCTGAAGAAGCAGAGGCTTATTATCAAGTCGTCTTGACTGAGGGTGGTAAAAAAATCCGAATTATTGAACTCCGTCGTGGCTATAAAGAGGACAATGCTTTCTATGATTTCAACGGAACCGCAGATTAATTTACAAAAGTCTCAATTACTTGAGGCTTTTTTTCTTGTCAGAATTTCATTGTCCCTTTAAAAACGATTTTGCCATTATCGAATATGATAGGGGTATCTTAAAAAGAAAGAAGGTATCTTTAGTGCACTATCAAACCTTTTCAGATTTGGTGAATGAGGTCAAAGATCTCAATGGTGAAATCACAGGCGAGAATGCAAAAAAGCTGGCAGAGTTCTATTCCTACTGGGGAAACTATTTAGAACCGACTCCTGCATTTATGGCATTTCTCACCTATTTACCAGGAGGGATTGCAAAGGCTCTTTATCAAATCACTTCCAGCCTAGAACATGTTTTTAATAATATGTTCAAGCTCTTTGGACTCTTTGGTTATCTAGGAGACCAGAAGACGATTATAGGTCAGTTCTTTTACTGGTTTCAGATATTAGGAACGTCCTTGTTTACTCTGATTTTGGTCGTGTCGGCCGTCGCAGGAGTTTTTACAAAGCCAGTCAAATACAAGGGAGTCATCACGAATTTCCTTTTGGTAACGGCTGTAACTTCCGTTTTGCCACTAGCTTTAACCACCATCTCAACGGCAGTGGCACAGGATGCCATGTCTATCCAGACGGTCTCCAGTGAAGCGCCATCTGGTAGTCAACCTGTCTCCTCCTTGGCAATCCAGCCTATGAAAAATAATATCGTCGACTTAAAAGTCTTGATCTACAAGGATTTTTCAACGGAGTTGTTTCCAATGGATGATTATGGCTACATCAAGCCTGTTCAGGAAGGCTCTACCCCTGTCAATAATATCACGGATAACCCTGAACAGCGGGACACGACTGATTTTGCGACCAAGATTGATTTTGGGGCAAACTATGGTACAACAAATCCAGAAGTGCTAAATAGAATGCAGAAAAATGACAAAATACATGGTATTAAAGGTTTGTTCCTCCATAAGTTAGATTCCAATAATACAGGTGTTGAAAGCATTACAGAACACCGCCTCATTAATCAATTGAGTGCTTTTGAATCAGTTTACATGCGTTATAAAGTCAACTGGATAGGCTTGTTCCTCCAGTACATTATCCTGATTGTTCTTTTGGTCAGCATGATCATTAAGCTCGTCAAATCAGTTTTTGATATTCTGATTGAAGCCATGATCTCTCCGATTCTTGGCTACAGTTCTTTATCAAACTCAAAGAAATATAAGGAGCTGTTAAGAACAATTGGCGGTGCTTTAGCAGGAATCTTCTTTGAAGTCATTATTCTGCGTGTAACGCTTGAGATTTTCCGAGATTTGCCAATCCTTTCTGTTTCAGCTGTGACGAAGCTTTCTGGCGGATTCTTTGACGGACTCAATATGTGGGAACAGTGTCTCGCAGCTGCCTTTGTCTATGTTGGAGTATTCTTTGCAGCAATGCAAGGAGTGGCTATGATCGAGCGCTGGCTTGGAGTTTCAACAGGACATAGCGAAACAGCGCAACAATTGCTTGGTGCTATGATGATGGGCAATGCCTTTGCGGCTGGAGCAGGCGGTGTCTTTAATGGCAGTATGGCTCTTGGTCAATTTGGTATGGATATGGCTCAAAAAGCCCCTGGAGTGGTTTCTAAGGGTAGTCAGATTCTGGGCAATAGTCTTGCCAGAACTGGAGGTGGCATTCAAGGTGCTTGGAACTCTGTAAAAGACCAAGGCTTGATGAATGCGGCCAAAGGTGGTGTAAGCAATATGGTTGATTTGGCAGAATGGAAAACTTTTGAAGCCATGCAAAATACGAAAGGGGCAGTTGGCAACGTTTTAGATAAGCTGGATGATAAGGCTGCCTCTGCTCACAATGCGACCTATAACGCTCTGAAAAATGATGCTGTTCCTGGAATTGATCAGCCTGGGCCGATTGATATTCCTGAACCTCCAATTGATCCAGGAACAACAGAAGCACCTATTGTCGATCCAACTTCTTCAGCTGAAGGAATGGAGTCCCAAATTCAAGATCCAAATCCACCTGCAGAAGCACCAGTTTCAGAATCGACACAACCACCAACACAGCCTGATTCTTCTCAACAAAAATTTCAACAGAGCATGAATCAAATGAATTATATGAGCCAGCAAATGCAACAAGCAGGACAGCGTATGCAGGGGGGACGACATATCACGGGTGCTGAGAGTGACGACGAAGAAGAATAGGCTGAACTATGGATTTAACAGGGAAGAACATTGTTATCACAGGAAGCCTACGTCCCCTTACTCGAGAAGAAGCCATACGATTTTTGGAAAGTAAAGGAGCTTTCGTCCAAAACTATGTATCTTCTAAGACAGATATATTGGTTTTAGGACACAAGCAGTTGGATCTTTTTGATCCAGATAAACGGTCTAAAAAACATGATGCAGCGCTTAGAAGAATATCAGAAGGTCAATCCATCACTTTCCTTTCTGAAGAATCATTCTTTGATTTAGTCAAGAAGTCTCAAGCTTGAGGCTTCTTTTTTGTGTGCAAGAAAGTATATAATTTTTTATATAACACTGACTGGTGAGATACCATTTGAAAAGTCATTGTACCTTTAAAAAAGAAATCGTGATTATCTTATAAAATGGAAAGGTAAAAAAGAAAGGAGAAATCAATGTACAGTGAAAAATACGGAGTCCCAAGAGATATCTATGCCAAGGTCAAGATTATCGGCCTCTTACTTCTGGATATCGCATTTGTAGGGATTACAGGAGTCATTGCCCTAGCAGTCGCCCCAAAAGTCTTTCCAAAGAGTCAGTGGATTCAAATGTTTTTGTTTATACTCTTAACCCCTCTTATGAGCCTTTATTTAGTATTACCAACTAACGGTGGCAAAAAGAATTGGCACAGCATGTTTCTTTTCTTCAGACGAAGAAGAAAACGTTATATCAGCTTGAACCATATCAGAAGGAGAAAATCATAATGGCGATTAAACAAACTCAACCCCCAAAAAATGAGAAACGTCCGCTGGGACGTATTCAAGAAACGAAGAAACAAACGCAGGAATATTTTGATTTGCATTCTTGCGTTGAGTTGTTAGATGTAAAATCAATCATTCCAAACAGTCAGGCTTATATCCAGTTAGTTGATTATGGCTACTTGCAGCTGATGGAGATACCAGGTAAAGATTTAGGATCGATGTCTTATAACGAGGTTATGAGAACCATTGAAAATTTTGAAACCTGGTTGACTCGATTTGGACCGAATATCCAAGTGGAGACAACCACTTTGCCAACAAATACAGATACGCAAATTTCTGACTTGCGCCATCATTTGGATTTAGTGCGACAAGATATGTCTAAGTTATCAGTAAACGATAGACGTTTTTTACAACTCAAGGATCGTGAAATTTGGCTTCAAAACCAAATTAAGGTTGAAGAAAGCATCCGACAAGAAGTCTATAATACAGAGTTCATTCTGTGGCTATTTGCGCCTACAACAACCGAATTGGACGAATTGGTTCGGAAGGCTAAAACCTATGGAAATAATGATTTTGTTCCACAAGATATCAGCTACAGGAAGAAAATTCAAATTATAAAGCAATACAACAATATGAATGAGAAAGTGTAGGAGAGATAGCATGCCTGATTTATCAAAACGTAGACAAAGACAACTAAAAAATGAAGGATATGACCTTGCCTTTCTTAGTCAGATTCAACCGCAAGGAAATATTGATTTTCAAAAGGATGACCGCTCCTGGATAAGTGGAGATGGATACCATACGGTCTTACACTATTATGAGTATCCAACTGAAGGAATGGATCGTTTTTGGCTTTCCGAACTGTTATTGATCCCTGGGACACGTTCCTTCCTGTCCCTGTACAAGGAGGATAATAGACAGCTTCAAAAAGAGATTGAGGACTCTATTGAAGAGAAGTCAACACGGATTACAAACAATAGCAAACTAACCAATAATCGGAAAGAACTAGATGAAATTGACAATCTGAATAAACTAAGCCGTGAAATTGATAAGCAAAATATAGCTATGTACGGGATGTATATTCGTGTCTTTGTGTTTGCATCAACCAAAGAAGAATTATTCAAGAGGGTTGAAGAGGTCAAAGACAAAACGTCGAAATTCAAATCCACTATTCTATCAGGAGAATTAGATTTTGAATATCATGCCCCATTTATTCCAGCCGAGTATCAGATTGATTTGCCCAATCATCGAAGAGGAATACCGACTCCAGCTCACTCAATAGCTGGTGGATATTTCTTTAATCATACGAAACTAGAAGATGAGAAGGGCTTCTATCTTGGATGGACTCCAACAAACGGAGCGGTAAATTTCAATTTTCTAGAACGTGACGAGAAAAGAACACGATCTTTTATGATTCTATCTGGAAATCCAAAGATGGGACAGCGTTCCTTCCTTATGAAACATACAGACGGTCTCTATGCGAAGGGGCATTATATTCGTAACTTTGATGCTACTGGCCAGTTTCTTGATCAGACACGAAAACAACATGGATTGATTCTTGATTTATCAGGGGAATCTAACCGTATCAATATCTTCCAGGTATTTCCAACAGTAACCAATGAAGCAGGAACTGAAATTGATAAGAAGAAGTCTTACAACCTTCATATCGAGAAACTGAAGAGTATCTATAAACTCTTGAATAATGAAGTGACAGGAGACGATTTAATCACATTTGGAACTCTCTTGAATGAGTTCTATATTGAAGAAGAATTGTGGGCTCGAAATCCTTCGTTGAATCCAGAAAAACTGAAAGCGACGGATATTGTGAAGGAACAGTATCCTATTCTGTCTGATTTTATTTTGTTTGTTGATGCCTACAAACGTCGACTAGAACAAAGTTCTAGCACGGATATGGCTGAAATCAAAGCTGTTAAGCGTATTTACAATACGTTTAACGAACTATTGACAACAAATGCGGAAATTTTCGAGGGAACAACAGAATTCCAAGATATCTCTTCAGAGCAAGTTGTGACATTTGACTTCTCAGGTTTGAAGAACGCCCCTCATTTGTTAAATGTTCAAATATTCTCTGTTCTTTCACTTGTCTCGGCTGATATTGTCAATAACGGAAAACGCTGTAAGCAATTACTGAAGAGACGTCCTGACTTAACGGAGATGGATATGCAGCACTATATTGTCAATATTAGTGGGGCACAGACACTCATTGACCCTAAGCATGAAAGTAGTGTCAACCTCCTGGCCGATATGATTGATACAATGGGGGAAAACTTTGCTGGTGTTGTATTGTCAGTTAATTCTCTACGGGGAATTCTGTTTGAGACAGGGATTGGCACTCATAAGGATCCGTACGTAACGGCAGTTCAGAGGATTTTTGGTCTGATGCAATATAGAGTTTTTGCTCAGACGGATGAAACCAGTGTTCCTCTACTAGCCAACGCCTTATCTGGCTCAATGAACCAGTCTGAACTAGAGACTTTGCCTCGTCTGGCGAAAGGGCAGTTATTCATGAACATTGCAGGGGTTGGAAATCTAGTCTTTAACCAACAGCTGTTAGCCCCTGAAGTTGAGCGCTATGGCGGTATTGAATAAGAAAGGAAGGTAAGCCAGAATGGCCAAAAATAAACTAGGAATGATTGCCAGGACTAAACAGAGATTTGATCAATATGTATTGATTCGTAAATATCGCATGCAACAAGAAAGAGATTATTTCGCTTCAGAGGGAGAATCTGATCCAAAACGCCTGGAAGCACAAAAGGAACGAGATAAGGAGTTTTTGAAGGGTCTCAAGAAGATTGGAATAGGATTTATTGTATTTTTAATTTTTTATGGAATTTTGCGAACAATATTAGGATTGTGGTAGATAAGCGAGGTATCCATGAAAAAAATATTCAAACTGAAGATTCTCATTCCTTTTGTGGCTCTCCTATTAATTATCAATGTTGGGATAACCATGTTAGTTGGGATAATGGGAGCTGTAACCAATAATGGAAGAAATGATTGTGGTGCTGTAGAAACAACATCTTCAACTGGCGACCCAACAGTTTCTTCAGCTGATGGTTCCATCGATGACTTTGTAAAAAAGCATAAGGAAGCCTATATCCTGTCTTGGAAGGCAGGAGGTTTCCTACCTTCAGCCTCTATCACTCAAACAATGATAGAGAATGGCTTTAATTTTACGAATCCTAATGGTACCTCCTTCTGGAAAGCTCACAATATGGGAGGTGTTAAAACCTCTAGCAAAAGTAATTTTCCAGTAACTCTTGCGACGTATGGTGAAGATAGTGTTGATTTAAGTGGGACAAAGCCTGGAGCGAATGTTGGAGACGGCACAGGAGGAGCTTATACTTGGTTTTCTAGCTACGATGCAGGGATCGTAGGGAAAGCTGAGTTTATGGCTCACCAGACACTTTATAAAGGGGCTATAAACAATACAAATGGTATTGCTAGCCTATCTGCTATAGCAGATGGTGGATGGGCTACAGATGGCACTTATAAGAGCAAACTAACTGATATGTACCAAAAACTAGGTACAAAGTATCAGTGGCTTGATAAGGAAGCTATTGCTGCTCATGGTGAGAAACCTTATGAAGGATCCAGTACACAAGATGTCGGTTCTTCAGATAGTGCGGTGTCTTCTTCAGCTGAAAAAAGTGGATGTGGAGAGTCAGGTAGCAGTACCGATGGAACGGGAACTGTGCCTTCAGATGCGACTGCATGGGGGTATAAACCAGAAGACTTACCAGATAGCTTGAAATCATTCATTATTGATCCTAAGAGCTTAGGCATGGATTATGCTAAGTCTACAGGATGGTATAATCCTGGAAGTGACGAGTATGCTGGACAATGTGTGAATCTTACAATTAGCATGGGAAATCAAATATGGGGCCATTCTGGATCCGTACAGGGCGATGGGAAAGATCAGGCGGCAGCGTGGGCTGCAATATTTGGAAATTCAGTTAAGAGCACACCCAAAAAAGGCGCTATTTTTTCTACACAGGTAGGAGGCGGAGGATATGGTCATACTGGTATTGTATGTCATGTTTTTGAGAATGGCTCCATCTTGTTTGTAGAGCAAAATACACCTCTAAGTGGTTGGGATCAGTTCAAAACTCCATATACATGGAATTATCGTATTTGGACTAAATCTCAACAGCAAGAACAGGTAATCTCTTTTGCTTATCCAGATGACAGAGAAGCTAAATTAAGTTCAAATTAAAAGGAGGATATAAGATGATTGATTGGATAAAAGAGAATATGGTTGTATCGATTGTAGCATGTGTTCTATTGATTTTGGCAGGAATAGGGATCGTATCGAGTTTCAGGCCATCTCAACAAACCAAAATAGAGGAAACAGCCCAGGTGAGTTCTTCAGGAACTGCCCAAAACGAACCGTCTTCCAAAGAGGAAACAGCAGATGAAAAGCATTATCGGACAGCTAAGCTAAAACTAGAACGTCCCTATGCAGAGGCAACACTGGAAGATAAAAAGGAAGTGTTGAAAGCCTTTGAAGAAGCAGTAGCAGATATAAAAAAGACGAAGTTTCTGCCAAATGTCAAGGGAACAATCGAGAATCATTTATCTATGACACAGAATGCGATGGTTCAAACCTTTGCGATGGCTCTTCTGACGAATCAGTATGATTTCCAACCTGAACAATTGGAAGTGATGCCAACTGAATCAGATGATGTTATTCAATTTTTGATTGTTCTAACTAAAAACGGAGAAGAGAACAGTTATTTCGTTGGAAATTTCAATACTACGGTTCAACAAATCCAGCTAAAAGCCTATGTTGGTGGAAATATAGGTGGTACATACGGCTAACAAGTTGCACAAAAAGTTATATAACTTTTTGTGCTTTTATATTGACAAGAAAAGTTGTTTCAGGTATAATTAAGTATATAAAAAGTTATATAACAAAATACACAATTACACGAGGAGGGAATCATGAAGATTCAGACAACAAACTTAGGTAAAGGTGGCGGTGGTAAGACTACAGATACCTTTAATGAAGGGGATTGGTTGGCACGTGTTAAGGGGCTTAGAACACTACTCATTGATGGAGCTTGGGAATGCAATTTGACAAGAACATTTGATGTAAAATGTGAGAAAACCGTCTATGATATATTTACGACTGGAGAGTACGAAATTGTTCCAATATCAGAAAATCTCAGTTTGATTTGTGGTGATGAGCGTTTGACAGATGAGCAGTTAGATCTGGCTAGTCGAAACAACAAATATCTCCAGTTGTTTATGTGGTTTAGCGAACATTACGAGGAGTTAGAAGCACAATTTGATGTCATTCTAATTGATACGCACAATGACGAGAGCCTAGTTACGGCTAATTTTATAGCCGTATCAGATATTGTCTTAGCTGTTTCTGATGCCTCTCTTAATGGTTTTCGTGCCTGGTTATCTTTGAAAAATTTTGTAGACTTCATCAAGAGCGAAGCTATCGAAGTCATTACTAAGAAAAGCTATGTTAAAGCTGAACCTTATCTTATTGGGAATAAGATTAAGTACGTTGGAAACAATGTAACAGACACCTGCAAACAATTTTTAGAAGTTGTTGAAGAAGATCAGGCTTACCTTGGATCTATCCAGGAGAAAGAGCTCATGGCCAAGAGTCTTGTGATCAGTCAGAGTGTCTTTGAGCAGCATGAAGAGATGACAGCTAACCAAAAAGAGACACATCAAAAGTTTTATGATAATATAAACTACGTATATGAAAATATTTTGAGTGTGTTAGAAGGAGAGGTAGCATGACAGAGAATCGATTCGCACAAGTAAAACAAACATTCCAAAGTACACCAAAGAGAGAAAAGATTTCTTCATCTAGGAAACAAAATCAGGAGGCTAGAAAGTCTCCTGAAAGCTACAATAAAAAGCAACGTTTCCCTTTCTCTCTCCATCATAATGTTCGATACGATATGTTAGATGCTTTAGTAGAGTATCATGGTGAAAAATCAGCTTCATCTTATATTGAGAACCTGATTATAAGAGAATGGGAAAAGATGCAGAGAAAAATTAAGTAATGAGATATCAGAAAGGATGATTTTTAATGATAGATTTTAGTAAAGAAATAAAGAAGAAAAATGATAATGACGATGAAGAACCACAACTAGAGAAAGACTATACTCATGATATGAATAAAAAGAGAGAGATAGAGAAAGAGGAACTTCTTAGAAAGTTGTACGAGGCAGAATCTAATATCTGCAGTTCACATGAAAAATCACTTGAAATGGAGAAGGAATAATGAAATATTTATCAAATCTATCAGATATTCCAGAATTTTCTTCAGCAGCAACAGATTCAGGACAATTCTTTATTCCTCGTCCAATAATAGATAACCCACAGTTCAATGATTTGAAGGGTAGTGGAATTTTTCTCTACATGCTTTTATTAAATCGTTTAAGAGCTGCAGTTGACTTTGAATTAAAAGGATATGATGAAAATGGAAATACTTTTGTATGTTACCCTATAGAGGAGCTAATGGAGGTTCTTCAATCAGGTAAAAGTAAAGTGATTTCTTTGAAAAAGAAGCTAAAGAATCATGGTTTAATTGAAGAAGTCCGCCAAGGATCCAATCTACCCAATAGAATTTACTTAACAGATGAGATTTTAAAATATTACTGATAAAGTAGGAGGAATCTATGATGATTTTCATTGATATTAAAAGACTTGTTCAGCTGTTCTTTATTTTTATCGGAGCTATAGCTATCTATATGTTCTATAAGACATTTGGTCTTAGTATGGTGTTTATAATTGTTTTAGGGTTGGCTGCTTTAAAATTCGCTCCAGCTTTCCTTCCAGTTGTATTATTATTGTATTTTGGGCTTCACTTTACAGGTGACTTTTCCTTTATTGCAGATGGAATTGTGACGATTTTATGGAGTATTATTTTGATTCCTATGGGGATCGCTACTATTGAAATGTGCAAATCTTATTTGAAAGGGAAAGAAAAGCCCTGGTACGATAAATAAGAGCTTATCTGAAAAGATAGGCTCTTTTTTCGTCAGAACAAAGGATTATTTGAACATTCAGGTCAAAATTTATTAAAATAAGCGTAATTTTAATAAGGGAGGATTCTGAATGGCTTTCTTTGATGAAAGAGAACTAAAAAATCAATTGCTGTTTCAAAATGCAAAAGAATTTTATAACTTTGTTTCTAGGTATGATGAGGAGATGATTCCAGTCATGAAAGCAAAGGGCTATACCTGTATTCATTCAATGGAGCGAACCGTTGCCTTCACATTTGGAGAGTTTACTTTTAGAAGAAGACGTTGGAAAAAGGGAGATCATTGGGTCATTCCAGTAGATGAAAAGTTAGGACTTCAGAAGAATGTCCGCTTCTCTTGGGAATTTATGTATCAGGTGGCCAAATTATCTACTTTAATGCCATATGATAAAGTAACTCAGGTAATCCAATTGACTTATCACATCTCTATTACAAAGCCAATTGTAGTAAAAGCTGTAAAAATTTGTGAGAAGTTATTGGAGGAAAGAGAGGACTATCGATATTATGAAGAGAATAAAGAAGTTCGCAAAAGAAAAGCCCAGGTTATTTATATTGAGGGTGATGGTGTGATGGTCAAAGCACGTGACACACATAAGGATAATAAACATTATGATTTATCCCATTTTGTAGTCCATACAGGAAGCCAGAAAGTTGGGAGCAATCGATTTGAACTCCAGGACAAAAAGGAATTTATTGGTCTTGACAATCGCTTAGTGAGGGAGCAGGTGATCGATTATCTATTCAATAATTACGAAGTTACGGATCAGACTTTATTGATTACGAACTCTGATGGAGGTCATGGATATACACCCTATGTTTTCAAAGAAATTGCGAAGGTTCTGCGAATTAAACGCCACGAACATTTCTGGGATGAGTACCATGTAAATAAGGAGTTGAAGAATTATCTAAAATTTTACTCTGAGGATCTATTAGAGAGAGCTTTCCAGGCGATTAAGCAACATGATAAGCAGTTAATGAGAACTGTCCTAGATACGACCGAAAGTTATATCGAGACAGAAGAAGAACAAGAGTTATTTGAGAAGTTCAAGAGTAAAATATTGAGAAATTTTCAATACACTAAACCAGCCGAACTGAGAGGATTCAGTCATGCAGGAATCGGGATAATGGAGAGTCAGCATCGTAAGGTCACTTATAGAATGAAAAAAAGGGGGATGTACTGGACTCTTGCTGGAGCTGAAACGATGAGTCGAATTATTGTTTTGAATTATGAGGATTCCTTGAGAGAATTATTCTTTGGGAACTGGAGAGAAGATTATGAAAAATTTATTTCTTTAGAGGAAGTTTCTGCATATACCATTAAAAAGAGAATGAGTAAAACTGATAAAGAAAATACATCTAGATATCAATGTTATCCTGATAGTAAAAGATTATCCTACTTCCGAAAACAATAGAAGTACATAACAAAGTATATAAAAAGTTATATAACAATAACCTTTGTGAAAAAAGGTCTTTTTGTGCTACAATCAAACATAAAATACTTGCACGGTATGTAAAAATGTGTTATAATTTACTTAAATTAATCGAATAAAAAAAGACGAAAAGTGCGCTAACACTTCTCGCCTTACCGAGTAAGAAACCGACCTTCTTACTCAGTCTTTAATTAATGATACCTGATAAGTGTATCAATGTCAAGACTGAGCAAGAAATTTGTTCAGTCTTTTTTTAAAACTCGGTGATGTTCTCCTAAAAAATGTATGAATTTAGGCGTTCTAAAAAATTCTACCGCATACAAGAGTAGTAAATAGTTGGAAAAGTAGACATTTTTTGGTATAGTGTGCAATGGAGCATGCTAGATTAAAGTGAGAGGTATACTCCAATTGGGATATGTTTTTCTTGAGAGACTAGTGGGAGATGGGGACTGACTGTAGCCATCTACCAGCTTTATTTTAAGAATGACAGTGCAACTTACGCTTTGTTAATGGTCATGAGGTTAACAAAGGGTCGCATTTTGATAAAAGAAAGGAATCAAATGTTTCGAAGTAAAAAATTTAATAAAGATTTCGAGATCGTAGATGAGAAAAAGCGTTATAAGCTTTACAAGTCGGGGAAAAACTGGGTAAAAGCCTCGAACTCG
>NZ_KQ969554.1:101262-103556 GCF_001578945.1 Streptococcus oralis
AACGACAAGCAATAACATTGCGGCAGGAGTCGTAGCAGATAAGAACCAAGCTCAAGGTAAAGATGCTGCCAAGCAAGCGGAAAAAGACCAAACAACAGATAAGCAAGTTACAACTGCACCGAAAACGGGTTATTCTGGTTTCCGAAATGTTGGAAGAACAGGTTTTAGAGCAGCTGATAGACCAGCGGTCTTTAACCATGATATCGAACATGCAGGGTCTGGGAATATGAATCTCATCTCGAACTTCCGTGTTGGACAAACTGAGACCCACTTCTTCTATGCGCACGATGCAGACAATCCGACTAATAACACGAGTGGTTCTTGGTCAACAGTAAGTTCTGCTGAAAATGCGGTGACATTAATCAGTGGGCAACGAGAATTAGCTGCCCATGGCCTCGAATTCAAAGTTGTGGCAACATCTGTTGTTGGCGGTCAAGGAGGCTTTCTACCATCCATTCGGGTTCAAGGTACTCCAACGAAATCAGGTTTAGTAACCTTTGGGATCAGTGTCCGAGACGAACGTGGAGGGGTAACTCGCAAAGATATCACGTTCCGAATCTTAGAGAAACTGAATAATGGAGATAACCGTGCTTTCTTTAACAAAGATTTCTCTAGCATGGAACCAAGTTATAAGCCACTGATAGCAGACCGCGCGGTGAATGACTACAGAACAGATACGTTCTATATTCATGACTTGGACAATAAAGGCGATAAAGCAAACGGGGCATGGTCTAGTCGTGAGAAAGCGATAAGCGGTGTTCGTTTGATCAGCGGTGGAACGGAATTAGCTAAGCATGGTTTGACATACGATATTGGTGCAGTTACTAGAAGTAACAACTCCGGGTACATTGGTCAATTCAAAGTTCAAGGTCGTGCAACCAAGGCGGGTAGAATTAACCTTCAAATCGCGGTGACGGATGAAACTGGTAAAACTTCTGTTCAAACGGTTAGTTTTAACATCACAGATAAGGATCATCCAGCTCCGAAACCAAATCCAGGACCAAACCCAGGACCTACACCGAATGTAAACACTGGAGACAGCGTCTTTAACCAGAGTAAAGACTCCCTAGAAGGACAAAACAATCCATTCTCAAACCGTGATATCATCAGAGACTTTACTGATAAAATCTATGTACACGACCAAGATAGTAAAGGGAATAAGAGCAACGGTTCATGGTCTACTCAGGGCACGGCAGGTAATGCTGTTACAATTGATTCAGAAAGTCAAGACACATTAAGATCATTTGGTTTGACAGTCCGAACTGGTACGGAATCAGTAACTGGGGGATACTTGCCAACGATTTCCATCAGCGGGAAAGCTACCAAGACTGGTTATGTACCGTTGAAAGTTACGGTGCGGGACGAAGCAGGGAATACGACAACGAGAGATATCGGTTTTTACGTGTTGACGGATGCTTCAAATGCTGCGCCTGAAATCAATAAGGATCCAAATACTATGGGAGATGCCGTTATCGGTGGTGTCGACCCAACCTTTGAAATCGGGCAACACGTCAACTATAAGTTGTATGTTCACGATGAGAACAATGAAGGAAATAAAGCAAAAGGTGCTTGGAAGAGTGTCGAGGCAGCTGAACGTGGTTTGCCAGTTGACGCAGAAGGATTAAAAGATTTACAAGATCTTGGATTGACACCGGTTATTACGGTACATGAACTAGATAATGGCGAAGGCTATATTCCGATTGTAAATATTGTTGGACAACCAACTAAGGCAGGTAGCGCAGTATTGAACTTCCGTATTCATGACGAAGCGGGTAGTATCTATCACTGGCGTCTCTACGTTCAGACGATTCCACAAACTCCTGAAACTTCTCGCTCCCTCAGTACAAGTGTGGAAAATAGTAAATCATTCTCAACTTCTTTGAGTAATTCAGAGAGCGCAGAGCAAAGTGAGATTGATTCATATAGTAAAGAGGATTCACTGTCTGAATCGAAGAGTCACTCAAGTTCTGCATCGGCAAGTTTGTCAAGTAGTAAGTCATTCTCATTGAGCAGAAGTATGAGTTCAGCGAGCAAAACTTCTCAATCTGCAAGCATTAGCGCGAGTCAATCTGCTTCAACATCGACCATTGCGAGCCAAAGTGCTTCCGCAAGTGCCAGCGTAAGCAGTAGCGTATCCGCTTCTGTATCAGGAAGCCAAAGTTCAAGTGCCTCAGCGAGCGTAAGTTCAAGTCGTTCGGCTAGTGCCTCAGCAAGTGCATCAGTAAGCTCAAGTCAATCAGCTTCAGCATCAGTAAGCTCAAGTCAAAGTGCTTCAGCGTCTGTATCTGCAAGCC
>NZ_KQ969554.1:104109-104747 GCF_001578945.1 Streptococcus oralis
AAGTGCATCAGTAAGCTCAAGTCAATCAGCTTCAGCATCAGTAAGCTCAAGTCAAAGTGCTTCAGCGTCTGTATCTGCAAGCCAAAGCGCTAGCGCATCAGTATCTGCAAGTCAAAGTGCTTCTGCTTCAGTATCCGCAAGCCAAAGCGCTTCCGCATCAGTAAGCTCAAGCCAAAGTGCTTCTGCTTCAGTATCCGCAAGCCAATCAACTTCAGCTTCAGTAAGCTCAAGTCAATCAGCTTCAGCATCAGTAAGCTCAAGTCAAAGCGCATCAGTATCAGCTAGCCAAAGTGCTTCCGCAAGTGCATCAGTAAGCTCAAGTCAAAGTGCTTCAGCGTCTGTATCTGCAAGTCAAAGTGCTAGCGCATCAGTATCTGCAAGTCAATCAGCTTCAGCATCAGTAAGCTCAAGCCAAAGTGCTAGCGCATCAGTATCTGCAAGTCAATCAGCTTCAGCATCAGTATCTGCAAGTCAATCAGCTTCAGCGTCTGTATCTGCAAGTCAATCAACTTCAGCATCAGTATCTGCAAGTCAATCAACTTCAGCATCAGTAAGTGCAAGCCAAAGCGCTAGCGCATCAGTAAGCTCAAGCCAAAGCGCATCCGCTTCAGTATCCGCAAGCATTAGCGCGAGTCAAT
>NZ_KQ969555.1:0-4203 GCF_001578945.1 Streptococcus oralis
CCCTTTCCACTCTCAACTGCACACAAAAAGAGAGGCACAGCCTCTCTGCGGTTATAATTCTGCAATTTGGTTGAGATTTACTTCTGCAATCGTATCATTACCAAACATAGAGATAATCATCTTCACTTTGTTGTTATCAATTTCAGTAATTTTACCTGTGTAATCTGCAAAAGCGCCATCAATGATGCGGACTGTCTGGCCAACTTCAACGTCAATATCAAACTCTTGAACCGTTTGTCCCATAGAAACCAGAATATCACGGATTTCTTGTTCCAATAGTGGAGTTGGTTTTGATCTGTTACCGTGTGAACCGACGAATCCTGTTACGTTAGGTGTGTTTCGAACGACGAACCATGCTTCATCTGTCATGACCATTTCTACAAGGACATAACCTGGAAAGCGATTCTCTTCAACTTCCTTTTTCTTTCCATTTTTCTCAACTTGCACGGTTTGTGTTGGAATCTCAACGCGTAGAATATTATCCAACATGTTATACGTTTGTGCACGTTGCAATAGATTTTCTTTTACCTTATTTTCATAGCCAGAATAAGTTTGTAGAACAAACCATCCCTTGTCAAAACTATCCATGATATTTCCTTTCATACATAATAGAAGAAAGCTAGTATTTTCTTCTAAAAAATGTTAATAAATCGAATCAAACCTGAAACAATCAACTGGTCAAAAATGTAAATGATGACCACAAAGAAGGCTGTGTATTCCATAATAGAGCGAAAATCTCTCCAGCTTTCCTTGCGAGTTGGCCACGTTGTTTCTTTAAGAAGTTTAAAAATATCCTTAATAAAACCCATCGTTCTCTCCTATCTCGTTTCTCTATGTGTCGTATATTTCCCACAATGTTTACAAAATTTATTTACTTCTAGTCGTGTTGGCTTGGGGTTCCCACTAATTTTGATTGAGTAATTCCTTGAACCGCAAACTGCACAAGCTAGGCTTGCTTTTTTTAGTGCCATAACGCCTCCATCTTATCTATTATAACAAGAAACCTAGGCTTTGACAAGCCTCTTAACGAAATAGATTAAGGATTGAGTCCCATATTGTCTGGGCTTTTTCTTTTATTTTAGCTTCTGAAATCGCACGTCCTGCTTCATCTACAAGATTTTGTGCACGACTACGAATATCTCCTATCGGGTCCTCAGACTGGTTTGTCTCATTTTCAACAACCTGCTTTTTCGTATTTTCTGGTTCAATCCCATTTTGTTTATAAGCATTCTCAACTGTAAAAGTGCTACCTGGAGTGTATGGCAAAATGGTATTAGCCATACTTCTAAAGACATGGGCTGCTCCATTAGAAGTCGAACCTGCTAGATAATGATTCTCATCTGTTGTTGGGAAGCCGAGCCAGTGGCTGATTACAACATCTGGAGTATAACCGATCACCCACTGGTCACTGGTATATTCCGGGTTGAAAACAGCTTCAGTCGTACCTGTTTTACCAGCCATAACGTAATCCGCTGGCGACGAACTAATTCCTGTACCATTGGTAAATGTTCCTAGCATCATGCTGGTCATTTTATCGGCTACCGACTTATCAATCACTCGTTTTTGAGAATTTTTATGACTCTTGATGACCTGACCACTGGCATTTTCAATACGAGTGATAAAATGCGCTTCAGGCATCAGACCTCCATTAGCAAAGGCTGCATAGGCTTGCGCCATCTGGAGAGGATTCGTCTCCACACCTCCACCAAGAGCAACTCCAAGAACTCGATCAACATTTTCCATATTCAGACCAAATCTCTCCCCAGCATCAAAAGCTTTGTCAATACCTAATTCGTTTACAGTCGCAACAGCAGGTAGGTTGAGTGATTCCGCCAAGGCCTGATACATAGGTACTTCTGGAGATGTCTTAATACCCGCATAGTTGTCTACTTGATAACTGTTGTACTGCATCGTATGATTATCCAGTTGCTTGTTCAAGGCCCATCCTGCTTCTACTGCGGGTGTATAAACGACTAAAGGTTTAATGGTTGAGCCTGGGCTACGCTTAGACTGAGTGGCATAGTTAAAATTGCGAAAGCCTGGTTTGTCATCACCAGCTACACGGCCAACAACTCCACGCACTCCGCCAGTTTTGGGTTCTAGAGCTACACTACCTGATTCGGCATGCGTTCCGTCTTCTGCCGTTGGAAATAGCGAAGTGTTTTCATAAATAACCTGCATGTTTGCTTGGTAGTTTTGGTCAAGCTCTGTATAGATGCGATAGCCATTGTTGACAATCTCTTCTTCTGTGAGATTGTACTTGGAAACTGCTTCGTTGACAACTGCATCAAAATAGGACGGGTAACGATAATCCGAAACTTTGCCTTCATACTTATCTTGCAGTTGAGAAGCCATATCTACTCCAGCCGCTTCGGTCTCTTGATTTTTATCAATATAGCCCGCTGCAACCATATTTTGCAAAACAGTATCCCTACGGTTGGTCGAATCCTCAATGGAATTCAAAGGATTATACAACTCTGGCCCCTTGAGCATCCCGGCTAGAGTGGCCGCCTGATTAAGGGTTAATTCCGCAGCCGATACGCCGAAATATTTCTTACTTGCATCTTCAACACCCCATATCCCATTTCCAAAGTAGGCGTTATTGAGGTACATAGTAAGGATTTGCTCCTTGCTGTATTTCTTGGTCAACTCTAAGGCAAGGAAAAACTCCTTGGCCTTCCGTTCAACGGTCTGATCCTGAGAAAGATAGGCATTTTTTGCCAACTGTTGAGTGATGGTGGATCCCCCTCCAGAACGACCCGCTGTAAGGATAGCTAGAAAGAAACGACCGTAGTTAATCCCATCATTTTTATAAAAGGAACGGTCCTCTGTCGCAACAACGGCATTCTGCAAGTCTTTACTGATATCTGTCAGCTCAACATAAGTCCCTTTTTGACCGGACAGGGCTCCTGCCTCTTTTTCTTCGCGGTCAAAAATCAGAGTTCGCGTTTTCAAGGCATTTTGCAAGTCATTGACATTGGTAGACTTGGCTATCGCAAATAGGTAGATTCCTACTAGCAAACCTGCACTTAACCCTAAAATGATGACAATCTTTGTCAGATGATAACGACGCCAAAATTTCCGAACTGGGCCCACTTGTGACAATTTTTTTCTATCGCTCCGTGAACGACGCATGCTAGTAGAATCAGACTCCGCTGATTCATTCGTTTCTTTTTTAAAGAGAGAAAGAAACTTCTCAAATAATTTATCTAATTTCATGCGTTTATTTTATCATCTTCACCATAGGAACTCAAGAATTTAGCTACTCCCTATCCAAATAGGGCTTTTTCTGTTACAATATCTGTATGCAATTCACATTTACATTACCCGAATCCTTGCCTCAAATGACGGTCAAACAATTTCTAGAGGAACAACTCCTCATCCCTAGAAAAATCCGCCATTTTTTGAGAATAAAGAAGAATATCTTAATTAACCACAAAGAAGTTCACTGGAACGAGATGGTCAAGCCAGGGGACATTTGCCAGTTGACTTTTGACGAGGAAGATTATCCGCCAAAAGAAATCCTTTGGGGCAATCCAGACCTCGTTCAAGAAGTTTATCAAGACCAACATCTCATTATCGTCAACAAGCCAGAGGGAATGAAAACTCACGGAAATCAACCTGATGAAATTGCCCTTCTCAACCATGTCTCTGCCTACGTTGGTCAAACCTGCTATGTCGTTCATCGCCTGGACATAGAAACAAGCGGTTTAGTGCTTTTCGCTAAAAATCCTTTTATCCTTCCTATTCTCAATCGTTTATTGGAGAAAAAGGAAATCGCTCGTGAGTACTGGGCACTTATAGAAGGGCGAGTAGAGAGTAAAGAACTTGTCTTTCGAGATAAAATTGGTCGTGATCGACACGATCGTAGAAAAAGAATAGTTGATGCAAAAAATGGACAATATGCTGAAACACATATCAGTCGATTAAAGCAATTTCCAAATCAGACTACCCTTGTCCGTTGCAAACTAAAGACCGGTCGAACGCATCAGATTCGTGTTCACCTTTCTCATCACAAGCACCCTATCCTGGGCGACCCTCTCTATAATACTCAATCAAAAACAAGCAGGCTGATGCTCCATGCCTTCCGACTTTCCTTTACTCATCCACTCACCTTAGAACAATTGAGTTTTACTGCCCTCTCGGATACTTTTGAAAAAGAATTAAAAAAGAATGGATGACACTAGCACCCATTTTTCTATA
>NZ_KQ969555.1:4495-6284 GCF_001578945.1 Streptococcus oralis
CAGGAATCTTACCATAATGCTAAATCACACTGTGGGCGAAAGAGAAAGCTTGAAATAGATCATCATCTAAGCAATACTGTCAGGCACTTTTTTATTGATCGCGAATGGTCTCCTGAAGAAATAGAAGGTTCGGTGCGATTAGAGTATGGAAAAGCTGTTATTAGTTAGCAAACGATCTATAGAGCCATCTATCGTGGACATTTTGAAGACAAGATTTCACATGGTGCTCGTGGCGTCATTCGCAAACTCCGCCATCGTGGCAAAACACGTCATACGAAAATTCAGAAGTGACCAATAACCGACTAGGATCGGTGATTGGAAATCCGACATCGTTGCCGGTCAAATCGGGAAAATTGGCTTGATTACTTTAATCGACCGCAATTCTCGTTTTTTACAAATTTAGAAGATAGCCACCAAGAAAAGCAAACTTGTCATAGAGGTTATGGCGCAAATGTTGGAGCCCCTGCCGAAAGAAACCATCACTCCAGATAGAGGAAAAGAATTCACGAATCATCAGAAATTAAAGTCTATTTCCCTGACCCTCATGCTCCATGGCAACGAGGGACTAATGAGAATACGAATGAACCGCTAAGAGAATATTTTCCAAAAGGTAGTGATCTAACATTAGTTGATGATCAAACCATTCAGCTGTGGGAGAACAAACTTAATAATAGGCCACGAAAATGTCTGAACTGGAAAACACCTTATGAAGTTTTCTACGAAGAAAATGTGCACTTAATTTGACAATTCAAGACAGAAAAAAGTTTTTAAAAAAATATACACATGGCACTAACAAGTAAAATATCTCGAATTACATGCCCATAAAAAGAGAATTCTCTTCTCATGGATTTTGGAAATAAAAACCGAGCAAAAATGAAGCCTAAGCCGATATAAAAAACAATGGATAAGACCGTTATTGGATTTCTCAAGAATAGCATCGTTGCCAGAACTGTCAGGACAACTGTTTTTTTCTTATTGAGAACGATTCTCAAATCTCGACTATACTTTTCAAACGGTAAAAATACAAGCAGATCAATTCCAAACAAGAAAAAGAAGGAAGGCAAGAAAAGATCTACCAACTCTTGCTGAAAAGCTGTCTGTGTAAAAATAGTCTCCGACAATACCAGACAGACACCAGCTAGGTTTAAGACCAACAAGGTACTATAAAATAGTTTCACTTTTTTCTGACTGCTTAAGATGCTATGGACATCCTGATCTTGGGTATAAAAGAAATTCATCCCCGCACACAGACCTGATGTCAATACGATAAACACTAGAAAATAAGCGCCTGACTGCTTTAAGGTTAAGATGGATTCCTTCCACAGTAAGCAACTACTCAGACTAATCTGGATCAAAGCTAGTAACAATAAGATGCGAATTGATTTTATCATTTTCAGTTCTCCCTTCGTATACATGATTATACTCTGCGAGAAAGATAAAAATTCCTCTCTCTTCTCAAATGTCCAATTTTGACGCTCAACTGACAAAAATGAAAATCATTGGCGATGATTATTTTTAAGCTCTGACATCTCCTATCTGATATTTTTGCTTTTTGAGAATGAAATACGATTTAAGAGACATCGTGTCGCATCCACCTAACTCCAATAGACAGAAGAGCAAAACAAAAGAGGCTCTATAATTTCTGTAGTGGGTAAATCCACTGTAAGAATTATGGAGCCTTTTTGAGTGTAGAAAAAAGCCCCATATGACTATAATGAAAAGCAACTAAACTCACATTAGAAAGGATTTACATAGAACTGCTTAAGAATACAACTGATTTAATCGGTTT
>NZ_KQ969555.1:7286-16657 GCF_001578945.1 Streptococcus oralis
GACGCATCACCCAAAGCGTTGGGTCGTAGAGCGGACTTTCTCATGGTTGAATCACTCGCGAAGATTAGCCAAGGAGGTTGAAAAATCTGTATCATCTGAAGTTGCTTTTGTAAAACTATCTCACATTCGTCGGATTTTAAGGACGTTATGATGTTGTGAATACAGGTTCTTAGAAACTTCAAAAACTTTAAAACGAAAATTTTGGTCACTTTGAACATCATAAAAGAGAGAACCAATCTGGTCCTCTCTAGATGTTAGCCATAAGTCACCCGCTACAGTTGACAAAGGCCCTTCTTTGCTTTTATTCTACAATTTTTTCAACTTGAACTTCTATAGCTTCGTCTACAGGAGCATTTCCCGTCTCTTCTTGTTCAGGAGCCAGATATTCTGCTTCATTGATAGCTTGTGGTTCAAGGTTACGGTAACGAGCCATACCAGTACCTGCTGGGATGATCTTACCGATGATAACATTTTCTTTAAGTCCAAGGAGATGGTCTTTCTTACCACGGATCGCTGCATCTGTAAGGACACGAGTTGTTTCCTGGAAGGAAGCCGCTGACAAGAAACTGTTGGTTTCAAGCGAGGCTTTGGTGATTCCCATAAGGACTGGGCGACCTGTCGCTGGAACTCCACCGGCGATAAGGACATCTTTGTTCGCATCTGTAAAATCGTTGATGTCTAAAAGGGTACCCATGAGAAGATCTGTATCACCTGGATCCATGACACGGACTTTACGGATCATTTGACGAACCATAACCTCGATGTGTTTGTCTCCGATTTCTACCCCTTGGCTACGGTAAACTTTTTGGACTTCACCGAGAAGATAAGTTTCAACTGACAAGACATCACGAACAGCAAGGAGATGTTTTGGTTGGATAGAACCCTCTGTCAATGCTGCACCACGAGAAACTTGGTCTCCAACTTCAACACGCATACGTGCTGTAAATGGAACGACGTATTCACCTTCGCCAGTTTCACCCTTAACAAAGACTTTCTTGGTACGAGTAGATGCATCTTCTTCGATAGCGGTGACTTGTCCTTTGACCTCTGTGATGACCGCTTCCCCTTTCGGATTGCGGGCTTCAAAGATTTCTTGGACACGAGGAAGACCCTGAGTGATATCGGTATTTGAGGCAACCCCACCCGTGTGGAAGGTACGCATTGTAAGCTGTGTACCAGGTTCCCCGATAGATTGGGCAGCGATTGTACCAACTGCTTCACCAACTTCAACCGCATCACCAGTCGCCAAGTTGATACCATAACAGTGACGGCAGACACCATGACGAGTGTTACATGTAAATACAGAGCGGATAGTCACTTCTTCCACACCAGCATTGACAATTTCACGCGCCTTGTCTTCTGTAATCAACTCATTTGGACCAATGATTACTGCACCGGTTTCTGGATGTTTAACAGTTTTCTTAGTGTAACGACCATTGAGACGCTCTTCGAGAGACTCGATCATTTCTTTTCCTTCTGCGATAGAGCGGATCAAGAGACCACGGTCAGTTCCACAGTCGTCCTCACGGATGATAACGTCTTGGGCAACGTCAACCAAACGACGAGTCAAGTAACCTGAGTCAGCTGTCTTAAGGGCCGTATCGGTCATACCTTTACGGGCACCGTGAGTTGAGAAGAACATTTCGAGTACTGACAAACCTTCACGGAAGTTTGAAAGGATTGGCAATTCCATGATACGTCCGTTCGGAGCCGCCATCAGACCACGCATACCGGCAAGCTGTGAGAAGTTTGAGATGTTACCACGGGCTCCTGAGTCCATCATCATAACGATTGGGTTCTTCGGATCTTGGTTGGCAACCAAACGTTTCTCCAATTTTTCACGGGCTGCACGCCATTCAGCTGTAACAGCGTTGTAGCGCTCGTCGTCTGTGATCATACCACGACGGAATTGTTTGGTGATTTGTTCTACACGTTTGTGTGATTCTTCGATGATTTCAGCCTTATCTTCAACCACTGGGATATCGGCAATACCCACTGTCAAACCTGCAAGAGTTGAGTGGTGGTAACCGAGGTTCTTCATGCGGTCAAGTAGGGCAGAAGTTTCTGTCGTACGGAAACGTTTGAAGATTTCAGCGATGATATTTCCAAGATTTTTCTTCTTGAATGGGGGGTTGAGTTCAAGATTGCTGATTGCTTCCTTGATATCTCCACCAAGTGGCAAGAAGTATTTAGCTGGAACACCTTCTGTTAAGTTGGCATTTGTTGGTTCTTGCAAGTAAGGCAGACCCTCTGGCATGATATCGTTGAAGAGGATTTTACCAACTGTTGTCAGCAAGACCTTGTGTTTTTGCTCTTCAGTCCAAGGTTTGTTAAGGCTGTCTGTCGCGATACCAACACGTGAATGGAGGTGAACATAACCATTGCGGTAAGCCATAACCGCTTCGTCACGGTCTTTGAAGACCATTCCTTCACCTTCACGACCAGCTTCTTCCATGGTCAAGTAGTAGTTACCCAAAACCATGTCCTGAGATGGAGTAACAACTGGTTTACCATCTTTCGGGTTCAAGATATGCTCAGCAGCCAACATCAAGATACGAGCTTCTGCTTGAGCTTCTTCTGAAAGTGGTACGTGGATGGCCATTTGGTCCCCGTCAAAGTCGGCATTGTAGGCTTCACAGACAAGTGGGTGCAAGCGAAGGGCCTTACCATCAATCAAGACTGGCTCGAAGGCTTGGATACCCAAACGGTGAAGGGTCGGTGCGCGGTTCAAAAGTACTGGGTGTTCTTTGATTACTTCTTCAAGGATGTCCCAGATACGCTCGTCTCCGCGTTCTACCAAGCGTTTAGCTGCTTTGACGTTTTGCACGATGTCGCGGGCAACGATTTCACGCATGACAAATGGTTTAAAGAGCTCGATCGCCATTTCACGTGGCACACCACATTGGTACATCTTAAGAGTTGGACCAACGGCAATAACGGAACGTCCTGAGAAGTCAACACGTTTACCGAGCAAGTTTTGACGGAAGCGTCCTTGTTTCCCTTTGAGCATGTGGCTCAATGATTTCAGTGGACGGCTACCTGGTCCTGTAATCGGACGACCACGACGACCGTTGTCAATCAAAGCGTCAACTGCTTCTTGAAGCATACGCTTCTCATTTTGAACGATGATACCTGGTGCATTCAACTCAAGCAAACGAGCCAAACGGTTGTTACGGTTGATAACACGACGGTAAAGGTCGTTCAAGTCAGATGAGGCAAAACGGCCACCATCCAACTGCAACATTGGACGGAGATCTGGTGGAATAACCGGAAGGATGTTAAGAATCATCCATTCAGGTTTGTTTCCAGACTTGTAAAAGGCATCTAAAACATCCAAACGACGGATGGCTTTGACACGTTTTTGTCCAGTAGCTGTTTTCAACTCTTCTTTGAGTTCAGCAATTTCTTTTTCAAGATCTACTTGTTTCAAAAGGTCTTGGATGGCTTCGGCACCCATTTTGGCAACGAATGATCCATAACCATACTCACGCAAGCGCTCACGGTATTCGCGCTCTGTCATGATAGACTTGTGCTCAAGTGGTGTATCCTTAGGATCAATCACCACATAAGCCGCAAAGTAGATAACCTCCTCGAGGGCACGAGGACTCATATCAAGGGTCAAGCCCATACGGCTTGGAATCCCCTTGAAGTACCAGATGTGAGATACAGGAGCTTTCAACTCGATGTGCCCCATACGCTCACGACGAACTTTCGTACGCGTTACTTCAACCCCACAGCGGTCACAAACAATTCCTCTGTAGCGAATGCGTTTGTACTTACCACAAGCACATTCCCAGTCTTTTGTAGGACCAAAGATGACTTCGTCAAAGAGTCCTTCACGTTCTGGTTTCAACGTACGGTAATTGATTGTTTCAGGTTTTTTGACTTCTCCATAAGACCATGAACGGACTTTGCTTGGAGAAGCTAGGGTGATTTGCATACTTTTAAAACGATTTACATCAACCACTATTTCTTCCCTTTCTAGTTGTTGAGTTCTAGCAGCCAAGGAAAGAGCATGCTCTCCCCTTGCCCTAGACCTAGTCGAAGACTGTTAGTCCCAGTAGCTAAAAATCTCTCTTCGCAGTGCTCCAACACTTCAAATTCGATTTCTAACTTGTCTCTTTAGAGACTATTCTTCACTGGCTACAGCTTCGTTTAAGATCGCTTCTGTTTCAGCGATTTCTTCACTTGTTTCTGCATTTTTAGCAGCTTCTTTTTGATTTTCAGCATCAAAGGCCGCTTTTGCTTCTCGAGCAGCTTTTTCACGGGCTTTTTCAAGGTCATCCACGTGAATCACATCCTCGTCCATGCCTTCATCCAAATCACGGAGTTCTACTTCTTGATCGTCTTCGTCAAGGACACGCATGTCAAGACCTAGCGATTGCAATTCTTTCACAAGAACGCGGAAGGATTCTGGAACACCTGGTTTTGGAATTGGTTTACCTTTGGTAATGGCTTCATAAGCTTTGAGACGACCATTGATATCGTCAGACTTATAGGTCAAGATTTCTTGAAGGACATTTGAGGCACCATAAGCTTCCAGAGCCCAAACCTCCATCTCACCGAACCGTTGTCCACCAAACTGAGCTTTACCTCCGAGTGGTTGTTGAGTAACGGTTGAGTATGGTCCGACTGAACGCGCATGGAGTTTGTCGTCAACCATGTGGTGAAGCTTGATCATGTACATAACACCGACAGAGACACGGTTGTCAAATGGCTCACCGGTACGGCCATCGTAAAGGATGGTCTTGGCATCGCTAGCCATACCTGCTTCTTTAACAGTTGACCAAAGATCTTCAGAAGATGCTCCGTCAAAGACTGGTGTTGCAATGTGAATGCCGAGCGTCCGAGCCGCCATACCCAGGTGGAGCTCCATAACCTGACCGATATTCATCCGTGATGGCACCCCAAGAGGATTCAACATGATATCGACTGGCGTTCCATCAGGAAGGTAAGGCATGTCTTCAACTGGAACGATCCGAGAGACAACCCCTTTGTTTCCGTGGCGTCCCGCCATCTTATCTCCGACCTTGATCTTCCGTTTTTGGGCGATGTAGACGCGAACCAGCATGTTAACACCGGATTGCAACTCATCTCCATTCGCACGGGTAAAGATCTTAACATCACGAACGACACCGTCGGCACCGTGTGGAACACGAAGAGAAGTGTCACGAACTTCACGAGACTTGTCTCCGAAAATCGCATGCAAGAGACGCTCTTCTGCTGACAGATCTTTTTCACCCTTCGGTGTAACTTTACCGACAAGGATGTCACCTTCTTTAACCTCAGCACCGATACGGATAATCCCCATTTCGTCAAGGTCTTTAAGAGCATCTTCACCAACGTTTGGAATTTCGCGAGTAATTTCTTCAGGCCCAAGCTTTGTATCGCGGGTTTCTGATTCGTATTCTTCGAGGTGGACGGATGTATAAACATCGTCTTTGACCAAGCGTTCGCTCATGATAACTGCATCCTCAAAGTTGTAACCTTCCCAAGTCATGTAGGCAACGATTGGGTTTTGACCAAGCGCCATTTCTCCATTTTCCATAGAAGGTCCATCAGCGATAAAGTCGCCTTTTTCAACCAGATCACCCACTTTAACAAGAGTGCGTTGGTTGTAGGCAGTACCTGAGTTTGAACGACGGAATTTTTGAACGTGGTAGACATCTAGCGAACCGTCTTCACGGCGAACTTCTACCTTATCCGCATCTGCGTAAGTTACTTTTCCGTCATGTTGCGCAATGATAGCTGCTCCTGAGTCATGGGCTGCTTGGTATTCCATACCGGTACCCACGTAAGGTGCTTTTGGATTGATCAATGGCACAGCCTGACGTTGCATGTTGGCTCCCATGAGGGCCCGGTTGGAGTCGTCGTTTTCCAAGAAAGGAATACATGCAGTCGCAACGGCAACTACCTGTTTTGGTGACACATCCATGTAGTCCACAACACTTGCAGGGTACTCTTGATTGACCCCTTGGTGACGTCCCATAACGACTTTTTCAGCAAAGGTGCCATCTTCGTTAAGACGAGAATTCGCCTGCGCTACTGTAAATTCATCTTCTTCATCAGCAGTCAACCAAACGATTTCGTTGGTTACCACACCCGTTTCACGGTCCACCTTGCGGTATGGTGTTTGAACAAATCCATACTTGTTCAAATGTCCATAGGATGACAAGTTATTGATCAAACCGATGTTTGGTCCTTCAGGCGTTTCAATCGGACACATACGGCCATAATGGGTGTAGTGCACGTCCCGCACTTCATAACCTGCACGGTCCCGTGTCAAACCACCAGGTCCCAAGGCTGACAAACGACGTTTGTGAGACAACTCAGAAAGCGGGTTGTGTTGATCCATGAACTGAGACAACTGGGAAGAACCAAAGAATTCTTTGACCGCTGCTGTCACCGGACGGATGTTGATGATTTGTTGCGGAGTAAGCACTTCATTGTCCTGCACAGACATACGTTCACGCACATTCCGCTCCATGCGAGAAAGTCCAAGACGGACTTGGTTGGCAAGGAGTTCCCCAACTGCACGAATCCGACGATTTCCAAGGTGGTCAATATCATCCACACGTCCGATACCTTCAGCCAAGTTGAGGAAGTAGCTCATCTCTGCAAGGATATCCGCAGGAGTTACAACACGAACCTTGTCGTCTGGATTGGCATTTCCGATGATGGTTACAACACGGTCTGGGTCCGTTGGAGCAACAACCTTGAATTTTTGAAGCACAACTGGTTCTGTCAGAACAGCAGCGTCGTTTGGAATGTAGACGATCTTGTTCAAGTCACCATCCAAGTGGCTCTCGATGCTCTCAATCACGCTACGCGTCATAACAGTTCCAGCTTCGACCAAGATTTCTCCAGTTTCCGCATCCACCAAAGGCTCCGCAATGGTTTGGTTGAGCAAGCGAGTTTTGACATTGAGTTTTTTGTTAATCTTGTAACGACCAACAGCTGCCAAGTCATACCGACGTGGGTCAAAGAAACGCGCCACCAGCAAGCTCCGTGAGCTTTCGGCCGTCTTAGGCTCCCCTGGACGAAGGCGTTCATAAATTTCTTTCAAGGCCTCATCTGTCCGAGAGTCCATTGGGTTTTTATGGATGTCTTTTTCAACGGTATTGCGCACCAAGTCGCTATCACCAAAGATATCAAAGATCTCATCATCACCAGAGAAACCAAGAGCACGAACCAAGGTCGTAAATGGAATCTTACGCGTCCGGTCAATCCGAGTGTAGGCGATGTCTTTTGAGTCGCTCTCAAGCTCCAACCATGCTCCACGGTTAGGGATAACGGTTGAGCCATAGCCTACTTTCCCGTTCTTGTCGACCTTGTCGTTAAAGTAAACACCAGGTGAACGCACCAACTGGGATACGATAATCCGTTCCCCACCGTTGATGATGAAGGTCCCCATTTCAGTCATGATCGGGAAGTCACCAAAGAACACTTCCTGGGTCTTGATTTCGCCAGTTTCTTTGTTAATCAAGCGGAAAGTTACAAAGATCGGTGCTGAGTAGCTGGCATCGTGGATCCGAGCTTCTTCTAGCGTGTATTTTGGCTCCTTAATTTCATAGCCGACAAACTCCAATTCCATGGTGTCCGTAAAGTTTGAGATTGGCAATACATCTTCAAATACTTCCTTAAGACCGTGGTTCAAGAAATCTTTAAAGGAATCCGTTTGAATTTCAATCAAATTTGGTAAGTCAAGAACTTCTTTAATTCTTGAAAAACTACGACGGGTACGATGTTTCCCGTATTGAACGTCATGTCCAGCCAAGATGATTCTCCTTTGTAAATAAAGTTTCAAGCCTAGTTGATCAGGCTATTGATTATCGTCATATGGTTGTAAAACCCCTATCGCCATGTCCTTTGAGTAAATTTTCAGAATCTTTAAATTTTTATTACAAAGACTCAAAGGCTCTAAAAAAACACAAAAAGAGCAGCTAAATCCGACTTTTTCAGAAGATTTAACTGCTGTGATCCTGTCTGGACAATATTTCAGACAAAACCTACGACAAATGGTCACCTATATTATACCCTATTTAGGTGAATTCTTCAAGTTTTTTTACTATTTTTAAATCTAAATTATCAAGCTAAGCGCTACGGCAAATTTCAAGTCCTCTTAGCCACTAATGATCAAATCTGCCGGCGAGCTGTAATCAAACGTTTTTCGAGGGTAGTGGTTCACCCAATTTTCAATAAATCGGATCTCTTGGTGGGTGATATTTCGAGCACCTTTTGGGAACCATCTGCGGATGAGCCGATTATGGTTCTCGTTTGTACCACGTTCCTATGAGGCATAGGGGTGGGCATAGTAAATGTGCACTCGGTCAAATACCTCATGTAAGCGTGCGAATTCCCTGCCGTTGTCAGCTGTGAGAGATAAAATGTGATAGTCTCCTGAATCTCCAAAAGTGCATTATTAACTGCTTGAGCCGTTTTAGATGGTATGAGGTGAATGATCTCATATCGCGTCTTCCTATCCGTCAAGGTCAGAAGACAGGGTGCTTTCTCGCACTGTTCCAGCACTGTGCCAATCTCAAAATCTCCAAACCTTGTACGCTGGTCAATTTCAATCGGACGCTCCTCAATTGATTTTCCAAACGTTGGGCTGGTTAGGAAAATGCTCGCTGACGCTTCGAAGATTTCTTGCGTGGATACAACAGGAAATCCTCCGCCTTGCCCAAGTGCCCACGGTCAATCCAGTAGTAAATGGTGGAGACAGCTACCTTCACCCCCTTGCTCTTGACCATCATTTTAGGAGAATACTTTTGTTTAGCGTAATAGCAGATAGCTTGGTAGGCCTCCTTATCCAGCGAAATGGGCTTAACGGAGCGCTCCCGACTTTCTTGATACTTTATAGGCGTAGTCTGCCTTATAGACCTCTTCAAACTTCCCCTTGCGTACCTGCTACATAACTAGACCACACTTGATTTCATTGTAGATAGTCTGAGGAGCTTTGCCTAATACCCCTGCAATTTTACGATTACTGAAGTTTCATTTTTCCATTTTTCAATCAGTTGGCGTTTTTTTAGTTCCCAATTTGTAAAATTAAGTTAGACAGAAAAAGCCATTTATGTTAAGCTCAGATAAACACACACTCATCTGAAAAGAATTAATATAGATGACCTATACCCATCTTACCATAAACGAGCTTGTAATCATCGAGTCTTACGTGAAAAATGCTACTCCTACAGCAGAAATTGCACGCTTGCTTTATCGTTCAAGACAGACTATTCACAAAATGGTTCAATTTTTCATGCAAGGCTTTACCGTCCTCGACTATTTAGAACGCTATCAAACAAACAAAAGACAGCGCGGTCGGTGAAAAATGCAACTTTCTGAAGAAGAGAAAGCCTTCATCCAAGAGC
>NZ_KQ969555.1:17228-42873 GCF_001578945.1 Streptococcus oralis
ATCAGTTTTCTAGAAATTGTTTCAAGTCCATTACTTTTGATTGTGGCAAGGAATTTTCTAGCTGGAAAGAAATTTCAAATTAGTGTGACATTGCTATTTTCTTTGCAGATCCGGGATATCAGGTCAACGGGGACTTAATGAGCATTCTAATGGACTGTTACGGAGACATGGATTGCCAAGGCAGATGGATTTTACCAAAGTTGATCAAAAATTTTTATCTGCTATAGCAGATAAAAGCAATCATATTCCAAGAAAATCTCTCAATTACAAAACACCTTATCACGTTTTTCTGAGTTGTATGGATTGTCTCGCTTAATTTGACAAATAGGGGTGTTAATGGGGTCCTTTTGTGGTATGCTGGTTTTGCATCTCTGTGAGTCTTTCTAATGTTTTGGTGATGATTACATTATATCTCGCAGAGATGTTTTTTGTATATCCTCAAGTGGCTAACTTCATTTTAGAACTTTCAAACCTACTTGGAATTAAAGACAAAAACATCCTGATTTTGGATTATGTGGATACTGGGACTCACAAAGAAATTATCGCTAAGCTTGATTATCCGGCGGCTCCCAAATGCCAATACTGTCAGGGACAGATAGTTAAGATTTCCAAAAAGAATCCAAAATTCCCTATTTAGAGTGTGCTGAATACAAGACGTTCATTCGCCTCAGAAAGCGCCGTTTCCGCTGTAAATCCTGCGAAAAAATAGCGGTCGCAGAGAGTTTGTCTGTATCCACTTCGATTGTCATTCGCAAGCTCAGTGAATTTCAATCAAGACAGATTTTTCCTATCTTCCGACAATTTGAGTTGGAATGAGTACAGCTTCAAGAAAGGCAAGATAAGCTTCATTGCTCAAGATTTTGGCACCCTGAATATCGTCGCAATTCTAGACGGGCGAACTCAAGCAACAATTCGCAATCACTTTCTACGTTACCACCACCCTGTTAGAAAACAGGTTAAAGTCATTACCATGGATATGTTTAGCCCCTACTATCAGTTACTAAACAACCTTCGCTCTCCATTTTTAAGGCTCAGGCTGAAACAGCCTACTGGACTGTTTTACTCCAACATGTGAGCCAGGCTATGAACCCAAATCATGAATCAATTGAACCGTAAATCACACGAGTATCGAGTTCTCAAACGCTATTGGAAACTCATTCAACAAGACAGCCTGAAACTCAGCGATACACGCTTTTATCGCCCTATTTTTCGTATGCATTTGACTAACAAAGAAATTCTAGAAAAGCTTCTCTCTTACTCTCAAGAGCTCCAAGAGCATTACGAACTCTATCAACTCTTACTTTTTCACTTTCAAGAGAAACAAGCTGATGAGTTTTTCGGTTTGATAGAGGATAGTCTATCTGTTGTTCATCCTATCTTTCAGACTGTTTTTAAGACTTTCTTGAAGGACAAAGACATGATTATGAACGATCTTCAAATTCAAAATTCGAAGCCACCAATAACCTTATCAAAGTCATTAAATGCAATGCCTTTGGTTTTCGGAACTTTGACAACTTCAAAAAAACGGATTTTGATCGCTATAAACATCAAAAAAGAAGAGTCTGGGACAAAAGTCTAACCTTAAATATAAAAAGCGAACAAAACGAGTTATCTGACACTCAGAATTCTGTCTTGTTCGCTTTTTGTCTAATCTATCGATTTTTAAAATTTATAATAAGGAATTCCTAAAATCAAAATCTTTTTGTCCCAGACTCTTTCTCGATCTTAGCTTTTCTTCAACCCACTACAGTTGACAAAGAGCCAAAAAACGCCTGCTTACGAAGTTGTTCTTAAGAAAAAAACAATTTCGTAAACAAGCGTCTACCCTATCAAATGATGATGAGTGTTCCCGCTAGAACTGAAGTCCTAGCGGTAGACCAGAGCTAGACTAAGAGCACAAGACTCCATCATCATAACACTCAACAAAATTGATGATTCTATACTAATTCGATGATCGCCATTGGTGCAGCATCACCACGACGTGGTTCAGTTTTAAGGATACGAGTGTATCCACCGTTACGTTCAGCATAACGAGGGGCGATTTCTGAGAACAATTTTTGAAGTGCTGTAGTAGAAGTGTACTTATCAGTTGCTTCATCATAGTTTTCAGATGCGATTTCATTACGTACGAAAGCAGCTGCTTGACGACGTGCATGCAAATCACCACGTTTACCTAGAGTAATCATTTTTTCAACAGTTTTACGGATTTCTTTAGCACGAGCTTCAGTTGTCACGATTGATTCGTTGATCAAAAGGTCAGTTGTCAAATCGCGAAGCATTGCTTTACGTTGTGAGCTAGTGCGTCCTAGTTTACGGTAAGCCATGTATTCCTCCTTTATTTATCTTTTAATCCAAGACCCAAGTCAATGAGTTTGAGTTTCACTTCTTCCAAACTCTTGCGTCCAAGATTTCGTACTTTCATCATCTCTGCTTCAGATTTCTCTGTCAAATCATGCACAGTATTGATACCGGCACGTTTCAAACAGTTGTATGAACGCACAGACAAGTCCAGTTCCTCAATCGTACGATCCAAAATACGATCGTCAGATTCAGTATCAGCTTCTTTCATCACTTCAGTTGACTTAGCAATCTCAGTAAGATTTGTAAACAAATCAAGATGTTCTGTCAAGATACGTGCTGAAAGCCCTAAAGCATCTTCTGGAATAATTGTTCCATTAGTCAAGATTTCAAGGGTTAATTTGTCAAAACCATCGTTGCTACCTACACGAGCAGGCTCTACTTGATAGTTGACTTTTGTAACTGGTGTATAAATAGAATCTACAGCAAGTGTTCCAACTGGTGCATTATCTTTTTTATTTTCATCAGCAGGTACATATCCACGACCACTGTTAACAGTCATTGTCGCTTTTAGAGAAGAACCTTCACCGATTGTAAAAAGATAATGATCTGGATTTACAATCTCAATATCACTATCAGTCAAAATGTCTCCAGCTGTAATTTCAGCAGGGCCTTCAACATCAAGCTCAATGATTTTTTCGTCTTCAGCGTATGATTTCACTGCAATCCCTTTAATGTTCAGAATGATTTGCATCACGTCTTCACGAACACCTGGAACTGTGTCAAACTCATGCAAGACACCTTCAATGTTGATAGATGTCACTGCTGCTCCTGGTAGAGAAGCTAGTAGTACACGACGAAGAGAGTTACCAAGAGTTGTACCGTAGCCACGTTCAAGTGGTTCGATTACAAACTTGCCATAATCTTTATTTTCATCAATTTTTGTTATATTTGGTTTTTCAAACTCGATCATTTAGTTACTCCCTCTTAAACGAAAAGCAGTGTAATGCAACGATTATACACGGCGACGTTTTGGAGGACGAGCACCATTGTGTGGCACTGGAGTCACATCACGAATTGCTGTTACTTCAAGACCAGCGGCAGCAAGCGCACGAATAGCTGACTCACGACCAGAACCTGGACCTTTTACAGTAACTTCAACTGATTTAAGACCGTGTTCTTGTGCAGATTTAGCAGCAGCTTCAGAAGCCATTTGAGCAGCGAACGGTGTAGATTTACGAGAACCTTTGAAACCAAGAGCACCAGCTGATGACCAAGAAATTGCGTTACCATGCACATCAGTAATCATAACAATAGTGTTATTAAATGTAGCGTGAATATGAGCAATACCAGATTCGATATTCTTTTTCACACGACGTTTACGTGTTGGTTTAGCCAAGACTTTTACCTCCTATATTATTTTTTCTTACCAGCAATCGCAACAGCTTTACCTTTACGAGTGCGAGCGTTGTTTTTAGTGTTTTGTCCACGGACAGGAAGTCCACGACGGTGACGGATACCACGGTATGAACCGATTTCCATCAAACGTTTGATGTTCAAGTTTACTTCACGACGAAGATCACCTTCAACTTTGATTGCGTCCACTTCGCGACGGATTGCGTCTTCTTGATCTGATGTCAAATCTTTGACACGGATGTCTTCTGAGATTCCAGCTGCAGCCAAAATTTTCTTAGAAGTTGGAAGTCCAATACCATACACATAAGTAAGTGAAACGACTACACGTTTGTCATTTGGAATGTCAACTCCAGCAATACGAGCCATATTTTCTCCTTTCTATCTTATCCTTGACGTTGTTTGTGTTTTGGATTTGCTGGGCAAATTACCATAACACGGCCATTACGACGAATTACTTTACAGTATTCGCAAATTGGTTTGACCGAAGGTCTTACTTTCATTTCTTATCCCTCCAAGTTTTTCGATTATTTAAAGCGGTAAGTGATACGTCCACGTGTCAAGTCATATGGACTCATTTCGACAGTAACACGATCTCCCGCTAAAATACGAATATAGTTTTTACGAATTTTACCAGAAACTGTTGCTAAAATCTGATGTCCATTTTCAAGTTCAACCGTAAACATTGCGTTCGGCATTGTATCCACTACTTTGCCTTCAACTTCAATCACATCGTCTTTTGCCACGCAAAAGTACCTCCATAAATTTCGATTTGATGTCTCTAAACACAGAGGCAACAATTATAAGTCAGACTATCTCAGTATAACATTTGTAGCGATTTTTTGCAAGTGTGAAAAACGCTTTATTTCAAATTTGTCAATACTTTTTCGATGTCTTTGAATACATCATTGATATCTTGATTTCCCTCAATATCGTGGACTAGACCTTTGACACGGTAGTGAGCAATAATTGGTTCACCTTGAGCAATATTTACATCCAAACGACGCTTAACCGTTTCTGGTTTGTCATCTTCACGTTGGTAGTAATCTTCCTCTTTGTAGTCAACTGGTGGGTTGAAAACTTTGTGGAAAGTTTCACCTGTTTCTCGGTGGATGATACGGCCACTCAAACGTTCCAAGAGACTGTCTGGGTTGACTTCGATGTTGATCACACCTTCCAATTCGATACCAAGTTCAGCCAAAGTTTTGTCCAAGGCATGGGCTTGTTCAATCGTACGTGGGTAACCGTCTAACAAGAAACCAGTTTCCTTGATGTCATCTTGGGAAAGACGCTCTTTGACGATGCCATTTGTCACTTCATCTGGCACCAACTCACCCTTGTCAATATATGACTTAGCAAGCACACCCATTTCGGTTTGATTTGCCATGGCAGCACGAAACATATCTCCAGTTGAAATGTGTGCTACGTGGAATTGTTCCACAATTTTGGCTGCTTGTGTTCCCTTACCTGCTCCAGGTAAACCCATAATCAAAAGATTCATGATATGATCTCCTTATTTTATATTTAAATAGAAGCAGAAAACTTTTTCAACCCCTATTTAAAAACAAAATAGAAGAGGGGAGATGAAAATCTATCTTTCTAGGTAGACCTTCATACTCCACTCTCTAAGCAAAAGTCGTCTTGCTTTTATTCTGTTTTGTCCATGAAACCAACATACTTACGTTTCAATAGATAGCCTTCTAGCTGTTTGATTCCTTCGATACCTGTTGAAATAATGATCAAAAGACTGGTTCCTCCAAAAGCAACTGCTTCTGACAGTCCAAAGACATCTTTTGCCACAATCGGCAAGATTGAAATCACACCAAGGAAAAGGGATCCAACTGTTGCGAGGCGACGAAGAAGTTTTGACATAAACTCTTCCGTTCCTTTACCTGGGCGGACACCGTGAATATAGGCTCCGCTCTTTTGCAAGTTTTCTGCTGCCTTCTCAGGATTGATCTGTACAAAAGTATAGAAGAATGTAAAGAGAATAATCAGCAGTGCGTACATGGCAACGCCTGTTGGAGATGTTGTCGCAAGCATTTCTTGTGCTGTACGTACCCAACTCCAATCAAGCCCCATAGCGCTGACAAACTGAAGAATAGCTGCAGGAGCCGCTGTAATAGAACTTGCAAAGATAACCGGAATAACACCAGCAGGATTGACCTTCAAAGGAAGGTAAGAACTGGATGGAGCACCTTGAGCAACTTTTGTATATTGGATCGGAATTTTATATTCTGCCTGTTGTACATATGTTGTAAAGTAAACAATCAACAAAACAGCAATGATGAGAATAACGACAAAGATAATTGACGATGTCAACCGATCACTTGGAATATTGACAAAATAATCCACGTAGATGCCATGAATCATCTCTGGAATTGAAGCTACAATCCCTGCAAAGATAATCATAGACACCCCATTACCATATCCCTTATCAGTAATTTGCTCCCCGAGCCAAGTAACAATCATAGTACCTGCAGTCAGGATAATACCAATCGTAACAAAGACTTGAGGGGTTAGATCTGTCGTTAATAATTTTGCACCAGATAGAGTATTAAAACCAGCAGTGATTCCGATTGATTGCACAAACGCAAGTACAAGCGCAATATAACGAGTTGCTTGGTTCAATTTTCTCCGTCCTACTTCCCCCTGCTTGCCCCACTCTACAAATTTGGGAACAATATCCATTTGTAGCAATTGAACAACAATGGAAGCAGTAATATATGGACTCACACCGAGTGCAAAAACTGAGAAGTTCTTCATAGCATTTCCTGAAACCAAACTAAGCATGTTCAAGAAAGATAAACCACTCAAAGCTTCCAAGCTTTTTGCATTCACACCTGGTACAGTAATACTAGTCCCGATACGGAAAACAAGTATGATAAAAATCGTAAAGAGAATTTTTGATCGTACTTTCTTAACCTTGAGGGCCTCTTTTAATAATTTAAAAAACATAGGTCACCTCTCTAGATGACTTCTACTGAACCACCTTTAGCAGTGATAGCTTCCTC
Source organism: Streptococcus oralis (assembly GCF_001578945.1). Lineage (GTDB taxonomy): Bacteria > Bacillota > Bacilli > Lactobacillales > Streptococcaceae > Streptococcus > Streptococcus oralis_Q. The sequence goes on from NZ_KQ969555.1 coordinate 23,954, forward strand.
AGCTGATTTAGAGAATTTAGCTGCTTTCACAGTCAATTTCTTAGTCAACTCACCGTTACCAAGAATTTTAACGCCTGATTTTTCAGCTTTCACAATTCCTGCTTCGATAAGTACAACTGGAGTTACTTCTGCACCGTCTTCAAAGACGTTCAATTGCTCAAGGTTTACAATTGCGTATTCTTTAGCGTTGATGTTAGTGAATCCACGTTTTGGAAGACGACGGAACAATGGAGTTTGTCCACCTTCAAAACCAAGGCGAACTCCGCCACCGCTACGAGCTTTTTGACCTTTTTGACCGCGACCAGATGTTTTACCGTTACCTGATGAAGTACCACGACCAACACGGTTACGTACTTTACGAGAACCTTCTGCAGGTTTCAATTCATGAAGTTTCATTATTATTTTCTCCTCTTTTGTAAAATGCTAGCGCCGATAAGAGAGAAAAGGTTGTCTCCCTTATCAACTCGCCTATACATGGTCATCTTAGATGACTATACCTAGTTTTAGGGGATGAGTATTGCCACATCCCCTAAAAATTCATTAGTTTACTTCTTCAACTGTTACCAAGTGAGATACTGCAGTGATCATACCACGGATAGCAGCGTTGTCTTCTTTGATAACAGAGCTGTTCAATTTGCCAAGTCCAAGTGCTACAACAGTTTTACGTTGTGATGGAATGCGTCCGATTGGAGACTTAGTCAAAGTAATTTTAATTTGAGCCATTTTATCCCCTTTCTTATGCCAAATCAGAAACTGAAATACCACGAAGGGCAGCAACTTCTTCAGCGCGTTTCAATTGTTTCAAACCTTCAACAGTTGCGCGAACAATGTTGATTGGAGTGTTAGAGCCAAGTGATTTAGATGTAATATCTGCCATACCTGCCAATTCCACAACGGCACGAACGGCACCACCAGCGGCAACTCCAGAACCTTCTACAGCAGGTTTCAACAATACTTTAGCTCCACCGAATTCTGAAAGAACTTCGTGTGGGATTGTTGTTCCAACCATAGGAACTTCAATCAAGTTTTTCTTAGCATCTTCTACTGCTTTGCGGATTGCTTCTGGAACTTCTTGAGCTTTACCAGTACCAAATCCTACGCGACCGTTGTGGTCACCAACAACAACAAGAGCTGCGAAACGAAGACGACGTCCACCTTTAACAACTTTTGTAACACGGTTGACAGCAACTACGCGTTCTTCTAATTCAACTGCATTGTCTTTAAATGCCATTTTCTAGTGTCCTCCTATTAGAATTTCAATCCGTTTTCACGAGCTGCATCAGCCAAAGCTTTCACACGTCCGTGATATAGATATCCACCGCGGTCGAACACCACTTCTGAAATACCTTTAGCGTTTGCACGTTCTGCAACGAGTTTACCGACAGTAACGGCTTGTTCAGTTTTAGTTCCTTTTGAAACTTCTTTGTCAAGAGTTGAAGCACTTGCGAGCGTTACACCCGCTACGTCATCAATCACTTGAGCGTAGATGCCTGTATTAGAACGAAATACGTTCAAACGTGGGCGATCAGCAGTTCCAGAGAGTTTTCCGCGAACGCGACGGTGGCGTTTTTGGCGGAGTTTGTTTTTATCTGGTTTAGAAATCACAGTTTTCACCTCTTTAGTTTTAAATCGTGTGCTATGCACAAAGTTGGAAAATAGGTCGGTGGTTGAAGATCAACCACTCAACATTATTTACCTGTTTTACCTTCTTTAAGACGAACGTATTCGCCAACGTAACGGATACCTTTACCTTTATATGGTTCTGGTGAGCGAAGGCTACGTACGTAAGCAGCTGTTTGACCAACTACTTCTTTTGAAATTCCGCTAACAACGATTGTTGTTGGGTTTGGAAGTTCAAAAGTAATTCCTTCTGGAGCTTCAACTTCGTCTGGATGAGATTTACCAACAGCCAAAACAAGTTTTTTACCTTGAAGTTGTGCACGGTAACCAACCCCACGCATTTCAAGTTCTTTCTTGAATCCTTCTGATACACCAACAACCATGTTGTTCAAAAGGGCACGAGTAGTTCCGTGGATTGTTTTCATTTCTTTTGAATCGTTTGGACGGTGAAGAGTTACTTCAGTACCTTCCACACGGATTTCAATATCTTTTGAGAACTCACGAGTAAGTTCTCCTTTAGGTCCTTTTACAGTTACTACGTTGTCATTGTTAGTGAGTTCAACACCAGCAGGCAACACGATAACTTTATTACCAATACGTGACATGTTTATTTTCTCCTGTTAAATTGTCAGGCCTGAACGGCCAGTTTTCACGGGGGTTAAATCGATTTCTCGATTTAAAGGAACATTTAGGTTTCAATTTCAAAGTGAATCTAGGCATCGTCTCGTAGGCATAACTTTGGGTTAGGCAAGAGACGATAACGAAGAGTCACAAAAAAATTGGGAGCTAAATATTACCAAACGTAAGCGATAACCTCACCACCAACATTCTTTTGGCGTGCTTCTTTATCAGTAAGCAAACCTTCAGAAGTTGAAAGGATAGCAATTCCAAGTCCATTAAGAACTTTTGGAAGATCTTCACGTTTTTTGTAGACACGAAGTCCTGGTTTAGAAACACGTTTCAAGTTAGTGATAACTTTTTCACCGTTTGGTCCGTATTTAAGGAATACACGGATGATGCCTTGTTTGTCATCTTCGATGATTTCTACGTTTTTTACAAAACCTTCGCGTTTAAGGATTTCAGCAATCCCTTTTTTGATGTTTGATGCAGGTACTTCAAGTACTTCGTGTTTCGCTTGGTTAGCGTTACGAATACGAGTTAGGAAGTCTGCGATTGGGTCAGTCATAACCATTTTGTTTTTCTCCTCTTACTAGTAGTTTGCAAGTTGCACTTGCTAGTTAATACATGATACAAAGAGCGTAACAGCAAGAGCAAAAATAGGCAATTTGATGCAGGAGCGATGCTCCAAAGAAAATTGATCTTTTTTGCCAAAGCTGTAGCTCGTGTTCAAATTGGCAAGCCCAACTGAACCCGGGCTAAACTCTGTGTGAAAAAGATAAACTTTCCTAGAAACTTCAGTTTCTTCGTCAAGTTTCCTATTTTCACTTGGAGTTTTGACGCCCTTGATATCTTAAATTACCAAGATGCTTTTGTTACACCAGGAATTTGTCCTTTGTAAGCTAATTCACGGAAGCAAACACGGCAAAGTTTAAATTTGCGGTAAACTGAATGTGGACGACCACATTTTTCACAACGAGTATAAGCTTGAGTAGAGAACTTCGCTGGACGTTTGTTCTTAGCAATCATTGATTTTTTAGCCATTAGATTTACCTCCTATATTATTTTGCAAAAGGCATTCCAAGGCCTGTAAGCAATGCACGTGACTCTTCGTCAGTGTTAGCAGTTGTTACGATAACGATGTCAAGACCACGAGTTTTGTCAACGTCATCAAAGTTGATTTCTGGGAAAATCAATTGTTCTTTCACACCAAGAGTGTAGTTTCCGCGTCCATCAAATGATTTTGTTGGAACACCGTGGAAGTCACGCACACGTGGAAGTGAAACTGAAACCAATTTGTCCAAGAATTCGTACATACGTTCACCACGAAGGGTAACTTTTGCACCGATCGCTACACCTTCACGAAGACGGAAGCCGGCGATTGATTTTTTAGCTTTAGTGATAAGTGGTTTTTGACCTGAGATAAGTGCTAATTCTTCAGCAGCTTTTTCAAGACTTTTAGCGTTTGATACAGCTTCACCAACACCCATGTTCAAAACGATCTTATCTACTTTAGGCACAGCCATCACTGATGAGTAGTTGAATTGTTCTGTTAAAGCAAGAACTACTTCATTAAGATATTTTTCTTTTAAACGATTTGCCATTATACTTCTCCTTTCCTTCGTGATTAATCAAGCACTTCGCCTGATTTTTTGTTGTAGCGAACTTTTTTACCGTCTACAAATTTGTAACCAACACGACCAGCTACACCATTTTTGTCCAATACTTGAACGTTTGATACGTGGATAGCTGCTTCTTTCTCGATGATACCACCTTGAGGAAGCTCGTTAGTTGGACGTTGGTGTTTCTTAACGATGTTAACACCTTCAACGATAACTTTGTTTACTTTTGGAAGGGCAGTAAGGACAACAGCTTCTGTTCCCTTATCTTTACCAGCGATTACGCGAACTTTGTCGCCTTTTTTTACAAACATTAGGTTTCTCCTTGATTTTTCTTACGCCCATAAGGGCACCCTGGAGATAAATCCAGGGGACTAGTTTGTTTGTTTTTACTCTGCGAAAATCAAAGCAATCCTTCGTCAGTTTCAACTCACCTAACTTAAGTTATGCTTTCGTCTCACTTCCTAGACTTGTTTTAATTTTCATTGAGCAATCAATTAAAGTACTTCTGGAGCAAGTGACACGATCTTCATGAAGCCACCTTCACGCAATTCACGTGCAACTGGGCCAAAGATACGTGTTCCGCGAGGAGTTTTGTCTTCACGGATGATAACTGCTGCGTTTTCGTCAAATTTGATGTATGAACCATCAGCACGACGAGCACCTGATTTAGTACGAACGATAACAGCTTTTACAACGTCACCTTTTTTAACCGCACCACCAGGAGTAGCTTGTTTTACAGATGCCACGATAACATCACCGATGTTTGCAAATTTGCGTCCTGAACCACCAAGAACTTTAATGGTCAAGATTTCGCGCGCACCGCTGTTGTCTGCGACTTTCAAACGAGTTTCTGTTTGAATCATTTCAGTTTTCTCCTTTCAGGTTTGATTAGATGATAACCGCTTCTTCAACGACTTCTACAAGGCGGAAGCGTTTTGTAGCTGAAAGCGGACGAGTTTCCATGATACGTACGATATCGCCTTCTTTGGCAACATTGTTTTCATCATGAGCTTTGTATTTTTTAGAGTAGTTAATACGTTTACCATAGACTGGGTGGTTACGTTTTGTTTCAACTACAACTGTGATGGTTTTGTCCATTTTGTCAGATACAACACGTCCAACAAGAACTTTACGATTATTGCGTTCCATTGAAATTTCTCCTTCCCTAGTCTATTATTTCGCTTCAGATTGAACTGTTTTGATACGAGCGATTTGTTTTTTAACTTCTTTCAAGCGTGCTGTTTGTTCCAATTGACCAGTAGCAGCTTGGAAACGAAGTTCAAACAATTCTTTTTTCAATTCGTTTTCGCGCTTCGCGAGTTCTTCTTGAGAAAGACCACGAAGTTCTTTAACAAATTCTTTTACTTCATTAAGTTTCATGCCTTCTCCTTATTCTGCTTCACGTTTTACGAATTTACATTTAACTGGCAATTTGTGGCTAGCAAGACGAAGCGCTTCGCGTGCGATCTCTTCAGATACACCAGCAACTTCAAACATCACTTTACCACGTTTAACTGGTGCTACCCAACCTTCAGGTGCCCCTTTACCAGATCCCATACGCACACCGATAGCTTTAGCAGTGTATGATTTGTGTGGGAAGATTTTAATCCAAACTTTACCACCACGTTTCATGTAACGAGTCATGGCGATACGAGCAGCTTCGATTTGGCGGTTAGTGATCCAGTGGCTAGTTGTAGCTTGAAGACCGTATTCGCCGAATGCTACTTCTTTTCCACCTTTTGCTTCACCGCGCATTTTTCCACGGAATTCACGACGGTGTTTAACACGTTTAGGTACTAACATTGGTTATTTACCTCCTTTAGTGTTTTTACGAGCTGGAAGAACTTCACCACGGTAGATCCATACTTTAACACCAAGTTTACCGTATGTAGTATCTGCTTCTTCCCAAGCGTAATCGATATCTGCACGAAGTGTGTGAAGTGGAACAGTTCCTTCAGAGTATCCTTCAGCACGGGCGATATCTGCACCGTTCAAACGACCTGATACTTGAGTTTTGATTCCTTTAGCTCCAGCACGCATTGCACGTTGGATTGCTTGTTTTTGTGCACGACGGAAAGCGACACGTTGCTCCAATTGACGAGCAATTCCTTCACCTACAAGGTGAGCATCCAAATCAGGTTGTTTGATTTCGATGATGTTGATGTGTACTTGTTTTCCAGTCAATTTGTTAAGTTTTGCACGGAGTGCATCAACGTTAGCACCACCTTTACCGATAACCATACCTGGTTTAGCAGTGTGAAGTGAAACGTTAACTTTGTTTACTGCGCGTTCAATTTCGATAGTTGAAACTGCTGCGTCAGCCAATTCTTTTTGAACGAATTTACGGATTGCAAGATCTTCATGAAGGTAATCCGCGTATTCTTTTTCAGCATACCATTTGGCATCCCAATCACGGATGATGCCGACACGCATACCAATTGGATGTACTTTTTGACCCACGATTTTACCTCCTTATTTTTCTGCAACAGCTACAGTGATGTGAGCTGTACGTTTGTTGATTGGTGAAGCTGAACCTTTCGCACGTGGACGGAAACGTTTCATAGTTGGTCCTTCATTTGCGAATGCTTCAGATACTACCAAGTTAGCTTTATCCAAACCAAAGTTGTTTTCAGCGTTAGCTACAGCTGAATTCAAAACTTTCAAGATGATTTCAGCAGCTTTGTTTGGTGTGAATGTCAAGATTGCAATAGCATCGGCTACGCTTTTACCACGGATGTTGTCAAGAACAAGACGTGATTTACGAGGTGAAACACGTACTGTACGAGCCATTGCTTTAGCTGAAGTAATTTCTGCCATTTATGTTCTCCTTATTTTCTACGTGTTTTCTTGTCGTCTGCAGCGTGACCTTTGTAAGTACGAGTTGGTGCAAATTCACCAAGTTTGTGACCTACCATGTCTTCTTGGATGTAAACAGGTACGTGTTTACGTCCGTCATAAACTGCAATAGTGTAACCAATGAAACTTGGGAAGATCGTTGAACGACGTGACCAAGTTTTGATAACTTTTTTCTTTTCGTCGTTAGCTTGAGCTTCAACTTTTTTCATCAAATGCTCATCGACGAAAGGTCCTTTTTTAAGACTGCGTCCCATTTTTATATTTTCTCCTTTAAATGTTGTACCACAGCGGCTTGCGCTCACATGGAGCGCTACCGAGCTGGCGGATTTTCTAGTTGCTTAGGCGACTAGTTTACTATTATTTCTCGTTGCGACGACGAACGATAAGTTTGTCAGATTTCGCTTTCTTGTTACGAGTTTTAAGACCAAGAGCAGGTTTGCCCCATGGAGTAGATGGTGCTTTACGACCAACTGGTGCTTTACCTTCACCACCACCGTGTGGGTGATCGTTAGGGTTCATTACAGAACCACGAACTGTTGGGCGGATACCTTTCCAACGGCTACGTCCTGCTTTACCAAGGTTTACAAGTCCATGTTGTTCGTTTCCGACAACACCAACTGTAGCACGACAAGTTCCAAGAATCATGCGAACTTCGCCTGATTGAAGACGGACAAGAACGTATTTGCCTTCTTGACCCAATACTTGAGCAGAAGCTCCAGCAGCACGTACCAATTCTCCACCACGACCTGGTTTCAATTCGATGTTGTGGATCAAAGTACCAACTGGGATGTTAGCAAGTGGAAGAGCGTTTCCGACTTTGATATCTGCTTCAGGACCTGAAACGATACGTTGACCAACTTCAAGACCTTTTGGAGCGATAATGTATGCTTTCACACCGTCAGTGTAGTGTACAAGAGCGATGTTTGCAGAACGGTTTGGATCGTACTCGATTGTTTTAACAACTGCTTCAACGTTATCTTTGTTACGTTTGAAGTCAACCAAACGGTAGAAACGTTTGTGTCCACCACCTTGGTGACGAACAGTGATACGACCGTTGTTGTTACGACCAGCCTTGCTCTTCAAAGCAACAAGCAATGATTTTTCAGGAGTGCTTGTTGTGATTTCAGCGAAATCCAAAGAAGTCATATTACGGCGACCGTTTGTTGTTGGTTTATAAACACGAATTCCCACGATATTTCCTCCTTAGATTATTCAGCTTCAGCAGCAAACAACTCGATTGCTTTTGAATCAGCTGTAAGTGTGATGATAGCTTTTTTAGTTTTGTTAGTAAAACCAGTGTAACGTCCAACACGTTTAGCTTTTGGTTTTACGTTGATTGTGTTAACGTTGGCAACTTTAACACCTTCGAAAGCAGCTTCAACAGCCTGCTTGATCAAAAGCTTGTGTGCACGAGTGTCAACTTCAAATACATATTTCCCTGCTTCAAGTTGAGCCATTGAGCTTTCAGTGATAACAGGTTTTTTGATAACATCATACAAATTCATTATGCAAGAACCTCCTCGATTTTAGAGATAGCTGCTTGTGTGACAAGAAGTTTGTCGCTATTTGCGATGTCAAGAACACTTGCAGTTGTAGCAGTTGCAACTTTCACGTTTGGAAGGTTACGAGCTGAAAGAGCTGCGAATTCATTTCCTTCTTCAAGGATAACAAGAACTTTAGAATCGATGCTCAATGCTGCAAGAACTTTTGCAAATTCAGCAGTTTTTGGAGCTGTAAATGAAAGAGCGTCTACAGCTACGAATTTGTTTTCAGCAACTTTTTCAGAATAAACTGATTTAAGAGCTAGGCGACGAACTTTTTGTGGAAGTTTGTAACCGTATGAACGTGGAGTTGGTCCGAAGACAACACCACCACCACGCCATTGTGGTGAGCGGATAGAACCTTGACGAGCACGTCCAGTTCCTTTTTGACGCCATGGTTTGCGTCCACCACCTGATACTGCAGAGCGGTTTTTAACAGCGTGTGTTCCTTGACGAAGGCTTGCGCGTTGGCTGATGATCACATCAAACACAACTGATTCATTTGGTTCGATACCAAATACTGCATCGTTAAGAACAACTTGGCCAGCTTCTTTACCAGTTTGGTCAAATAATGTTACGTTTGCCATTGTGACTGATTTCCCCTTTCTTTATTATTTACCAGCTTTAACTGCTGATTTGATAGTGATAAGAGATTTCTTAGCACCTGGTACGTTACCTTTGATAAGGATAACGTTCTTTTCTGGAACAACTTGTACAACTTCAAGGTTTTGAATTGTTACGCGGTCGCCACCCATACGTCCTGCAAGGTTTTTACCTTTGAATACGCGGTTAGGTGCAACAGGTCCCATAGAACCTGGACGACGGTGGTAACGAGAACCGTGAGCCATTGGTCCACGTGATTGTCCGTGGCGTTTGATAACACCTTGGAAACCTTTACCTTTAGAAGTACCAGTTACGTCAACAACATCTCCAGCTGCGAATGTTTCAACTGTGATTTCAGCACCAACTTCCAAGCCTTCAACGTTTTTGAATTCACGAATGAAGCGCTTAGGAGCCGTGTTAGCTTTCGCTACATGTCCTTTAGCAGGTTTGTTGCTCAATACTTCGCGTTTGTCATCGAAACCAACTTGGATAGCGTTGTATCCGTCTGTTTCAACAGTTTTAACTTGAAGAACAACGTTTGGAGTCGCTTCAATAACTGTTACAGGGATCAATTCGCCAGCTTCAGTGAAGATTTGAGTCATTCCCACTTTTTTCCCTAAGATTCCTTTTGTCATGAGAAAATAGTTCCTTTTCTATATTTTTTATTCAAAAAGTTTTTAACGAGCGTTTTTTATGCTCAAGTCTAAGATACAAAGGGAGTCAAACTCAAAGTGAAAATAGGAAACTGACGCATTGTCTAACAGACACTAGGAAGTTTATCTTTTTCACACCGAGTTTAGCCCGTGTTCAATTAAATTGAAACACCAGCCTCTGCTCTTTTATATTTTAGATTAAAGTTTGATTTCTACGTTTACACCACTTGGAAGATCCAATTTCATCAACGCATCAACTGTTTTTTGAGTTGGGTTAACGATATCGATCAAACGTTTGTGTGTACGCATTTCAAATTGTTCGCGAGAGTCTTTGTATTTGTGAGTCGCACGAATGATTGTGTAGAGGCTACGCTCAGTTGGAAGTGGGATTGGACCCGCAACTTGTGCACCTGTACGAGTAGCTGATTCTACGATTTTTGCAGCCGCTGTGTCAAGCGTACGGTGTTCGTAAGCTTTCAAACGGATACGGATTTTTTTGTTTGCCATCTTTTTCTCCTTTTCGTCTATTTAAGATAATAGGCTAGCTCCACAAGAAAACCGACGCGCGTTGCGTGGCAATGCAACCGAGCGTGTCGCAACCTCTTGCATCAAAGCTAAGGCTGTAATTTACAGCACCATAATAGAATAACACAAAGCCCCTGCGATTGCAAGGGATTTGTGAGCTTTTTTTCATTTTTTTACTAACCTAAGTTACTAGAGTATGTTCTGGTCCTCTTTCGTAAATAAAACTTAGTTTGACAATTTACCCATTTTTGGGAGTGGCGATAAAGATAGATACTGTCTGATCTGGATCATATTTTTCAAAATCAATACTATACTGACGTTGCAGTTCTCTTGCTTCTTCTGCCTGCCAAATTTGCTGCCAGGTATGGAGAAAACCTTTTGAATCACTTGTATCCACCTCAAATACTTGGTAGGTTTGTCCTGAAGTGTCAAAATCCCAGTCTTCTTTATCGGATAGACTACAGAGCGACAAGCTGTAATCCCCCTTGTAGTCACTGACATAATCATGATAGACTGCATAAATCGGAAGCCCTTGGGCAAATGCCTCCTCTACTTCTTTCTGGTGCTCCTGCCATAGATGGCTAATTTTTTCCATCATGTTTGGATCTTGGAAATTATTTGTAGAGATACTACTGATTATTTTTAAAAACATTCCTCCGCTCCTTTTACTTTCACTTCTAAGTTGACTGACTAGCAATCAACCTCAGCTCTAAACTTTCTAACTACCAAGAGGCTAATTCACGCAACAAAATGAAATAGCATTCTTTGCGTATAGGATATATCACACCATTCACTATCAACTCCCTTTTCCCAGAAAAAACGGTGCCTATAACAAACAAAACGTTCAATTTACCGGTCTCAACCAGAACTGAAAAACAATGCAAGCTTCGACCAAGACCAGCCTTCCAATTCTTATTGATATAGTTTGGAAAGTTTTTAACGAACATTTTTTGTGCTCAAGTCTAAGACATAAAGGGATTCAAACTCAAAGCAAAAATAGGAAACCGACGCGCGTTGTGTGGCAGTGTATCCAATCGTGGTCACAACCTCTTGCATCACAGCTAAAGATGTGATTTACAGCACCGCGGTAGAATAACACAAAGCCCCTACGATTGCAAGGGATTTGTTAGCTTTTTTCGTTTTTTTAGGATGAAACTGTTTTCCCATTTCATCTTCCTATGATTACTGATTTACGACTATAAAAATATATCTTTTCTTCTATAGAATACTAGATAATACTAGTCATTTTAACCCTGAATTTATCTTCTGATTGATCTACTAAAATGTTCGCTTTAGACTCGTTTTCTCTATAGTATTGCAGATACTGCTCCCGTCTCATCTGATGGCTAGCTAATACAAAGGATGCATCGCGATTTCTCATAGTCGTATCTCGAGCGAGGCGCCTCTTTAATTCTGTTTCTTCATCCGTGTAGAAACAGATGGTTTTGTCAAAGAGTTTCTCGGGTAGAAAACCCACAGACATCCCTTCAACAATCAGAATCGGTTTTGCTCCAGACAAGACCTCGCTAGCCTTCCACGGTTCCTCGATTGTCAAGACATCCATACCTGCCTGCAAGGCGAGAATATCTCTCTGCAAACTTGCCAGTTCATGCGCCACCGGCAGACAAGCTGTCACCTTTTGATCTGGCGCTTGCTTTGGTACTACCAGATGACGTTCTGAGGTGATATAGGGATCTGTTTCTAGTAAATTAACTTTTGTAGAATCTAGGGATTGGTACAATTCCTGTGCAAAGGTTGATTTACCTGAAGCCCCATGACCGTAAATCCCCAGTGTCCTAACCCTTCCCGTTTCAAACTCTGAAACCAGTTGTTCCATCAGGTCTTTTTTCTTCATTCTCTCTTCACCTGTTCATAACTTTCTTTTCCGTCATTGAGCTTATCCCAAATCACTACTTGCCCACTTTTGAGAGATTTTTGCACATCGATTATCCGTTGATTAGAAGACCCTCGAAACTGGAGCATGAGATTGCGCTTGCTTTTATCATACCGTCCATCGACAAGGATGTCAATCAGCGACAAGAGTTCCAGTTTATCTGGAGTTTCCAGCATCATTTCTTCCCAAGTGTAGCCCGTCCAGGACCAGATGTCTTTGCCTGGCAATTCCTTTCGAATTCGCTTAACGAGCGGCAAGAGGATCCCTGTATTAAGAAAGGGCTCCCCTCCCAGCAAGGTCAATCCTTGAACATAGGGTTGGGCAAGGTCTTCCATGATTTGTTCTTCTAATTCTGCTGTATAGGGAATGCCTGCGTTAAAAGACCAAGTCGCAACATTATAGCATCCCTCACAGTGAAACATGCAACCTGATACATAGAGAGAGTTGCGCACACCTTCTCCATCGACAAAGTTAAAGGCCTTATAATCAATGATCCGCCCTTTACTAAGTTCCTCACTTTTCCATTCACCTGGTTTTGGTGTATTCCATGTCATCCTTTTACTCCAAATCTATCCAGTAACGTTCTACGCCATTGCGAATATCCTCAAAGAGTCCGCCATTTGCCACAATCACCGCCCTACTAGCAGGATTTTCCGTACTACAGGTCACAAGTGCTTTTTTGATGTTCTTCTCCTTGGCAACTTGCAAGCCTTGCCTGAGGGCTTCTTTGGCATAACCTTTGCCTCTTTCGGAGGGGCGGATGGAATAGCCGATATGACCACCCACTTCTAGAAGGTAGTCACTAAGACGTAAACGAAGATTCAGAAAAGCAACAGCTTTCTTCCCTACAAAGCCCACCAGCTGGACAGCGGGCACCCAACCCTCAGGAATATCTAGCCCCATTTCCATCCTTTGGTTGCTTTCCAACCACTCTTCATAAGAAAAAGTCTCTGTATCCCAGAAACCACCGTCGTGAGACGACTGATATTTTTCAAATTCCTCCATCATCTCTAAAACTGTTTCTTTATCTGCTAATCTTGGTCTGCGTAATTCCATCCTTACCTCCCACCTAAGAGAAAAGCGAGAGCTGACTCTCACTTTTATTTTTTCTTATTCTTGTTTAAAAATTGTTCTTTGAGGTTGAGCAAACGTTCTTTCTTACCAGCTCCACCTTTAGAGTGTTTCTCGTGATAGCGGGTCACTTGTGCGCGTCCCTTATCGTCTAATTGGTATTCCCCATTCCATTTCCTTCTAATTTGTTACTTCATGTCCGGCCGTTTTAATGGTTGAACCATTCATATGTTTCACACGCGCTGCGATTTCCTTGTGACGGCCGTTGACCATGGGTCTCGCTTGAGGATTACCTAGATAACCACACGTACGTTTGACCACATCTACGGTTTTAGGGTCGCTATTGCCACAATTTGGACAAGCAAATCCTCTCTCAGTTGGTTCAAAATCTCCTTCAAAGTCACACTTGTAGCAACGGTCAATTGGTGTATTGGTCCCTAGATATCCGACACGGTCATAGGCATAGTCCCAAACAGCTTCCAAGGCCTTTGGATTTTGTTGGAGAACTGGATACTCACAATAATGGATGAAACCACCTGTTGCACCTGCTTCTGGATAAGCCTTCTCAAAGTCCAATTTTTCAAACGGCGTTGGATTTTTACGAACATCATAGTGGAACGAGTTGGTGTAGTATTCCTTATCTGTGATATCAGGAATAGAGCCAAACTTCTCTGTATCCAAGCGACAGAAGCGGTCTGTCAGACTTTCAGACGGTGTGGAGTAGATAGAGAAATGGTAACCATATTGGTCAGACCACTCTTCCACACGACGTTTCATATCACGAATAATATCCAGTGTGAATTCCTTGGCTTCAGGATTGCTTTCCCAGCTGTTTCCAAAGAAGACTGTCGCCACTTCGTACAAACCGATGTAACCCAGCGAAACTGTTGCACGGCGATTCTTAAAGAGCTGATCAACACTTTCTTCTTTTCCAAGACGGCGACCGAAGGCTCCGTACTGATAGAGGATAGGAGCATTCGCTGGTGTTGCTTCCTTGGTCCGTTCAACACGATAAACCAGAGCATCTTCTGCGATGTTCATACGCTCGTTGAAGATTTCCCAAAACTTATTCAGATCCCCTTCAGACTCGAGGGCGATACGAGGCAGATTGACTGTCACAACACCTAGATTCATCCGGCCTGAATTGACCTCAACACCATTTTCATCCTTCCATCCTTGAAGGAAAGAACGGCATCCCATAGGAACCTTGAAAGAACCTGTCAACTCGATAATCTTATCGTAGGATAAGACATCTGGGTACATCCGCTTAGTTGCACACTCGAGCGCCAACTGTTTGATGTCGTAGTTTGGAGTCCCTTCTTCCAAGTTAAGGCCTCTTTTCAGCGTAAAGATGAGTTTAGGAAAGATAGCTGTACGGTGTTCTGAACCAAGACCCTTGATACGAATAGTCAAGATAGCCTTTTGAATTTCCCGCTCAAAACGATTGGTTCCTAGACCGAAACCTAATGAAGTAAAAGGTGTTTGTCCATTTGAAGTGAAGAGGGTGTTGATTTCATACTCAAGAGACTGCATGGCATCGTAGATGTCCTTTTGCGTTTTCTTCCAAGCGTAATCTTCCCGTTTCTCAGGCAAGACCCACTCTTCCGCATCTTTTAGGTGTTTTTGGTAATTCTTCTCCGCATAAGGAGCTAAGACTTCATCGATACGGTCAGCTGAACACCCACCGTACTGGCTAGAAGCAACGTTAGCAATGATTTGGGAAATTTGAGCAGTCGCAGTCTGGATAGACTTGGGACTCTCTACCTCTGCATTGCCAATTTTAAAGCCATTTTCCAGCATGCCTTTAAAATCAATCAAACAGCAGTTGGTCATCGGTGTGTAGGGGCTGTAGTCCAAGTCATGATAGTGGATATCCCCTTTTTGGTGAGCATTGGCTACGTGCTTAGGAAGCATTTGCAAGCCGATTGATTTCCCCACAATCCCTGCTGTCAAATCACGCTGCGTATTAAAGACATCACTGTCTTTATTAGCATTTTCATTGACAACAGCCTGATCTTTATTG
Source organism: Streptococcus oralis (assembly GCF_001578945.1). Lineage (GTDB taxonomy): Bacteria > Bacillota > Bacilli > Lactobacillales > Streptococcaceae > Streptococcus > Streptococcus oralis_Q. The sequence continues at coordinate 38,980 of NZ_KQ969555.1, forward strand.
AGAAGTTTATGAATGCTAAAGTTGATATCTGTCGCTTTTGAGCGCTCAAAATCCCTTTGTGTCCGATAAGTGATATACTCCTCAGCCAACGCATATTCTTTGGCTTCAAGGAGTTCATGTTCTACGATGTTTTGAATTTCGTAAATCTTGACACCTTGAGGGAAGCGACTGTGAATTTCCGCAACAATACGCTCAAGCAGTCCATTTAAACGTCTTTCGACCAAAGGTGTCACTTCCATGACTTTGTCAGCTGCCTTGTGGAGAGCCTTGTCAATCTTGTCTACATCAAACACTACACGTCTACCATCTCGTTTTTCAACGAATAAAGCGGGAGCGGTTGCAAGTTTTTCTTCTAATACAATCATATCCATGCTCTTTTCTATTTTTCTTCTTAAGTGATATTATACCACTCTAAAAAGAAAAATCAATATCTTGTGTTAAAAATTCTAAAATTTTTAAAAATCCACAAGATATTGATTTGTTATTTAGATTTATAAAGCTTGAATGCCTTACTATCCGTCTGAACAAGTTCGTATTTTTCACTGAGCCAGCTCTCTACATCCGACCACAAGGCAACTTTTTGATTGACCACAATCATCTTCGGTTGATTCTCTTTCAGGTCATTCATCAGTTTGGTTTTATTTTCATCGCTTGCAGTATAGAGTGTTGGAGTTGATAGAGAAGTCGGCGCTAAGCGTTCACTTGCACGGTAGAAATCAGGACGATCATCCCAAGCATAGACACGATCCTCAGAGCTCGTTTGTTGTTTGACCACGCTAGCAAGACGTTCTCTCTCCTGATAAGTCGCTGGGTGCGAAAGGTAGCGACTCACAATAGGAAGAACAATAAGGTAGGCAAGGGCAATCAGTGGTAGATAGAAATTTCCTTTAAAGAAAGAAGTTTGTTTCTCACGTCTCCTTCTACGACGACTGCCTCCATCCGAAACATCTTCCTTGATTCCTGTCAGAAGGAGCAAGACCAAGAAAGGAATTAGCACCACAAGACGAGTGCCGTTGATGGGATCTTTGGAGAGAATCAAGATTCCCAAAGAAACCAACAATCCCAAGCTAGCAGCAATTGATAGAGCATATTGCTTGGCCGGTTTTGACTGGAATAAGCCAGAAAAGAGTAAGGTGAGAGATCCCAGCCCAATAGTAAGCAAGCCATAGAAGACTGCATTTTCAAGTAAATGCGAATTTGAAAAGAGGCTGAGAGTATTTACTGGATATAAGGTCTGGCTAATAGCGTCCCCAAAACTTCCTGTCAACACGGTATAGTAGCCCAAAGGATAGAATAAGAGTGAAAATCCTAAGGCTGACGCGAAGAATTGATATAAACCATGAACTAAACGACCTTTGCATAAATTAAAGCCAATAACGCCCAAGGCCAGTACAGTTGCAAATAAGGTTGTAGGAATCGGAGCAAGGAAGAAAGCAAGAGAAAGACTCATACCAACACGTAGAAATCCTTTGTCATCATTTGGATAAGCTAAATAGTTCGTAACAATGCTGAGTGAATAAAATAGGAAAGGCAAGGCTAGCAAAAGAGCATAACCGCCACCAAAGGCCAAGCCTGCTACAAGCAAGTATAAAATAAACACAACTTGCTTAGCTTCCTTTTCTTGACTGGTAAGAGTATTCGCAGATTTAAAAAGAAAAACACCCGCACCAAACAAGGCCGACCACTCAACCAAAGCAATCAGAATGCTGCCTTGGAAAAGATAGGTTAGCAAGTAATAGAGCAATCCATTAGTTCCAAAATAATCTGTGTACATTTGACCATTTTGATGCAAAGCCCAACCGGTATAGAGATCCTGGATTTGTTGCGGACTTACTACCCCCAAAACAACAGGGATAACAACAGAAATAGCTGTGGCAATCAAACTCCAAAGCAAAATACTAAAAAAAGGAATAGGAGCTCCCTTTTGCTCTTCTGGTGCTGACCAGGTCTGATAATGAGACTCTTCTTGTTTCTCATCTACTTTCCCATATACGTTCATTCAATTTCTCCTCTAAATTTGTCTGTTTTAGTATATCAAAATCTTACAGGAATGTCAGCAGAGGATTGCAGTTCTTTTAATTTCCTATCCAATACCGCAAAGCGTTCAATCTCTCGAAAGCGGTGTATGCTGCTTGTCTGAAACTCTAGCATAAAATCATACTCTTCTTGTTTTAGCATTTTCATCCTCCTGCTTATCTATTCGCAAAAAGATAAAAATAAGATTCAATCTTAGGTCAGATCCTATCTGATTTTAAAGCATCGGCGCAAACAACTGAACAATTTCCTTGAGTAGACTTTGATACCAGCTCGTTTTGATTGTGTGGAGATAGATTTCTTGAGAAACTTTAAAAATCTCTTCAAAATCTCTCCCAATATCTAAAATAGACTGCGTTCTATAAAGCAAAACTGCATTCTCATAGTGGTGTAGCAAGCTACGATAGTCAAAATTAATGGTTCCCACGGTGGCCACTTCTCCATCGACAATCATTTGTTTGCTATGAAGGAATCCCGGACTGTACTCATAAATTCGAACCCCTGCAGATAACAAGTCTGGATAGGCTCCTCGGGTAACTAACTGAATAACCTTCTTATCTGGGATACACGGCGTCACAATTCGCACATCCACCCCTCTCAGAGCTGCATTTTTGATACTTTCAGTTAGATCGTAGTCAGCAATCAGATAGGGAGTCGTGATGTAGACATAATCTGTAGCTTGATTGATAAGATTTTGGTAGACCGTTTTCCCTACTTGAGCTCGGTAGATGGGCTTTGGTCCACTACTATAGGGAATGCACAGTCCCATCCCATCTTTGGGTTGATTTTCAAGATGGTATTGGTCAAAATCACTAATCTCCCCACGGTTGATATACCAGGCTGATAAAAAGAGTCTGGTAAAAGCCTTGACAGCCGATCCATCTAGGCGGATACCACTATCCTTCCAGTAGCCAAAGCGTTTGACATGATTGATATATTCATCTGCCAGATTGACACCACCTGTATAGGCAATTTGCCCATCAATAACCATAATTTTACGGTGGTCGCGGTTATTATAGGCAACAGTCAATCGCGGAATCACTTTATTAAACTTATGAGCTTCGATCCCTCGACTACGAAGATGAGTGGTATAATCCCCTGGCAGGGTCGCCATACAGCCGATGTCATCATAGAGGAGTTTTACTTCTACGCCTTGGGCTGCCTTTTCTTCCAAAATCTCCAAAATACTATTCCACATCAATCCTTCTTCGATGATATAGTATTCTAGGAAGATAAACTTCTCGGCTTTTTTGAGATCCTCCAACATCTGGCGCCACATACTCTCACCTGAAGCGAAAAACTGTGTGTCCGTCCGATTGTATACATCTGCGTTCGTATCGATACTGAGGAGAGATTTGATGACCCCGTAAGCCGACTTGTCCTGTTCCTTTAACTCCAAACGGAGAGCTCTGCTATTATCCTCTCGGTGAACCATTGATTGGAGTTGCTTCAACTGCTTCATTTCTTTTTTAGATAAACGACGTTCCCCAAACATGATATAGAGCAAGGGACCAAACACTGGCACAAAGGCAACTAACAGCCAAGTTACCTTGCTCTCAGGATTCATAGATCGATTGACAATCGATACAATGGTCGCCAAGCTCACTAAAATGACTAGGATAATCCAGACAATCGGAGCCATCTGGCCTAGATAGAGAAACAAACCAAAGACGATAAATAATTCTGCCAACATGATGGTAATACTAAAACCATACTTGGACATGAGTAGCTGCAATTTTCTAGCTGTCATACATCCCCTTCCTTTTCTGACATTCATTCTCCCTAACGTATTCATCAGTTGCTATTTCTACTAGTATACCTCAGTTCAGGGGTAGATGGCAACTTTTTACTTTTTTATAT
>NZ_KQ969555.1:43896-45577 GCF_001578945.1 Streptococcus oralis
ATATTTTTAACTAGAATATTAAGGAACTTAAAAAGAACTACCAAAATGATAGTTCTTTCCAGCATTATTTATATTTTGAAGAATGAGTCACTTCCACTCTACTCAATCCTTAGAAGAGTTCTTTGTAGAGAGCAATGGTTTCTTCTAGAGTTGGCATAAATGGATTTCCAGGTGCGCAGGCATCAATCAAAGCATTCTTAGAAAGATAATCAAAGTCAAAGTCTTTTTCTTGGATACCGAGTTCAGTGAGTTTCTTCGGAATACCTACTGTTTCAGACAGTTTCTCAATTTCAGCAATAGCATAGCTAGCACATTCTTGGTCTGTCTTGCCTTCGGTATGGAGGCCAAGAGCTTTTGCAACATTGCGGAAAGCTTCTGGTACACGTTTGGCATTTTCGCGTTCTACAACTGGGAGAAGCATGGCACAGCAGACACCATGTGGCAAGTTATATACTGCACCGAGTTGGTGAGCCATAGAATGAACATAGCCCAAACCAGCATTGTTAAAGCTCATACCACCGAGGAAGATGGCATTGACCATACCCTCACGCGCTTCAATATCTTGGCCATTAGCTACGGCACGAGGGAGGTACTCCTTGATGAGTTCAATGGCTCCGATAGAGAGTTTCTTGGTCACATCATAAGCACCCGGTGTTACCAAGGCCTCGACAGCGTGGGTAAGAGCATCCATACCTGTCGCTGCTGTCAAGCCTTTCGGTTTTGAAAGCATGAGTTCTGGATCATTGACAGAGATAAGGGCGAGGCTGTTCTTATCAACCATTACCATCTTGACCTTGCGTTCTTCGTCAGTAATGACATAGTTAATGGTGATTTCTGCAGAAGTTCCAGCTGTTGTATTGATCGCAACCACTGGCAAGCCTTTTTTAGCAGACTTGTGAAGACCTTCGTAGTCCTGTGGTTTTCCACCATTTGTCGCAATGATAGAGATACAACTAGCCGCATCCTGAGGAGATCCTCCTCCAAGACTGATGATGAAGTCACATCCATGCTCTTTCAGGGCAGCCACTCCGTCTGTGACGTTCTTGCAAGTCGGATTTGGCTCCACATCGCTAAAGATCACATATTCGATCCCTTCAGCATCTAATGGTTTTAGGACCTTAGGTAAAATATCACTTCCCTTGATGAACTTGTCTGTCACCAAAAGAGCCTTCTTATACCCCAATTCCTTGATATACGGACCTACTTCATTTACAACACCTTTACCGATAAGGTTAACTGATGGAACGTAAAATGTAGCCATATGCTTTTCCTCCTGCGCCTCTGCGCTATTTGATTATTTACTATAAGTATACGACCTTATAAGAGGTTTTACAAATATTTGTAAGCGTTTTAAGTAAAAAGTTAGTAAAGAACCGCCAGCCATATTTTTCAACTTGAATATACAATATAAGTACACAATAAAAACTCATAAGATTTTCTAGTAAAATAGCATTGAACAAATTAGTTACGAAGGGAATCTTATAAGTTATCATGATTTTACCATAGATGAATGGGGAAGTATTCTGATTTACCATACACGAAAGGGCATCACCGTTCTTGAAAACAACCGACAGGCCACCATCAAGAACTACTTTTTCCTAAGACAAAGATTATTCTCGATAGATTTCACATTATCCAACATTTGAATCGGGCTATGATGACGATCAGAATTGCCATCATG
>NZ_KQ969555.1:46269-50498 GCF_001578945.1 Streptococcus oralis
ATCCTTTCTCGATCTTAGCTGACTTCAACCCACTACAGTTGACAAAGAGCCAATTTTGGTCACTTTGAACATCATAAAAGAGAGAACCAATCTGGTCCTCTCTAGATGTTAGCTATAAGTCATCCACTACAGTTGACAAAGAGCCGAAAAAAGCAAGACCAGAAGGCCTTGCTTTTATCGACTCAAGAATTATTTAGCGATTTTTGCGAAGTATTCAAGAGTACGTACAAGTTGTGCAGTGTATGACATTTCGTTGTCGTACCATGATACAACTTTAACCAATTGTTTACCGTCAACGTCAAGAACTTTAGTTTGAGTTGCGTCAAACAATGAACCGTAAGACATACCTACGATATCTGAAGATACGATTGGATCTTCTGTGTAACCGTATGATTCGTTTGAAGCTGCTTTCATAGCTGCGTTTACTTCATCAACAGTAACGTTCTTTTCAAGAACTGCTACCAATTCAGTAACTGATCCTGTTGGAGTTGGAACACGTTGTGCAGATCCGTCAAGTTTACCGTTCAATTCTGGGATTACAAGACCGATAGCTTTAGCAGCACCAGTTGAGTTAGGAACGATGTTTGCTGCACCAGCGCGAGCACGACGAAGGTCACCACCACGGTGTGGTCCGTCAAGGATCATTTGGTCACCAGTGTAAGCGTGGATAGTAGTCATCAATCCTTCTACAACACCGAAGTTGTCTTGAAGAGCTTTAGCCATTGGAGCCAAGCAGTTTGTAGTACATGAAGCACCTGAGATAACTGTTTCAGTACCGTCAAGAACGTCGTGGTTAGTGTTGAATACGATTGTTTTAACATCGTTTCCACCAGGAGCAGTGATAACAACTTTCTTAGCTCCACCTTTAAGGTGTTTTTCAGCTGCTTCTTTCTTAGCAAAGAAACCAGTTGCTTCAAGAACGATTTCTACACCGTCAGTAGCCCAGTCGATTTGTTCTGGATCACGTTCAGCAGAAACTTTAACGAATTTACCGTTAACTTCGAATCCACCTTCTTTAACTTCTACAGTACCGTCGAAACGACCTTGAGTTGTGTCGTATTTCAACAAGTGTGCAAGCATAACTGGATCTGTAAGGTCGTTGATGCGAGTAACTTCAACACCTTCTACGTTTTGGATACGGCGGAAAGCAAGACGACCGATACGTCCGAAACCGTTAATACCAACTTTAACTACCATTAGTGATTTCCTCCTTATGAAAATCCTGAAAATTTTATTGTGAAAAGAGTAACTTGAATCACTACAAATCACCTTTCAACATTATTATTATATAACTATTTAAGTAGAATTGCAAGTACGGGCGTTGTTTTTCTCTGTCAGTTTCTTTTTGATAAACTTCTGTCCCTACTCATAGCGTAAGGACTCCACTGGATCCATTTTACTAATCTTACGTGCTGGGAAGTAGGCTGAAATATAGCCAAGAAACAAAGCAAAAACAAGAGTTCCTGAAACGGAGAGAAGATTTAATTCAAAAACTTTAGAGATAGATGGATAGAAATGGTGGACAATAATATTCGCTAGACTTCCTAGCCCTTGTGCAATGATAAAGGCTATAAGTAAGGCAATCCCTACAATCCAAAGAGCTTCGTAGATAAAGATTCCTTTCACATCTCTATTTTGATAACCAACTGCCTTCATGACACCAATTTCCTTAGAACGTTGCATAATATTGATGTAAATGATGATCCCTATCATAACTGCAGCCACCACAATCGCTTGTGAAGAAAGTACAATCAGCAATCCCTGAATGACACGAATAAAGGTAATCACAATATCAAGAACGGCCTGTTGAGAAAGAACTGTATACTTCTTATTTTTCTGCAATTCTTCTATTACTGTTTTCGTACGAGAAGGGTCTTTAAGTTCCAAAATAAAATAGGATACGGCCTTTGTGAATTCAGCTTCTTTTAAAATGGTTTCCATCTGGTTCGAAGCCATGAAACTATTGCTATCCTCTGCATCATCTTCGTCATTGATGACACGCACAATATGAGTTTGAAAACTTGCCAACTTGCTACCTTCAGCAGCATTTTCTACAATGGTTGCTGAGACTGGTTTGCCAATAACATCACTAGCTGTCAGATTTTTCCCTGTTTGTTCATTCCAATTTTTGAGCAAACTCATTGGAATCGTCAGTCCCTGCTCGTTAACATCCGTATAAAGAGTGCCTGCTAGCACTTTTTCTTTTTCATTGCTGCTAACAGAAATACTTGTATCTTCATACAAACTCACGACTTGAGCATAAGAAGGCATGGATTGGCTAAAATCCACTTCGTGTCCGTCTATGCTAATCTTTGACATGGTCATGCCAAAAGGACTTTCTAGATATTTAATATTTTCTTTCCCAATCGTATCCACGATATAGTTCTTATCATCTTGGTTCAAAAAACCTCTGCCAGCAACACTGGAATTCAGTGCAATCTGAACTTGGGAAGGGAGCTTGCCTCCGTTGGTATTTTCATCAATCATCGAAATCAAGGCATTCCCTAACCCAAGAGAAATCAACACGCCTATAAAACCAATCGAGGTCGCTACTGCAATCAGCAAGTTACGCCACTTTCTTTCCAAAAAGTTACTTAAAGAAAGTTTGAATTTGTTTTTAAAGGACAATCCTTTATTTTTTGATTTCTTCAACGACTTCACCATCCTTCATTTTGATAATCACATCTGCGTATTCAGTAACCTCTGGGTTATGAGTAACAATTAGAACTGTTTTCCCAGCTTGGGCTAAATTTTTGAACACTTCCAAAACCATCTCCTGAGATTGAGAATCGAGCGATCCAGTTGGCTCATCAGCTACAATCATATCTGGTTGGTTTACCAAAGCACGCGCAATGGCTACACGTTGTTTTTGTCCACCAGAGAGCTGTTTAACATTCTTAGCCATAAAAGGCTCCATCCCTAAATTATGAAGTTGTTCTTGGGCTATCCTTGTCATTTCTTTATCCGATAAATCTTTGACATAGAGAGGCAACTTGACATTATCCAGAACAGATTGATGGGGGATGAGATTGAAGTTTTGAAAGACAAACCCTATATTGTCTTTGCGAAATTGCGTCAATTCAACCTCTGACAATTCCTTGAGAGACTCTCCTTTAAAGTCTAAAATTCCCTCGTACTCCCTATCTAAACCGCTGATAATATTTAATAGACTGGTTTTGCCACATCCTGACGGACCATAAATCGCAGTGATTTTTCCTTCAGCAATCTGTAGGTTAATATTCCTTAGAGCCTGCTCTTTATTATTCCCATCCAGGGCGTAAAATTTTGAAATATTTTTAATGGATAAAATGGACATTATAATCTCCTTTAATCACTTGTAATATCGTGTACCGATACAAACTAAAATAAACAATACCAATATAAATTATATTTAACAGGATTAAACTCCATAAACCAAATAATTTAATCTGATTGAATAATAAGCAAACTATGATTGGTATGAAGCGTATAATATATAACTTAATCCTCATATTCACAGGAATCGAAAAAGCTTCTAGCTCTTTCGCATCTCGAAAACGATATCCTCTAAATAGCAATACCTCTAACATTTGTATGCTTTGACATAAAAAATATGCTAGAGAAATTCCGAAAAGAAATAATAAAATATCTATCAAACTATACCCCAAATAATTTAGAAAGAAATATAAAGAAGTAGCAGGAAATAAAATACTAATAACATTTAAAGACCAAATTCTTTTTTTTATAAATTTATTTAGATCGATTCCTACAGCCTTCAGATAAGGAAAATCTTTATTTAAGGTAAGAAAATAGAAATTTATTCCTTTATTGCTAAAAAATATTGTCCCTGAGAATAAAGCTGTATTCAATATCATCACTTTGTTTGAGGTATCAATTCCTAAAAAATCTGGTAAAACCAACCACATAAACATAAAAACAAATGTTGAAAAGATAGGTACGGTAATAGCTTTAAACACTGTTAAGCTATCAACGACAGACAGTAAATATGACACGTTGAATAATTGTTTAGATCTTGACCTCACATACCTAATCTTCGGTATATAAAATATGCTATTAAGTAAAAAAATAAGTAAACATGAAAATAATCCTAAAAAAATATTATAGAAAAAAATAACTACTAAGATGGGTGAAACTAGAATTAAATTCTTAAAAAATACTATATTCCAAAATTCTCTCCCTGTGATATTAAAAAATATCCTCATTGTACTCTCTGTTTTAGTTTTTAAAAC
>NZ_KQ969555.1:51340-52872 GCF_001578945.1 Streptococcus oralis
AAACATAAATATTTTCATAAATTATTCCTAATAACAGAATTGCAGGAACGAATATTGTTGCTAATTCAAAGTATGATAGGATCCCCCAAATTTGATTTCCTCTTAATATATTATAAATTTCTGATTTAGCAATCAAAAAAATAAAAACCAAAGCAATAGAAGATAAGAAATATTTGTAAGTCAATTGAATTAGCGATAATTCCTTGACATTATTCGAATCGTTCCAGTATCCTTGTCGTGATAGGAACAACAGAGTAATAGAATAATAAAACTTTTCCATACAATTTCCCTCTACAAAGCAATAATCTGATCAACTGTCGGTAAAATTTCCTGTCTCTCGTGGCTTACAATAATGAAGTGTTTACCTAGATTTATCTTTTGCTCAATCAAATGAATCAGATTTTCAACCGAAACTTGATCTAATCCCGATAAAGGCTCGTCCATAACATACAAATCAGAATCCAATAAAAATGCTGCTATAAGCATTACTTTTTTCTTTTCTCCTAATGACAATGATTGAATTGTTTGCGTCATCAATTTTTCATTCAAATAAAATTGTTCTCGTAATTCTCTTAATCGTTTTTCAAACAAATTTGTTTCAATAAAAAATTGTTTCTGTAAAAATTCGAATAATAAATTAGGAGATAAACCAATGAAATAGTTGTCCGAAGAATCTGGAACGTAGCTAACCTTTTCGTCAGAAATCAATGAGCCAGAATATGGTTGAACAATTCCTAGTAATACTTTTAACAGTGTTGACTTTCCTGCACCATTTTCCCCAGTAATCAGCGTGAGACCTGAATTCGAAGTATCAAAAGAAATATGATCAAACAGTATGCGACTATTTACCCTATATGAAATATTTTCTACTTTCATTTTTTCTCCTTTTATATTATAATTAAAATAGTTGATAGTTATGTCTATAATCTTTTTGAGAATGCCCATTTTCAAACCGAGACATAACTATCAATTATTTTTTATTCAATTATAATTATTCTAGTAATTTCTAATAGAAATTATTTATCATCTGTTATTAACTAAACCATTGTTTTACCCAGCCCCAGATAGCTTCCCATAGCAAATTAATTAAAATCCATTTTATAATTCTCCATACCCAACGCCACATATATTCTTTCTCCTTTTCTTTGATTCTTATTTTAATCTTCTAAAAAAATTAAAATTCCTAAATGTCCTGTTATTCTCTAACGTCATATCAAGTCCTACACTTACTTCTTGAACGAGAATAAGTGCATTTTTTTAATGCCTACTAAAGGATAAATTTTTAACCTTTGGGGTTTTATTGTAATCAAATCCAATAAATAGCCATTAACTCTTATTTCTACTTGAATAAGAGTTGATAGCGTTTGTTGAATAAGCAATACATCTCCTACTTCTGACATGCCAGTCAATAAAACATTGTTTATTCTTTCAAATTCTAGCACGTTTTCTACCTTCATAAAAATAGTAATGATTTTCTATTTCCACCAAAGCACTGACACTAAAAGTGAAAAAAACTTAATCATCGGCACTGC
>NZ_KQ969555.1:53692-68705 GCF_001578945.1 Streptococcus oralis
ATCTTTAATTCCCTCCTTTATATAATATAGATTAAGTTACTGAAATAACACATTATTCATTAACTCTTCAAATAAGCAAGCCTAGGATAACTTTTGCTTACATATAGAATTATATCCGTTTTTTAAAAAGCCCCCAATGACAGAAATGTCACTCCTATTAACCCATTTAACGATATCTTTTTAGGTCCTCGGTCCATTCATTGTCTAAACTAACGATTAACTTCTCATTTCCAAACATTCTCGCCATCATTTTTGCTTCTTCATACTTTTGTTTTGCTGTATCATAATCCGTCTGAATATAATACTTCCACTCCACCATCAAGACAATTGGTTGTTTTTGAAAATCTCGTGTTTTTTCAGCAATCCAATTGAGTTTTTCCACCGCCAACTTAAATAACTCTAGGTTGTTAAGTAGTTCACAACTACCTAATCCTGCAAATAATACATCTCGAACTAGAAATAAATCTTCGGCACTACTTTTCTCTACTTTATCACAAACCTTTTGAAACATTGATTGAAGTTTTGTCTGCTCGCTAATAGGTAACTGTCCTTTTTTTATATTTTCTAAATAACTACATAAAAAATACAATCGAATTTTCAAAAGGTCTGAAAATGAAAACTCACTTTGATTACAAAGTTCGTCCAAATACTCATCTACTAGCGCAAGCCCATATTGTTCATTATCAGTTGCTCTCACCTCATCTATGGCTTGAAGACAATCCACTACCACTTTCTCATCACGTGGCAAATCATCATAAAAACATTCAAAAATCTCATCAAAATATTTTTCCTTTTGTTCCTGCAACTCTTTGTCTCCATAGTCAGGATGATGAAGAAGAAAGTACTTTAATTCTTGGTAACGCTTGGGTAATTCCTTATAGTCTGGCATCAAGACATAAGATGGAATACCTAACCTATCTGCAATGTATTCTAGTGTTTTTATAGTAGGACGAAATTCTCCTTTTTCGATACGCACCAACTGACGAACGGATAACTCTGACTCATCCCCACAAAAAACTGGACGACTGAGACCTTTCCCCTCTCTAAGGAGTCTTACCTTTTCCCCTAAATCATTCACTTCTCTCATTTTTCCCTCGCATCATTTCAAAAGCTTTGATATTCAAATAAATATATGCCTTTATTATAACATTTTTCAAAAAAATCTACAAAAAAGAGACAGGATTACTCCTGCCTCTAGGCTGATAAACGATTATTTACGACGTCCTGGACGTTCTGCATAACCATAGTAAGCATCTGCCATGATTTCTTCCATGTCGGCTACCATTGGCAAGCGTGGGTTTGCAGGTGAACATTGATCTTCATAAGCAAGCAAGGCAATTTCATGCAAACTGTCTTTCCAAACTTTTTCATCGATTCCAAAGCCTTTGAAGTTCATTGTGATTCCAACTGCTTCACCAAGATCGTAAACTGCTTTGGCATAAGCTTCAACCGCTTCTTCTGGAGTTGAGTGAGGCAATCCAAGCATTTTCGCGATGTCTTGGAATTTCTCATCAGCTTTCCAGTAGTTGTACTTAGGCCATGTAGTTGTCTTAGATGGGCGAGTACCATTGTAACGGATAACGTATGGAAGCAAGATCGCGTTTGTACGTCCGTGAACAGTATGGTGAACACCACCAATCTTGTGGGCCATTGAGTGGCTCATACCAAGGAAGGCATTGGCGAAGGCCATACCAGCCATTGTAGACGCATTATGCATTTTTTCACGTGCTTCTGGGTCAGCTGTCTTAACAGATTTTTCCAACCATTCAAAGACAAGTTTGATAGTTTGAAGTGCAATACCGTCTGTGTAGTCGTTAGCAAAGTTTGAAGTGTAGGCCTCAGTAGCGTGAGTCAAGACATCCATACCTGTATCAGCAGCGATAAAGTCTGGAACTGACTCGACCAAAGCAGGGTCAACAATGGCAATAGTTGGTGTCAATGAGTAGTCAGCCAATGGATATTTGCGGTTGTTTTTCTTATCAGAGATAACGGCAAATGGTGTCACTTCTGAACCTGTACCTGAAGTTGTTGGGATACCGATGTACTTCGCTTTCTTACCAAGTGATGGGAAGCGGAAGGCACGTTTACGGATGTCCATGAATTTTTGAACCAAGTCACGGAAGTCGATTTCTGGTTGCTCGTAGAAGAGCCACATTACTTTGGCTGCGTCCATTGGAGAACCTCCACCAAGAGCGATGATTGTGTCTGGTTCAAATGCTTTCATCACTTCAGCACCACGTTCTACAGTTGTGATGTCTGGATCTGGTTCAACATCTGAGAAGACTTGGATCGTTACACGGTTGTTACGTGCGTTCAATTGATCGATAACACGTTGAACAAATCCGAGTTTTTCGATAGATTTGTCTGTAACAATCATAACGCGTTCAATATCTTCACATGTTTGAAGGTATTGGATAGAATTGCGTTCGAAGTAAATTTTTGAAGGAACTTTAAACCATTGCATATTATTTCTACGTTTCCCTACTTTCTTGATGTTTAGAAGGTTAATAGCGCTCACGTTATCACCAACTGAGTTGCGTCCGTATGAACCACATCCAAGTGTCAGTGATGGGATGAAGGCATTGTAAACGTCCCCGATACCACCGAAAGTAGATGGAGAGTTCCAGATAATACGCATTGCTTTGATTTCTGTACCAAAGCGTTTAGCAAGAGCTTCGTCTTTTGTATGGATGGCTGCTGAGTGACCAAGTCCGTTAAACTCAACCATTTGACGAGCTTTTGTAAGACCGTCTTCTGTATCTTCAGCTTTTAAGACAGCGATAACTGGTGACAATTTTTCACGAGTCAATGGTTCTTTTGGTCCTACTTCTGCACATTCTGCAGCCAAGATGTTTGTTCCTTCTGGAACGCTGAATCCTGCTTGTTCTGCAATCCATGTTGCTGGTTTACCAACGATGTTTGCATTTAGTTTAGCGCCAGCACAGTTTTTGCTGTTTGCTTTAACACCGAAACAGAATTTTCTTCAAGAAGTGCTTTTTCTTTTTTGTTTACAAAGTAAGTGTGATATGATTTGAATTCTTCTACAAATTCGTCATATACTTCTTTATCAATGATAACAGCTTGTTCTGATGCACAGACCATCCCATTATCAAATGATTTAGACATGACGATGTCGTGAGCAGCTTGACGGAGGTCGGCAGATTTTTCTACATAAGCAGGAACGTTTCCGGCACCTACCCCAAGAGCTGGTTTTCCACATGAGTAAGCCGCCTTAACCATGGCATTACCACCAGTTGCAAGGATAGTTGCAACACCTTCGTGGTTCATTAGCGCTCCAGTTGCTTCCATAGATGGCTCTGTAATCCATTGCACACAGTTTTCAGGAGCACCAGCTGCAATGGCTGCATCGCGAACGATTTGTGCTGCATGTGCTGATGATTCTTGAGCTGATGGATGGAAAGCGAAAACGATTGGGTTACGTGTTTTCAAAGCAATCAATGATTTGAAAATAGCTGTTGAAGTTGGGTTCGTTGTTGGAGTGACACCACAGACTACTCCGACAGGCTCTGCAATCTTAGTTAAACCAGTAACAGGGTCATCTTCAATAACACCGACAGTTTTAACACCACGCATATTATTCACTACGTGTTCGCAGGCAAATAGATTTTTTGTCGCTTTATCTTCAAATACTCCACGACCAGTTTCTTCAACTGCATGTTGTGCAAGGATACCGTGCGCGTCAAGTGCTGCAACAGACGCTTTTGCTACGATGTAGTCAACTTGCTCTTGGTTCAACTTGCGCATTTCATCAAGCGCAACCAAGGCTTTTTTCACGAGACCATCGACATGCTTTTCAGCAGCAAGTTGTTTTTCCTCTGGTGTTACTGTTTTTTTATCAGCCATATTATCCTCCATAGCCTTTAAGGATGTTATCCTTTGTTAATTTTTTCACAAGTTTATTATAACTCTTTTTTTATGCTTTGTAAACAGTTTCATAAACATTTCACAAAGAAATTTTCTGAGATTGTGATTTTTTTCTCAATATAGCTACGCAATAGAGTTTTATCTGGATGATTGTGAAATTATGAAAAATATTTTTTTATTTCACAAAGTTTTTCTAGTTGATAGTTATTTATCAAAGTTGTGTACCGAAAACGCTTTCTTTTTCACTTTTAAGAATAGCCTCCTCATCTGGAGACTACTGTTTTTGTTGAAAGACGCCTTGCTTAAAGCTGCCTTCATAGACAACTTCTTGCTCTGTAGTCAACTTCCCTTGACCTTCAGCCTGGCCATTTACAAAATCACCTTCATATTTCCAGCCAGCTTTGGACTGGAAGGTTCCTTTACCATTGAAAGCTCCATTGTTGAACTCACCTGTGTATTGGTCCCCATTTTCAAAGGACAGGGTTCCTTGACCATTCATCTTTCCTCTTACCAAGGTTCCATCATAAACAAGGGCACCACCATCAAGTGTCAGGACACCCTTTTTAGGTGTATTTAGTAGAAAAACTGAGACGGCACAGATAACGATTAGAAGGACAGTTGCAATCTCTATATGTGGTCTAGTTAGATAAACTCGATATTTTTCGAAGGTTTCTTTAAGCTTTTCCATTGTCACTCTCATTTTCTAAACGATCTAGCCAGCTTTGGCATCCACTTGTGATGCGAGCATAGGTTTCCTCAAAATCTCCTGTGTACCATGGATCTGGAACACTTTCAGACGCAAAAGAGTAGATTTTGTGCTGTAGTTCCTGAGGACACATTTGACGCAGATCCGAAACGTTTGAAGCATCCATACCGATAATGTAATCAAATGACTCAAAGTCTTCTCTGCGAATCTGAAGCGATATTTTGTCTTTGTCATAAGGGATCTGATACTGCTGGAAAATCCCTTGCGTTCCCTTATGAATCGGATTCCCATGTTCCCACGATGACGTTGCCCGACTCTCAACTTGATAATCGCTCGTCATGGATTTCATCACAAACTCTGCCATGGGGCTACGGCAAATATTTCCTAAGCACACAAATACTATTTTTCTCATCCCTTTTCCTCTCATCTCATAGAAAAACGGGAGTGACAGATCCCGTTTTATTCTTCGATTGCTCCACTTTCGTCAACAACTGTTCCTTCTGGTGTCACAGCCTCTTTGAGCGGCAAAACGGTCTTGATAGCAGCCAATTCAAAGGTCAAATAGACCCCGTCTACATCAAGAACGATTGTTTTTTTCTCAGTATCTACTTCATCCACTGTTCCGTAAAGTCCGCCGATTGTGATCACTTCATAGCCTTTTTGAAGCTTGTTCAAGCTTTCCATACGCTTTTGTGCTTGCTTCTTTTGAGAACGTTGCATAAAGAACATCAAGCCCATCATTGCTACTAACATGATTAAAAAAGTAATATTTGGATTCATTGTTTTCTCCTTTATATTTTACATAGGACTACTATATCAAATTTCATCTACTTTTACAAGATTGTGCCTTGTTTTATGGTTATAAAAAATCAGAGCTTTCACTCTGATTTCTGCAATTATTTCAAGTTTTGGACGACTTTGACTAAATTTTCTACCGTAAATCCGTACTCTGCCAAGACTTTTGGTGCTGGGGCAGATGCTCCGAAGGTATCGATACCGAGCACTGCACCATCAAGCCCTACATATTTGTACCAGTTTTGAGTTGCACCCATTTCGACCGCAACACGGCGACGAACTGCATTTGGAAGGATTTCTTCCTTGTAGGCCACATCTTGTGCGTCAAAGACATCTGTAGATGGCATGCTGACTACACGGACTTTTGCACCTTGACTAGCCAATTCTTTGGCAGCTACGACCGCCAAATTCACCTCTGAACCTGTTGCAATCAAGATCGTATCAAAGTCTGCTGCATTTTCATAGACAACATAGGCACCTTTCGCAACTTTGTCAAAGTCTGTTCCTTCTTCGACAGTCAAATTTTGACGTGTCAAGACAAGGGCAGTTGGTGTTTTTTCGCTTGTCACGGCAAGGTACCAAGCTGCTTGAGTCTCACGCGCATCTGCTGGACGGAAAACATTCAGATTTGGCATAGCACGAAGACCTGCTAAGTGTTCAACTGGTTCGTGAGTTGGACCATCTTCACCAACTGCAATAGAATCGTGAGTAAAGACATAGGTCACAGGAAGTCCTTGCAAGGCTGACAAGCGGACAGCCGCCTTCACATAGTCAGAAAAGACGAAGAAGGTTCCACCATAAACACGAAGTCCACCGTGAAGAGCCATTCCGTTCAAGATCGTTCCCATTGCAAATTCACGAACACCAAACTGAATATTGCGGTTTAAGCGATTAGCGTCGTCTTGAAGTCCATCCGTTTTGATGTAAGTCATGTTTGAGTGAGCGAGGTCAGCTGATCCACCTAGGAAGGTTGGCAACTTGGCAGCTACAACGTTCAAAGCATCCTGGCTCGAGTTACGAGTTGCTTGAGAAAAGCCGTTTTCTAAGGCTGGAAAGTCTGCTGGAGTCACTTCAACTGGATCACGTCCGTCGATAATGGCTTCTACTTCTGCAGCAAGTTCTGGATGCGCTTTTTTATAGTCAGCAACTAATTTTGTCCAAGCTTGATAAGCTGATGCACCACGGTCTGCAACATTTTCCTTGAAATCAGCATAAACTTGCTCTGGGATTTCAAATGGTTCATAATCCCAACCAAGCGCTTGGCGAGTTGCTGCAGTTTCATCTGCTCCAAGAGGAGCACCGTGTACAGCATTGGTCCCTTGTTTGTTTGGAGAGCCATATCCAATCACAGTCTTCACTTCAATCAAAGATGGTTTGCCTGAAGCTTTAGCTGTTTCGATAGCCGCATGGATTGCTTCCAAGTCTGTTCCATCCTCAACCAAGGCTGTATGCCAACCGTAAGCATTGTAACGATCACGAACACTTTCTGTGAAGGAATCCTTTGTCTCACCATCCAAGTTAATGTCATTTGAATCATAAAGAACCACCAACTTGTCGAGTTTTTGCAAACCTGCGTATGAAGCCGCTTCGCTTGAAACACCTTCCATCAAGTCTCCGTCTCCACAGATCACATAAGTATAGTGGTCAAAGATATTGAAGCCTTCGCGGTTATATTTGGCTGCCAAGAAACGTTCTGCTTGGGCAAAACCAGTAGCAGTAGAAATCCCTTGACCTAGAGGACCAGTTGTAGCGTCAATCCCTGCTGTATGCCCAAATTCTGGGTGACCTGGTGTTTTGGAACCCCATTGGCGGAAGTTCTTGACTTCATCCATGCTGACATCTTCAAAACCAGAAAGGTGAAGAAGAGCATAAAGAAGCATAGAGCCGTGTCCTGCTGAAAGAATAAAACGGTCGCGGTTGATCCAGTTTGGTTGAGCTGGATTGATACGAAGTTGTTTTGTAAAGAGGCTATAGGCCATTGGAGCAGCCCCCATGACCACCCCCGGGTGACCTGAGTTTGCTTTGTTGATGGCGTCAATACCTAGAAAACGAATTGCATTAACAGATAGATTTGACATAGAATTTCCTTTCTCTTTGAGGTGATTAGTGAATCACACATTCTATCCTACTATTATATGAAAATTATCCGTATCATGCAACATACGGATAACCTCCAAAAAATATTTTACATTAGAGTAAAGCTTTAAATTGGATATTTGAATCTTGCTCGAAGCAATCATCAAAACCACGTGGGTGGTGGTACTCAATCAAGTCTTTATCTTGTGGGTAGGTATATTTACCTCCAACTTCCCAGATAAATGGATGGAATTTGTATTGCAAACGGTCTTTACGCATTCTCCACAATTCGAGGATTTCATCTGTTGAAGCCATAAAGTTAGACCAGATATCATAGTGAACAGGGATGATGACTTCTGCACGCAAGTTTTCAGCCATGCGAAGAAGGTCCACAGAGGTCATCTTGTCTTGGATACCAACTGGGTTTTCACCGTAGTTGTTCAAGGCAACATCAATCTTGAAGTCTTTTCCATGTTTAGCAAAGTAGTTAGAGAAGTGAGAGTCTGCACCATGGTAAATGGTTCCACCTGGTGTTTCAAAGACGTAGTTCACTGCTTTTTGAGCCATTTCTTCGTCTGTAACTGCAAGACCAGCTAGTTCGCCACCTGTTTCGTCAGCGCCATTGACTGGTAATGTTACCAAACAAGTACGGTCAAAGGATTCAACAGCATGAATCTTCATGTCTTTAAGTTCAATCGTGTCACCCGGTTTAACTACAATAATGCGTTCTTTTGGAACTCCCCATCCTTCCCAGATGAGTCCGCAATGGTAAGGTCCGATAAATTTAACATGCTCCAATTTTGGATTGTTCAAAATCGCTGCCGCTGTATAAGGGTCAATATGATCGCTATGGAAGTGAGAAACCAAGTAGTAGTCTAACTCATTGATTGCAAATGGGTCAATCACCATCGGCTGTACGCGCAAGTTTGGTTGCAATTTACGCACTCCTGCCATGTTGGCCATTTGGTGTCCACGGACCATATCTTTCACCTTTTTAGTAGATTTTCCACGGTTTGACCAAAGGTCCATCACAACGTTAGCTCCACCAGGTGTCTTGATCCAAGTTCCACAGTTACCAAGCCACCACATTGAAAAGTTTCCTTCAGGGACGACTTCTTCTTCAATTTCTTCGTTGAGCCATGTTCCCCACTCTGGGAAAGTTGCTAGAATCCATGATTCTCTTGTAATTTCTTTTACGTTTGGCATTATGATATCCTCCATATTTTGTTCAAGTATTGTTTCCATCCTCAGTATATCATCCCCCAGAATATTAAAAAAGACCAAGAAAAACACAGGTTTGTGTTCATCATTGGACTGTCATGTTATAAATCTTCAAAAAAGGACTGGATAAGCAATTCTTGGTTAATGAGTGCTTGAATTTCCTCTTGTAACTTCATCGCGGCATGCTTGTCTGGTATATAGGTTGAGATAATGATTGATAAATTTTCACTAAAACTTCTGCCATCTTTTCGAAAAACTTTGTATTTCAGATAATCGACGATACGCAAGATATCCTCTGCCTCTAGTATAGGATTGACCTTTAAGACAGGGAAGCGACTCTCGAGTTCATCATTTGTTGTAATCACCAAATCCACCAAGGCAATATCTTCGACACTTTTAAACTGTTCTGTTGTGAAAACTGCTCCGATTTGCTCATTTGGAAGATAGAATCGACATTGTTTGAGCAAAAGTTTGGAAACTCCCACTCCTTCATCACAAACAAGATAGATTTTTTTGGTGGTATTCTGAGAAGAGGGGGTATATTTCAAAAATCCACCAATGTGAATCGTCAGATAAGCGATCTCATCGTCCGTCAAATGCACAAACCAGGCTTCCTCTAAAATCTCTGCACACTTTTTAGTGATGATAAAGAGATCACTATATTTGGAGCGAATTTGTTTTGTGAGAGGATTCTTAGAAAAAATTCCATAGGTTTTTCTAAACAACAAAGCTTTACAGTGAATCAGTAAGTTTCGCAACAAGTCTTCCTTGTTTTCAATTTCCATCTTGGTTTGCGATTCAAAATACCAGATAAACTCTTCCAAGCTAGTCCTTAACTGATAAAAATCTTTGCTTTCTGCATGAATGTCCCTATCCTTTCTATAGGATAGAAGGAGAATTGCTAGTAGGGAAACTTCAAGTTCTGATAAAGAAATCTCAAAGCTTTCAAAAAGACGTTTACTCAATTTTTTAGACACTCGGTACTCTATCCTTCTGCGAATCAAAGAAAATTCTTGTTCAATATCCTGATGTTTCTCTTGATAGCGAGTGACATTGTCGCAACTCAAAAGTAGATAGGGAAGCACACGTAACATAAAGGTGACTTCGTGGTGGTTAATCTTTTTCCCTAAGTCCTGTTCAACCAGAGGCACCTGTTCCTTGAGAAATTGATGCATCTGGCTAGATAAAAGCATCTCCCCTTGAAGGCGATCCTTAATCTTTTCCTCAAGAATACTAACAAAAGCCTCATTCCCTTCCATAAAGATATGGTATAAGAGAGATTGAAGATGTTGAATTTTATTTAGGGGATGCGCGCTCAGATAATAACCTTGTGATTTACTTACTTGCAAGGTTACCTGATACTGTTCCAAACTTAACTGATAACGGATGGTGTTGAGATCATTTAAAACGGTGTTGCGCGAAACTTCTGTTAATTCCATAAGTTTTTCGATAGTGATGCGTTCTTTGGCAATTCCAATCCAAAACAACATCATCTGCATGCGTTCTTCCCCGCTCATCACATAGTCGTAGGAGTCAACTTCGGATAAAAGTTGCTGACAAGCAAGTCTCTGTTCCTCTGTCAAATAGACACCGATACGAGGAAGACTAACCAGATGATATTCAGGATTACCCAGCGCATCATTAATTTTATCAATATGATAGTAGACCTTTCTCCTCGATTGTCCCAAATCTTTGGAAATGGTCATAATCGTTTTGGGAGATTCTTGATCCATGAGGTACAGCAATAGCTCACAACTCGTTTTATCTAATACCATCTTCTCCTCCTATTATTCGGGACTAATCAATCAAACAGTCTCCCTATCATAACACTTTAATAAAAATGTTTCAATGATAATATTTATCATTGGACTCGTTTGCTTTTCGGTTTCACTGCAAAAGTGAGGCTTAGATATCTCCAAGCCTCTTTTCAATTGCTCGTTTTTTATTTTTGACCATAGTAGGCATTTGGTCCGTGCTTTCTTTGGTAATGTTTTTCCAGTATGTACTGTGGAGCAGGTTCAACTCTTGGATTGATCTGCTCTGTGAAGCGGTCCATCTTGGCAACTTCTTCGAGGACAACTGAGTGATAGACTGCATTTTCAGGGTTCTTACCCCATGTGAATGGACCGTGGTTGCGAACGACAATGCCCGGAACTTCAACTGGATTGAGCCCACGGCGTTCAAATTCTTCCAGAATGACCAAGCCTGTATCCTTTTCATAAGATACTTCAACTTCGTCCTGAGTCAAACTACGAGCACAAGGAATTGAGCCGTAAAAATAGTCGGCATGTGTTGTCCCATAAAATGGGATATCACGTCCCGCCTGTGCCCAACCAACTGCCTCTGTCGAATGAGTGTGGACCACACTACCAATAGCAGGCCAAGCTCTGTATAACTCCACGTGGGTTGGCAGGTCAGAAGATGGTCTCAAATCGCCTTCAAGAACCTTGCCATCCAAATCTGTCACCACCATGTTTTCAGGAGTCAATTTATCATAATCTACGCCAGACGGTTTGATAACAATCACACCTAGTTCACGATTCACTTCTGAGACATTGCCCCATGTGAATTTAACCAAGCCATGCTTAGGAAGAGATTGATTGGCTTCACAGACACGTTTTCTCATATTATTGATTACTTGATTCATCTTACATCAAACCCGCTTTCTTTATTAATGGGTAGAGGAAATCTTGGGCTTCTTTGATAGCTTCTTTGGTTTCTTCTACTGTTTCACAGTTTTCAGACCACATCTCAATTAGGAAAGGACCATTATAGTTGGTCTTCTTCAAAATATCAAAAGCTGCTTCCCAATTGACACAACCGGCTCCAAAAGGAACATCTCGGAATTGTCCTTTTGAAGTCTCGGTCACAGGATAGGTATCCTTAAGGTGGAGGGCTGCAAGGGAATGGTGCCCGATATAAAATTCACTATAAACGTCATTATGCCAAGCTGAGACATTACCAATATCTGGATAGACAAAGAGATAAGGTGAATCAATCTCTTTTTCAATAGCCAAGTACTTCTCAATGCTATTGATAAAAGGATCGTCCATAATCTCAATGGCCAAAATCACCTGAGCTTCCTCCGCCCAGTCACAGGCTTGTCGGAGGTTTTTGATAAAGCGTTCACGTGTTTGAGGGGATTTCTCCTCATAATAAACATCATAGCCAGCTAACTGAATGGTACGAACTCCCAAATCCTGAGCCAGTTCGATACATTTTTTCATCAGTTCCAGCGATTTTTTTTCTAAAACAGGATCGTTTGAACCCATTGGATAGCGACGATGGCCTGAAAAACAGATGGACGGGATTCGGATACCTGTTTCATAGATAGCTTTCACAATCTCCAAACGTTCTTCCTTGCTCCAATCAAGACGAGCCAAACGTTCATCACGCTCATCAATCGACATCTCAACGAAGTCGAAGCCTAACTCTTTGGCAAAATTCAAGCGTTCTAACCAAGTAAATTGCTTGGGTGTAGCTTTTTCATAGATTCCAATTGGACGTGCCATGGCTTACCCCCAAATTCGTTTGATTTCATCCTTAAAGGCACGCGCTGCGCCTGTCGGATCTGGCGCCTCAGTAATTCCGCGACCTGCGATGAAAGTAAAGACATCCACTCCTTCAAAGAGTTTAAGTGTATCTACATCCAGTCCACCTGTAACAGACACACGGAAGCCCATATCGATCAATTTTTTGACCTTGTTTAGATCTTTTTCACCCCAAGTTTCTCCAGCAAGTAGAGCATCACGAGATTGGTGGTAGATTGCTTGGGAGATTCCTGCATCAAGCCAGAGTTGAGCCTGTTCAAAAGTCCAGTCTCCGTAGAGTTCAATTTGGATTTCTCCTCTATCTCCACGTTCAGCTGTGATTGCTTTAAGAGCTGCTTCCATAGTCGGAATGGTTGCACAGCAGATACAAGTCATCCAGTCTGCTCCGCGTACAGCATTATTCTTAGCAACCGTTCCCCCAGCATCTGCACACTTGGTGTCTGCCACGATGATCTTATCTGGGAAAAGGCTACGCAAGACTTCTACCAATTCGCTCCCTACTTGAAGTAGGCAAACAGTACCAGCTTCGATGATATCCACTTCATGACCAACAGATACAGCAGCCTTAATTGCGCCTTGCAAATCTGAATGGTCTAGTGCAACTTGTAAATTTGGTATTCTTTTCATCATCTTCCTGCTCCTTTTAGCTTTCCAAATCCAATCCTTCAAGGTATGGACTATTTTTTGATTCTTCGATCATATCCAAAACTTCTTCCTTGCTCTGACATCCTTGCAAGCGCGCAATGGAATCTTCCAACTCAAACAAGGCAATAATTTGTGGAATCGCTACACTTGTATGAATCTTCGAGCTTGTCGCAGCCAAAGCTAGTAAGACGGATACTTCTTTTCCATCTGAAAAAACAACGGGATTTTGCAAGGTAATCAGTGAAAAAGCATCCCGCTGAACACCTGCCTCTGGTCTAGCATGTGGCATGGCCATCCCTGGCATTAAAATATAGTAGGGACCATATTCTTCTGTTGACTCAATAATCGCATCATAGTACTCTGGTAAAATTGCACCACTTTCAATCAAGGGTTCCACTGCTAACTTAACCGCTTCTTTCCAGTCAGCCGCCTCAAGTCCCAATCGAATTGAATCATTTTCAATCAAAGCTTGTTTTAAATTCATAGTTACCTCCTTTATGTAAAGAGGGACTAGGACAGAATCCAGTCTTCACAGTTTCTGTCCAGCCCCCTCCAACCTTCTATAGTGCCTGACTGAGTTTTTCAGTGATTTCTTTATCATCCATCAAGTTGTCAAGCCCGATCAACTTCCCATTTGTTCTCCCTTCCAATTCTTGGATTAGGTGAAGAGAAGCGATAACGATATCATAGCCAGCTGCCAAACTTTTAGCTTCGCCGACACTGCATGAGTTTACTGTAAAGTCTGTTTGGTTTAGCTTGCGGAGCGCATTTTCCACCTTCATCTTGATAACCATTGATGAGCCCATACCATTTCCACACGCTGCTAATACTTTAACCATTTTATTTCTCCTTTTCTAAATTCTAAGCTTCTTCTTGTACTTCGCCGTTATAGTATTTTTCTTTATCTTTAGCTTTGGCAAACTGAATTTGAGGAATGACAAGCAAGAAGAGGCAAACAAGCACATAACCAATAATACCTAGGTATTTGAAGATGTAGCCAAATCCAAGCCATGGGAATTCAAAGTCGATATTTCCATGGTAACCGCCATAAGCTGCCAAGTCGAGAAGGGCTACACAAAGAGCACCAAGGGCAACTTGAAGTACACCTGAGATGAAGGACAAGATAACTGCCGCTTTCCAACCACCACGTTTATCAGCGTAAACGGCGATAGCTGCATTATCAAAGAATACCGGTACAAATCCTGTGATGATAAGGATAGGGTTTTGGAAGACAATAAGTAGAACGATTGTAATCAATTGACCAATCAAACCAAAGGCAAAACCTGACAAAACAGCATTTGGAGAGCCAAATCCATAAGAAGCCGCAACGTCCACCGCTGGGAATGAACCTGGCAAAAGTTTGCTTGAGATACCTTGGAAGGCATTTGTCAATTCAGATACGAACATGCGGACACCTTGCATCAAGATAAACAAGTAAACTGAGAAGGTGAAGGCTGTTTGGATAATGTACATGAAGAAATCTTGCTTAGCAGGATTGAACAAAGTTCCTGAAGTGATCACTTCTTTATTTGACATGATTTCTGGTCCCAAGATCAAGAGAATGGCACCAAAGAAGACCAGCATCAAGGTTGCAGAGGCAACTACTGTATCATGGAAGATAGAGAGGAATTTAGGCAATTTAAGATTGTCTAGACTTTCTTCCTTCTTACCAAAACGTCCTGCGATTTTATCTACAAACCAAATAGCAAATTGTTGTTGGTGACCAATCGCAAAACCACCACCACCAGTCAAACGTTGAGTTGCTTCAACAGTCATGTTTGAACTGATTGCCCAGTAAAGTCCACAGATAATTCCGATAGCTGCTGTACCGTAAGCATTGCGCAATTGTGGAACCAAGAAGAGAACCATAAGAGAAACAGTTGCTGCTTGTTGCACCATGATATGCCCTGTGATAAAGAGGGTTCTCACTTTAGTGAGTTTACGGAAAGCCACTAGCAGAATATTGACTCCAAAGCCAATCAAAAGGGCTGTTGTTGCAGTTCCGACAAAATCAGGAAATTCAGCTGCAATTTTGTTATTTGCGGCTGCTAGTCCGAAGTAAGGGTCGATAACTGCCGCACCAATTTGGAATTTAAAGTTGAGCGCTGCCAAAATCGGACGGAAAGTGGTAACC
>NZ_KQ969555.1:68889-91461 GCF_001578945.1 Streptococcus oralis
CCCCCGCACCAACGTTTAGCAACATATAACCAACTGTCGCTTTTACAAATCCTGAAAAGACTTCATGAGTTGGCTTTTTCAAAAGCGCATACCCAATCAGTACCAATAGACCTACGAAAAATGCGGGATTCTGCAAAATATTGCTAGAAAACCAATTTAGAACACCTGAAATGACTTCCATAACTGCTCTCCTTTATTTGAATTGTTTTTGTAACTTTATTATATGTTTTGAAAGCGCAAACAAAAAGACCAAGAATTACACAGCGGACTGTTCACTCTTGGACTGTACGATTTATGATATTTTTTGAGAAATTTTACTTCCTCGTCATCTCGTAATAAGGCAACAATCGAGTATAAGCGTCTTCTAGCTCCTCCAATATCGCTTCTACTGACTGATTTTCAATAAGGGAAACATCTGACTTGACCAAAACTTTTCGGACTTCCTGATTTCGCACTTTCTCTCGTAAGGTACGACGATTTTCTTCTGTGGCCTCTATCTTATGACTTTGACCATCAGAGTAGACTAGATAATAAATTCCTTCCACCACTGGAATTTCTAAAACCTTGGCTTGCTTGTCTAAAGTCTGTTCGTCTTTCTTACGTTCGATGAAACTAACTTCTAGTGAAACACCAAAATCAGAAGGAGCTCCATACAAACGCAGAGCTAACATAGGTTCTGTCACTTCTCCGTCTCTCTGTAGATAGGCCCAGAAATGTGGTCGTAAGCGCTGCGCTTGGTTCATCCACTGACTGGTCTGTTGCAGTTTCCATTCTGGATGATTAGCTTGAAAAGTTTTAGCCAGTTCTGTAAAAGACTTCCGAGCCTCTTGACCTTTTTTCCGTAATTCCAGCATTTTTTCTCGTTCATCACCTGCTTTATCCGGATTACGGTACTGAATCCCTGCAAATGATAGGTATTCTCTAACTGCTTTTATCATATCTCAACTGTTCCTTTCCTAGCAAAAAATCAGGATAAACCTGATTTTGCTTTACTTATTCTGCATCCACAACAACATAGCGATTTGGCTCATCACCTTCAGAGTAACTCGTCACGCCATCCATGCGTGAAATAATGCGATGGATAATCTTGCGTTCGCTATTTGACATTGGATCAGTTTGTTGGCTACGTCCTTCTTCTAAAACGCGAGTCGCCAATTTTTGAGCGTAGGTTTGCAAGACTTCTGCACGGTGTTCAACGTAATCATTGACATTGATCGTAATATAGAAGGTTCTTGAATAACGATTGTAGAGGTAATTTTGCGCTAACAGTTGAAGAGCTTTCAAGACTTTTCCGTGGTAGCCGATGATACGACCTGGCTCGTTAGTATCAATTTGAAGATTGATAGTGCGACGATTGTAGTCACTCGAAATCGTAGCTTCAACATCCATATCATCAACAATGGTTTGAACGTAACCAGCTACTTCAACTGCCACTTGTTCAATGTCGTAACTTGCTTCCACTTTCAAGCCTAAATCTTCCAAAGATTGACTTACTACTTCTTGAGTTCCAGTCTCTATTTCTGGAGCAGACTCCCTTTCCTCTGTAGTATTTTCTGGTTCCAATTCATTTAAAATCGCGATGTGACCTGTTTCTTCTAAAATCGTGCTAGCATGTTTCTCATTTTTCAAGATTTCAGCCTTGATTTCATCAGAAACACCCTGACCTTCCTCTTCGATTTTTTTAATCGCCTCAACAACATGACCAAGATCAACTGTCGCCTCTGTTACTGTCTTAACAGGTTCGTTTTGTTCATTGATTTCTTTCGGAACACCTTTTACAGCTTGTTGATTGGCCTTAATCACAGTCGTCTCACTAATCGCTTCAATATCAACTTGAGCTGGCTTCTTACCAAACAAGCCTAGGAACCCTTTTTTCTCTTTCGAAACGACCTTGATGTGGGCCTTCATTCTTGGAATGTCTAATTCTTTCAATCCTTTTTGGATTGCTTCTTCAACCGTTGAACCTGTAAATAATACCATTACCAGATTCCTCCTTATTACTTCGTTTTCTGAGCCTTTTTCTTGGCTTTTCTTTTTCTATTTTCCAAATCTTTTTTAGCCTGTACTTCCGCCTCACGCGCTGCAATAATCTTAAAAGGATTATTTAAGAAGTAAGTTTGCAAAACTTGATAAGCATTGGATGCTGCCCAGTACAAGGCTACGCCACTAGGTGAAGAGATGGCAAAGATAAAGATCAATACAGGCATCCCGTACATCATCCCTGTCATAGCTCCACTTCTTTCAGGTAAAGCCTTATTCGATAACCAACTGCTTAAGAAGGTAAAGACTGCTGCCAAAATCGGAAGGATAAAGCTTGTGTCTACTCCCCCAAGGTTCACCCACAAAAAATGCCCTGTTTTCAAAAAGTCCACTCGAGTCAAGGCTTGAAAGAGAGCCAAGAGAACTGGCATTTGAATCAAAATCGGCCAGAGAGAAGAAGAGTGTTTGACCCCTAATTCTTTATAGACCTTCCGCATCTCCTGATCCAGCTTGGTTCTACTTTCCATATCACGACCTGGATATTGTTCTTGCAGAGCCTTGATGCGTGGTTGAGCCTCTTGCATTTTTCGAGTGGCAACCATCTGTGTCTGAAAGACTGGCAATAAAATCGTCCGAATCAAGATTGTGAAGAGGATAATCCCCACTCCGATACTAATGTCAAAGGACAAAAAGCGGATGATTTCAGCAAAAAAATAGACGAATTTGCTCCAAAAATCTGTCGAATCTGCTGTTATATCGCTAGCTGTACCATTCGTTGCACAGGCTGTCATAACAAATAAGGACAAGCCCAGCAAACTAGTCAACTGTAGTTTCTTTTTCACTCCCATTTCCTTCCTGGTAAATCTTTGATAACTTTAATACGTGGAGTAGATTTTTCTCCATCTCTGCATATTCTAAGGTTTCAACCCCTTTTCGAGCAATCACGACAAAATCAACGTTATCAGCTAAACGCTCCCTTACACTTAGCAAAATGTGTCGAATCCGTCTTTTGATTTGATTTCTAGTAACTGCATTCCCTAATTTCTTACTGACAGACAGTCCTACTCGAAAATGATTTTTCTGATTTTCCAACTGGTAGACAACGAATTTGCGGTTAGCGAAACTTGTTCCTTCCTTGAAAATCGCCTTAAAATCTTTCTCTTTTTTTACACGAAAGTTTTTCTTCAAAACTCAACCCCATCTATTAAATTACTACTATTATACCATAAATTTCAAAAAAGCCAATAATGACAAGGTTTTAGACTGTTTCAACAATAAAAAGTTGGGAAAATTTATCTCCCAACTCCTTTTTATTGTATCTTATCTTGTAATTTTATTCAGATCATCTTATTTTTTCAAGCGTTCAACGTCACGAGCGATAACCAATTCTTCATCAGTCGGGATGACTAAGACACGAACTTTAGCAGCCTCTGTTGAGATATCTCCTGTAGCGCCAAAGACATTCTTTTCAGGATCAACATCGCAACCAAACCAAGAAATGCCTTCAATAACCATCTGACGAATCGTTACAGAATTTTCTCCAATTCCAGCTGTAAAGATAATGGCATCTGCACCGTTCAAAACTGCCAGATACTGACCAATGTACTTTTGGATACGATCCACAAAAATCTCATTTGCCAGCTGCGCTTTCTCGTCACCTGTACGCATAGCTTCGTGAATATCACGCATATCGCTTGATCTCTCAGAAACACCCAAAAGTCCTGACTCACGATTGAGAATTCGACTGATATCCTCTGGTGTATTAAAGTCATCTGTATGTTGCATTAAATAGGGAATAATTGCCGGATCAATATCACCTGTACGAGTCCCCATCATAATACCACCAAGTGGAGTGAAGCCCATAGATGTATCAACAGACTGACCACCTTTGACAGCTGTAATAGAACCACCATTTCCAATATGGCAAGTAATCAATTTCAAGTCTTCCAGAGGGCGACCTAAAATTTTAGCTGCTTCTCCTGCTACAAACTGATGACTTGTCCCGTGAGCTCCATACTTACGAACCTTATTTTCAGTATAGTATTTGTTTGGAAGAGGGTAGCGATATGCTTTCTCTGGCATGGTTGTATGGAATGATGTATCAAAAACAACAACGCTGGTAATATCTGGAAGCAATTCCTTGAAGGCACGAATTCCTGCCGCGTTGGCTGGATTGTGGAGAGGAGCCAAAAGCCCCAATTCCTCAACTTTTTCCAAAACATCTCCCTCAACCAAGGTTGATTCCTTAAAATATTCACCACCTGCAACGACGCGGTGTCCGACACCAGTAATTTCATCATAACCTTTGATAATGTCAAAACGAATCAAATCATCCAATAAGATTTTAACGGCTTTTGTGTGGTCATCAATATCAAGAATTTGTTGTTCAGAACGACCGTCAAATTTTACAGTTGAAATTGAATCTTTCAAACCGATACGTTCAATCAAACCTTTCGCCAATACTTTTTCTTCTGGCATTAAGTATAATTGCCATTTTAAACTTGAACTTCCTGCATTGATTGCAATTGTTTTTGTCATAACACGATACCCCTCTTTTAAGCGTTTTCATCTATTATAACAAAATCTATTTTATATTTCAGTACCTTGAGTCCATTTTTGAAAATTTTCTTTAAATTTCATTAAAATACTTGCATCTTGCAAACTAGCAAGTGGATAAACAAAAGGCTCTACCGCTATTTCACTTTTCTTCTGTAAGACAAAAATACTTTTAGCTTGGCTTGCAGTTGAGAAAATATCCTCTGGAAGAGTGATGATAGCAGCCAGACTCACTTCATCTTTGAGCCACCCTTTTAATAAGTCACTTTGAGGACTGGTTAGTAAATCACTCGGAGCTAGAAAAATAGCATAACCATCTGACTTAAGGTACTTGAGACCTTGCTCCATCAGCAAATGATGGGCATAGGTGTGTTCCTGATTAGAAGCCACTTGATATCGAGAGGCGATGGCATCGTCTGGGTAATAACCAACAGGCAAGTCGCTGATGACCACGTCGCTTTCTTTAAGCATTTGCGGACGAACGGCGTCCCCTTGAACAAAACCAGCCTGCAAACCAATCACGTCTGCCATGCTAGCTGCCAGATCAATCAATAGGTCATCCACTTCGATTCCCAAGTAATCTACTTTTTTAGCAAGAGATGTCAAGAAAGTAGCGCCCAGAATTCCCATACCAGATCCTATTTCGAGGATACTAATTTCCTCTTGTTCAAACAACTCTTCTACAACAAGTACCAAGAGGAGGGAAATGGCATCTGGTGTAAACTGGTGATTGGCCTGTAAAGGTTCCGTTTGTCCTGCCTTCATCAAGAGAAACTGATAGGTCTTGAGCCACTCTTCCTTGCGAAGTGCTAGGCGCTTAAGGGCTTGATTATTCTCCTTGACCTGCTCTAATTCGGTCTCACCATCCAGGTAGATACTATTTTGCTCTACCAAGGCATCATAAAAGTTGGTCACCAAATCACTTTGGATGACTTGGACATTTTCTAATAAATACGTATAAGCTTGTTCAATTTTTTCAAAATCCATATTTCTATCTTATCAAATTTCCCTCCTTTTTTCCATCTGAAGAGAAAAAATCACTGCTTTAGTCAGCAAGTGATTTTTGGGCTGCTGTTAAAAAGAGCTCTGCGTAATTTCCTAAGAAAAGACCTTCTGCACTGTAGAGAATCTGACTGTCAATGCTCGAAAAACCAAACTGGGCGAGTTTGGTTTCCAGTTCAGTTAATTTAAAGCCGTGGCGGTTGGTATCTGTCTTGACAAAATCAGCAATGAGGACTTGTCCATTCTCCCTAAGGTGATGGTGAAACATGGCAAGAGTCGCATCTAGATCAGGCATATGATGAAGAACCCGACTGACAACAATCAGATCAAATCGCTGCTTCAAGGGATTTGCAAATAAATCCTGCTCTAAAAACTGGACATTCTTGATGTCTTGCTGGTCTGCTTTCAAACGTGCTTGTTCCAGCATTTTCTCCGAAATGTCTACAAGGGTAACCGACTTGGCCTGCTTGGCTAGAGGCAAGGCTAATAGGCCTGTCCCACCACCAAAGTCCAATATTTCCTTGTCTGGTAGAAGAGCGATCTGTTTTTCAACTGCTTGACAAACCAAATTTGCAAGAAAGATATTTTGGGGCGAATCAAAAGTTTCTG
This sequence comes from Streptococcus oralis, assembly GCF_001578945.1. Classification (GTDB taxonomy): domain Bacteria; phylum Bacillota; class Bacilli; order Lactobacillales; family Streptococcaceae; genus Streptococcus; species Streptococcus oralis_Q. Next base: position 75,037 of record NZ_KQ969555.1, read on the forward strand.
CTTTGTGATTAAAATCATGTTTCATATTTTTAGTTTAACACAAAGTAGTTGAATTGACTAGGAATTGTCTTTCTTATCTTTTGATGCTTTCTGATTGGTTTGTTCACTTGAGTTTGTAGATGATTGTTTCTCCGTATCTGTTTTCTTTTCCTTGGTTTTCATTGAAGAAAAGAGAAATTCATAGCTGCTCTTACTCATACGAACACTTGTTGCAAAACCTGTTTTCGTATTGTGATAAGTGACTTTTCCCAGGTTAAAGACTCGTTCCCCACTTTCTTGCTCAGCCTTATCTTTACTTCGCTTGGCCATGGCAAAAGCGACCAACTTTTCTTTATTTAAGGCAAAGTCTTTGTGATGGGCGACTTGCCGATTCAAATAAAACTGCAACAAAAGACTAAAGATGGCTGCCATGGTGACTGCATATAAAAGAACGCCTGCCTTAACTTTTTGTTTTTTCCACACGATAGATGAACTCCCTTTCTAAGCCTTTTTGAAACTGGAAACGAAAGCGAACCAGTTGATTTTCCTCTGTGATTTGTGCTGATTTCAATCCATAAACCATAGGTTGGTAGCCTCGTCCACTGGCATCGGTTTTTCGAAAATCGTCCGATTTGGACTTGCCCATAGCGATATCCTTGCCATCCTGTTTCATGTAGAGACGATTGCCTTCCACCTTTTCAAACTGCGAACGCTCTAACTCCGTCTCCAGCTGATCCACAAACAAGAGCCACTCCTTTTGCTCGCTTTGTTGCTGGTAACGAATTTCTGAAATGAGGAGCTGGCTCATAGCTTGAAAGAGGAGCAAGCTACCGCTAATGACGATAAGTGCAACCAGAGATTCTAAAAGAGTGAAAGCCTTGATCTTACTGCTCTTTAAGGTCGAGCAACTTCTCTGAATCATGGTAGACCTCCAATCCTTTTTCATTAGCAAACACCTGGATCTCCACTCCATTTACCTTTACCTGATTTTGACCTGTTTGCAGAGCCATCTTAGCCACACGTAAGACTTCCTCTTTTTGCAAGATTTCTGCCTCTTCTCGTCTATTTTTCTGAATTTGTCCCAAGAGGAGGGTTGCAATACTGGCAAATATAGCTAGCGCTACTACTGCTTCTAGTAAGATCACTGCCTTAATTTTTAATTTCCTTAATGCGTTTAATTTTCCCATTTCCTAGATATAATTGATAGCGAATCGCTCCTTTACTGGTCTGAAATTCAACCTTAGCCAGGGACGAATTGCCCCCAGCTCGATCAAAATGAATCGTTTGTCCAGATGGTGCCTGAATCCCTTTGGGAACAGTCAACTTCTGACTGCCATTGCTGATTGTCTGCCCATCTAAATTCAAGCTGGTCTTTTGCTGACTGGCTAGGCTGCGTTTTTGAGATTCCCGATAGAGTTCTTCAAATTCCATAAAGAAAATCTGCTCCTCTACCGCTGCAAAACTGGACTGAACTGAGCCGGACAAGACCAAGGCAATGATACTCACAAGCCCCAAAACCAAGAGACTTTCCAGCATAGTAAAGGCCTTAATCCGCAACAGTTTGACTTGTTTTTTGTTTTGCATGGTATTCTTTATAAGCCTTGGCTTGCTCTGCTGTGATGCGACCGTCTGCCTGTAATTTGCTTAGGCTAGCATCTTCATTCTTGTCCAGACTATAGAGTTCTGCCTGACTTTCCACCACCTTAACAACAGCAGCTTTTCCTTTGTCATTCACTGCATCCTTTTGCTTGGTCAAATTAGGCACAAAGAGCAAGAGAAGAACGCTGATGATTAAAAGGACGACCAACATTTCCACGAGAGCAAAGGCTTTCGCCTTGGCTTTTTTCAAATTTGTCATAAGTTTTTTCATTTTAAAAGTTTACCTCCATATTTTGATACATGGGCATGAGCATTGCCGCATAAAGTAAAACGATAATCAGAGCCACAAAGATAAAGACCAGTGGCTGCACCAAATTCATGGTGCGGTTGACTCGGGTAAAAAAGGCTTCCCAAGTCTTTTCTGCATAGATTTCCAACTCACTCCCCAGCTTGGATTTGACTTCTCCATACTCGATGATGAGACTTAACTCTCTCTTAAAGAATGGATAAGTCGCTATAGTCTGAGAAAATTCCTGACCACTTTGCAGGGCTTGAGCCAAATCTTGACCGATTTCTTTAAAAAGCTGGGAGCCTTGTTCCTGCATGATCTGAAAAATCTGCGTCAGCTCCATCCCCTGCGAAATCATATTGCCCCACTCACGCGCATAATAAGCTGTCAGATAAGTCTGGACAAAGATTCCTAGAAAGGGAATCCGTGCTAACATCGAGAAGACCCGCATCTTGGAACTTCTTTTGTAAAAAGTGAGAGCTAAAAGTAAAGATAGAGAGCAAACCAGCACTAGTCCCAGAAAAATTTGTGGCAGATTACCGATGATTTGAGTGGCGATATTGCTACTGTCCAGTTGGGGGAGCAAATAGTTTCTCAACCCCATCATGATTAGCAGGAGAAATCCCAGCAAAATCAGAGGATAAGTCGCCACTTCGATTAACTTTTTCTTGACCTTGGACAAATTATCCAAATATTCTTCTATCTTTCCCAAACTCAGATGAAGATTCCCATGCACCTCAGCTAGGGATAACTGGGTCACAATGGCACTTGAAAAACCCAAGCTGTCCATCATTTCTGAGAAGGATTTTCCTTGAGACAAGCCTTGGTGCATCTGTGCCACATAGTCCTTTTCCAGCAAGGCACTTCTCCCCAAGAAAGAAATGATTTCCACCAAATGAAAGCCACTGGAAAAGAGGTTGTTAAACAGGGTGATGATTTTCTTCTGCTTAGCTGTAGCTAATTTTTTCCGTTTCAGCCTGAAGACTTGTGATATGTCCATCTTTAAGAAGCTGGTCAATCTGCGCATTCCACCTGGTTGGCTGATGTTCCTGATAGTCTTTGTTTGCAAAGTCAACAATTCCTCCTCCCCCGATTAATCTCTGGTAGCAGACTCCTTGCAGGACAACTGCTAGTTCCTCCTCCGTCACACCCAACTCCAGAAGGCGTTCATAAACACCTCGGATACTCTTGGCATGAATGGTTGAAAAGACTGTCGCCCCTGTCAAACTGGCTCTGACCACTGCACGCGCTGTCTCGCTATCCCGAATTTCACCGATAATCAAAAGGTCAGGACGATGACGCAAGGATAGTTTGATCAGATTTTCATAGGTCAGTCCAATCGTCTCATTCAACTGCAACTGGAGCATGTCTTCCTGCTTGATTTCTACTGGGTCTTCGATAGACATAACTTGTCGTCCCTTAAAAAGGGATTTGGCTAATTCGTGCATCAGGGTCGTCTTACCACTGCCTACTGGACCAGCAAAAAGATAGAGTCCCCGTTGCCTGTACTGCTCACCCAGTTCGTTCATATCCTGAAACCAGAAATGCAGGTCCTGCTCCTCATCGTGTAACAAACGAATGACCAAACTCTCATGCCCCCGATAATCTCCCACGGTGGACAAACGCAGAGAAGAAACCTTTTCGTCATACTGATAATCACAAGAACCCAGCTGACTGCGGCGTTTTTCTCCAACATTCATACCCGCTACAAACTTGAAATGACTAATCACAGCAGCAAATACCTCAAAATCATAGGAGTCAACTAGACACCGTTCGTCTCCAACCCGCATGTGAAGCTCGTAGGACTTTTCCTTGGGGATAAAATAGATATCCTGAGCCTTCTTTTCTTTCGCAGTAGCAATAATTTTCTGTGCAATTTCTTGTACCATACCGCCCTCCTTATCTAACTATTCGCAAAAAAAATAAAAAAAGCAACTTAAAAAGTTACTTTTTTATCTCCATTTCATGCGGCAAGAACGATGTTTTTCTTGACCTGTTTGTTTTTCATAGCCTGGACGTAGCTTTTCATCGGGGATAACTTGCCCATCCTGTAAAAGAGCCAAAGAATGGTACTGTTGTAAATACTCATCACACTCATCACACCAGCGTTGGTCTGCAGGATCCCAAAAAATAGTCATCAAATCGCTCCGACTCTTATAAAGGGGATTTTGTTTTTCCAATTCAAACCAGCATAATTTATAATATTTTAGAGCATCATAGTACTTGTTAAAAGAGCGACTCATAACGACATCTTTTTCCCAACCTTCTATGAACCACCACGGTTCAAAATCCCCATACATTTCTATTACACGATACATTCTTACTACTTCCTTTGTATCGTATATTATAACGAATTTTCTAGAACAATGAAAGGATTTTGCTTGCCTTTCCCATCAGGAAGACTTCTTTAAATACCATTTCAGCTTATCATAAAAATAGGAGTCCTTTATTGACCCCTATTTTTATCTTCTTAGGCTTGATAACGTTTCACACCATCTAGGTAGGTTGCTACCAATTCCAAATCTTTATCTAGTACGATAAAGTCAGCGTCGTAACCTTCACGGATTTGACCACAGACATCATCGATGTGAACAGATTTTGCTGGGTTGAGGCTAGCCATCATGACTGCTTCATGCGGATTCGCAATACCCCATTCGACCACATTTTTCAAACCATCTTTGAGTTTGAGGATAGAACCTGCCAAATTGCCTGTAGATTTGAGACGAGCAGTTCCATTTGCAACGACTACTGGGAATTCTCCCAACATGTAGTCGCCGTCTTCCAAGCCACCCGCTGTCATACAGTCTGTGATAAGGGCAATATTTTCAGTTCCCTTTTGCTTGAGCAAAATATCACAGGCCTTTGGATCCACGTGGTGGCCATCACAAATCAATTCTGCGTAAGTATGTGGCAACTCATACATGGCACCCACCATACCCAGCTCACGGTGAGTCAACCCACGCATGCCATTGTAGGCATGCACCCAAACACTTGCTCCAGCATCGACTGCTTTTTTAGCTTCATCAAATGTCGCATTTGAGTGTCCTAGAGCAACGGTCACACCTTCACCTGTAACTGTACGAACAAAGTCTTCTACACCTTCACGTTCTGGTGCAAGGGCAATTTTATTAAGCAAGCCATTGGCTGCTTTTTGCCAAGCACGAAACTCATCCATACGAGGATCTTTCATGTAGGCAGGATTTTGAGCTCCCTTGTATTTCTCTGTGAAATAAGGGCCTTCAAAATAGATCCCACGAATCTTAGCTCCACTTGCTTCCTGGAAACGAGCTCCGATATTTTCAGTTACTGCAAGCAACTGCTCATAAGAGGAAGTCAAGGTCGTTGGCAAGAAGCTGGTAACACCCGTGCTAAGCAATCCTTCACTCATGGTATGAAGGGTTCCTTCGATGTTATTGTCCATGACATCCACACCACCAAATCCATGAATATGGGTATCCACAAGTCCTGGAGCAATGCTATAACCGGTATAGTCAATCACCTCAGCTCCTTCAGGAATCTGTTCTACATGTTTGCCAAACTTGCCATCCACAAGTTCCAAGTAACCGCCACGACGAACTCCGTGTGGGTAGAAAAACTGATCCGCTTTAATATAGTCAGGCATAATGATAACCTCCTTGATAGATTGATGCTAGAATTATTATGTCAATTACATTATAAACCTTTCTTTTTCATTTGTAAATGGTATAGACCTATTTTTTGTGGATATTTTAAAAGAGCTGGATTTCTCCAACTCTTTGATCTTATTTTGATTTTACAGGCAGTTCTTGAGCAGCCTTAACAGCAGCTGCAATCGTCTCTGCGTAAAGTTTAGCACCTTCTTCAATCATGTTGCCATCATTGCCAAAGTGAACTTGGTCAGTTCCAGCCCAGATTTCAGGGTGCTCCTTAGCAACCTTATTCCAGTCAGCGATGCTCACATATGGATTCTTTTCAGCTAATTCTCTCGCATAAGCCGCATACTGTTCCACTGATGTGTAAGTGTCCTTGCTCTTGTCTCCCTCATAAGGTGTCACCAGTATCAGATGGTGTCCTTTCGGTAGGTTGTTCACGATACTGTCCAAATCATTCTTATAACCTTCAGGATTGTTGACCCCTGTTGCAATGACGACTGTTTTTAGCAGCGCCTTGTTCTGACTGTTATTGAGCATGATGTCATTGGCTTGCTTGGTCGTTCGACTAACCTGGGCATTGATATTCGCTTCAGGAAGTGCCTCTTGTAAGGCTGTATTGGCACGCAAGGCTACCGAATCTCCTATTAGGCTTGTCCCCTCAGAAATTCCTAGACGACTCAGTTCAGCTTGTTCAGCAAGAGTCTTTGTTTGTCCTATATTGGTCTGGGCTTGTTTGAAACCATTGACCATCAAGTCTGTCTCAAAAGCTCCAACTTGAGGAGCCACAGCTATGATAATCAAGGTAATCAAGGTAAGAATGCCAGCACCAGCAGCACTAATTGATTTAATATGAGGCAATCGACTAATCTTCCGTATTAAAGGATTGGATTTACCGGCAATCAACGGCTCAATAATATAGAAGGATAGGATAGCAAAGAAATAAGAAAAGATGATTGTCAGAATAACAGCAGGCAGATTACTCATCAACTGAGAAAAGATAATATAAAAAGGCCAGTGGAAAAGATAAACCGCGTAGCTAGTATCCGCTAGAAATGTGATTATACGAGGTTCTTGTATCTCAGGCGTTTTCTCATGCAAGACACGCGCAGCAAGAATCATGGTCACGGCCGCTAAACTTGCTAGCAAGAAGCCAAATAGATAGGCAAACAGGTAAGTGAACTTGACAAAGAAAGTCAAGAGCACTAACACCAAAAGCCCCGCAGCAAACACCAGTAGATTTTGACGAAGGTCCCACATCCGATCAAACTGCTTGACTAAATCGCTCGTCTGACGAACCCCCACAACTGTCGCCAAAAAGCTTCCTAAAAAGAAGGGATAGACATGGGTCAAACTTGAAAAGTAGACAGATGAATAGGAACTAGCCATTAGACTACCAATAAACATGGAGAAAAAGCTAATGATAAAAGCTCCCGCAGAAAGAAGAAAGACCATCCCTCTCAATTGACTACTAGATTTTGAACGTTTCGATAAGAACCAAACCGCTAAGCCCCAAAGGATATAGTAGTGAACCTCAACAGCTAGACTCCAGTTGTGAACAAAGAGATGCGGAATGAACTGGGATTCATAACTTCCCCCTGTTAACATCTCATAGAAGTTGGTCATAAAACCGAGAACTCCAGCAATCTGGCCACCAATTCCAGCAACATAGTCTTGACGAACCAAGAAAGTAAAAGGCATGGTCACCAAAACCATCAGAACAACAGGTGGTACGATGCGGTAAAACCGTCTCTTAAAAAAGCCTAGTAAATCAATCTGGCGTGCCTTCCCAAATTCTTCTAAAAGGAGGGAAGTGATCAAAAATCCTGAAAAAGTGAAAAAGACATCTACCCCAAAGAATCCTCCAGGAAAGATCGTTTGAAAGAAGTGGTACAAAAGCACCAAAAGTAAACCTGTAATCCTAATCAAGGAAAACCATTTAATACGCATACGAGTCTATTCTCCATTAAATTAGGAAGCAAAACACCACCTAATTTCCATTCCATTATACTCCCTATTCTATCAAAAAAATAGGAAAAATCCTAAGAGAAAACTTAGGATTTTGGCATTCTAATTTTACACTTTAAAAATTGCGTCCTGACTTGTTGTAGCCATATTTTTCTACAAAATACTCACGAAATTCCAAGAGATTGTCATCCATAATGGCTTGACGCACTTGCTTCATCAGGTTAAGCAAGAAGTAGAGATTGTGGTAGCTAGTCAAGCGGATACCAAAGGTTTCGTCAGCCTTGAGCAAGTGACGAAGATAGGCGCGTGTGTAGTTCTTACATGTGTAGCAATCACACTCAGGATCCAGTGGCGTAAAGTCCTCAGCGAATTGGGCATTTTTGACAACCAAACGACCTTGGCTGGTCATACAAGTCCCGTTACGAGCGATACGAGTCGGCAAGACACAGTCAAACATATCCACACCACGAATAACTCCATCGATCAAGCTATCTGGCGCTCCCACACCCATCAAATAGCGAGGTTTGTTTTCTGGGAGAAGTTGGGTTGTGAAATCCAAGACTGCATTCATCTCTTCGTGGGTTTCCCCCACTGCTAAGCCACCGATAGAGTAACCTGGGAAATCCATGCTGACAAGGTCGTGAGCTGACTGACGGCGAAGGTCTTCAAAGCCTGCCCCCTGTACAATTCCAAACAAACCTTGATCATATGGGCGACGGTGAGCCTTCAAACCACGCTCAGCCCAACGGCTAGTACGCTCGATGGATTTCTTAACATAATCATAGGGTTGGTAAAACTGAGGACATTCATCAAAAGACATCATGATGTCACTTCCAAGATTGTTTTGGATGGAAATGGCTTTTTCTGACGATAAGAACATCTTGGAACCATTGAGATGGTTTTTAAAAGTCACTCCTTCTTCAGTAATATTCCGGCTATCTGCTAGGGAATAAACCTGGAAACCACCACTATCCGTCAAAATTGGCTGGTCCCAGTTCATAAATTTGTGGAGACCACCTGCGCGTGCGATGAGTTCATCTCCTGGACGAAGCCACAGATGATAGGTATTAGAGAGGATAATCCCTGATCCCATCTCCTTCAACTCTTCTGGCGACTGAGTCTTGACAGTTGCTTGAGTCCCAACTGGCATAAACATAGGCGTCGGGAAGGTGCCATGCGGAGTGATGATTTCTCCCAGACGGGCTCCCGTGTGTTTTTCTTTCTTAATCAAGCGGTATTTGATTGGTGAATCTGACATTTTTTACCTCCGAAGCTGGGAAAGACAGTCCCAGTTCATACTTTGTGCCCAAAGGCATACTGTATGATTTTATCAAAAAAACTAGGAACTGTCACGAACTATGGTATAATGAAAGAATGAAATACCCAAAAATTGATTTAAAAACCATCCGTCTGCAGACTAGGCAATTTCAGGCCGAAAATCCCCGCCTCTTTCTCGTCTATCTCTTACCTAGCATACTGGTCATCTTATCAGGCTTTCTCAACCCCTTGGCTCGTCTCCAAGAAAGTGTTTTAGAGCAATCCTTTTTCAGCATGCTAGCACAAGTGCTCCAAGCCTATCTCTTCCCACTAGTGGTTTCTTTTTTGAGCTCGATTTTTCTAGCAGGTGCTGCCTTTGCGACACTCCGACTCCTCAAGGATCCTGATACGGAACTCTCAGTAAAATCAAGCCTGGCCCTCTTTGCTGAAGAGCGCTTCTCGCAAACCTTCCTAACCCTGCTCCTCAAACGTTTCTACCTTTTTTTATGGAGCATTCCAAACTTAGTAGGTGTTTATTTTCTCTTTTATAGCAATCTCTTGGCTAGGAGCTTTGTTGCCCTACATCCTGAATTTCCAAAACTAGATCTCTCATCCGTTGAAACAAATCAGTTCCTTATGACCTTTGGACTCTACTTTTTCGCGAGCCTCATCTTGATGATTGTGGGCAATCTCCTCTACGTACCGCAACATTATGCCTACTCGCAGGTAGAATTCCTCCTCTGCGATACTCTGGATTTAGGACAGGCTAAACCAAGTCAAATCCTGAAAACCAGCCGTTTCTTGATGAAAGGATACAAATTTCAACGCTTTGTCCTCGACCTACAACTACTCCCTTGGTACTTCCTCAATTGGATCACCTTTGGAATTGCTAGCTTTTCACTCCTTCCCTATATCCAGAACAATCAACTCTTCTTTTACCAAATCGTACTAAATCATAAACGCAGAAATAGATAAAAACATGCAAAAATCAGCCTCTTTATGAATCGCATCTCAAAAGTTAGACACAAAGAATCTAACTTTTGAGGTGTTTTATAATAAAATTGGGCAATGAAGATTAGATCCAAATCTATGAACTAATACTCTATTAAAATCAAAGTGCATTTTTATTGGCAAACTGCTCAAAGAACATCATAGCCCAAGTATATACTTGGGAATTTACCGTTTCTTATAGACATTACTATTTCCAGGCAAGCAATGAAATTTTCCTCAAAAAACTATAATATACATGCTGGCAAAAATTTATACACTTTTTAATTTTAAATGAGTATTAAATTTTCTTGATTTATTACTTACACTTTCCCACATTTGTTCCTTTTATCCTGAAGAATTACACACAAAAAAGAAGCGGGAACTCAATCAGTTCCCAACTTCCATTTCAATTATTAGTTCATGGATACGTGGACGTGATCATAGTGATTCTCTGTCACGCTACCACGATCTGGCATTGGATTCCAAGTATAGGCAGGTCCATACTTACTATTATATGGCGCATAGAAGCGTTGTTTCCAAATGATGTAATTGATTCCACGGCTAGCCATATTTTGGACTGCATATTCCGCGATTTGATCACCAAGTGCTGAACTCACTGGAACCATAAAGTCAATGGCCAAACCTTTACCATGATCCCCACTATCTCCAGGACGGTAGCCACTAAAGGATGTAATTCCAAACAAGTTCGCTACTTCTTCTTTAAAGGCTGCCGTCTGTGGTTGTAGACCAGCATTCTCAGACTTAGCTACAGCAAGTCCTGCATAGTCAGGAGCCGCTGGAGCTGAATAAGTTCTTGAAGGAGTTTGGCTTTGCTCTGCTTGATAAGTCAAAGTTGCAGTGTCAGAAGTTGCTGTTGATGCTGTTTCTTCCTCTGTTGCGCTTGTTCCTGTTGTATCGGCAGGTGTTTCTGTTATTGGCGTAGTTGCTACTGGGGTCTCCGCTGGAGTTGCTGCTGCCGTTTCTTCAGTCTCAGGTGCTTCTGTTGTTTTTTTGGTCTCTGTTACACTTGGTGCTTCCTCAATTGGTTGAGAAAGATCTTCTACTTGAACTATTTGTTCATCGACTGTCACTTGATTCGTCGTCAAATCAGCTGTCGCAGTTGTCACTTTTTCACTAGCGTCTGCTTGAGGAGTCTGGATTTCAACTTCCGTCACCTCTTCTGCCTCATTGACAGTTGTAGTCAAGACAGTATCTGGGAAAATCAAGTCCATATTGGTGATTTTGTTCAAATTCGCAAGAACTGTGACATCTACACCCAAAGCTTCTGCAATCGTGCTCAGGGTATCACCATACTGAACTGTATAGCTGTTCTTGTTTTCGTTTTTAGTCACATCGTTTTTAATTTGCTCAACGGTACGAGCAGTCCAAAGGATCTCCTCTGCTTGAGTTGCCAAAACTGGTGCAAGAGACAAGGCTACTGTTGAGGATAAAATAATTCTTTTCTTCATTCTTTCCTATTCCTTTCAAATGAGTACCCGTCTATCATAACACAAAAAAAGCAGAAAAAAAGCCCTCTCGGGCCTATTTAATAGAACTGTCTATTCCTTGTAACAAACTCGATTACTTGAAATAGTTTGTTAGGTTTCTGTCACAAAACTGACACAATCTTTTTATTGCTCAGCACCAAAAATGCAGGGAATATCTGCCAATCCTTGAATTCTGTGATTGCCTTCAAAAGAGGACTCTAAAAAGTTGATACTTTGAAGACCACTATTCTGGGCGAATTCCACATCCAAAGTCCGGTCCCCTATATAATAGGTGTTCTCAGGATCCAGCTGATACTTGTCTAGCAGATAGTTAGCCACTTCTGGACTAGGCTTGCGCGCAAAACCACTCTGACTGGTTAGAATCTCTGTGAAATAGGATTCCAACCCCAAGTCTCTTAGAATAGTAAAAGCATTGTCCCCCTTATGAGTATAGACAAACTGCTGAATCCCTGCTTCGTCTGCCCAAGCTAGCACTTCACGCGCACCTGGCATCAAAACTACCCGAGCATTCTTTTCAGCCAGACTCTGGGCACGCACCTGATTGAGCACTTCCGCATCCAACTTTCGCTCTTCTGCCACCTGCTCCAGCAAATCCTGCACTGAATACCTAAGGATAAACTCTCTCACTTTCTCCTTATCATAAGGAATAAAAAACTGAGCAAAGGTCTCCTCAATCCCTGATAAAATTGCTTCGTAAGAGTCCAATAAAGTCCCGTCTAAATCCCAAATAAAGGCTATTTTTTGCATTTTCTATCCTTTCAACATCATATAACGCTGGTAACGGTAACGTAGAAATAACCAGCGAAAACCATTATCCAAGAGAGTCCCTGCCCAAATACCAGGCAAGCCCCAACCAAGAACAAGCCCCATCAGATATCCTGTCCCAATGCGGATACACCACATCCCAATACTTGTCGCATAAAAGGGAAGACGAGCATTGCCCAAACCCTGCCAGACTGCCGTATAGATGACTGTTCCTATCGTCATAGGAGTTCCAAGTAGTGAAAAAAATGTCACTAGAACACTAGCCTCAACAGCTAGAGAATCCGTCGTATAGAGATGAGTAAGTGGCACCCCCAAGGCATAGATACTGAAAGTTAAGGGCAGCATGAGAAGCAGAGAAAGCCAAAAGGTTTGTTTGCTCAAACTAGCGACTCTTTCCCAGTTATCCTCTCCAACCGCTCGAGCCACCTGCATGACTGTTGCCGTAGCCACACCAAAGGCAGGCATATAGTTAAACTGGGTCAAAACTTCTCCGACTGCATTCCCTGCTACTGCCTCCGTCCCAAAAGAGACGACCAAGGCAATGATAACTACATCTCCAGCCCGCATCATGAGACGTTCTCCTGCTGCTGGTAAAGCCAAAGTCAATAGTTCCTTATCTAAACCAAAAGTCGGTTTCTCAAAAGGCAGCTTTAATTGTGACCACAAAATCACAAGACCGACTAAGCGAGACAAGATGGTCCCCCAAGCAACACCCGCTATGCCCATATCAAGGACAAAAATAGCAAGACTTGAAAAAAGAATATTCAAGACATTGGATAAAAGACTAACATAGAGGGGGAGCCGCGGATTATGTGTTGCACGAATCAAGGCACCCAGACTGGTCATCAACCCCAAGAGAACAATCGATCCGCCTACCAAAGATAGGTAGAGTCCACCACTCTCAGCCACATCCCTCTCCGTTCCCAAGAGTTCAATCATCTCTTCCCCAGCAAAGATGGATAAAGCGCCTAAAAGTGCACTCAGCAATAGGGTTATCTTGAGAGCCTCTGTCACGTGATAAGCCAACTTGGACTGATCTTTCTGCCCTATATTTTTTGAAATAACACTGGAAATAGCAGCTCCTAGAGCGATAAAAATCGCCTGGTAAATCGTGATAATATTGCCAGCAACTGAAACACCTGAAATAGCTATCAGTCCCAAGTGAGCGACCAAGTAACTGTCCACCATTCCCATAAGCATTTGCAAAAAGTTTTCACCCATAGCTGGCAATGCAATGTTAAGAATGTCTTTATTTTTCTTAAACAATCTCTCCTCCTGATGAAAAGAAACTCAGTTGGTTTCCCAACCGAGTTTACGCCCTCTGTCTTAAAGTCCTAGATAAGCCTCAACCGCTGCTTGCATGTCAGTAGCTGCCACTGTTGTTTTATGACGAACTGGAGCTGTTTCAAGACCATCAACCGCTGGTGGCACTGCCACTCCTGAAATGTCATGTAATTGAGCCAAGGCTTCAAAGTCAGTTAAGCCTATTTTTCCTGTTACAGCTTCTACGGCAACCACTGGGAACTTGTATGGACTAGCTGTTGAAGCAATCACTGTCTTAGCCGCATCCCCAGTAGCCACTTTGTATTTTCTATACACTGCTGAGGCAACCGCCGTATGGGGATCCTCGATATAGGCATCTGTTTGATAAATACGTTTAATTTCTGCCGCAGTTTCTTCCTCAGTCGCATATTCAGCTGCAAAGAGTTCCAAGATAGCTGCATCAAAATCAGTCAATTCATATTGTCCTTGTGTACTCAAGGCATTCATGAGTTCAGCTGTCTTAACCGCATCGTTCCCCAAAAGATGAAAAATCAAACGCTCCAAGTTTGAAGATACCAAGATATCCATCGATGGACTAGTTGTTACTTTAAACTCACGTTTCTTGTCGTAAACACATGTCTTGAAGAAGTCTGTCAAAACATTGTTGTCATTTGAAGCACAGATTAATTTTCCGACTGGTAGACCGATTTGCTTAGCGTAAAAAGCAGCCAAGATATTTCCAAAGTTTCCTGTCGGTACTGTGAAGTTGACCTTATCACCAGCCACAATCTCACCAGCCTTAACCAACTGAGCATAAGCATAAACATAGTAGACAATCTGTGGTACCAAACGACCAATGTTCATAGAGTTAGCTGATGAAAATTGCAGTTTATTGGCAGCCAACTTTTCACGAAGAGCTACATCGTTAAACATATGTTTCACATTTGTTTGCGCATCATCAAAGTTTCCATCGATAGCAATAACATGAGTATTGTCGCCAGTCTGAGTAGTCATTTGCAACTCTTGTACCTTACTGACACCATCCTTTGGATAAAAAACGATGATCTCAGTACCAGGTACATCGGCAAACCCTGCCATAGCAGCCTTTCCAGTATCACCAGATGTCGCTGTCAAAATGACAATCTTGTTCTCCAAACCATGCTTTTTAGCGGCTGTCGTCATAAAGTATGGCAAGATAGACAAGGCCATATCCTTAAAGGCAATCGTTGAACCATGGAACAATTCCAAGTTGTATTGCCCATCCAGTTTCACCAATGGCGCAATAGCTGGAGTATCAAACTTGCTATCGTAGGCATTGTTGATACAGTAGTCCAACTCCTCAGCTGTAAAGTCATCTAAAAAGGCTGATAAAACTAACTTAGCCACTTCTTGGTAAGAAGCATCTTTTAATGTGTCAAAGTCCAAATCCACCTTTGGATAAGTAAGTGGTGTAAACAGACCACCATCCGTCGCCAAACCTTGCAAAATAGCTTGGCTGGCAGTTACTGTATTGTTCGCATCACGCGTTGATTGATAAACTAATGTCATGAATCTCTATCCTTTATCTATAGTCTCTTCCATTATATCACGATTTTTCAGAAAATTCGCCCTTTATAGGAGAAATTATAATCCCAATTCTTCTTTCAAAGGCTGTAAATAGATCATTTCGTGCTTATTTCTCATCTTCAGCCCTTCCTCCGCTAGCTGGAGTAAGTCTTTTGAAAACTCTATAATCGCAGTTTCTTCCTGATCTGTAAGTTTTTTCTTAGAAAATTGTCGTCTCAAAAACTTATAATCACGACCAGCTGTTGTAAAAAATGGAGCAGTTCGCAAGTAAGCTTCAAGCTTGTCTAAATTAACCAACAATCCCAAGTGAAAGGCAGCAGAAGTAAAAGTTCTATCTAGAGGTTGCGTACAAACACTACGAAACTCAACTGTTCCTCGAATCGTTAAATCTTGGTACTGATAACTACGATGAGTTTCAAAATCTTTCTCTTGAGGGTAAATAATAACCCCATCCCCATTTAGAGCAAATGCCTGGATTTCAGGTCTAGCCAAATAGTCCCTTGCTTGAATCGGATAAAAATAATAAATCTGCTCGTCACGTTCCGCAGTAAAAATTGCAGAATGATCTAGATAGTCAAAAAAATCCTCCTCATCATCAAAAAGTCTAGCATTAACCCCAACATTCTCTGAATAAATGCCATGCATAGACTCTTCCCAGAAAATATCCCTTGAAATTTTCGTATCCCAATCCTCACCTGAAAACTCAGAGTTTGCAAATAAATAAGCCTTAGCCGCTTCAATTTGAGTAAAAGCATTAATCACCCGTAAGTAGTTGGATTTTGAAACATCCAGTTGAACCTGACTACCACAGATAAAAGCACCATATTCAGGGAAATGATGTAAATCTGACTTATTAGTAATATTTCTACTCAAATTCAAATAATCCATCAACATCTGATAGCGGGGATAAGCCACTGGACAATTCTCATTTTTATCCCAGTTGGGATGAATGCCGCAGCCAACAATAGCATGATTAGCTTCACCCAACTTATTCTGAATCGTAGCCATATAGAAATTAAAGCGTTCTTCTACCTCTTGGATAGATTCGGCCTTTCCGAATGCAAACTCAATCGTCGTATAAGCAACCTCAAACAAGATCGTATCTTGGCTGACTGGATCAAACAATTGAATTGGATTCCCAAAATCATCCACTTTTTCGATAGTAAATCCCAGTACTGATGGTAAATACCGAAAGAGATCCTTAACAACTTCACCATCTGTAGCCTTACCCTCTAAATTTACAATAGGAAATTCTAACTCAATCCCAACAAATAAATCTGGGTGCTCTTTTATATTCTTTAAGTAACGTTTCTTTAGTAATTCAACAGACCGAGACATTAATCACCAAACTCTTTCATAATCAAAATAAATTGTGAATAAGTAATATTATACCAAAAATACACTAAAAAAGATTAGAATAAGAAGAAAAAGATCATTCACCAGTTATCTGTACTTAAAGAAAAAATATCAAAATCTTCACTAAATCAAAAAACAAGGTCCTAAAACCTTGTCTTTATACTATACCGGCGGCCGGGGTCGAACCGGCACGTCCTTGCGGACACTGGATTTTGAGTCCAGCGCGTCTGCCAATTCCGCCACGCCGGCAAATAGT
>NZ_KQ969556.1:0-3891 GCF_001578945.1 Streptococcus oralis
GATACAAGGCGGCTATAAACAAACTATAATATAAAATTACGAGCAAAAATAATTGAAAAATCTGAGTCATTAAATAGGCTTTAATGCGATTTCTTTTCGTAATGATATAACAACAAATAAAATAACACCAACAAAACAAGAATAGAAAACCAAAGAAACTATCTGGGGGAATGAGCCCTTTTTCAACTGATGTCAATTGCGTAACTAGTTCATGTCCAGCTTCACTAGCCATTCGAAATAGGTTTATCGGTAAAGATGTCCCAAGCATAATCATCAATGAAAAAAAAGGCGCTACAAAAATTATCTTTACTAAGTTTAATCTTCGAGTTGGATCGAGTGCATCATTAATATCTTTTTGTATCTTATCCATTTATTCTCTCCTATTATCCAAACAAGGATGAGGCAGCCTTCAGACCACCATTGAAAAAATCAGAAACATTCTTGCCCACACTTTTGACAGTCTCCAAGCCCTGGTGGATTCCTTTCCCGATAGATTCCACTCCTGATTCAACCACGTCTACAGCACCATAAGCTATATTTTTAGCTCCTTCATAAAAAGCCTTTTTCTGATCAGGGAAGAATACAGAGCCTGCAAGATTAAATGTACCTACTACAAGACCAGTGATGGCTCCAGCAACCACATTCCCCCCAAAGCAGTTCCTGCCTTAGCTCCAAGCCACATACCATCTAGGGGGCCAACGTTAGATAGGGTATCAATGGTACCACCGATTACAGACTTCCCGATTTTCCCTACAGCTGTCTTCGAATCGGTCTTGGAATTATTGTAGTTCTTATAGATATTGACTCCCTCTTCTACGGCCAATACACCCCAAGCTACAGTTTCTCCTCCAAATTTGATCTTATCACTTTTTATAAAATCCTTTGCTACATTACCAATCCCTGTTGCATACTCTCCCATTAGAAAAGATGCTGCTGTTTTGACATGCTTCAGTCCCTTTGTAAAAGGCGCTAAAACCTTACTGAATTTACTAACCCATTTACTGCTTTTTAGTGCATAGGGCAGATCCATCATAAAGGTTAATACTTTTTCTACCAACGGGGAGCTTTGGAGAGCCTGACCTATTTCTTTACTATATAAGAGTGTTTGGAATGATATTCCCTTACCACTTCCTGTATATAAAGTTTCCAGCAATTTTGATGCATCTTCAATACCTTTGATCCTATCCGCCGCAGCTTTTGCCCATTTCCCAAGATCTTTGACATCTATTCCAAGGAGCTTAGCGATTGCTTCTTTTTCACCTATTCCTGTTAAACTGGATATAAAAGCAACAAAGCTCTCTCTGACTTTTATTACCTCTACTTGTGAACTAATATTCTGATCAATCCCAGAAATTGCTGATGCAACCGTTTGAGAGTCTGTTCCTTTTGAGACATCCGAAAACTTGGCACTATACTGTTTGTCTAGACTAACTACTCCATTTAGAGGATTACCATCTCCCTCTGAGGACATTTTCGTTAATTGTGTTTCATATTCTTTCAGTGTTTCTAATTTGCTCTTAGCGCTCGTATAAGAGGCAAAGTTCTCTACAACACTAATATCTTGATTATCTAGTGTACTAATATTCGTACTAACCTTACTTAAAAAATTATTTTCAACGTCAGTAATCAAATCCGAGACTTTATCCTTAAACTCACTTGATTTACTGTAATATTCACTCATTGGAATCGTAAATACCCCATCAGCCATGCAAATCCTCCTTATTTCTTATTCACTGCCTGCTTAGCAGCTTCATCTGCTTTTTTTATAATCTCTTCTACTTGTTTCGCATTTTCCTTGGTCGTATGCCAATTGGTCTTTGCTTTCGTTAATTTTGAAGTTAAATCATCAATCGCAGTTTCCAATGCAGTAGCTGCTTCACCCTTAAGACTTGAACTAACGGATGTTTTTACATTTCCCAATTCTGTAATCAAGCTATCAAACCCATCTCCGATTTTTTGCAATTCATCTTGAAACTGTTTATGTTGACCAGAATCGTATTTTATTTCTCCCATAATTCATTCTCCTCACTTAAAATGAAACAGAAGATTCTGCAGACGAGATTTCTTCCGCAAAACTTTTTGCACTTTCAGACAATACAATGCATTCTGCCGCTAACACCTTTTGGTTTTTTAATTCTGAATCTACTTTATTAAATAATTTGGTATATCCATCCCCCAACAAATCACTTTGAAATAAACTAAATTGGGCAGTAGAAGTTGTCACACTTTCTGTATAATTATCAACCATTTGTATCAATTTCTCAACTGACGATACAAATGTTTCCTTGTCCATCTTGATAGTAGCCATGTTGCCTCCTAATAAACCATGCTTAATAGATAATCACGTACACTCGAATCCAAATCTGCTTGACTAATAGAATAATAGATAAGATTCTTATTGTTTGTCGAATCTTCTGAATCGTACACCATACCCAATCTCCAACGATTCAAGGAAACCTCCATATCAAATATCGCTTGAATTTGGGATATTCTACCATCTATCTCACTTAGAAAGCTTGCTTTTTTGGCAGAAATATCCGCACAGTCTGTTTTAATTATTTGAACATAATCATCAAACTTTAAGCAAGCATTTCCTTCCCATCCAGAAATCTCTGAAGAAATACCTGATACACTATCTGTCGTATCCCCTCCCGTTATTGCAGCTTTAAAAGTTTTTAAAGCTGCAATTCTTTCCTTATAATTCATCTGTGACCACCTCCATCAAAGTTTTGTTTAATCTATTTTCTTTTTAGGGATTGTAAGAGAGTTCTCCCAATTTTGATAAATTTCTATAAAGCGTTCTTCCTCTTCATCCACAAAACCTTTGAAAACAACTCGATCAATATTTTCTTGATTAAAGAATATTGTATTATTTGGATTGATGCCACTCGGGTAAAGGCAGCCCATATAATCAACAAACATTTCAGAGTTTGTCTCTTGATCCTGATAAACGACCCCACGACCGATAATCATGAGTTTTTCTGTTCCTTCTTTTAAATAGACTACTGTTCCTAATGGATATAGTTTTTCTGACATAGTTTATTCCTCGATTTCTTGTTTGATTAATTTCACTTTTTGGGCTCTTCCTTTATCATAAATATAGGCTTGATCCCAGTCTAATTTTTCCTCTCGACTATTTGAATTATGTTCAATAATCGTTTGATCATATAATCGCATCGCAATAACTGCTGTAGTAATATTTTCCTTAATGCCTTTAATCACAGGATGTACTTTAAAGAATACCGATTTTGAACCTGCAGTAATAAAGTGCAAACCGTATTTATAAGCGTTAATATACAATTGATAAAAATCATCTTCAGATATAGAAACTCTCTCAACAAAAGAAGCCAGGTCCGGTATAATAATAAAGGTCTGAACATCTTTTGGAGTGTTTTTCCTATTTCTTATCTCTATATCAAGATTGCTAAATAGCTCTATGATATCTTCTCCTGAAATATATGCATTCACCTTTTCCTTTAAGAATGAATACTCTTCGTTAGAATCTACTAACAATACATGACCATTGTCTAGACAGCGATTAATGACACTAATTAGATGGCAAATTGCACACTGAAGAGATTGCTTACTTTCTGATAAAACTACAATATTTTTTAGTGTAGATAGATTAATTGGGATAATCTCAGCTTCCTCGCAACTAATCGCAATCGGCAACTCACCATTCTGAATTGCTTCTTGAGTTGTAGGCAAATTGAGAAATACATCCATGGTCAACTCCTCTGGCACCATCGGGATGGCACTTGGGCGCTGTCCTGTCCAAGCTTCTTGGAGAGAAGCGACTTCCTGGCGCAGGTTGTTGAGAACCTGGGTGTCATTGATTCCTGAGACTGGGAGAGCTAACTGGATAACATCCACCTCTTCACGTTTCATCAG
>NZ_KQ969556.1:4866-8657 GCF_001578945.1 Streptococcus oralis
CAACAAGAAAGCCACATCATGAGGGTGAAAGTTGACGGCAAGAGATAGGATGTTTTTTGTAAATAGCAGAGCAGATAAACAAGCGAAAATATAGAATTTTCAAGGTACTAGAAGAAAAATGTTCTTGTTCTATTATACCACAATATCAAAATAGCCCTCTTCCTATAGGAACAAAGCTATATTTTGGTATCATGAATTTAGACTTATAGCCACACAGATTTAGCTTACGATAGGAAAATGGCTGAAAAACGAGGAGCCTCTTTAATGTCAAAGCAGCTCCTCGTTTTTGATTTTTATAAAGTATGGTAATACTTTTTGATAATATCTATACTCTCCTAGTATTAACCTTGCATCACTAAGTAAAGTCGATAAAGAATCCCCCAAATTTATAAACAAATATAATTTTTGGAAGCAGTAAATTATCAGATGGAATTGATTTACTCCTTCAATACTCCTACTTTTATATCTGTATAGAATTTCTCATCAATTGTTGTGGTAAAAAAGAAGGGAGGGGTCAACTCACAATGTCCCTGATAATAGATGTAACCAGCCAAGAAGCTTATTCCCTCTTTCACTGACTCATCATCTGGTTCCAAAATTCTAGTTGAAACAGTATTTAAAACTTGAAACAGACTGTGATACAAAAAGTCTTTCGGCAAAGCATCTTCAATACACTCTTCTTCTACTGGGATAAACAGTTCCATCAACACATCTTGATTTTCTTCTAACTTAGAATTAATCGTATAAAAGAAAGGTCCCCGAAGCGTATATCCTGCTTTTCTTACTTCGTCTAAAAAAGCGTTATAAGTATCCGCCATCTCTTCTGGAGATACTGTGTAATACCTTGAGATAACATTTCTATATTGTATATCTTGGTATTCTCCCACGTTTTTAAATAGCATCTGAAATCTCCTTAACTGGGATATTAATTTCAACAAAGTGCTGTCCAAATATTGGCAATATCGCTAGAAAAACGGTATCTCCTTGCATTTCCAACCCCTCATCTTGAATATATTGCTTCATTTCTTCAATTTTTGGAAGGAGATGTTCATCAAATGGAGTTACATCAGAGACACACTGCTTAATTGTAAAATGTTCTAGATATTGGAATTCATCATTTCCTTCAATTGGAATGTTTGTCGGAATATAGACCTTAAACAAGGCTTCTCCCGGCTTCCCAAAAGTGCTCAAACAAGTTTCAATCGTCGTCGGACCATTTTTATAAACCCCAGTTTCAAATAATAACTTTTCACACTCTTCAATCAAATCTGGAAAAGAATCCATAGGAACTTTTTTCTCTGTATAAGCAATATTGCTGATATCTATTCTAATTAATTTCATTTTATTTCTCCTTTGTAAATAAAGTTATTGGTGCTTTTCTTTTTCCAACCGGTAAATACTCGTGCATACTCAAGCCAATAGAAGGGAAGACAGGCTATGCTCGCTGCAACAAGGGAAGTAACTATATATATTCCTGGCAACATAAATAAACGTGCTATGATTACTACAATTGCTGAAATCAATAGGCAAATAACAGAAGGAAGAAACAAAAGATTCTTCCTATACTCACCATGTGGTAATTCCTTAGCTTTAGGAACAATTAATAACTGATAAACAAAGATGAGTAGTTGAAAAATAAGACTCAGGCCAATCAATACCATGAAGACAGACCAGTAATTCTTCCCCCAAAATATAGATCCCCAGAAGAGAAACTCAAGATGAGAAATTAAAATAGAACTAGCTGGAATCAATTGCAATAATTTTGATTTGGAAAACCTTTGGAATAGCAAGAACATGGACAATAAAGCTACTGCATGATAAATAGTAATGTAAAAGATAATCATACTCACATCATGCGTCTCACCTTTTATAAAAATAGATACTATAAATATTAGTAAAGTAAAAACAACCTCCATTGCAAAAGCCCTTATATAATCAAAATGCTTTATAGGACTAGTATCCACAACTGCCATATTCAAAAATTCATAATATCTTTCTTTCATCTTATCCTCCTAGCATGAGCTGTGCTATTACTAGCCATTCTAATTAATTTTATTTTATTTCTCCTCTAAAAATAATGTTATTAGTGCTTTTCTTTCTCCAACCTGTGAATACTTGAGTATAGCCGAGAATAAAGAACGAATTCCATGAAATACTCATCCCTACTAAACCGATAATAATATAGATTCCAGATAACATAAACAATCGTGTTATGACTACTATTGCTGCTGACGTTATTGTTACAATAAGAGCTGGCAAGTGTAAGATATTCTTCTTATGCTCATTATCTGGCATTTGTTTTACCTTTGAAACAATTGATATTTGATAAAAAAAGTTTATCACTTGAAAAGTAAAGCTCAATCCAATGAAAAGAAAGAATATCAATAAATACTGTTCCCCAAAGAATATAGAGCTCAAAAAAAGAAACTCAAAATGAAGAAAAAGATACGAAGTCGTCGGAACTGATTGTAATAATTTTGAAGCGGAAAATTTTTGAAACAACAGAAATGCAAGCAGTACTATTATCATATGGGCAATGGTAACACGAATCAAAAATATGCTAAGATTATGCATTTGATTCTTAGTAAATATAGAAACAAGCAGTGTTACTGAAGTAAATAGAAATTCGATTAAAAATGTAAGATAAAAATGTAAATTTCTCACTGGTATAGGACGAGTCATCAGTATATTCAAAAATTCATAATACTTTTCTTTCATCTTATCCTCCTACAATTCCTGCCCACCATTTTTTAAGACCTTTAGAAAATCCGGTATGTTTATCTAGTTCATTTAACCCCCAACTAATACCTCCGCCTATAAGAAGTGCACTACCAGCTACTACAGCAACTGGTAATGTAAAAGGAGTCGTTGCTGCCACTAATGTGGCTATCCCTGCAGCTGTCACAACACCACCGATACTAGATGTAGCGCTTATTCCTACATTCTTAACAGTGTCAATCGTAACACCTCCAAATTGAGTAGCTATATACTTTTCACTTCCAACTGTCATATTTTTGCTAACAGCAATATCATGTGTTTCTCCCATTCCGTCTACAATATCTACAGCAGAAAATACCACATTTGCAATCGCCATACCTTTACCCAATTTGCCCATATTCTTAAAGCTATCCGATAACTTAATTCCTTCAGTAGGATGTATTGAAAATATGTTTGACAAACCAGCTGTTGCTGAGGAAAGCGCTCCGTCTTTTCCAGCCTTTATGATACTAGGACGGAAAGGAGACATCATATCCTCGTACTGACCTCGAATATTTGTTCCCTTATTTGTAGTAATTTTACTGTAATTGTAATTTCGGTTTACACTATTACGACTGTAAAATTTATCATAGCCTAACAATTTATCTAGCTTTTGCCCAATAAGTGTTGTACCATGATGAAATATTAGATTTCCTTTATTATCTTTGGAAATTCGAGATCCCAAATACAAAACATTAGCAACATCTAAAACAGTTGTAGTTTTATTATATAATTCGCTAACTTTGCTATATGGAGAGTCATTAATTAACCTTAATAGTTCTGGCTTTGCCAATTCTGTCGGATAACGTTTGCCATACTCTGCAATTGCCTTTATATCATTCTCATCTAATTCGGTTTCATTTTTAATTTTATCTAAAACATTTTGGTAATTTTGAATTACCTCAGAACGTTTATTCCACTCACTATTAATATTATTAGTCCAAGGAGCTTGTCCCTCTATTTTAAAAGTTCCATCAAACTTTCCAAAGTCACCTGTAACTTGTTCGAAACCTTGAAAAACTAAGCTCTGTAAA
>NZ_KQ969556.1:8853-11727 GCF_001578945.1 Streptococcus oralis
ACTATTTGCTGTACGGAACTATGAAATAACTCTTTTGCAAATCTTACATATATAATCGGAAATTTCTTTATCAAACTTAATAAGCGTAACCAAGCAATACTGTTACCTGCCCTGTTCCTTCTGTTTGGAGAATATGATAAAAAGGGGTTTGTTGTTCGCGGTTATTCTTCTCTAAGGTCCATAATAATCTAGCATATGCTTCCTTGGTTAATTCCTCATAATCATGATTTAGAGTTACCATTATAATATTATTGATTTCAAAGTAAGATGAAAATTTCATCCCCTTGACTTCAAGAAATTCCTCCTCTAAGGGAAGAAAGAATTCAATATCCATATTTCCTTCATATGGCACATTATTTAGACTATATACAATAGGTCCTGCTGGATGACCTCCTGCTTCATAAATAGCTGTCATAAAAGCATCTAGTTCATTTCTCATCTGACTAACATGAAAAGTCTTACGCTTTTTAATCACATTCCGTGCCTCAAAAATGTTTTCATTGGTCACACCTTGTGCAACAACATATTTCATCACTCTACCTCCCAACTACCATATGCATCAACTACAATTTCTTTTCCAGGATGATAAAGCACATGATAAACAGCTAAATACTCCAAATTTTCTTTAGCATATTTTACACGTAAGGCATCATAATAATCCGCTAAATTTTCTGAGGAAAAACTAGCGAAATCATTACTGTCTATAAAAATATTTTCTTGAAAAAGAAATGGTCCTTTATATCTATCTATTTGGGTATATGCATTGCCAAATGTTGTAAAAATAGAAATCGTTTTTTTATCCCCAAAAGGATAACTCTTAAAATATACTGGACCATCTGAAAAAACCATATCTAGCATATCCTCTATAAACTCCCAACATAAAGGATATACTTTATGACAAATCTGTTCGACTGGTACATTTCCCAACCCACTTTCTTCATAACCAAATTGATTATGAAGGACTAACTTTTTAGGTCTTATTTCCATATTTCTTTACTGCTTTCTTAATTGTTCTTATCTTTAAGCTAATTCATCACTATCAGGGTGCTTTTTCACATAAATAGCTGCATAAACTGCATCTACCATGACAGCCGGCAAAGTCAAGGTCAACAAAATTCCCAATAAAATACCAAAGGCATTCTGAATATAACCCGTTAGGAGGGAAGGAATAATTGTTGCCCCAGCAAAAGCTATAGCAAAATTATTCCACCATGTTTTCTTTCTATCTCCCTCTTTTACTTGATTAAAAGCCCAAACTTTCCCCTGATTCTTTGGGAGATAGTACCAAGCATAGAGACCACATGCAAAGATAAAAAGAAGCAATATAAAGATAACATAAATTGGAGTGAGAGGAGATTGATATATTCCTTCTATACTATTTGAATCTCCTACTGTTATAAACATCAACATTCCGATAAAATTGGTCCAAACTAATGTCGTCCAAGTAAGCAAAGCAATCAGAATAAATGTTAAAAATTTAAATCGATTGATCAAAAACTTAGAAAAACCAAACAACATACCTACAACATTAAGAATGATACAAGTCAAAAATAGAACTTTAAGCCCTCCCTGATGACTTCCTGTTTCACCTATAAGACCCCAGTAAAAGAAAAAGGAGCAAAATGGTAAATTTATCCATGGATATAACTTAATATAGCCTAGACTGACACCATGTGTGATCAAAGGACCATGGTATCTTTCTCTTTCTATATCAGTAATCTTTGTCTTATTTTTTATATTCACCTTCACCATTAACTAAACCACCCTCCTATTGTTTTTAAGCCATCGCCAATTGCATCTGTTGTTTTTGTTAAGGCATCCTTAGCTATATCCGTTACAGATTGATTATTTAATTCCTTAATTTTAAAGTCATTCATAAGCCATCCAATGGCTGCACCTAATCCTAACCCAACAACTGTTCCAATAGGACCTCCGATAAAAGTTCCGATTGCGGCACCAGCGCTTGCAGCAGAAGCACCTGAAAGAAGATCAACACCTTGGTCAACTACGAAATTTCGAATTTTTGTCCCCACAGAAGAGGTATTATCATCAAAAAAGTTTTCTTTTATATTTCCCCCAACATTAAGAACTGTTCCAATGGCACCAAGCGCTTTGCCAGCTTGTCCCCATTTTGAAAGCTGTGAAGCATCTTTCCATTTGAAGTCATCCCAAAATTTCAAAGAATTTTTAAAACCGCTTTTAGCCGAATCTACAGCATCCCCAATAGCAGTTCGCCAACCAGTTGTCTGAACTCCTTTGCCAATATTGGTATCAGTAGGATCGAAATCTCTACCTGTATTTTGATTATATTCTCCACTTCCACTAGTATATACATGTCCTGTATTTTTATTATAAAGAAAGCGAGAACCTATCTTAACACGACCTCTGGAGTCAGAAGTAACTTGTCGACCGTTAATAAAGTTTATTTCAGCCTTAGCCAGAATAACTCTACCAACAATATTCGAAAATTTTGAAGATTTGTCGGCTGATTCTTCCTGCTTCAAAATAAAATCAATGGCTTTTTCAACAGAAATCCCCTGTTCCTTTGCAACATCTTGGGCCATCGTTAGCAATTCAGCTTCCGTCCTATCTACAAATCCCTGAATTGCATTCTTAACATTCTCTGGCAGGTCCTTAGCTGGATAGCGGTTCTGATAAGCTTGGATTGCCTTTATATCTTTCTCATCCAATTCTGTTTTATTTTTAATTTTATCTAAAACATTTTGGTAATTTTGAATTACCTCAGAACGTTTATTCCACTCACTGTTAATATTATTAGCCCAAGGAGCTTGTCCCTCTATTTTAAAAGTTCCATCAAACTTTCCAAAGTCACCTGTGACTTGTTCGAAACCTTGAAAAACTAAGCTCTGTAAG
>NZ_KQ969556.1:12219-13925 GCF_001578945.1 Streptococcus oralis
GTATTCGCTGTGCTACCCTGTGAGTCTGCTGAGCCTATGTCTACTTTAATCCCCATTTTTCTCCTCCTTTTGTGATTCAAGACGGCGTTGTTGAAAAAGAAGTTCCTCTTTTTCATCCTCTAGCATACTCACCGCTTTTTTTAGTTCTTCTTTCCTCTCGGTGATAAAATCATCAAGTAGCTGTTCATTTCTTTTTAACATTTCTATATCTTCAAGGCGATCCATCTCATCTTTAACTGATAATGGATAATATCCTAATTCTCTATATGGGATGAAGTTTGTTTGACAAAGATCCACAATCTCTGTCGCAACGTAAGAAAACTGATTTCTTTCTTCTTCTAGCTTTGATAATTTTGTTTGAATCTGTTGAACGCTACATTGAATATCTTCTAATTTTCTAGTTTTTTCCATCCTCACTCCTTAAACAAATTATTTTGAGGAACAAATGACGGATTTGAATACAGAGAAGGTAGACCAGTTGTCCCCTTATTTTGATCCAAGGGCAAATTATTTTGCCACAATGTACTGATCTTCTCATCTGCTACTTCAAATTCATTTGCGGCACTATGAATTAGCTTTACAAATTCACCTATTTTCGATTGAATATTTTTAGCAATAGATGCTTCATTTATAATCAATCTTCTTCCTACCGTATTAGCAGTGTAAGAGCTTGTCTTATCTCTAGTAACTGTACCAGCAGTAGTAATGCTATTGCTTGCTGATACAATTGCAGTCGCAATAGTGCTTGCCTTACCTTTTTCACTTTTTACTTGTCCCATGCTCAATAACCTTTTTAATTATCCTTTCTACTATCTAAATCATCCAGAAATAAGGTTAAATCTTAAGTATCAAATAATTTTTTACTTATTCTTACTAATTTTGAGTTTGATGACTTCTTTCCGAGAATGTAAATAAACCTGATCGGGATCTGGAGCCATATCTCGGCTATACATTCCTTTATCTAAAAAGGTTTGATCCATTAGGCGCATACCAAAGATGACCCATTGGACATTTGTCTTGAGGTATCTAGGAATTGGGTCAATACTTGTCCCAATATAAGTATAATCAGTACCAATAATAAACCTCATCCCTACTCGATACCCCTTCTCAAACATAAATTGAAGCTGTTGTTCATTTAGATTACTCTCGGATACCAGTGCTTTCATATTTGGTATAAAAATGATCCATTCAGATGATATACCTTTTTCAAGACGGCGCTCTATTTCATAGATTAGCTGATTTCCTATGTCCGACAGTTCCTTTTTACTTCCAACATAGGTTTTCACCTGATCACTATATGCCTCATATTCTTGGAAAGCATCAATCAACATCATATGGACGTTAGGAATTCTAAGAATAGTTTTTATTAAATGATGAGTTATATTATCAAAAGCATCTTCTGCATTCGATACATAAGCCATATGTTTAAATTTGCTAAGAGAGATATTGATACTTCCAACCATTTCAAACTCCAAACCAATCGGCAACTCACCATTCTGAATTGCTTCTTGAGTTGTAGGCAAATTGAGAAATACATCCATGGTCAACTCCTCCGGCACCATCGGAATGGCACTTGGGCGCTGTCCTGTCCAGGCTTCTTGGAGAGAAGCTACTTCCTGGCCCAGGTTGTTGAGGACTTGGGTGTCATTAGATCCAGTGACTGGGAGAGCTAACTGGATAACATCCACCTCTTCACGTTTCATCAA
>NZ_KQ969556.1:15304-23007 GCF_001578945.1 Streptococcus oralis
GAGCAGAAAGGCCACATCGTGAGGGTGGAAGTTGACGGCAAGAGACAAGATATAGGATTGGATGGTTTCAGACTTCCCTGAACCCGTCGTCCCTGCGATCAAACCATGTGGCCCATGGGCCTTTTCATGGAGGTTGAGCTGAACCAAGTCATCCTTACCTCGTAGACCAATTGGAACAGCCAAACTCTTATAAGGGGCGTTCTTTTTCCAACGACTCGATACCTGCAAGTCTTCAAAGGTCTCTGCCCCATACATTTCCATAAAGGTCACAGAGTCTGGGATCGAACTCTTGAGGTTTTGGAGGTGGTTGAGCGGTGCCAAGGTACGGGCGATCCGCTCCTTGTCATAATCTGCTGGGAAATGATCCAAACGGAAGTCCGTCTCTTTCAAGCCCCCTTCTTCCATGACCAATTGGCCCGTATTACGGTCCTTGATGTTGATGACTGTCTGGATATTCTCAGACAAGGAACTCATCACATCCTCCACAAAGACCAACGAACAGCCTAATTCTGTAGGATCTTCGGTAAAGAACTCCATAATCACGTGGTCCAAAATCAGTTTTTCATCGGTCACTAAAACCACATAATGGGGATGGAAAAGCGTGCTCTCCTTATGGGAGGCTTCCTCTTTTTGGGTACGGCGCAGTTTTAAGATTTGGTTCAAACTGTTTAAAACTTGGTCCCGTGTCCGTTGATTGTAGACAAAACCACGGACATTCAGCTCTTGTAGCTTGGCATGCGGAAGCCACCGCATCCAAGACCATTGGTTTCTCTCCTCTTCAGGCAGGATGGTAATAAACTGCACATCGTGATAAGAGTGGAAAGTCGCTAACTGCATGACCAACAGCTGGAGCTGTTCTAAGACAAGATTTCTAGGTCCGACATACCCCACTGGTCCATGGCTGAGATTTGCTGGAATAGGCATATCGGGAATCTTTTTATGACGGCTATAAAGCGCATAGCCCTCTTCTTCTAACGCATCCTTCTTCCCGCTTCGCTCCTGTTGACCATAACTCAGCTCATAGCTGGTAGGAAGTTTTCCTAACCCCAAGCGATAGTATAGGAAGTCAAAATGCAAAGGAGTCTTTTCGTAAATCCGATGGTTGTAGCTCTCAACCAAATCCGTCAATTCTAGAACCGTCGGAAAGTGGTAATGCATCCCTTCTTTTTGTTCCCGCTCCAGACGGGTCAATTCCATGGCCTTATCTCTCAGATAAAGATGATATAGGTCAACCCGCTCCTTCTTATCCGCCTTATACTTCTTACGGTTTTTGATAAAACCACGGATTGAAAAAATCAAGCTGGCAGCTGACATCCCGACCGTAGCGAGAATATAGATGCCTCGCGGTTGGACAAGGGTAATGAGGACAGTGACACCAATCATCATAAGGGGAGGAATAATTAATTTTAAGAGTTCATCACTGGGCTTACTTGGTTCCTGTCCTGGAGGATTGATCAAGATTTTATCCTCACTCCCACGATAGATGATACGTGGTGAACGGTGATAATCTGGATAATCCTCATAAAAGCCATAACGAGAGGGCTCTCTTAGGGGCAATTGGTCTCCAACCTGAGCGGGTCCTTGAACCCAAACTTCATCTGGATAGAGTTTAATCGTCACTCCCCCAATACTCAGCTCATCTCCAAAGCGAAGCAGTTGCTGGTCCTCTACCTCCAAACGATTATTTCGATAGAAGGTGCCCTTTAGCCGTGTCAAACTCCATTGATTCTGAGATTTTTGGAGTAAGAGTTCAATCGCTTCGTCTACTGTGATCAGTGCGTCTTTCTGTGAAGCAATCTGAAACTCGGATAAGTCCAATAGATCATAAATTCGTGTCTCTCCCTCGCGAAGGTAAAAAACGACTTCCCCCAGAGTTAGTCCGTCCTTCAAAAGGCCCGTTTCTTCCCCATACTGATAAAAAATATCCTCCCCATCAATCTTAAGTTGAATAGGAACAGTCTGTTGAGGGAGATGGACCTGCGCCTTTTCAGTTGCACCAAGCAAGACGGTCTTATCAGCTCCTAGCTCGACTTCATAGCGTAGACCCAGGCTATAGAAAATGATCTCTTTTGTCATATATGCTCTCCTTGGTCTCCTTTAATTGCTCGAGGAAGCGCTAGGCTTTTTCTCTGACGATGGCTTGGTCTCAGGTGCCTTATCCGCTTGACTGGAAGCACCAGAGTTCGCACTTGAGCTAGACTCACTAGTCAAGAGGGCGCTGCGACTATCCCAGTATTTCTTATACTCGCTTTCCAAAGCATTCAATTTGCTTTCGCGATCCTTCCCTGACAACTGATCGTCCTCACGAACCTGCTTGATTTCTTGGGTCAAAGCATAGAGAATCAAATCGCTGTCATTGATCCGCTTCGCGGTATCAAGGGCATCCTCAAAACGATTACGTCCAACTTGAATCCAATAGGTCAGGTACAGTTCATCCGACTTGAGGGTAACATTATTCAAGATGACCTTCTTTTGGTCTGAAGAAAATTCCAAACCTTGAATATAAGAGTAAGCCAACTCATACTTTTGCGTATTAGGAAGACCGGATGGGGAAATCCCTTCTAACTCTGTAATCACACCACTGTAATCCACCTTGATAAAGGCCGTATCTGCCTGCAATAACTTCTCTTTAAAAGGATTTTGGATGAAAATCAGATAGATCAGAGGAACAACTAACAAAACGACACTCGCTGTTAGCCAAATCGTTGCCAATTTAAAGATCCGGTGGCGTCTGCTTGGTACCAAGACGAGTTCTGCCTGTTCCTTTGCGGTCTTCTCCACATAATACTTCTCCAATACGGCTACTGCAGTGGCGATATCCTCAGCCTGACACAAGTCCGTAAGAAAGTCTGGGAGAGTTTCCAGTTCCAAGGAACCATTGTAGAGATCCATGAAATCCAAATCACTAAAGAGGGTCACAGCAAAGCACTTAGCTTGACGTAAAAAGTCCTCTGAGGAGACTGCTTGAGGGGTCATGAGACCGGGTACCCCACGATAGGCAATCTTTGCCTGGGCATCCTTGGTGATAAAAAGATTCATCGGATGCAAAAGAAAGGTCACCGGCAAGGCCAAAGCCGCTTCTAAACCAAAGACATTTAGGGCCAAACGAATTCGCTCTGAAATGGTTCGGCTCTTCACTTCCTCATAACCAAGGCCATGGGGCTCTAGCTGATACCTAAACGTCACACTATCCTCATCTGCCTCCATGGTCTGTTCCAAAAAGAGCGGATGATGCAAATCCAAAAGCCGAAGCTCCCGCAAATCCTGACTGGCTACATCCGAGCGTTTGAGGCTCAATTGCCAAGTCGTGTCAGTTTTTTCATAGATAAATGGCTGCTCGCCAAATACAAATTTTTCCTCAGTCACTTATATCTCCTCTATCTCTACTAAATCTCCTGTCGTCATAGGATAATCCGACAAATACTTACCTTCATCAAGCAATAGACCCTTGTTCACAATTCGTAGCTGGTACTTCTTGCGCCTGCGACCAGAGTTGAAAATCGTATCTATTTCCCGAATCAAGCGACGAACCTCAATTCGAAGCGGAATCCGAATATCCACATCCCTTTCTCTTAAGCGCAGGGTAATATTGATATGTTGCTCCATTTCTCACATCTCTCCTATCTGATTTATCCTTTTTCTACTCAGTTGGGATGAACCATCTACCAAAGCAAAATTAGTCCATTCCCTCTACCATTACCCGATAACTCATCATAGCCGTTGTTCCAATAAGCAACAAAACGAGAGCTACATAAAACATCTCTGGAAGAAAGTCCGTCAGACCTCCCTTTTCGACAGTACCGATATGAGTTTGGAATTTGGAAATTTTTTTAGAATTTGGTTGAAATAATTGCTCTTCTGGGGACTTCTGTTTCGTCTCCTGTATAGCAGAAAACAGCTGGCCCCTTTCGGTGATCAACTGTTCCTCTTGGTAATGCTGGATATCCTGCAATTTTTTCTGAGTTGCCTCATTAAAAAGATCCTTGATCTGTTCAGACTGCACACCAAACTTCATTCCCTCTTTCTTCTCAAGTCGGGAGTCATCAATCTGGAGACTATTATCCTTCAAATCATCTGCAGCAGTCACTGAGACTGCCGCACATGCTCCAAAGATAAGAAGTAAAAGAATTAATTTTTTCATATCCTTGCTTTTCTATTCTTTCTCAGTTTGAGTCGCTTGGTACTGAAAGTTTCTTCCTTTAAAAAAGGTATTCACCACAAGTAACACAGCTATGGCTACTATCATCGCAATGAAGGCTAGTAGAGCAGCTGGATGACCATCAAAGTAACCTGAAAGCAATCCTTCTAGTACAGACAAAGCATTGAGATTTTTAATAAAGGCTGGGAATCCTGTCAAGCTAGCTGTTGTACCAATCGCATTTGAGAGATAAACAAAGCTAATCATCATAAAGAAGGCAAGACCCATTCCAATCGCTCGGAGATGTTTTAGGAACAAATACTGTCCTTGAACTAAAATAAAGCCAGCCAAGACAATCAACAAGACCCACGATGGTTGGTACTCACGTCCAACCTGAAGTTGAATATTAGATACAATACCGATGACTAGCCCGATAGCTGCGGCCAAGAACGATAAAATACCAACCGTCAGAATATCTGTATCATGTAGCTTATCTAGTTTGAACTTATCTTTAACTTTGCGAATAACATTTTGAGTTGCAAACAGGTAAGCCGTAAAGAGACTAACAATCTCCAATAGTAAAATCCATGTAAACGGACGGTAAACATTGACAGTCGCTTTTACTGAAGTAGAATTTTGAGCAACAGGGTTTGATAAGAAGTTTAGTAATACTTCGTTTGGTACTCCATTTTCATAGGCATTATTCAGAACCTTCACAAAGGATTCTACAAAGTTTCCATTATTAGTCAATTCTTCATTAAACTGCGTCATCAAAGATTCTGCATCCTGAGACAACTTTTCAGTACTTGTTTGAGCGTTTAACAATTCACGATTGAAATTACCTAAAGTCTCATTTACAGACTCTGCAGCTTTGACATTACTCTGAGAAGAAGTCTTCACACCCGTAGTTTCTGATAAGAGAGCTGCATACTCTGAATTTAGGGCAGTCAATTGTTTATCAGTATCTTCAAAAGCAGCATTGCCTCCCCCTTGCTTCTCAACCAAATCATTTAGCTTATTTTCCAACTGCTCGTACAAGACTAACTGTTCCTTGATTTTTGTATTCAATTCTTGGTTGGTAGTCAAAACATCCTGCACATTTTTTTCTAGAACAGGCTTCAGAGTAGTCAGTTCTGACAAGGCTTTATCTACTTTTCCTTTAGCACCATCAGTTTCTGTATCACTAGCAGGTGTAGTTAAGCTGTCTTCATATTTCTTCAGATTTGAACTAATAGCTTCAAACCAAATATTTGACAAAGCATCTGTTACATCACTATTTCGTAACTCTTTGACAGTATTGTATGCTTGTTTGAGTGCTTCTACCTTTTGGTAGTCAGAAGCTATTTTCTGAACCTTTTGTCCATAAGACACTGCTGCTTGCTGAACACGTAACACATCTACTGGAGCACTAGCTGCTTGGACATCATTCAAGGAAATATCAATAGTCTTTGGTTCTGCTTTTGGAGTTGGGCTTGGAGTCCCAGTTGAACCTGTAGTTGAGGCTACCTCTGCAACACTATAAGCTACTTTGAAAGTCCCACCAGTCTTCAAATCGATCTCTTGGCCTAACCGGACCGGTATGCCATCATAAGTGACTGAGTGGACTGTCACTCCTGATTCAGCTTTCCATGATACCTTAGCCTTTGTTCCTGTTCGTCCAACAGCACTCGTACTTGTGATTGCCTGACTTTCCAAATTCTTCAAATCAGTCGAATTGATCTCGTCGCTAGGTTCTTTGATTGTTTTTAATTCAGTATAGTCTACAGAAGGAATTGTGATCGGTGTCATACCAAAACCACTAAATTCTTTTCCGCTAAAGTTTTCTTTTGGTAATTCTGAGATTGCAGAAGCCAACTGCTCTTTGAGAGATTCTTCAACCTTCTCTAGGTCCTTGTTTGCAGCTTTATCCAAAAATTGCTTAAGAGTGATTTTGCTCTTCTCACTTGTTCCATAGTAAGCGGCTAATTTCTCAGTAATAAAGTTACGAATATCCTTTTTATGATTTTCAAACTTCGTTCTTTCGTCTGTTAGATTGGTCTGTAAACTATCAATCTCTTTGCTGATGTTTTCTGCTACTGTTTTATAGGAAGACCCAACTTCTGGTGACGTACCATCAGAGGATACTGCTGTTCCATCTATATTAGATGTCAGATTATCTTGAGCTTCAATTAATTTCTTATAAGTTTTAATTTGACCCTGAACATCTTCCCGACTCTGGGAGATAAGCTGGGTGATAATATCCGCATAATTCTTCTTCTCATCTACTCTATTCTGAAGCAGAGTAGCAAAATTTTTGCCATAGGCAATCTGTGAAACATCAAAATGATCAAAAATCTGTGAGTAGCTCTCTAAACCTGTCTTTAAAGAACTGTTGGCGTCAACTGATGAGCTAGACATAGTATAGAGAGTTGGGAAAAGATTTTTAGAATTGATAGCTGTCCCATATAAGTTCGTACGATAGTTTCCGATATTAGTTGCTTGTATCTGTGAGCTAGCTTGAACATTCTTTTGTGCTGTATAAAGGTTGTTCAAAATACTAGCCATATACATGTCAACTAACTGACCATTCAAATCAGCAACAATATCTTTTGCTAGTTTATTTGCATCATTTTCTACTTGCAAATTTCCCTGCGCATTTACCTTATAATTGATAGTTGTCTTATCAACATTGATACTGTTAATATCGAGTATTTTTTCAGAAAAATCACTAGGAATTGTTAAAACGAGTTGGTATTTCCCACTTTCTAACCCAGAATCAGCTGCTCCACGAGGAACAACAGACCAATTTTGTGAATTATCACGCTCGATATTTTTTACATAACTAGCACCCAGATTATACTCTTTTGTATCAACATAGACTGGCTTATCTTCATTTACAATAGCCACATTTAATTTGGTCTGTTGATTTACTTTTGCACTATTCTCATTATGAATAGTTGTATTTTTTTGAACAGATAGATTCAAAAAAACCATTAATGCAAGCAATACTAATGCTAACAGACTACTTCCTATATATTTAAAAATTCTATTCTTCCTCATATTACTTTAAATCTTCTCCGTCATAAAAAATAGGAAGGCTCTCGCCCTCCTAAAGCCACTTATAACAAATTAATGAATTTGCGCTGCAATATCTTGGTCAGTTTGTTCAACGATGTCTGCAACTTTAAGCAACTGTGCATTGATTTCATCAAGCAAAGTCGCAAACTCATCAATTTTTGGAGACAATGCTGTAAACTGTTGATCAAAGCTATCAAAAGCTGAACCTTTCCAGTTACTTCTGATAGTTTCTTGTTCGTTGCTTAACGTACGTAGTACTTGTCTTACTTCTTCGGCACCACTAGTGTATTTTTGAGCAGACGTACGTAGATCTTCTGGTGTTAATTGAATTAAAGCCATGTGAATCTCCTTTAAATTAATTTATACCTTCATTATATCAACAATTTTAGCCAACCGCAAGCTTAAAACTCAATTTTATGATAATTAATTAAAGATAAAACCCTTTTCTATCTAAGGGAAGTAAAAAGTCTTGGATGTACTGCCCCTAAAAAGTTAGACAGATAATTCT
>NZ_KQ969556.1:23155-24108 GCF_001578945.1 Streptococcus oralis
AATTCTATCCCTTGGGGCAGTTCTTCCCTTTTTTGACATTCTTTTCTACTCAGTAATGATTAACTCGTTTCAGTATTTAAGAGTCGAAAAATTCGGTATGAATGATATTCTTACTTATGTGACTGGCTTCATTTTGAAACTTTTAATTATGTCGGTTTAAAATGCAACTAAAGATACCAATCCATCAATTATAAAATACTTTCTGATACCCTAAGCCTTCTCGTCTATGTTATACTGATATCAGTACATTCTTTGAGAGAGGGAGATTTATGAGAATCTATAAAACTGTCAATCCCGTTGCCTATGAAAACACTTATTACCTAGAAGGAGATCAACACCTGATTGTGGTTGACCCAGGTAGCCATTGGGAAGCTATTCGCAAGACTATCGAAAAAATCAACAAACCAGTCTGTGCGATTCTCCTGACCCACACCCACTACGACCATATTATGAGTCTGGACTTGGTTCGTGATACTTTTGGAAATCCCCCAGTTTATGTAGCAGAGAGTGAAGCTAGCTGGCTTTATACACCTGTAGATAATCTCTCTGGTCTCCCTCGTCATGATGATATGGCAGACGTGGTCGCAAAACCTGCAGAGCACACCTTTGTTTTTCATGAAGAATACCAGCTTGAGGAATTTCATTTTACAGTTCTACCGACTCCAGGGCACTCTATTGGCGGTGTTTCCCTCGTTTTTCCTAATGCCCATCTAGTCTTGACTGGAGATGCTCTATTCCGTGAAACCGTCGGACGTACAGACCTTCCTACAGGTAGTATGGAACAACTTCTCCATAGCATTCAGACGCAACTCTTTACTCTCCCTAACTACGATGTCTACCCGGGACACGGTCCAGCTACGACCATCGCTCACGAAAAGACTTTCAATCCCTTTTTCTAGCAAGTAAAAGAGGCTGGGACAAAAAGATTTTGATTTTAGGAATTCTTTATTCTA
>NZ_KQ969556.1:24536-27130 GCF_001578945.1 Streptococcus oralis
AATTTTTAAAATCGATAGATTAGACAAAAAAGCGAACAAGACCGAATTCTGAATGTCAGATAACTCGTTTTGTTCGCTTTTTATATTTAAGGTTAGACTTTTGTCCCAGACTCTTTGTCTTACCAAATAATCACACGGTCCTCTGGTGAACGCCACATACCGTCACCTTCTTTGACATCGTAAGTTGTAAAGAAGTCATCGAAGTTTGGTACTTGGACATTGACACGGAGCTTGGCTGGCGCGTGCACATCGACACTGGCCATGAGTTTCATCAATTCTGGACGGCCTTTCATGCGCCAGATACGAGCAAAGTTGTGGAAGAATTCTTCTGCTGAGAAATCTGGTTCTCTCTTGGCTGCTTCAAGGGCTGCAGCAATTCCTCCCAAGTCGGCAACATTTTCTGATACGGTTAGTTTCCCGTTAATCGTTGCGCCGTAAGATTCTTGCCCATCAAACTGGTCAATGACTTTCTGCGTTTTTTCTTTAAAGGCTGCATAGTCACTCTCTGTCCACCAATCCTTGAGACTACCATTTTCATCAAAGGAAGCTCCGTTAGTATCAAAGGCGTGGGAAATTTCATGGGCAATAACCGCACCAATCCCACCGTAGTTAGCAGAAGACGACTGATGCAAATCATAGAATGGAGCCTGTAAAATAGCAGCTGGGAAGACAATCAAGTTCTTCTGAGGATTGTAGTAGGCATTGACCATATGAGCTGGCATCCCCCATTCCTTATAGTCAACCGGTTGGTTCCACTTGCTCCAGCTGTGCTTGATTTCCACACGCGCAAAGGCTAGGGCATTCTCAAAGAGACTGGCAGTTTCATCCACTACTTTGTCCTTGTAGCGTTCTGGCAATTCTTCTGGATAACCGATATAAGGCTTGATGACATTGAGTTTGGCAATGGCCTTATCACGTGTTTCAGGCGTGAGCCAGTCGTTCTTAGCCAAGCGTTCCTTATAAACGTCAATCATAGTCGCTACTTTTTTCTCTACGTCTGCCTTTGCTTCTGGGGAGAATTTTTCATGCGCATACCAGAGACCAAGAGCCTGCTTAAAAGGGCCTTGGGCCAAGTGATAAGCTGCCTTGACCTTGTCCTGAGCTTCTGGAACACCTGAAAGGGCACGACCATAAGCACCTGACAAGATACGAATCTCATCTGTGAGATAGCTTGTTGAGAGATT
Organism: Streptococcus oralis; assembly: GCF_001578945.1. Lineage (GTDB taxonomy): Bacteria > Bacillota > Bacilli > Lactobacillales > Streptococcaceae > Streptococcus > Streptococcus oralis_Q. The sequence continues at coordinate 25,721 of NZ_KQ969556.1, forward strand.
GACCACACCCAAAATCAAAGTTGCTTTAAGTAGAGGCCACGCTTCTTCACTATAAAATTGCTCTGCTGCTTGCCAGAAACGTTCCTCATCTACGATAACCTTATCTGGCGTTTGTCCAATCACTGCTTGGAAGAAATCATCCAAAGGGAGTGCAGGGGCAAATTTCTTGAAATCTTCATAAGCGTATGGATGGTAGAGTTTGGCATATTCTGAACTTTCTTCGTTAGAAAGCACCACAGCCGCAATGCGACGGTCCAATTCCAATCGTTTCTCAAGTAAGTCTGCGATTTCCTCATCTGAAAAATCATAGGCTTTGAGTAGATTCGTTGTACTTTCCTTCCAAAGAGTCAAGAGCTCCTCACGCTGAGGATGGTCTTCAGCGTAGTAAGTTGTATCTGGCAAGATAGTCCCTGGTGCACTTGCCCAGAGAACATTGGTTCTGGCATCCATAAAGTCTGGTGAAACACCAAAAGGAAGAAAATTTGGCTTACCAGCCATTTCAAACTCTGCCAGTTTGCTAGTGAAATCTGCAAAGCTCTCCAAATCTTGGTATTCCTTGAGTAGAGGAAGGATAGGCTTGATCCCATCTGCTTCTCTCTTGTCAAAATCACGTACCATGCGATGGTACTTGACAAAGTTTGCGAGGATAGCATCCTCTGGGACATCCTCACCTGCCAACCACTTGTCCGTAGTCGCCAGCATCAACTCTTCAATTTCCTCATCAAGGTCAATAAAACCACCTGTTCGAGATTTGTCAGCTGGAATCACAGCTGTTTTTTCCCATTCGCCATTGATTGCGTCATAAAAATCGTCTTGATAACGTGTCATCTTGTTCTCTCTTTCATATTTTCACTTATTCTTAGCTTAGCAAAAAAATCTAGGGAATGCAATCAAAAATAAATGTCTTGTATCTTTCATTTTATTGTTATTTTATTAAATTTTTCAAAAATTAACTTGACTTAATTTATTTTTTAAGGTATATTAAAAACAGGAGGAACGAAAGCAAATGATACGTATCAACCATCTCAGTGTCTCCTATCAAGAAACGTTGGCACTAAAGGATATTTCTCTCAAGCTGGAGGGGCCTACCATCACTGGTATTATTGGTCCCAATGGTGCTGGAAAATCCACTTTACTAAAAGCAATGCTGGGCATTATCCCGCATCAAGGTCAGGCTTTTTTAGATGGAAAAGAAATCAAGCAGTCCTTGCATCAGGTGGCCTATGTCGAGCAAAAGATTAACATTGACTACAACTTCCCGATCAAGGTCAAGGAATGTGTCTCACTTGGGCTCTATCCGTCCATTCCCCTCTTTAAAAAGCTAACAGCTAAAGATTGGGAAAAAGTGAACCAAGCCCTTGAAATCGTTGGATTAACGGACTATGCAGACCGTCAGATTAGTCAGCTCTC
>NZ_KQ969556.1:27509-29429 GCF_001578945.1 Streptococcus oralis
CAGTTCCAGCGGGTTTTGATTGCACGTTGCTTGGTCCAAGAGGCAGAGCTGATCTTTTTGGACGAACCCTTTGTAGGAATTGACTCTGTCAGCGAGGAAATCATCATGAACACGCTCAGAAGTCTGAAGGAGGCTGGAAAGACCATTCTCATCGTCCACCACGACCTGAGCAAAGTGGCTCACTATTTTGACCAGGTAGTCTTGCTCAACCAAGAGCTGATAGCCATAGGAGCAACGAAGGAAACCTTTACAGAGGAAAACCTTCACAAAACTTACGGAGATCGCATATTCTTTAAGGGAGGTGACCTATGATAGCAGAATTTATCGACGGCCTGTTCAATTTCCATTTCCTACAAAACGCTCTCATCACTTCTATTGTGATTGGGATTGTAGCTGGAGCTGTAGGCTGTTTTATCATCTTACGTGGCATGTCTCTTATGGGAGATGCCATCTCGCACGCGGTTTTACCGGGAGTCGCCCTGTCCTTTATCTTGGGCATCGACTTCTTTATCGGAGCTATTGTCTTTGGACTTTTGGCAGCCATTATTATCACCTATATCAAGGGCAATTCCATCATCAAGAGCGATACCGCTATTGGGATTACCTTTTCATCTTTCTTAGCCCTTGGGGTGATTTTGATTGGGGTAGCTAATAGTTCTACCGACCTTTTCCATATTCTTTTTGGAAACATCCTCGCGGTCCAGGACATGGATATGTGGATCACTATCGGAGTTGGCATCGCCATTCTTCTGATTATTTGGATCTTCTTCAAGCAACTCTTGATTACATCCTTTGATGAGCTCCTGGCTAAGGCCATGGGAATGCCTGTCAATCTCTACCACTACCTGCTCATGGTGCTCTTGACCTTGGTATCGGTCACCGCCATGCAAAGTGTAGGGACTATTCTCATCGTAGCCATGTTGATAACGCCAGCAGCAACAGCTTATCTCTATGCCAATAGCCTTAAAAGCATGATTTTCCTATCTTCTACATTAGGAGCTCTAGCATCCGTCCTTGGACTCTTTATTGGCTATAGTTTTAACATTGCAGCTGGATCCAGCATTGTCCTCACTTCTGCCACTTTCTTCCTGATTAGTTTCTTTATCGCTCCCAAACAGCGCTACTTGAAACTCAAACACAAAACGATGTCAAAATAAGGGGGATCTCCCCTTTGGAGGAATCACATGAAAAAATTAGGAACTCTTCTACTACTCTTTCTTGCAAGTATCGGTCTTGCAGCTTGCGTTCAGAAAGAGAATGCAGGAACCGGGAAAAAATTGCAAGTTGTTACAACTAACTCCATCATCGCAGATATTACCAAAAATATCGCAGGTGATAAAATCGATCTTCACAGTATCGTACCCGTTGGGCAGGACCCTCACGAGTACGAACCACTCCCAGAAGATGTCAAAAAAACATCCAAAGCTGATTTGATTTTCTATAACGGGATCAACCTTGAAACAGGTGGCAATGCTTGGTTTACAAAATTGGTAGAAAATGCCAAGAAAACTGAAAACAAAGACTATTTTGCTGTCAGCGATGGCATTGACGTAATTTACCTAGAAAGGCAAAATGAAAAAGGCAAGGAAGACCCACATGCTTGGCTCAACCTTGAAAACGGCATTATCTTTGCCAAAAACATTGCCAAACAACTGATCGCAAAAGATCCTAACAACAAAGAATTTTACGAAAATAACCTCAAGGAATACACTGATAAACTCGATACATTGGACAAGGAAGCCAAGGAGAAGTTCAACAATATTCCGGCTGAAAAGAAACTCATCGTCACAAGCGAAGGTTGCTTCAAGTACTTTTCTAAAGCCTACGGTGTTCCTAGTGCCTACATCTGGGAAATCAACACCGAAGAAGAAGGAACTCCAGACCAAATCAAGAGCTTGGTGGAAAAACTTCGTCAAACCA
>NZ_KQ969556.1:29449-31561 GCF_001578945.1 Streptococcus oralis
ATCAAATCAAGAGCTTGGTGGAAAAACTTCGTCAAACCAAGACACCATCCCTCTTTGTAGAGTCAAGTGTTGATGACCGTCCTATGAAGACCGTCTCTCAAGACACCAACATTCCTATCTATGCCAAAATCTTTACCGACTCAATCGCTGAAGAAGGTCAAGAAGGAGACAGCTACTACAGCATGATGAAATACAATCTTGATAAAATCGCTGAAGGATTAGCTAAATAATCTAAAAAAGGTCTTTCATAATGACAGACCTTTTTCTGATGTCTTTTTCGGTCAAATGATTGGCAAATTTCTCTTCATAGGAGTACAATGAAAGAAAAAAGATTGGAGTAAATCGATGACCACATTTCTCGGAAATCCTGTAACCTTTACAGGTAAACAACTGCAGATTGGAGACAAAGCGCTTGACTTTTCTCTCACTACAACGGATCTCTCTAAAAAAACGCTGGCTGACTTTGATGGAAAGAAAAAAGTCTTGAGTATTGTTCCTTCTATCGATACCGGCATCTGTTCAACGCAAACGCGTCGTTTCAACCAAGAACTTGCTAACCTTGACAACACGGTCGTCCTCACTATTTCTATGGATCTCCCATTTGCTCAAGGGCGCTGGTGTGGAGCAGAAGGTCTTGACAATGCCATCATGCTTTCAGACTACTTTGACCATTCTTTCGGCCGTGACTACGCTCTCCTCATCAATGAGTGGCACCTCCTTGCCCGGGCAGTTCTTGTCCTTGATACTGATAACATCATCCGTTACGTCGAATATGTAGACAATATCAACACAGAACCCGACTTTGAAAAAGCAATCGCTGCCGTTAAAGCATTAGACTAAAACAAGGATTTTTATGACTGAAAGCTAGAGAAATCTAGCTTTTTTTGCTATACTAAAGGTAATGATAAATAAAAATAATAGACTAACTCCAAATAAAGAAGACTATCTTAAGTGCATTTACGAGATTAGCATCGTTTCTCGTAAAATCACTAATAAAGAAATTGCGGCGCGCATGCAGGTATCTCCTCCTGCTGTGACAGAAATGATTAAGCGGATGAAGAGTGAAAACCTCATCCTCAAGGACAAGGAATGTGGTTATCAACTGACTGACCTAGGGCTAAAACTGGTCTCAGAGCTCTACCGTAAACACCGCTTAATCGAAGTTTTTCTAGTTCATCACCTCAACTATACTAGCGACCAAATCCACAAGGAAGCCGAAGTTTTAGAACATAGTGTATCAGATTTTTTTGTGGAACGACTAGACTCCATGCTAGGTTTTCCCAAGACCTGCCCTCACGGAGGGACTATTCCTGCCAAGGGAGAACTCTTGGTGGAAATTAATAATCTCCCTCTTGCAGCTATCAAAGAAACTGGTTCCTACCTCCTCACACGGGTCCATGATAGTTTTGAACTGCTCCACTACTTGGACAAACACTCAATTCAGATTGGTGACACTCTCCAAATCAAACAATTCGATGGATTTACCAATACCTTCACTCTGGTTTGTAAAGGAGAAGACTTGCAAGTAAGTTTGGACATCGCCAACCAACTCTATGTTGAAAAAATTGATTAAGCTCTTATTCCTGAAGGCAACTCCCTTCAGGGATTTTTATCATTTTTCTTGAATTCCCTATGAATTTGAAGTAGAATAAAGCTAGATAAAAGAGGGAGGTCTTGTCATGAAAAAACTCTTTAGAATCCATTTTACAGCAATTGCAGTCATGGATTTGCTACTGTTTGCATTTTTTAGCACTAGACCCGAGACAGCTTTAGACTGGCTCTTACTCACTGGTTTTATGTTCCTCCTTGCTCAGGGGCTACTGCTATCTCGCTTGGTCTTCCGACTCAAAAAACATTTCTCTGAGATTTATCCTCAGATGAACAAAAAAATTCGCTTCTACTATTCAGGGGTGCTTACCATTGATTTTCTATTTTTTGTGCTCTTATCCTTCATTAGTTCTCAGCGATTTTCCACTCTTATGCCAATCGTCACTGCTTGTCATTCTACTTTATATTATAGGACAGCTGACTACCTAAGAGAAAGCTACCCAGACGATTTTGGCAAACACCTCTCTTTCTGGAATTGTTTGTAAGGAAAAACCAAGCTCGCAA
>NZ_KQ969556.1:32914-36580 GCF_001578945.1 Streptococcus oralis
CGTGTTTTCTTCTGTCCCACTTTGGGGGTGCAGTGCCCAAGCTTGGTTTTTTATCTATTTTTAGTATCAAGAATGATGGTGACTGGTCCATCATTGACTAGCTCCACCTGCATATCTGCTCCAAAGACGCCTGTCTGAACGGCTACTTCCTTGGCCAGTTCGTGGTTGAACTGTTCATAAAACTCTTTGGCCTGTTCTGGTTTGGCTGCACCTGTAAAGGCGGGACGATTGCCTTTCTTGGTATCTGCAAAGAGGGTAAACTGAGAAATAGAGAGGATTTCTCCTTCAATATCCTTGACAGACAAGTTCATTTTCCCTTCGTCATCTGAAAAGATGCGCAGATTAGTCAGTTTTCTCACTGCATAGTCCAGATCTTCTGCTTGATCCTCAGGTCCGACTCCGACTAGGAGAAGCAAGCCCTGATGAATCTTTCCCTGAATTTGACCTTCTATCGTAACTTGGGCTTTTTTGACCCGTTGGATAATGATTTTCATAGCATCCTTCCTACCTAGCCATTGGTTCGTTTAACCGAGTAAACCTCTGGAACGCTCTTAATCTTGTCTACAACCGTTGTCAGAGTAGAAAGATTGGAAATCCCAAAGGAAACATGGATATTAGCAAATTTCATATCCTTAGTTGGTTGGGCGTTAACGGTCGAGATATTCTTGGTCGTATTGGACAAGACCTGCAAGACATCATTTAAGAGCCCTGTACGGTTGAGACCATAGATATCGATGTGGGCAGTGTATTCCTTGCTGGAATATTGGTCTTCCCATTCTACATCAAGAAGCCGTTGCTCATAGTTCTCCTGGGTACGGAGATTCATACAGTCTACACGGTGAATAGCAACGCCGCGTCCCTTGGTGATGTAACCAACAATGTCATCTCCCGGAACAGGATTACAACACTTGGCAATTCGAACTAGTAAACCAGAAGCACCTTCAATGACCACACCGCCTTCATGTTTGACTTTAAGCGTATCCTTGTTTTCAACTTTGACTTCACCACCCTTGACAAGCTCTTCTGCTTCTGCCTTGGCCTTGGCACGCTCTTCCTCACGGCGTTCTTTTTCGGTCAATCGGTTAAAGACGGTAATGGCGCTAATTTCTCCAAAACCAATAGCTGCATAGAGAGCCTCTTCTGTCTTGTAGCTGGTCTTTTGCAGAACCTCATCCATGTGGCGCTTATCCATAAATTTGTTGGCCACATAGCCATTTTCTTGAAGCTGATTGATGAGGAGTTCCCGTCCCTTATTGATAGACAATTCTTTGTCTTGATTTTTAAAGAACTGACGAATTTTGTTGCGCGCCTTGCTGGTCTTGACCATGTTCAGCCAGTCACGACTCGGACCAAAGGAGTTGGGGTTAGTGATAATTTCAACCTGATCTCCCGTCTTGAGTTTGGTGGTCAGAGGCACCATGCGACCATTGACCTTGGCACCAGTCGCTTTTTCCCCAACCTTGGTATGGATTTCGTAAGCAAAGTCAATAGGGCCTGAATCCTTAGGAAGGGAGCGAACGGCTCCATCTGGGGTAAAGACGTAAATCTCCTCAGCCAGGTATTCTTCCTTAACCGAATCCACAAAATCCTGAGCACCCTTGGACTGGTCCTGGAGTTCCATCATCTCCTTGATCCAGTTCATCCCGATAGCAGATTCCTTGCTGTTGACCTGGCCTTTAATGCCTTTTTTATATGCCCAGTGAGCTGCTACCCCGTACTCAGCCACCTCGTGCATTTCCTTAGTACGAATCTGGAATTCAATCGGCCCTTTTGGTCCATAAACTGTTGTATGGATAGACTGGTAACCATTGGCCTTACGATTGGCGATATAGTCTTTAAAGCGACCTGGCATAGGTTTCCAAAGTTCATGTACATAACCCAGCATGGCGTAAACATCGCTCTGGGTATCTAAGATACAGCGAATGGCAATCAGGTCATAAATTTCCTCAAAACGTTTCTTTTTATCCTGCATCTTGCGATAGATCGAATAGATATGTTTAGGACGGCCATATATTTCCCCTTTGAGATTGCGTTCGGTAGCATACTCCTCCAACTTGGTTACGACTTCATCGACCAAAGCTTCACGTTCTCTGCGTTTTTCCTTCATCATGTGAGTAATCTTATAAAACTCAGTTGGATTGAGGTAACGGAAAGATAAATCTTCCAACTCCCACTTGACACTGGAAATCCCTAGACGATGAGCAAGTGGTGCGTAAATTTCCATGGTTTCTCTGGAGATGCGTTCTTGCTTGTCCTTTCGCAGGTGTTTGAGTGTTCGCATATTATGCAAACGGTCCGATAATTTGACCAAGATAACACGGATATCCTCAGACATGGCCATGAGCATCTTGCGGTGGTTTTCAGCCAACTGTTCCTCGTGGGACTTGTACTTGACCTTACCGAGCTTGGTCACCCCATCAACGATAATCCGAACATCATGACCAAACTCCCGCTCCAAATCATTCAGCGTTGCATCCGTATCCTCAACCACATCATGCAAAAAACCACAGGCAACCGTTACGGCATCCAGCTTAAGCTTAGCCAGAATTCCTGCTACTTGAATGGGATGGATGATATATGGCTCACCTGATCTCCGAAACTGCCCACTATGACAATCAACCGCGTAAATCAAAGCCTTTTGCACAAAAGCCACATCTTCCTTTGTTAAATATTCTCTTGTTAAAGCGACTACCTGATCGCCCGTCAAATTCACTTCTTTCGGCATTTCTACTCTCCAATTTCTTGTAGTCTATTTTAACACTTTTTAGGGAATATGAAAACTATCTTCATTCTTCAAGGCAAGAGAAAAACTCCAAAGGGTAAAACCAAGCGAGTTTTCCTTTGGAGTGTCTTTCCGTACTTCTATCGCTAGGGTCTTGCTTATTGGAGCATAGAAGCTAACAAGCCACCTAGGATGAGGATAATGGCTCCACTAAGTCGATTGGCCATTTGGGCAAAGGCAATCATTTCCATACGATCAGACGCTGATAGAACTGCGATATTTCCTGTTCCACCCATGGAATTGTTAATCATCCCAGATCCGATAGCTGTCTCCACTGGATAGAGTCCAACCATTTTTCCAATCACGGCTGAAGCTAGCCCCATAGAAACAACGGAAGCCAAACTCAGCAGAATAAATTGCCAGGTCATGGCTTGCGCTAGTGTTGAAAGGTCAATAAGAGAGAGACCAATACCAGCCAAAACGGCATGGGTCAAGTTCGTCATGATGACTTGGTTAAACATGACCACACAGTTTTCTAAAGCCTTCGGCACCGCATTTAGAACCTTGAGGATGAACACGATGATAATCATGAAGGCATAGCTGTGAATTTTTGGAATAAAGGCATTACAGATAACACCGAGCAAGAAAATGGTAAAAGCAAAGATCATACCAACCCCAATTTCGCTTGGGTTCAGGGTCAATTTCTCCTTTTTTAATTCCTCCTTGTTAATGGGGATGAGAACGCCGTGACCGTTGTATTTGCTATTGGCAAATACCTTTGCAATCATGACTGCACCAATGATGGCTAGGATATTCCCAAGAGTTGTTGCTGGAGCTAACTGGGAGAAAATAGCCGTTTGATCTCCATGAAGGTTTGCTGCATAAATCTTGGAAAGAGGCAAAATCCCTGCTCCCATGCCTCCCACCATTTGAGGGAAGGAAAC
>NZ_KQ969556.1:36600-48361 GCF_001578945.1 Streptococcus oralis
CCTTGTCCCAGAAGAGCACCTACCGCACCAACTGAGAGAGCCCCTACAACCATGGCTACAAGAGAGACAGGGATAAAACGGGCAGAGGCCTTGACCAAAAGATTTCGATTCATGCCAAGGATAGAACCACATATGAGAGCAGCAATATAAAAGTCCAAGAAGCCGAAAGAATCTCCTAAGAAGCCCTTAGTTGCTACAATGATGTCGTTTGGAATGATATGGAATGTAGCAAGCAGGTTCGCTCCAAGCAGTGTGAAGACAGAGCCTCCGCCCAAGTAAGAGTTCATAATCGGAAGCTTCTCACCGATATAGTAGAGAAGATGACCCATCACGACCAATAAAAGGGTGATTCCAAGCATATTGAGTGGGAGTTTCCCCATAGCAATCGTCACCGCAAGAACGATGACGATAAAGGCATATAGAGGAAGACTGACACCGGAAATTTTGATTTCATTCAATTTTTTCATGGTTGTTCAGTCAGCTCCTTTTTAGTAGGTAGGATACCATTTAAGGTCACGGACAGCTTTTGCCATATCTGTTTCCTTAGCTTGCGCCAAACCTTGTTCTTGAGCTTTCTTGGCAACGGCCTCAGCCACTTTAATGGACACGTCAGCTACATATTGGAATGGTGGTAACACTGGCGCACCTGGTTGACCTGGATTGACAATACCTGATAAGGAGTGAGCGGCTGCCCCAATCATTTCGTCTGTCAAGAGGCTGGCTTCAGATGCCAACATGCCAAGACCCAGACCTGGATAGATCAAAGCGTTGTTGGCTTGACCGATTTCATAGTCCACACCTTTGTAGCTGATGGTTCCTGAAGGGACACCGGTCGCCACAAAGGCTTTACCGTCTGACCATTCGATGACTTGTTGGGCAGTTGCTTCTAATTTCTTGGTTGGATTAGAAATTGGGAAGATTACTGGGCGTTCTGTGTTTTGGCACATCGCTTCGACGACTTCTTTTGTGAAGGCACCTGGGTTTGTGGAAGTTCCGACCAAGATGGTTGGTTTCACAGTTTTGATCACTTCAAGAAGACTGGTCATGTCTCCTTTCCCTTCAAAGTCAGCACGTTTTTTAGCAAATGGTTTTTGTGCTAGAGTCAAATCTTCCATATCGTCAAACAAAAGACCTTGTTTATCAATCATGAAGAAACGTTTGTAAGCTTCTTCTGGATCAAGACCTTCTGCAACCATTTCCGCATGAACACGCTCTGCGATCCCAGCACCGGCAGAACCACCGCCATAGCAAAGGTAAACTTGGTCTGTCAATTTTTCACCTGTGATGTCCATCGCTCCAAAGATACCACCCAAGACAACGATACCTGTTCCTTGGATATCATCGTTGAAGGTTGGGATTTCTTTCTTGTAGCGGTTCAAGATATCTGCTGCGTTTGAACGACCGAAGTCTTCCCAGTGAAGGTAGAGTTTAGGGAAAAGATTTCCAGCAGTTTGAACAAATTGATCGACAAAGGCATCGTATCGTTCCCCACGAACCCGTTCATGACGGTTCCCCAGATACATTGGATTGTTCAAGAGTTCTTCACGGTTGGTACCCGCATCGATGACAAGAGGCATAACGCAAGCTGGATCAATACCAGCTGCTGCCGTGTAGACCATGAGTTTACCGACAGAGATATCCACCCCTTGGACACCCCAGTCACCGATTCCCAGAATTCCTTCTGCATCGGTCACAACAATCAAACGGATATCGCGATCACCAGCTGCATTTTTCAAGGTTTCTTCGATATTTTCTGGATGATTAATATCAAGGTAAGCCGCATATTGTGGGTCTACAAAGAGTTCAGAATATTGTTCAATGGTGTCAGCAATCACTGGATCATAAACAATTGGGTTGAACTCCACGATGTGTTGGTTAAAGAGGTAGTAGAAAAGAGTCCGGTTGGTATTAAAAATCTCCATCAAGAACAGACGTTTTTCAAGGTCAGACGGTTTGCGCAAGAAATGTTGGTAGGCTTGCTCTGCTTGTTCTTCAATGGTTTGAACATATGGAGGAAGAAGTCCAATTAGACCAAGTTCTTTACGTTCTTCCATGGTAAAGGCAGTTCCTTTATTGAGGAAAGGGTTGTTTAAAATTTCATGTGCACGCATGGTGGCACCTCCGATAGTATTTTTCTTTACGTCGGGTATTATACAACTTCCCAAAAATTATAGTCAACACCCATAGAAATCATAAAAAAACTTTATAAGTAAAATTCTTTTTGGTAGAATATAAGGAAAAGCTGGACTTTATCCACAGGGAATCGAGATACTGGTTAGTCAGCTTAGATGGAAATCATTTTCTCCAGCTAAACTGAAAAAGCCCCCATAAAAAGGAAAGCTTCATCAATCATTTAAGATAAAAATCAGTTATACCAAGGAGCAGGATCATGAACACCCGTGATTTAGAATACTTCGTGCAACTAGCAGAAAGCAAATCCTTCACTGAAGTGGCCCAACATTTTCATGTCAGTCAGCCAACCATTACCTATGCCATCAAACGACTGGAAGAAAAATTTGGCACTACCTTAGTTGAAAAAACAACGGCCAATCGCGTTGACCACCTCACCCAAACTGGACACATTTTAGCGGGCCATGCCAAACAAATCTTACAAGATTTATCCAAATTAGAAAAGGCCATGGAGCATGCGCGCTTGGGCAAAATCGAAGTCGGTTTTCCTCCCATCATCATGAATGAGTTTTTTTGAGCACTGTCCTTCTGCACCCAAGAACCTTAACTTTCTTCGTCAATTTCACCTGATTTGTGGCGGTTCCCAAGAATTGAGAAAACGCCTCTTAGAGGGAGACTTGGATTTCAGCTTACTTGGGAGCTTACGCCCTTTGAATCTGGAACAGGTCATTACCGTTCCCCTTTATCGGCGGGAGTTAGTCCTTCTGGTCTCAAAAGAGCATCCCCTCGCCCAGCAAAGGGAAGTCGCCTTTCAAGATTTATTAAGCGAAGACTTTATCTTACTAGACGAGCACAACATCCACTTGACTGCTTTTGATATCCTCAATAAGAGAAATGGAGGAAGAGCCAAAATTGCTGCTCAGCTGAATGATCTGCCCCTGATCAAAAAAATGGTCTCTGAAAATTTGGGCATTACCATCTTGACTATTTCGGCAATCTCTGAACAGGATAAAGACTTAGTCGCAATCCCATTTGTCACGCAAGAAAAAATCTATTTTCATGTCGCTTATGCCTACTCACCCAAACTCTACCTCACCGACGAATTAAAAGAATTTATAACTCTCTTAAACACGATGAAAGAATAAGCCAAAATTCCCAACTTGAACAGATAAAACTAGGAAAGATTCTCGCTTGTGAGAACTACTTTTAGCCCCCATTTGTCAAATTAAGCTAGACAATCCATACAACTCAGAAAAACTTGATAAGGTGTTTTGTAATTAAGAGATTTTCTTAGAATATGATTTCTTGAGACTGAGAAAAAGTCCTTCATCCTCGCTTTATTTTGGCAAAAAACTCTTGAAGCGGTAGTTGATTGGACTTTTTGTTCGTCTTTTAGAATCCTAAAAAGCTCCTACATTGAGGGAAACTCTGTTTTCCTCATCCCCAACCCCTCACAGTCTCCTGGACTGTAAAAGCCTCGCGGGCTGGGAGTGAAAAGGTTTAGGGAACCTTGCCCCAAGCGGTAAAGTGTCCGCATAGAACATGAAATCTTGTCAGGAAAGGTTCCTTTGATGACATCTAAACTTCAATCTTTATCAAGGTATTCTTGGATAAAGGCTTTCTCTTCTTCAGAAAGTTGCGTTTTCGCTGACCACACTGCTTTTTGTTGGCTTGATAGCGTTCTAAATAGGAAATTTTGAATTCCTTTTGGAAGTTGTATTTGGCGACAGTGAGGACATCTTGGGGCGGGATAATCTAGCTTAGCGAGGACTTCCTTGTGGGTCCCCGCGTCCACATAATCCGAAATAATGATGTTTTTGTCTTTAATTCCAAGCGAGTTTGTAATAAAATCTTCGTTTTTTTATTTTTGTGCTCAGGAATTAACAGTCACTCCCCTGACCGTTAATTTATTCCATAAGAACCTTTCTAATGATGATTTCATCACTTTTCATTATAGGTCATATGAGGCTTTTTTTCTACACAAAATAGGCTCCATAATTCCTACAGTGGATTTACCCACTACAGAAATTATAGAGCCATAGTTTCTAGTGATTTTTGTTTTTCACTGTCCACTATAATGGGAGTATAGCAAGCTTTAGACGAGATGGGATTCTGTCTGGATTCCCAAAAAGAATCTAACTTTTTGCAAGCAGTCAAAAGGGGAGAATCTTCAATTAAATTTAATCTATCATCTCTGACACTAAGGTTCGATGTTCCAGTGGTAGACTGCACATAACCAGCAAGAAGATGAATCCTGACTGTACCCAGAAGAGAGCCAAGTCAAAAATTCCATGTACAGCGACTACTGTAAGGAAGGAGAGATAAAGACCGATAATTGGTCGTTTACCAGACTCCTGACTCATATCCATCATCATGTGAACCGGGATAACCGAAGAAATGGATAGGAGAATTGTTCCAATCAAACCATAACTTAAAATAGTATCGATATAAAGACTATGCGCGTGCTCGTGATAAGGAGCATGAATTCTCGGATAGGAATTCATATAGGTCAGTGGTCCCTCACCCCAGATCGGATTTTGCTTGAACAAAGTCATACCTGCGTTCCAGATTGAAACGCGCTCCTCCATTGAAGAATCTAGGGTTCCCATACGGACACCCAAATCGCTTGAGAAGAGGAAACAAAGGCCAATCCCAAAAACTCCAATACTGAGCCAGAAGGCACGCCAGTTTTTAATGGTTGTAAAGAGATAAATGATGGCACCAGCGATGATGGCAGGAAAGGCTGTTCGATTCTGCGTAAAATTCAAACCAAATAGATTCACAAAACCTGCTAACACACAAAAGACTTTCAACCATCTTAACTTCGTCGTTGTAAAGAGGTAAAAGGCAATCATGATACAGAAGCAACAAATAATTCCATAGTAGTTAGGATTAAAGAAGGTCACTTCTGCACGGTTCTGGTGCCATACTTGCATATTGGGCGAAAGAAAGGCATAGTTAAATTTCTTTACAATTTGGAAATGCTCCAAAGTAGCAAAGGCTGCAGAGAGTATACTACCAAACAATACCGTCTGCAAGATTAACCGAAAGAAAGCATGTGTCAGACGTTTCTGATAAAAACTAAAGAAAATGAGGAAGAGAAACATCAGTAAAGATGCGACCAATCCAAGCCAGTTCTTGGCAACGATAGAGATGATACTACTGTAGGCAATAAAAAAGAGAAGTACAGGATGTTTGGCCAATCCTTTGATAATTCCCTTCATCTCCCCAGTAACAAGTAAACCTATCAAATATAAAGCAAAAAGTGCTAAGAACAAATAAAAAGGTAAAAAGATACTCATAATCATCAGATACAAAAAGAAATCTTTTTTCGAAAGCCCTCTTATCTTATCCAGTAATCCAATTGATTTCAAAACGGATCCTTTCTGTCCTGGATTGCTCCAGAAGATAAATGCTAAACTATCTTTTTATTCTACCATTTTTTCTTCTATTTTGGAACAATGAACACGTTTCCAATAGTAAAAAACTATGATTTCCACACAGATCTAAAACTGAATTTTTCTGCCGTTTTCCACTACTTGATAGGTCTGACTTTGCAGATCAATTTCTGCTACTGCTGTTACGGACTTGTCTTTATTTTGGCGTTTGATTACAATGCTGTGAGCTGTTGGTGTTTCTACCTCAATACTTCCTTCTAAATCAAAGGCTGCGGACTGATTACGGAAGGTAAAGAGACTGAGAAGAGTCCTCACCACTGGACGTTGGACTTCCTCTGCTATTTCCTCATTGCTATAGTAATGACGATTGATATTCCGCCCTTCTTTTGTCTCTTCTAACAGTCGCAGGTCATTCTTGCCGGCTAGCAATCCTACATAATAAACCTGAGGAATGCCTGGAGCAAAAGCTTGAATCAAACGAGCGAGGAAGTACTTGACATCATCATCTCCAAGCGCAGAATAATAGGTTGAATTGATTTGGTAGATATCCAGATTGTTATACTCTGCACTAGAGTACTTACGTTTGACATTCGCTCCAACCTTATAGAGCTCATTTGAAGCATAGTCAATTTCATCATCAGTCAGGATATCCTTGACATCCACCACTCCAATCCCATCATGGGTATCTAGTGTCGTAAATTGCTTCATCGGGCTCATCTTTAACCACTGAGCTAAACGTTCTGTTCTGGAACTGTAAAGAGTATAAAGGGTCACCATTGGAAGGGCAAAATCGTAAACATAGTAATCATGGTCCGCTATTTTAAACTGAATCGAATAGTGTTCATGAATCTCAGGTAAGAGCTCTGCTCCGTACTCAGCAGCGATATCTCGAACTCTGTCCAATAAATTCCAAATATCTGGTTCCACAAAGAAATCATTGGTATCCAATTTCTTCACTGCATAAGCAAAGGCATCTAGACGAATCAAATCACACCCGTTACTTGCTAGATGTTGAATCGTCTTACGGATAAATGCCATCGTTACTTCTTTGGTCACATCAAGATCAATCTGCTCCTCACCAAAAGTATTCCACAAATGTTCAACTGAACCATCTGCAAAAAGAATCTCTTGCTTTGGTGCACGATCCTTACGCTTGTAAATTAAATCTACATCAGCTTGTGTCGGACGATTTTCTGGCCAAAACTTATCCCAGTTTAAAAAGAGATCTTTAAATTCACTAGCTTCATGTTTTTCTTGATAGTCCTTATAATATTTCGATTGACGAGAAATATGGTTAATCATAAAGTCAAACATCAGATAATATTTCTCACCTAAACGCTTAACATCCTCCCAATCACCAAACGCTGGATCCACTTCGTCATAGTCAACCGGTGCAAATCCACGATCACCAGTTGACGGGAAAAATGGTAGAAGGTGAACTCCCCCAATAGCATCGCCAAAATATTCTTCCAAATTCTCATACAAGTCTTTAAGGTTATTTCCAAGACTATCTGAGTAAGTAATCAACATAGTTTTATTTTGAATGGTCATAGATGGTCTCCTTTTTCTAATGAAAGCCAAGTCTTATATGACTTGGCTTCGTAAATAAAAGATATTTTTAGATTTTTGTTCAGTACTAATATAGACTGCAAGCAACTAAGTACTATTTTCTTGTTTTCTACATAGAATTGCCAATAAGCTGAACTGTTCCTCTATGTATGGAATTATAAATTCCCTAAGCACTTTCTTACTTCACTGCTCCGTTACTCATTCCTGAAATGATATGTTTTTGGAAGATGAGGTAGACAATAGTTATCGTTACAATTCCCACAATATAAGACGCAAAACTTGGGCCATAGTCATTGAAATACTGACCTTGGTAATTGTACTGGAAGAGAGGTAAAGTCCACATCTTGGAATCCTTATTCAGGATCAAGAGTGGCAACATAAAGTCATTCCAGAACCAAAGAGCATTGATAATCAAAGTTGTCGCATGCATGGGCTTCAACATTGGAAAAATGATTCGACGATAAGTTGTAAAACGATCAGCCCCATCAATTTCCGCAGCTTCATCCAAACTATCCGGTACACTGATTTTTATATAACCAACATACAAGAAGAGAGTCTGTGGAATAGCATAAGTTAGGTAGAGTATTACTAGCCCCCACATATTTGCTAGACCGAGTTTACTCATCATGACTGTGATGGGAATCATAATCACCTGAAATGGAACAAATATCCCTAAAATCAAGAGCGAATACATAATTGCAAAGGCTTTTTTCTTGGACATATTTCGAGCAATGGAATAAGCTGCAGCAGGGATAAAGAAGGCTACCACTATCAAGGATAAGAGGGTGATGAGAGCTGAATTCCAGAAATAGCCTCCAATCCCATCCGAAATCAAGCGTTCATAGTTACTTAATGTAAAAGGATTAGGCAAACTAAAGAAATGATTCATGATATCCTTGGTGGTCTTGAAAGAACTAAAAACCGTCACCAACAAAGGAACAAGGATGAGGATTCCCCCCACTATCAAGAGGACATATTTCCAAAACTGATTCAATTTTTCTTCTTTTTTCATGTGTAGGACTCCTCTATTAGATTTCAAATTTCTTGGATAGTTTGATTTGGATAAGAGAAACAATTCCAATAATCAAGAATAAAATCAAAGCAATTGCATTTGCATATCCATATTGATTACTCTTAAAAGCATAGTTGTAGACCAAAAGACCAAGCGAAGTTGTTGCATTGTTTGGACCACCACCAGTGAGGGCAAAAATTTGATCAAAGGCTGTCAAACCAGATTTAAGAGCAAGAATGAAAACCATGGAAATAGTTGGCAAGAGATAAGGCAACTCAATCTTCCAAAAGGTCTGTTTACTCGTCGCTCCATCAATTGACGCAGCCTCTAAAATATCACTCGGTATACTCTGAAGACCAGCTAGAAAGAGGATAATAGGCATAGCTACCCCTTGCCACAGAAGGACAAAGATAGCTGCGAGTACTGCTCCAACAGGGCTTCCTAATAAACTCTCTTGTAAGAAGCCAATTCCCAACATTTTCCCAATAGCTGGAAGACCGTAGTTAAAGAATTGCTTAAAAATCAAGGAAACAGTCAAACCAGATAAAACCGCCGGGAAAAAGAACCAAGCCCGAAAAAAGGTCTGTCCCTTCATTTTAGCATTCAAGGCACGCGCCACAATCATCCCAATCACAATCTCTCCAATAATCAATGCAAGAGTCAATATCAAGGTAAAAACAATAGCCGTGAAGAACTTACCGTCAATCAAGAGCAATTTGTAATTGTTTAATCCTACAAATTTGTAGTTATAAGTCAAACCTGTCCAGTTAGTGAAACTGTAGAAGGCCCCTTGTACCATAGGAAAGTAAAAGAAGATAGCCTGTAATGCAAGTGGGATTGTCAGAAATGTCCAACCCCAGTATTTATTTAATAGTTTTCGAATAGCCATACCAACTTACCTCCTATCCTAGTCCAAATCTGCCTTCATTGGATTAAAGAAAGCATTGAGATTGTTTGCCATATTTTTCAAATCTTTGTCCATCAAGTAACTCGCACTCAAGTTAAAGAAATCTTCCTCTGAATTCCAATGTTGCCCCAACCAAATATAATGTTTATCGCTAAAGGCCAGTTTAGAAATTTCCGCAAGAGCTGAGTCCTCTTTTTCTTCTATCCCTTTTACAGCGACTGGTGAGCCATCCACATCATAGTAGGCCTGCATTGCCTTCGCAGAGGTCATATAGCTGATAAATTCTTCCGTTTCTTTGGGATGTTTGGTTGTCGCAGAGATAGACAAGGCCATATCCCCTGCTCCAACGGTCACCTCTTGACCTGCCTGCTCTCCTGGAAATGCAAACATGCCTACTTCAAACTTGGGATCCTGCTGATTAATTGCTGCTAAGGCCCAAGATCCTTGGGGCATCATCAAGGCAATTCCACTTGAAAAAGCTACAACAGCATCATTATAAGAAGCACCGCGCCAACCATCTTGCGCATTATCTGCCAATAAATCCAAACGTTCGGCATCGGACTTCAAAACAGCATCAGCCGCAGAGATGGCATTTGGTTTTGAAAAACGAAGGTAGTTGTTTGCTGCATCACCACTACCTGTGATGGTGATGAGAGAGAGCTGGTGGTAGCCATTCAAGGTCCAGCCCTCCGTTCCTGCTACCGCAAAAGGAGAACTCCCGATATCTTTAATTTTTTTGACAATCTCTTGAAACTCTGCAAAAGTTTTAGGTTCCTCAAGTCCTAACTCTTTAAACTTTGTTTTGTTATAAAAAATTCCCGAGACATTTGCAGTTAAAGGTGCACTATAAACCTTATTATTAATCGCATACTTATCAGCATAGTTATTCTTGATATTCTCCAAATATGATTTTCCTGTCATATCAGCAAAATAGCCTGCCTTAGCCCACTCTTGAAAATCCATATTCTGAGGATAGATATTGACAATGTCTGGAACATCTCCTGACAAAACACGGGTCTTCAAAACAATTCCAGCTGAGGGTACAGTTGTCAACTTGACATCAATAGTAGAGTGCTCTTTTTCAAAATCGTCCACAATTTTTTGCAGAGTGTCCGACATCTCTGTCTTCTGATTAAAGAACTCAATTGTAACTTTTCCATCAGCCGATTGACTATCCTGATTGCAAGCCACCAGACCTAGCATGCTAACTCCAGCTGCCACGAGAAAACTTGCTTTCTTATACCATTTCATTGAAATGTCTCCTTTTTTCTAAATTATACGCTTTGATCATCGTTTTTTGAAACGATACTGTCTACTTAAAAAGTCTCCTTGAGGCAGGATAACTGTTAGACCCGCATACATCAGTTCCGCACCTGAGTAAACCTGATTAGTGCTCACTAGTTCATATAATGCCTCTTCTTCTAATCCTTTTAACTTTAAAGTTGTCTCCATAGTTTCTACAGTTGACAATTTATGTACATAGGTTACTAAAATAGTATCCTTGTAATTAAATTGTACCGCAACTTCGTTACTAGTTTCCTCAGGATTGAGCAAACGATACTGCTTACCAAATTGTACTACTGGTCTAAGTTCTTTGTAAAGAGCGACTTGTACTGCAATCTTTTCTTTTTCCTTTTCTGTTAAGCTCGTCAAGTCTAACTCATATCCTAGATTGCCCATCATCGCCACATGCCCCCGAGTTTCCAAAGGAGTACTACGCCCCATCTGATGATTTGGTACTGCTGACACATGAGCCCCCATAGAAATGGTTGGATAGAGATAGGATGAACCGTATTGAATTGGTAAACGTGCAATAGCATCCGTATTGTCACTGGCCCAAACTTGTGGGAAATAGCGCATCATACCAAGATCATTTCGTCCACCACCACCAGAGCAGGACTCAAAGAGAATATGGCTATGCTTCTCTGTCAGATAAGAAAGGAGTTCATAAAGTCCCAACATATATTGATGTGACTGCATCTGTGTTTCCAGATAAGTTGATCCATTTCCTAGGTTAGTGATATTACGATTCATATCCCATTTGATATAGTCAATCTCATGATGAGAAAGGAGCTGATCAAAAACTTCTTTTAAATATTCCACCACCTGATGATTGGCAAGATTGAGTACTAATTGATTACGAGAATATGTGTGTTTATATTCTGGAACTTGAATAGCCCAATCTGGGTGTTTTCTATACAGATCACTGTCTTCCGAAATCATCTCAGGCTCTAGCCAAAGCCCAAACTGCAATCCTTTGTCATGAATGGCGGCGATTAGACTCTCTAAACTACCTCCTAATTTCTCTTCATTAACAGACCAATCACCCAAAGAACGATTATCATCGAAACGATTACCAAACCAGCCATCATCTAACACAAAAAGTTCTATTCCAACTTTCTTAGCTTCATCCGCAAGTTCCAAAAGTTTTTCACGCTGAAAGTCAAAGTAGGTTGCCTCCCAGTTATTGATGAGGATTGGACGTTCCTTCTGAGAAAAGTTGCTTGGCATAATGTGATGAAGTATAAAATCCTGACTGTCATGACTCACACCAGTCAATCCCTTATCTGAATAAGTCACTAAAGCTACTGGTGTTTCAAAGTTTTCCTTAGGATCTAACTTCCAAGAAAAGTTTTCTGGATTAATGCCAATCGCTACTCGTACTTCATTCAATTGATTCTTTTGGACAAAAGCTTCGAAGTTTCCACTATACAGTAGTTGAATAGTAAACACATTCCCAGCATC
>NZ_KQ969556.1:48426-51285 GCF_001578945.1 Streptococcus oralis
AGAGCTGGTGTTTGAGCATGCCCAGAAGCTCCTCGATTTGAACTAATTGAAAAAATTCCTTGTTCTACCTGTTGACGTCGGACAGTCTTTTCACGAGCATAAGCTCCCTGTAAAGTCACTATTTCGTAAGCTGCAGCAGGAAAATCAGCCATGAAAGAAAAGTCCTTATGAATGACAACTTCCTGATTACTATTATTCTCCAATTTACTGTAGCTAGCAATTGTCGTATGATTGTCAAAAGCAGTATAATAAAGTGTCAGACAAAGTTTGGCTTGAGAATCTTCTAAAATCAAGACAAGAGTCTCTGTATCATCCATGCTGTGAGGAGAAGGTAAACCCTGTGGACCATTCTGACCTTTTAAAATCTTTGCTTCTACAAATCGAAAGTCTGTTACTTCAGTTGCATCGTGCTGAACCTGTAAAGTTGGTTTTCTAAAGTCACCCAAACCATGTTGTCCAAAAATCTGACGTTGCGTATCCAAACTAAAGGTTCGATTAGTAGCTGTTGGATTACCTGAAAAAGCATGATCGCGTTCATAAACACTATTGGCACCTCTATAGTTCTTAATAGTCTTTCCTAAATGTTTTAATAATAAGAACCCATCTCTATTTTCAATAATCAAACTTAAACCTTTACTCTCAACATAAAATAGATTATTTTCTATCCGAACTCCCATTTCTTCACCTCTTTGATTTCTTGGTAAAATTTTAGCATATAAAAGCGCTTCCTAAAATAGATAAATGTCTCAAAAATATGGTAAAATGTTAGGTAGGAGGTATCATATGTTTGTTTTTTCAGAATACCAGACAGGAACAATCGACCTATCTCTTAGCTTCTACGGATATGAGGAATGCGCGCCTGACTACTCTTTTGGTCCAGCCATTCGAGATACCTATGTACTTCATTATATAACTAAGGGACGAGGAAAATTCCATTACAATGGTAAAATTGTCTCTTTGAAAGCTGGAGATTTCTTTTTACTAAAACCAGATGAACTAACCTTCTATCAAGCAGATAGCCAGAATCCCTGGGCCTACTATTGGTTGGGAATCTCTGGTGGGAAGGCACCTGATTATTTTGCACACTCACAAATTTCCGATCAATCCTATCTCATCCAATCAGAAATCTGTCATACACAGACAACTGCAAAACTTATTGCGGATATTGTCCACTTCGCTCAGATTACAAAATCCAACGAATTAGCCCAACTTCATATTATGGGGCAGCTTCATGAGTTGATGTTTCATTTAGGTAGCATTGCTCCCAATCAGAGAAAACAGAGCATCTCATCGACCCATCATCTCTACCTTGATTGCAAACGCTTCATTGATAGTCACTATCCAAAAGCAATCACCATTCAGGACATCGCAAAAGAGCTGTCTGTTCATAGAAGTTATCTGACTAGTGTGTTCAAAGAATTTCATCAGCTATCTCCAAAAGAGTATTTACTCTATGTTCGTATGCACCGTGCAAAACAACTTCTAGAACATACTGAAGAATCCATCAAAGTTATTGCATACTCAGTTGGCTTTTCAGATCCTCTTCATTTTTCAAAAGCCTATAAACAATACTTTCACAAAACACCTAGTCAAACACGAAAAGAACTTTCTCAATCCTCTTAGCTAGAAAGGAAAATCAATGAAATCACACCAACTAGTCTACCAAATATTAGCTAGAGAAAACGATTATGTTAGCGGAGAAAAAATCGGAGGAGAGCTGAATCTGAGTCGTACATCCATATGGAAAGCGATCCAACGTCTCCAACAAGAAGGGCTAGAAATTGACAGTATCAAAAATAGAGGCTACAAGCTTATTCAAGGCGATCTGATATTGCCTGATTTGATTCAAGAGAACACCAACTTAACCATTCACTACAAACCTGAGACTAAATCAACCCAAACAGATGCAAAAGAAGGGATTGAAGCTGGAAACAAAGGAAATACACTCTATCTTTCAACCTGTCAAACAGCAGGACGTGGTCGCTTTCAGCGTCCCTACTATTCTCCATCTCAGGGCGGAATCTATATGTCCCTGCATATTCAACCCAATCTTCCCTATGAAAAACTCCCTTCCTATACTCTCCTTGTAGCTGCTGCAGTCTACAAAGCCATTAAAAATCTAACTATGATAGAAGTAGATATCAAATGGGTAAATGACATCTACTTTAAGAATAAAAAAATAGCAGGCATCCTTACCGAAGCTATGACATCCGTCGAATCAGGACTAGTTACAGACCTGATTATCGGAATTGGTATCAATTTTTCTATAAGAGACTTTCCAGATGATTTAAAAGAAAAAGCCGGTAGTCTATTCACATCGTCTATACCAATCAGTCGGAATGAATTAATTTGTGAAATATGGAATTGCTTCTACCATACTAGTTCTGAAGAACTACTCTATCTCTATAAAAAACATTCCCTCGTTCTAGGAAGAGAAGTCAGTTTTATTCAAGAACAGACTGAAAAAAAAGGGGTTGCCAAAGATATCTCTGCTCAGGGGCAACTTCTTATCCAACTCGATAACCAAACAGAAATCTGGCTCAATAGTGGTGAAATCTCACTCACTAGCTGGATCTAACAACAGCACTGTATGATTTATAGAACTTCAGATCCTATAATATCTGTAATGGGTAAGTCCCCGTGACAGCTATCGCAGAGAGTTTGTCTGTATCCACTTTGACTGTCATTCGTAAGCTCAGTGAATTTCAATCAAGACAGATTTTTCCTATCTTCCGACAATTTGAGTTGGGATGGGTACAGCTTCAAGAAAGACAAGATAAGCTCCATTACTCAAGATTTTGGCACCCTGAATGTCATCGCAATTCTAGACGGGCGAACTCAAGCAACAATTCGCAATCA
>NZ_KQ969556.1:51572-57249 GCF_001578945.1 Streptococcus oralis
ATACACGCTTTTATCGCCCTATTTTTCGTATGTATTTGACTAATAAGGACAAGATTATCAATATCCTTGAACTTCCTTATCCCAACACAAAACTGGAAGCAACCAATAACCTTATCGAGGTTATCAAACGGAATGTCTTTGGTTTTCGGAACTTTGACAACTTCAAAAAACGGATTGTAATTGCTCTCAACATCAAAAGGAGAAGACGAAACTCGTCCTCTCCTTTTGATGTTAGCTTTTCATCTACCCACTACTGTTGACAAAGAGCCACAAAAAGCCACCTGATTGGGTGACTTCTTTAGGAGATTATGATGAAAAAGAAAAGTTTTAGGATTCATCAAATAAAGTTTAGGAGGTCTTCATTTGATAAATCTATGATACAAGACCTGGCTTAAAGTTACCTTAAATTCTCAGCAATTTTTATTTTTTTCGATCCACCCAAATCATTCCTGTACAATCATAAGTAGATAAGGTTTCAAATCCCAGAGAACGATAAAATCCCAAGGTTTTTTCTGTCTGTTCGGTCACTAGTTGGACTTGATAGGCATCTTTGAAATCACCTAAAGCCTCTTTCATCAAGACACTGCCAATTCCTTGACGCTGATAAGTAGGCAAAACGATCAAATTCTGGTCAAAAACCGATGAGAAACCATCTCCAACCAAACGAATCAAGCGCCACATAAATCGCTAATGAGTGAGACAGAGCCTTATCCAGCATCTGGGGCTGTTGGGTATAGTTGGTCCAACCAACTGCCTGATAGAGATATAAAACATCTTCTAGCTTGACGATCTCTTCCTTTTAATTCGAATCATGTCGTCTCCTTTTAGAATTCTCTCAAGCTCTTGCACTGCTGACCTCATGCAAAGAATGTTACTCCTTAAAATACTCATTGGCCTTAGCATAGGTCAGTGGCGTCTGAAGCAAGGCTGTAAAGTCCTGCTCTTGCTGAATCTTTTGCGCCAGCTGAATGACTCCTTGGTAGGTAGCTCGTACAGGACCCGAACCCAGACTAAGTCGTGCCAAACCTGCCTGATTTAGGGTCTGGATATTTTGTGTTTGCGGTGTCAGAATCAGGTTGAGCGGACAAGGGATTTCCTGGATGAGTGTTTTTGCCGTTGCCATTGACATAGCCCCTGGGACAAAGACACAATCCGCCCCGGCTTGTGCAAAGGCACGGCCACGCGCAATCGCGATAGAGAGATTCTCCTCTTCTCCTACCACGTCATACCAGAAAGCGCAGGTCCGGGCATTGATGACAAAAGGAATGCCAGTTTCTTCTTTTAAGGCAACCAAAGCCTGAATCTTTTCAAGCTGCAAGTCAAGGGAAGACAGACTGCCATCTGAGCAGCCATCTTCTATATTGACTCCCACTGCCCCAGCCTCTAAGAGTTTTCGGGCGTTTTCTTTTACTTCTGCTCCTGTTTCTGCATAGCCCCGCTCAAAATCCACTGAGACAGGTACCGTCACACGGCGACAGATTTTTGTTACCATTTCCAGTAAATCATCAAACGAAATATCCTCACCATCCGGATAGCCCAGATCAAAAGCGATACCCGCACTAGAAGTAGCCAGAGCTTTTGCTCCCTCTTTTTCAAAGACTAGGGCCGAACCGACATTCCAGATATTGGGTAGCAGGAGCAAATCGCCCTTCTTGTGCAAGGCTTGAAAAGTCTGTGCACGTTGGATTTGTTTTTCTATATCTGTCATGAGCAGTCCTCCAGACGTTTGTATTGGCGGCCTTCTTCATCAAAATTATCAGGCTCCAACCAATTTTCAAAGCGCGCTTTTCGGGCCGGCCATTCTGTATCTAGCATAGAAAACCAATCTGTATCTCGCGTCCGTCCCTTATAAATCACCGCCTGTCTAAAGGTTCCCTCAAAGGTAAATCCCAATCGTAAGGCAGCCTTGCGTGAAGGCCCATTGAGCTGGTCGCACTTCCACTCATAGCGACGATAACCCAAGTCTTCAAAGACATAGCGAGCTAGTAAATAGTGAGCCTCGGTCCCTATCCGTGTCCCCTTAAGTGCTGGTGAAAAGGTCACTCCTCCCACTTCGATAACCCGATTGGCCTGGTCAATCCGCATCAGAGAAAAAGTCCCCAAAGCCTTGCCACTGACCTTATCTAGAATGGCATAGTAGACTCGGTCCGTGCTTGCTTCTAACTGTTCTAAAAGTTTTTCAAGCTCTCCTAAAGTTACCACAGGCTCTTGAAAAAGATAGGTCCACATGTCCTGCGGACTGTCGGGGCCATAGACGGCAAACAAATCCTTAGCATGTTTTTCTACCGAAAGAGTCTCTATCCGAGCATACCTCCCTTCCAAGCAATCAATCGCAGGTAATTGACCGGGTGTATCATCTACTGATTTCCCAATCATCTGTCCAAATTCATTTACAGGCATTATGTTTCTCCTTGTCTTTTTCTTGAACATAGTATAGCACATTTCGATGAAAATTTTTGAAAACAGTTAGTTTTCGATTCAACAATGCAAACTCCTCTTATAAAAATCATCCCCCCAGTTTATGGAGGAATGATCACATATGGAAACGAGTGAGTTAATGCCCCTTGTGCTTCTCTCTACGTTTTTGCTGTTTGCGTTCAAATTTCTCTTGCTTGAGCAATTGCTTTTGGAGACTGGACTGTTGTTTTGAATGCTTTTTTCGTTCCTCGTGCTGCAACTGCAAGAGCTCTTGTGACTTAGAAGAAACTTTCTTCTTCACCTGTTTCTTTACAGCTCGTTGCAGACGCTTCGGATTCTTAATCTTCACATGCTGTTTGACTGTTGCCTCTGGACTAAAAGATAACCGAACAAACTGAGTCTGTATAAGTCTCAAAATTTCATCATCTTTTGGTGCCTGACCAAATGTCACTCGACAAACTTGATAAGTTTCCTCATACTCTTGTTCAAACAATCCATGCCAAAATCCATCTTCAAAATAAACTGTCAAGCCAATTGAAACGATTTCCATGACAGCACCTCCTTAAATCTATCCCTAAGAATGGACAACCAAGGAGGAAGGTTACTGATAGGCTTGCCTACGTCTGGACTACCAACCAGAACTGTGTTTTTATCTTAGTTGGGACTATTATAGCATAATCCAATTTAAAAATCCTCCAGATTCTACTCTGAAGGATTCATTTCTTACTCTAACAACGATATTGACGAGTTTAGTTGGCTCAAACAGTTTTGGGAACTGTTTGAGGTTGGAAATCAGCAAATAAATTGGTTATTTCACAACAATATTAACTAGTTTGTTCGGTACCGCAATAACTTTCACGATTTCCTTACCGTCAATTTCTGCTTTAACTTTTTCATCCGCTAGAGCGATTTCTTGCAATTCTTCGCGTGATAGGTCTTTAGCGACCATCAATTTGGCACGAACTTTTCCTTTAATTTGGACGACGATTTCGATTTCGTCTTCAACCAATTTGCTTTCGTCCCATGTTGGCCAAGCTACGTAAGAGATGGATTCACCTGTTGCTGCAACTGTTTGCCAGAGCTCTTCTGCCAAGTGAGGTGCAAATGGGGCAATCAATTGGATAAAGCCTTTGGCATAGTCCACATAAAGCTTGTCTTCCTTGTTAGCCGCATTGACAAAGACCATAAGTTGAGCAATGGCTGTGTTGAATTTCATGGATTCGATTTGCTCAGTAACAGATTTAACGGTTTCATTGTAAACCTTGTCAAGAGCACCATTGTTTTCCGCAACGATTTCTTTACTTGTAATCAAACGGTAAACACGGTCAAGGAACTTACGGCTTCCTTCCAGACCTTCTTCTGACCAAGCGATAGAAGCATCCAGTGGCCCCATGAACATTTCATAAACACGAAGGGTATCGGCACCGTATTGTTCCACCACATCGTCTGGGTTAACCACGTTCTTGAGGGATTTAGACATCTTAGCTGGTGCTTGCTCCAACTCTTCCCCTGTTTCCACATGGAAGAAGGAACCGTCACGTTTTTCAACCTTGTCAGTAGCCACAAGAGCCCCACGGTGGTCACGGTAGCTTGTTCCCAAAATCATTCCTTGGTTAAAGAGTTTTTGGAAGGGTTCTTTAGTCGGAACAACACCGAGGTCATAGAGGAATTTGTGCCAGAAACGAGCGTAAAGCAAGTGAAGAACGGCATGCTCTGCACCACCCACGTAGATATCTACTGGCAACCATTGTTTGAGGAGATCCTCATCAGCCAATTTCTCAGTATTGTGTGGGTCGATATAGCGGAGGTAGTACCAGCTTGAACCAGCCCATTGTGGCATAGTGTTTGTTTCACGACGACCTTTGACACCATCTTCACGCGTCACTTCAAGCCAGTCTGTCAAGTTAGCCAATGGACTCTCCCCAGTACCTGAAGGGCGGATATCCTTGGTTACAGGCAAGACAAGTGGCAATTCATTTTCAGGGACAGCTGTTGAAGTTCCATCTTCCCAATGAATGATTGGGATTGGCTCACCCCAGTAACGTTGACGGCTAAAGAGCCAGTCACGGAGACGATAGGTGACCTTCTCTTGTCCACAACCATTCTCTTCCAACCAAGCCACAATCTTAGCAATAGCGTCTTCTTTGTTCAGTCCATCAAGGAAGTCTGAATTAACGTGTAGTCCATCTTCAGTATAGGCAGCTTCTGCTACATTTCCACCTTCAAGTACTTCTACGATTGGAAGGTCAAATTGTTTGGCAAATTCCCAGTCACGTTGGTCATGGGCAGGCACAGCCATGACAGCACCTGTTCCATAACTAGCAAGAACATAGTCGGCAATCCAGATTGGAATTTCTTTACCGTTAACAGGGTTGATAGCATAAGCACCAGTCCAAACCCCTGTTTTTTCCTTAGCAAGGTCGGTACGAGCCAAGTCAGACTTGAGACTAGCTTGGTGTTTGTAGTCCGCTACAGCCTCAGCTTGTTCTGGACTTGTGATGTCATCTACTAGTTCGTGCTCAGGAGCCAAGACTGTGAAGGTCGCACCGAAAAGCGTATCAGGACGAGTGGTAAAGACGGTAAATTCCTTGTCAGTCCCTTTCACTTTGAAAGTAACATTAGCACCAGTGGATTTGCCAATCCAGTTGCGTTGCATATCCTTGATAGACTCTGGCCAATCCAACTCATCCAAATCGTTGAGCAAACGCTCCGCGTAAGCAGTGATTTTGAGCATCCATTGGCGCATTGGTTTGCGGACAACTGGATAACCCCCACGCTCAGAAGTTCCATCTGGAAGAACCTCTTCGTTGGCGATAGCTGTCCCTAGTTCCTCAACCCAGTTGACCGGTACTTCAGCTTCATAAGCCAAACCTTTTTCGTAAAGCTTGGTGAAGATCCACTGGGTCCACTTGTAGTAGTTGGGGTCTGTCGTGTTGACTTCACGATCCCAGTCATAAGAAAATCCAAGCGCATTGATCTGACGTTTGAAGTTGGCAATGTTTTCCGCTGTAAACTCTGCTGGGTCATTCCCCGTATCCATAGCGTACTGCTCAGCTGGCAAACCAAAAGCATCCCAGCCCATTGGGTGAAGGACATTGTAGCCTTGCGCACGTTTGTAACGGCTGAGAATATCCGTTGCTGTATAGCCTTCTGGGTGTCCTACGTGCAGACCCGCTCCAGACGGATATGGGAACATATCGAGAGCATAGAACTTCGGTTTTGAGGCATCTGTTCCTGTCTTAAATGTATGATGTTTCGC
>NZ_KQ969556.1:57446-58673 GCF_001578945.1 Streptococcus oralis
GCCACTTAGGCTCAATTTCTTTATGATTGTAAAAACTCATGGTCTCTCTCCAATTTTATGATGTTACTATTATACCATTTTTGAGGGAATTTGAAAGACGAGAAATGTTCTTTTAGACTTGGATAACAAGAAATACTGAATCGCAAATCCAGCTTATTTAGCAGGAAAAAAATTAGCTCCCACTTGGAGCTAACTTCTATCAATTTTTTATTTCTTCCATCTTCTCACGTCCGAGCTCTCGATAACTACGGTCGCCGACAACTTCAACGCTAAACTGGCCGTTCTCATATTCAAGAATCGTCACGCTACCATTATCGAGACCATGCGGATGCATGCCATTAATCAGATAAACAATGGTCCCAATGGTCATTCCATGGCTTACGACGAGAGCATTGCCCCCACCTTGTTCTTCCATTTCTTTGGCAATCGCTTCAAAGCCTTCCTTGATTCGACCACTGAGTTTTTCCCAACCTTCAGCCCAGCCAGCTGTATCAACCTCAACTAGACCTTCTGCTAGCTCTGCATAGGACAACTGGTGAACATGGTCCACATTGAAAATTCTCGGAATCAAGCCCATAAAGAGGTCCCCATCATAGGCCCCATCAAAACTACCAAAGCACCACTCACGGATTCGCTTGTCCATGCGGTAAGGGATTTTCCCCTGCAGGCCAAGTTCTTCTAGGATAATTCCCATGGTTTGAATGGTGCGACCTGAGTCACTGGAATAAGCGCGGTCAAACTGCAAACCAGACTCTCTCAATCCAATTCCCAGTTCATGGATTCCCAACTCACCTTCTGCAGTCAGAGGTGTATCACTCCATCCTTGAGCACGTCCAATGGTGTTAAACATCGTTTTCCCATGACGAATCAAATACAATCTTACTTTAGACATTTTCTATCCTCCATTTCTTCTATTATATCATGGATTAAAGAAATATTCGGCTTTCAAAAGCAAAGCCAACATTTGTAAATTATCCAAAAGAAAAGCTACCCTCATGGTAGCTTCCCTAGGAGATTATTATGAAAAAGTTTAGGATTTCTATTAAATAAAGTTAGGAGGTCTTTATTTAATGATTATAGTATACACAGTCATCCTTAAACTCAACTTAAATCTTCTCTCTTTTTTATTAATTTTTAAAACTATGGATTGGAGCTGGGATTTGTCCACCACGAGAGATGAAATCAACAGACGAAGCCCCGTTGACCTTCATAACTGGAGCTGTTCCT
>NZ_KQ969556.1:59034-60991 GCF_001578945.1 Streptococcus oralis
AATAACACCGATTGCCGCCTCATCCGCAATCATAGCTGCAATGGTTTCAGCAGGTGTTTCCTCTGGAATGGCAATCATATCCAGCCCAACAGAACAGATAGCCGTCATGGCTTCTAGTTTCTCTAAATTTAGGGAGCCATTTTTCACTGCAGCAATCATGCCCTCATCTTCAGAAACGGGGATAAAAGCACCTGACAAGCCACCGACTTGGTTACAAGCCATCACTCCGCCCTTCTTAACTTGGTCATTCAAAAGAGCAAGGGCAGCCGTCGTCCCATGCGTACCAACTGTTTCTAATCCCATTTCCTCAAGGACACGAGCCACAGAATCACCAACCGCAGGAGTAGGTGCCAAGCTTAGGTCGACAATTCCAAAGTCAACACCAAGGCGTTCACTCGCCATTTGACCAACTAGCTGACCAATACGGGTAATCTTAAAGGCAGTTTTCTTGACCGTTTCCGCTACTACATCAAAGCTCTGTCCACGAACTTTTTCCAAGGCACGCTTGACAACACCAGGACCCGAAACTCCGACATTGATGATAACATCTGCTTCGCCAACACCATGGAAAGCCCCTGCCATAAAAGGATTGTCCTCAACAGCATTAGCAAATACGACCAACTTGGCCGCACCCATATCTGACAGCGCAGCTGTTTCCTTGATGATACGTCCCATATCTGCGACCGCAGTCATGTTGATACCTGACTTGGTCGAGCCAATGTTAACAGACGAACAAACCTTGTCTGTCTCAGCTAGAGCGCGTGGGATAGAATTGATGAGAATTTCATCTCCTTTTTGGTAGCCTTTTTGTACCAAGGCAGAAAATCCACCAATAAAGTCAACACCGATCTCCTTAGCCGCCCTATCAAGTGCCTTTGCCAAAACAACATAGTCTGTCGCATCAGTCGCAGCACCAATTAAAGAAATCGGAGTCACCGATACCCGTTTATTAACAATAGGAATCCCAAGTTCTGCAGCAATTTCATCTCCCACAGCCACTAGATTTGCAGCTTTAGTCGTGATTTTTTGGTAAATCTTTTCAGCAGCACGTTCGATGTCTGGATCAATACAGTCCAAAAGGGAAATCCCCATGGTAATGGTTCTGATATCAAAGTTCTGCTCCTCAATCATGGCAATGGTTTCCGTAACTTGTCTAATATCCATGATAACCTCCTAGATATTGTACATAGCATCAAAAATTGCTGCACTCTGAATATTGATTTTAACATTCAAGGTCTGACCGAATGTTTCAAACTCATTTCTGAGAGAGGTAAAATCCTGTTTTTCGTCACTTGATACGACCGCCATCATGGTGAAATACTCATCCAGTACTGTTTGAGAAATATCATCAATATTCAAACCCAACTCTGCAATCTTCGTAGACACGCCTGCAACAATCCCAGCCTTGTCCTTACCAACCACTGTAATAATAGCCTTCATCCTTATACCCCATTTCTACGATTTTTAGAAAACCTGAACGTTTTTGGTTTTCTTTTTCCTAGTATAACATATTTCCATGAAAAATAGACTCTATAAAATCTATAGTGAAATACGATAGAACAACTCGTTAGAAAGAATCACATGGACATTTTTAAAATTACCACCCCCCTCAGAATTAACAACCAAAACATCAAAATTGATGATATTATTGAACTCGACACTCTAAAGAAAGGTCTGGCTAATCTGGACTATAACGCCATAAATGTAGGAAATTGAGGGGAAGGTACGACCTCCAGAAAGTCTCTCAAAAACTGATTGAATGACAACCCATGACTGCTATCGCTGAAGAATTAAGCATGCCTGTATCTACCGTTATTCGCAAGCTTAAGCAGTTCAAATTCAAGAACAATCATAACTACCCGTCTAACGGGTGGTTTGCATCAGAGCTATAAGTCCAAATTACCAGCCAGCGCCTAAAGACGCTGGCTTTCACTTTGTTCAAGCCTCATTGTTCTTA
>NZ_KQ969556.1:61693-64180 GCF_001578945.1 Streptococcus oralis
AAGAGACTGTACTGCCATCTGGGTAAATCATCTTCGAGATATTGCCATAAGCATCATACTCGTACTGGATCAGGCTACCATCTCCCTGACGAACACCCGTGATCTCGCCTTCTTCGTTGGTCGCGTACTGGCTGGTTCCTGTCAGGTCACTCATAGACACCCGACGGCCATCCGCATCATAGGTGTACTGAGTCACTCCACCTGCACAATTATTTTAAGTTAGATCTCACTATTTTGATTACTATTTGAAAATGAAGTTGAGACCACATGATCTCAACTTCATTTCTATTATTTTTTCTTAATTCTCAAAACCCACTCCGCCTGTAATCTGGGTAATGAGTTCTAAATGTTCTTTTATGCCAACCTTGTCAATATTGACTAGATCTCTTTTTCCTCCCAGTACAAGAAGAGGAACAAAACCAAAGCATTGATTGTAAGCCAAGCTCCCATACTCCTTAACCGCTTCTTCATAGAAAGGAATATCAAAATAGTCCTTTAACAACTCTTCATCCTCTAAATCTTCTAGAAAATAATGCATATTTTCTAAAATAGTGATGAAATCTCCCTTCTTATATTCTACAATTCTCAGATAGTCTCCTTCCTCTAGAGTGATAATATCCCCAAATGCGGTTATAAAAACAGGGATAGATAAATCACATCTAAAATAGGTCTTTTGCACAAATTCTATATATTCTTCTGGATTGATAATTTTTAGATAACCATCAAGTAAAAATCCCAATCCATATTGTTTCCACAATTCCACTAATTCATCTGGAACTTTTGGGGCATACTTTTCAATGACTTCTTCTGGCATAGCTGCAAATTTGGTAAATTGTAAGTTCATTTTTTCTCCTAGTATTGTAATTTAACATTCAAGTAAATTTTATTTAAATCTTCATAAGGTGTAGTTCTGACGATTTCATCCACAACATTATCTACAGTAGCAATTTTATCTTTCCACTGAACACCAATTGATGAATTAATGCCAAAGTCTCCCACTCAAGTACTCCTTTAAAAGATAAATAACAATCCAAAAGAGAGGCACGGCTATAACTTTATATACTTAACTGTCTATAAAAATCAGCATTCATTTCTAACAATTCTTTAAAGGGAACTATTTTTCTAACTGCACCTGATGGAGTGTATTCCATTGACCAAATAAAAGGATAGGTCAACACAACTTCATTTTTTTCAAGCGATAAATCTAATGTTAACAAATCTGGTGCTATAAGTTCTTGATAAAATGTGTCTAACTGATTTGTCGTCACCCAATATAAAAATTCCTTATAATCTATCTCCAAATCCTCCCATTCTAATGTATCAGGAGCGAAATATTCTATTGAATTTAATTTTTCAATATTTATTGCAAATAGACCTCCCAAGATATCATAAGCTATCAAACAACGATTAGAATTATAACATTTTGAAAACAATTCATTACAATAGCTAAAGCCATTCTCTGAATCATTCCCCAAAATTTTTAAATAACCATTCACAGTTATATAAGAAAAATGTTCTAAGATAAACTTCATTTCTTGTGGTATTTCGATACTTTCCGTTATTTTTTTATTAAATTCAAGGAATTTAATATCATTAGAACTTTTATCAAATTCCGCAATAATCTTTTCCATAGTCAACATTTTATTCACCTACTCTATTATATTAAATTCACTTTTGTACCATCATCATACGGTCTTAACTGATGACCTGCTGTAGATCCTGAACCACGATTATCTGATCTACCAATCGGTCGAACACTAGCTCCTGCACCACCTTCTTTAAACATAGCTGGTGGATACTCATCTAGATCTTTATTAGGGACTTTTTTAGTCCCTCTTAATGCTTCTTTCCTATTTAATTTAGCATTTTCTCGGTCAATAGTAAGAATGGAAGGTTGACCATTTTTAATAGCATCTTCAATATGTTGAGCAGTCTCAGGATATTTCGACTTAGAAATATTCACATTCACAATATCAGAAGACTTAGCCTCAGGCTTCTCCGCAAACATTTGGAGATTCTCTAATGTCATTGGTAGACGTCCACCTGTAGTAGGCTTCGTCGTCACCACATCAGCCTTAGGCGCTCCAACTGTTCGGCTACTTACACCTTCCGTCACTGCGTTGAGCAGGAGGCTTGTTCCAATGCTGGTTGGAGTGATCTGGCCTCCTTGAGCCGCATCACTGATCGTGTCAATCACGGTTTCACCTACCGTATCAACCCCGTGACGCACCAGACTATTGGTCACACTTGAGCTGGCTGCTCCGAGACCACCCGTAAGACCTCCTGTAAAGGCTCCAGTGACCGCACCTCCCTTGATACCTTCCAATGTATCCTTGAGGATAGTCTTACCATCTTTTCCTGATAAGACACCTGAGACGAGTGCTTGCGTTCCTCCGCCTGCTGCTACAGTCGCAGCTGCCACGATGGCAACCTTCTTCCAGTCGACATTTTTCACGAAATCAACGACTTGATTCTTGATCCGTTCGG
>NZ_KQ969557.1:0-1997 GCF_001578945.1 Streptococcus oralis
GGGAGTTACCCACTACAAATATTATAGAGCCAATTTTCGTTTTAAAGTTTTTGAAGTTCCTAAAACCAAAGGCTTGTCGTTTTATGTCCTTGATAAGCTTGTTGGTAGGCACCAACTTGGCAATAGAGCACAATAGTCTTATTGCACGTCGCATTGTGGAACCAAATGAAGCTGGAGAAACTCGCTTTACCTATGCTACTTATGGCGAGGGAGAACTTCCAGCAGGTTTGACCATTTCCTCCGAGGAGAGTGCAGAAACGAGTGATTTATTAGGTTCTTACTTGATTTTGTCAGGAGGCTTAGATGGAGTGAGCTTGCAGACTACCCTGAAAGAACTTGGCTATCAAGGTTTTGATTCGAATGGAGAAGATCCGTTTTCGATAGTCTTCCTCTCGGGAACCACCCCTATGGGGGATACTGAGTCTAGTCATTTTTCTCTTGACCTTTATGAGTCTGGTTCTGATTTATCGGATTAAGTCCCTTCGTCAGGCAGGGATTCGCTTGATCGCTGGTGAGAGCTTGATTGGGGTTTCTCTCAGACTGGTGTTAGAAGATGTGAGACAGCTTATCTTCTCGGTGCTGGTATCCAGTCTTTTGGGATTGGGGATTCTCTGGTATCAAGGTGCCTTGTTTATGGCAACGCTGCAACTTGTCATCATTGCTCTTCTGCTTTATGGATTGACCTTGGCAGGGATTTCTACCTTTTACATCATGAGTAATGTTGACAATTTTTCAAATGGAGCAGAGTTGATCTAGATGTCAATCGTCTCAATGACTATACACCTGCAGGGAATGTCATCTATGTCTCACCACGCTATCTGATAGAGGGTAAGATTGCTGTTTCTTCCGAGTTTATGGACAAGATGCAAAACCTGTGTCTGAGGGAGAGTTTGGGCTAATTTTGCCTGAGAGCTTGCGAGGGGAGTCTTCCTACTATCAAGGAATATTTACAGATTATCTGCAAAACTTTTCATCTGAAAGTGTAGATGTGACGAGTCAGAAACACTACCTTCCACAGGTAACGCTAGCTTTTACAGAAATAGGACAGGAACGCTTCCTCTATAACGATGGGTACAAGACGACCCGTCAATATCTAAAAGATCCGATTATTGTAGTTCTAACGCCACAAGCGACTGGAACAGGTCCTGTTGCAGGGATGTTATGGGGAACTACGGCTAATAATGGTTTAAAACTGGATAGTTACCAAGACAGCATCACAGCTCTAAAAGAGCAAGATCTGTATCACAAGGTCTCTTATTTGGTCAAAAGCCAGTTATTTTTTGCCAAGGTGCTAAATGACAAACGCATGGAGTTTTACTCTCTCCTTATTGGGACTATTTTGACCCTGTCTACGGCAATTTTGTTATTTGATTCCATGAATCTTCTCTATTTTGAGCAATTCAGACGGGAGATCATGATTAAACGACTCTCTGGTATGACAATCCATGAGCTTCATGGTAAGTATTTACTGGCGCAAGGAGGAATTCTTTTGCTTGGCCTAATCCTATCTAGTCTTTTGACGGGAGATGGCTTGATGAGTGCTCTAGTTGTAGCTTTGTTTACGATTAACGCTCTGTCGATTTTAGTAAGGCAGGACAAAAAAGAAGAGGCTGGTAGTATGGCCGTATTGAAAGGAAAATAAGATGATTGATATTCAAGGATTGGAAAAGAAATTTAATGACCGAGCGATTTTTTCTGGTTTAAATCTCAAACTGGAGAAGGGCAAGGTCTATGCCTTAATCGGAAAGAGTGGAAGTGGAAAAACAACTCTACTTAATATTTTAGGAAAGTTAGAAAAGATAGATGGAGGACGAGTTCCCTATCAGGGGAAAGATTTAAAAACCATTCCCACTCGTGAGTATTTTCGAAACCAGATGGGCTATCTCTTTCAAAATTTTGGGATCTTAGAAAACCAATCAATCAAAGAAAACTTGAATTTGGTTTTTGTTGGTCAAAAAATCTCAAAAGCAGAACGTTTGGAAAAACAGAGTGAGGTT
>NZ_KQ969557.1:2812-4969 GCF_001578945.1 Streptococcus oralis
TAAGACCATTTTGAAAAATCCGCCTTTGATTTTGGCAGATGAACCAACAGCAGCCCTTGATCCTGAAAATTCAGAGGAGGTTATGAATCTCTTGGTGGATTTGAAAGATGAAAATCGCATTATCATCATTGCGACCCATAACCCCTTGGTCTGGAACAAGGCAGATGAAATCATTGATATGAAGGAACTTGCTCATGTGTGAAAAGATTCGTATTCGCAGGGTTTCTGATTACCCCGGTATCAGAGGTGGTTTAGAAGACATTCTAATTATGGAAAATATGACCAATAATCTCATCTTGGTTCAAATCCGTGTTAATGGCTATTTGTTAGATTTTGCTAGTATTGAAGGGCAACGACAAAAACACTATCGCTTACAAAATATACCACAGGAAGTCCTCCTGACCGTAGACGATGTGGAGGATGATGTCGATCTCACCCTGATTGAAAATCGAAGTTATGAAGTTATAAAGAAGCTGATCTTTTTGAACGCATATTTCAGGCGAATCAGTAAACCCACTCTTAGAGCTTCCTAATTGCTATCTTCCTTCATGAGGGAAGATGGCTTTTTGGTGTGATTTTCACTCCCAAAATACCAAGGGAATGTGTTACAATAGAGGTAGTAACTATAGAAAAGAGAATAGATGAGAATTGCAGATTATAGCGTGACCAAGGCAGTGCTGGAGCGTCACGGTTTTACCTTTAAAAAGTCCTTTGGGCAAAATTTCCTGACGGATACCAATATCCTTCAAAAAATCGTGGATACAGCAGCCATTGATGATCAGGTCAATGTCATTGAAATCGGGCCAGGTATAGGTGCCTTGACGGAATTTTTGGCTGAGCGTGCAGCTCAAGTCATGGCATTTGAGATCGACCACCGTTTGGTGCCGATTTTGGCGGATACCCTGCGAGATTTTGACAATGTGACCGTGATCAACGAAGACATTCTCAAGGTTGATTTGGCACAACAGATCCAGAACTTCAAAAATCCTAACCTACCAATCAAGGTGGTGGCTAACTTGCCCTACTACATCACGACCCCTATTCTCATGCATCTGATCGAGTCCAAAATTCCCTTCCAAGAATTTGTGGTTATGATGCAAAAGGAAGTAGCAGATCGTATCTCAGCCCAGCCCAATACCAAGGCTTACGGTAGCTTGTCGATTGCGGTTCAGTATTACATGACAGCCAAGGTTGCCTTTATCGTGCCTCGTACAGTCTTTGTGCCAGCGCCAAATGTGGACTCGGCCATCTTGAAAATGGTGCGTCGTCCAGAGCCAGCCGTAGCAGTAGAAGATGAGAACTTCTTCTTTAAGGTTTCCAAGGCTAGCTTCACTCATCGTCGCAAGACCTTGTGGAACAACTTGACAGGCTACTTTGGGAAAACTGATGAAATCAAGGATAAGCTGACCAAGGCTTTGGATCAGGCAGGCTTGTCTCCATCTGTGCGTGGTGAAGCTCTTGACTTAGAAGAATTTGCCAGCCTGGCAGATACGCTTAAAGGACAAGGACTCTAAGATGCAGGGACAAATCATTAAAGCCTTGGCAGGCTTCTACTATGTAGAGAGTGATGGGCAAGTCTATCAGACACGTGCGCGTGGGAATTTCCGCAAAAAAGGGCACACTCCTTATGTCGGAGACTGGGTAGATTTTTCTGCAGAGGAAAATTCCGAAGGTTATATCCTCAAAATTCATGAACGAAAAAACAGTTTGGTCCGTCCGCCTATTGTTAATATTGACCAAGCTGTGGTAATCATGTCAGTCAAGGAACCTGATTTTAACAGCAATTTGCTGGATCGTTTCTTGGTTCTTTTGGAGCACAAGGGAATCCATCCCATCGTTTATATTTCCAAAATGGACTTGCTGGAAGATAGGGGAGAGCTGGATTTTCACCAGCAGACTTACGGTGCCATTGGTTACGACTTTGTGACCAATAAGGAGAAACTTCTGCCTTTGTTGACAGGAAAAGTGACGGTCTTTATGGGGCAGACAGGTGTTGGGAAGTCAACCCTCCTCAATAGAATCGCACCGGATCTCAATCTTGAAACAGGAGAGATCTCAGACAGTCTGGGTCGCGGTCGTCATACCACTCGAGCTGTTAGTTTTTACAACCTCAATGGGGGTAAAATCGCGGACACACCAGGCTTTTCATCACTGGAT
>NZ_KQ969557.1:4989-7355 GCF_001578945.1 Streptococcus oralis
ACTGGATTATGAAGTGTCAACGGCTGAAGACCTCAATCAGACCTTCCCAGAGATTGCTAGCATCAGTCGTGACTGTAAGTTCCGTACTTGTACCCATACCCATGAGCCGTCCTGTGCGGTTAAGCCAGCTGTAGAAGAAGGAATCATTGCGACCTTCCGTTTTGACAACTACCTGCAATTCCTCAGCGAAATTGAAAATCGCAGAGAAACCTATAAAAAAGTCAGCAAAAAAATTCCAAAATAAGGAGAAACCTATGTCTCAATACAAGATTGCTCCGTCAATTCTGGCAGCAGATTATGCCAACTTTGAATGTGAAATCAAACGCCTAGAAGCAACCGGGGCAGAATATGCCCATATCGATATCATGGATGGTCACTTTGTACCACAAGTCAGTTTTGGTGCAGGTGTGGTTGAAGCTCTTCGCCCACATAGCAAAATGGTCTTTGACTGCCACTTGATGGTAGCAAATCCTGAACACCACTTAGAAGATTTTGCGCGTGCAGGAGCGGATATCATCAGTATCCATGTGGAAGCAACGCCCCATATCCATGGCGCCCTCCAAAAAATTCGCTCGCTCGGTGTCAAACCTTCGGTTGTCATCAATCCTGGGACGCCTGTCGAGGCAATCAAGCACGTCCTTCATCTAGTTGATCAAGTCTTGGTCATGACGGTTAACCCTGGCTTTGGTGGGCAAGCTTTCCTACCTGAAACCATGGATAAGATTCGCGAGTTGGTTACCCTTCGTCAGGAAAAAGGCTTGAACTTTGAAATTGAAGTCGATGGCGGTATTGATGATCAAACCATTTCTCAAGCCAAAGAAGCTGGAGCGACCGTTTTTGTAGCAGGTTCCTATGTCTTTAAGGGAGATGTCAATGAACGAGTGCAAACTCTCAGAAAACAACTGGACTAAAGTTGCCGTTTTTGCAGGCGGAGATCGCGGTCATTATCGGACGGATTTTGATTGCTTTGTCGGTGTGGATCGCGGTTCGCTCTGGGTCTTGGAAGAAGATCTGCCTCTCGCTCTAGCAGTCGGGGATTTTGATTCGGTGACTGCAGATGAACGTCAGTTGATTCAAAAACGTGCCCAGCATTTTGTCCAAGCCCGGCCAGAAAAGGATGACACAGATCTGGAATTGGCTCTCTTAACCATCTTTGAGCAAAATCCTCAGGCTCAGGTCACTATTTTTGGGGCTTTGGGTGGCCGTATTGACCATATGCTGGCCAATGTCTTTCTGCCTAGCAATCTCAAGTTGACCCCCTTTATGCGCCAGATAGCAATTGAGGATGGGCAAAATTTGATTGCCTATTGTCCAGAAGGGACCAGTCAGCTAGAACCCCGCTCGGACTACGACTATCTTGCTTTTATGCCAGTTCGGGATAGCCAGCTGACCATTCTCGGTGCCAAGTATGAGTTGACAGAGGAAAATTTTTTCTTTAAAAAAGTATACGCTTCTAACGAATATATAGATAGGGAAGTTTCGGTAACTTGCCCAGATGGCTATGTCGTCGTGCTGCATAGCAAGGACAGGAGGTAGGATGGAGACTGTATTATTACTATTATTAATTGCCAACCTAGCTGGGCTCTTTCTGATTTGGCAAAGGCAGGATAAGCAAGACAAGTACCTGGCCAAGAGCTTGGAGGAGCAAGCGGATCATTTGTCAGACCAGTTGGATTATCGCTTTGAGCAAGCCAGACAAGCCAGTCAGCTGGATCAAAAAGATTTGGAAGTGGCTGTCAGCGACCGTTTGCAAGAAGTGCGAATTGAATTGCACCAAGGTCTGACTCAGGTCCGTCAAGAAATGACAGATAACCTCTTGCAAACTAGAGACAAAACCGACCAACGCCTTCAAGCCTTGCAGGAATCAAATGAGCAACGTTTGGAACAAATGCGCCAGACAGTCGAGGAAAAACTAGAAAAGACCTTACAGACACGCTTACAGGCTTCCTTTGAGACAGTTTCCAAGCAACTGGAGTCTGTCAATCGTGGTCTTGGAGAAATGCAGACAGTTGCCCGTGATGTTGGAGCTCTTAACAAGGTTCTCTCTGGAACCAAGACGCGAGGGATTCTGGGGGAATTGCAACTGGGGCAAATCATTGAAGACATCATGACACCTGCCCAGTATGAACGAGAATTTGCAACAGTTGAAAACTCCAGTGAACGAGTGGAGTATGCCATCAAGTTACCTGGACAGGGTGACCAGGAATATGTCTACTTACCGATTGACTCCAAGTTTCCACTGGCGGATTATTACCGCTTGGAAGAAGCCTATGAAGCAGGCGATAAGGACGAAATTGAACGTTGTCGCAAGTCACTCCTAGCTAGCGTCAAGCGCTTTGCCAAGGATATCAAGAGCAAGTACATAG
>NZ_KQ969557.1:7524-17569 GCF_001578945.1 Streptococcus oralis
AAGTACATAGCGCCGCCTCGGACGACCAATTTTGGAGTCTTGTTTGTTCCGACAGAAGGTCTTTATTCAGAGATTGTTCGCAATCCAGTCTTCTTTGATGATTTAAGACGGGAGGAGCAGATTATTGTCGCAGGTCCAAGTACCCTATCAGCCTTGCTTAACTCCCTATCAGTTGGCTTCAAAACTCTCAATATCCAAAAGAGTGCT
This sequence comes from Streptococcus oralis, assembly GCF_001578945.1. GTDB lineage: Bacteria > Bacillota > Bacilli > Lactobacillales > Streptococcaceae > Streptococcus > Streptococcus oralis_Q. The sequence continues at coordinate 7,732 of NZ_KQ969557.1, forward strand.
GACCATATCAGCAAGACCCTAGCTAGCGTTAAGACCGAGTTTGGCAAGTTCGGAGGCATTCTGGTCAAGGCACAAAAACATCTCCAACATGCCTCTGGCAATATTGATGAATTATTAAACCGTCGTACTACAGCTATTGAGCGGACGCTCCGTCACATTGAGTTATCAGAAGGTGAGCCTGCGCTTGATCTACTCCATTTCCAAAAAGATGAGGAAGAATATGAAGATTAGTCACATGAAAAAAGATGAACTGTTTGAAGGTTTTTATCTGATTAAATCAGCTGACCTGAGACAGACACGTGCCGGGAAAAACTACCTAGCCTTTACCTTCCAAGACGATAGTGGCGAGATTGAAGGGAAGCTCTGGGATGCCCAACCTCATAACGTTGAGGCCTTTACCGCGGGGAAAGTCGTCCACATGCAGGGACGCCGAGAGGTTTATAATAATACTCCTCAGGTTAATCAGATCAGCCTCCGCCTGCCTCAGCCTGGGGAACCCAATGATCCAGCTGACTTCAAGGTCAAGTCACCAGTCGATGTCAAGGAAATCCGTGACTATATGTCGCAGATGGTTTTCAAGATTGAAAATCCTGTCTGGCAGCGTATCGTTCGTAGCCTCTATAACAAGTATGATAAGGAATTCTACTCCTATCCAGCTGCTAAGACCAACCACCATGCCTTTGAAACTGGTTTGGCTTATCATACAGCAACCATGGTGCGCTTGGCAGATGCTATTAGTGATATCTATCCTCAGCTCAACAAGAGCCTCCTCTATGCGGGGATTATGTTACACGACTTGGCCAAGGTTATTGAGTTGACGGGACCAGACCAGACGGAGTATACAGTGCGAGGCAATCTCCTTGGCCATATTGCCCTCATCGATAGCGAAATTACCAAGACAGTCATGGAACTGGGCATCGATGATACTAGAGAAGAAGTGGTGCTACTGCGCCATGTCATCCTCAGTCATCATGGCTTGCTGGAGTATGGAAGTCCAGTCCGTCCACGCATTATGGAGGCAGAAATTATCCATATGATTGACAATCTAGATGCCAGCATGATGATGATGTCAACAGCTCTAGCTTTGGTGGATAAAGGAGAGATGACCAATAAAATCTTTGCTATGGACAATCGTTCCTTCTATAAACCAGATTTAGATTAATAATTTAAGAAAAACGAGCATTTTTTAGGCAAGAATGTTCGTTTTTTTGGTTTGTTATGATATAATGGAGAAAGATAAAAATTTAATGGAATGGTAATTATACAATGAAATTAAGAAGAAGTGATCGGATGGTTGTCATTTCCAACTATTTGATTAATAATCCATACAAACTAACAAGTCTCAATACCTTTGCAGAAAAATACGAATCTGCCAAATCTTCTATCTCAGAAGACATCGTGATTATTAAGCGTGCCTTTGAGGAAATTGAAATCGGCCATATTCAGACTGTTACTGGTGCTGGTGGGGGCGTCATTTTTACACCATCAATTTCGAGTCATGAAGCCAAAGAAATGATCGCAGACTTGCGTGATAAACTTTCAGAAAGCGACCGTATCTTGCCAGGTGGCTACATCTACCTATCTGATTTGCTCAGTACACCTGCCATTTTGAAAAATATTGGGCGCATCATTGCCAAGAGCTTTATGGACCAAAAAATCGATGCCGTTATGACAGTAGCAACAAAAGGTGTGCCACTCGCAAATGCAGTTGCCAATGTCCTCAACGTTCCATTTGTCATTGTGCGCCGTGACTTGAAAATCACAGAAGGTTCAACGGTTAGTGTCAACTATGTATCAGGTTCAAGTGGTGACCGTATCGAGAAAATGTTCCTTTCAAAACGCAGTCTCAAGGCAGGCAGTCGTGTCTTGATTGTAGATGACTTCTTGAAAGGTGGCGGAACGGTCAACGGGATGATTAGTCTCTTGCGGGAGTTCGATTCAGAACTTGCTGGTGTGGCAGTGTTTGCAGACAATGCCCAAGAAGAACGTGAAAAGCAGTTTGATTACAAGTCACTCTTGAAGGTAACCAATATTGATGTCAAGAACCAATCCATCGATGTTGAGATTGGAAATATCTTTGACGAAGACAAATAAGAGATAGAACTAAAGGTTGGAACGATTGTCCCAGCCTTTCTTTGCAAACAGAATAGAAGGAAGTTTATGAAAACACCATTTATCAGCCGTGAAGATTTAGAAACAATTGTTTCCGAATTTCCGACTCCCTTTCACTTGTATGATGAGAAGGGGATTCGCGAAAAAGCCCGAGCGGTCAACAAAGCATTTTCGTGGAATCAGGGCTTTAAGGAATATTTTGCGGTCAAGGCCACTCCAACTCCAGCCATTTTGAAAATTCTCAAAGAGGAAGGGTGCGGTGTTGACTGCTCCAGTTATGTAGAGCTCTTGATGAGCCATAAACTGGATTTCCTCGGTTCTGAAATCATGTTCTCATCAAACAATACACCAGACAAAGAGTATGCTTATGCGCGTGAGTTAGGTGCGACCATTAACTTGGATGCCTTTGAAGATATTGAACATCTGGAGCGTGCAGCAGGCATTCCAGAAATCATCTCTTGTCGTTACAATCCTGGAGGCGTTTTTGAGCTAGGAACAGATATCATGGACAATCCTGGAGAAGCCAAGTTTGGGATGACCGAGGACCAGCTTTTTGAAGCCTTTGCGATTTTGAAGGAAAAAGGAGCCAAGACTTTTGGGATTCACTCCTTCCTAGCATCCAATACTGTCACCCATCTCTACTACCCAGAGTTGGCTCGTCAGCTTTTTGAATTGGCTGTTGAAATTAAGGAAAAGTTGGGCATTTCACTGGACTTTATCAACCTTTCTGGCGGCATTGGGGTCAACTATCACCCTGAACAAGAGCCCAATGATATTGCTCTGATTGGCGAGGGCGTGCGTCAGGTTTATGAGGAAGTCCTCACTCCAGCAGGACTTGGTCAGGTCAAGATTTTCACGGAATTAGGTCGTTTCATGCTGGCGCCTCACGGGGCTCTCGTAACTCGTGTGACTCACAAAAAGAAAACCTACCGCACCTATCTGGGAGTGGATGCGTCAGCAGTCAACCTCATGCGCCCAGCTATGTATGGCGCTTATCATCATATCACCAATCTAACTCACCCAGATGGACCAGTAGAAGTCGTAGATGTGGTTGGTTCTCTCTGTGAAAACAATGATAAATTCGCGGTGAATCGCGAACTGCCTCATACAGAAATCGGTGATTTGCTGGTGATTCATGATACAGGTGCACATGGATTCTCCATGGGTTATCAGTACAATGCCAAACTACGCTCTGCAGAAATCCTCTATACTGAAGAAGGCAAAGCCCGCCAAATCCGCCGGGCAGAGCGTCCAGAAGATTACTTTGCGACCTTGTACGGTTTTGATTTTGAAGAGTAGAAGCATGTTGGTTTAAAATATGTTATAATAGTTATAAAAACAGCAATGGAGAGGTCGCCTGTGACAGATATTTATAGAACTATCAATGAAAACTATGATCGACTCTCTGATGCCGAGCAGGAAATTGTCGATTTCATTTTGAAGTACGAGGAGATAGAGAAACTAAAACTCAAGATTATCCGAGAGCATTTGTTTGTCTCCAACGCGACCATCATTCGAGCAGTCAAGAAGTTAAACTGTGATACTTTCACAGAGTTGAAGTATGCTCTTATCACCGCAAAAAAACTCAATCAGACCTTGCAAAGTTCTCAGGTTGATGACTTTTCACTGATTTTGGAAATGATGAAAGGCGACTTTCTGGCTACTATCGACTTGGTGGATCAGGAGCTACTGACCCGAATTTGCCAAGAAATCTTAGAAGCTAGACGAATTTTTTGTTTGGGAACAGGCTCTAGTTCTCAAGTCGCTTCTGACTTAAATCGCAAGCTCAAACTCATCAATCTTTGGTCTAATGATTACATTGATTACTTTTCCATGGAACGAATTCCAGAGATTGTCAACCAAGAGGATGTCTTGATTGTCTTTTCTCTCAGTGGTAATGTGGAAGATCTCAATGAAATGTTGCTAAAGGCAAAAGGCAAGGGAGCGCGCATTATTGCGATTACAAGTCTTGCAGCGAGTCCTCTCAAGCGAATCAGTACGCATGCCCTTCATGTTTATAACAGCACTCATACCCGGACCAAACTGCGGTCTCGTCTCATGCTTTATCTGATGAGTACCATCTTGTATGAAAAACTGCTCCTGCAGCAAACCACCTCTAGAGAGTAAAAAAGTACTCTTAGAGGTCTTTTTTTCCTTTCCCTCATTTTTTCCCTAAAATCCCTTCTAAAAATGGAGGCATGATAGAATAGAATTAAGAAAGGAACGGTGATATCATGGCATCGAAAAATAAAGTCATTCTTGCGTTTGAAGAGTTCGGACGCGTATTGTTACTACCAGTTTCCATCTTGCCTGGAGCTGGAATTATAAAAGGAATTGGGGCAGCCTTTACCAATGGAACTACCTTGAAAATGTATCCATTCTTGCAGAATGAAGCCTTCCAATTCTTGATGAATTTATTTGTCGCTTTGGGAGATGTTGTCTTCTCTCACCTGCACGTTATTTTTGCGGTCGGGGTAGCAGTTGGTCTTGCAAAGAAAGAAAAGGGCTCTGCAGCACTTTCTGGTTTGGTTGGGTTTATCGTACTTCATAAGGTTTTGAATTTCCTATTGACCCAAACAGGAACCTTGGTGACACAGGGAGATTTGGCTCCGCAAGCCTATCGCTTGGCCATGGCTGCACAAATGCAGACCAGCGTTCTAGGGATTCAGACCATGGACTTGAACGTTTTTGGAGGAATTATTACTGGTCTTGTCGTCTACTATGTGCACAAGAAAGTGCTCAATATCAAAGTTCCACAGGTCCTCTCTTTCTTTAGCGGTCCTCGTTTGGTGCCGCTAGTGGTCATTCCAGTGATGGCTCTTGTAGCTTCTGGTCTCTTTTTAGTTTGGCCATTTGTGCAACAAGGAATTACAGCCTTCTCTGGTCTCGTTGTTAAAACAGGCTATATAGGAACCTTCTTGTATGCGATTTTGGAACGCTCTCTCTTGCCATTTGGTTTGCATCATGGCTTGAATCTTCCAGTTATGACGACCGATCTTGGGGGTGTATGGACTATTGCAGGTGAAAAGGTTGGTGGCACCTTGAATGCCTACATGGCCTCCTTGACGGATTCTTCTATTTTGAATATTGATCCGACAATTACGCGCTTTAATGCAGGGAAATTTGTCTACTTTATGTTTGGTCTTCCTGCTGCAGCTCTTGCAATGTATCGCACTGCTAAACCTGAGAATAAGAAAACAGTCGCCTCTCTACTAACAGCAGCCGCAGCAACATCCTTCATTACAGGGATTACAGAACCCTTGGAATTTACCTTCCTCTTCGTTGCACCGATGCTGTACGGAGTTCATGCTCTTCTTGCTGGTTTGACTTCTGTTGTGACAGAATTGCTAGGCGGTGCTGTCATGGCTCCGATGGGACATGGCTTGATTAACTTTTTGATCTATGGCTTGATTCAGGGAGGTAAGACCCACTGGTATGTCATTCTGCTGGTAGGGCTTGGCTGTGCCTTCTTGTACTACCATGTCTTTAAGTTCATGATTTTGAAATTTGACTTGAAAACTCCTGGACGGGGCGATTCTTCAGAAGTGAAATTGTCTAACCGAAAAGAAGTTGAAGCCAAATACCAACATCATGATGAAACTGTGGTCAATGCGCAAGAGTCTGACCTTCGCAAACAAGCTAGAGCTCTTATCGCAGCTCACGGTGGCTATGACAATATCGAAAATGTAGATGCTTGTATCACACGCCTACGGATTAATGTTAAGGACCGGGCTCAGGTCGATCAAGATCTCATTGTCAACCATTTAGAAGCCTTAGGTTTTGTGGAGTCTGGCATGCAGATGCAGTCCATCTATGGAGGTAAGGCTAATATCTTGAAAAATGAAATTTTAGACATCTTTAAAGAGGAAGGACGAGCCCATGACTGATAAAAAACCAATGATCTTTATCGACATTGATGGGACTTTCGTCTTTGATTCATCTGCGGTCGCAAGCGAGGACTTGAAAGCCTTTCAAGCCGCGAGTCATTATAGCCAACTGGTTATCGCAACTGGACGCTCCTTAAAGGAGATCACCTATGTCGAAGAAGTGAACGGCTTATCCTTAGATTATAAGGTAGCCTTTAATGGCGGGTATATAGTGGATGCCAAGGGGCAGGTCTTAGAAGACCGTCAAATTTCAAAGGATCGCTTAAAGGACCTAATCCAGTATCTAAAAGACCATCAGGTCACCTTTGATGCCCTTGACAACAAGGAACGGTTTGGAAATTTTAAGCAGGAAAATCAAAATGAGCTCCTAGGTTTAAACTATGACTACATGGATAATCCCTATGATGAGGCCTTGAAACGCACAGTTTATAAGATTAATCTTCGCCCAGATGGCCTAGAGCAGGCCTGTCAGATTACCAAGGAATTAAAAGTCTTATTTCCTGATTTATCCATCTTTCGAGTTGGTAAAAGAAGAATCGAGATTTCTGCCAATCATACCTCAAAAGGGCAGGCGCTTGAACGGCTCAGCCAGGGGGGCTTTAGTGTAGCGATTGGGGACTCAGAAAATGACATTTCCATGTTTGATGCGGCAACAGTCTCTTATTGTATGGCCCATGCTCCCGAAGATGTCAAGGCTCACGCCACCTATGTTGTTCCACGTTTTAGCGATGCAATCTACCATTTGATTGAGCATTTTATAAAGGAGAAGGCAGGATGATTGGACAGGAAAGTTACCAAGAAATCAATCGCTTTTTGAATCAAGAGTTGGAGAAGAAAAAAGTTCTCATTGCTGTCCACAGAGGAAGTTCAGCTGGAAATATTGTGGAAAATACTATTCCGGCCTATGAAGCTTCGCTTCAGATGGGAGGAGACATTGTTGAAGCAGATGTCTTTAAAACGAGTGATGATCAACTCTACCATTTTCACAATGGCATGGAAAGGAAAAATTTCCAAAAAGATTTTGATATTCGAAGTTTATCGAGTCAAGAACTAAAGGACTTGACTTATTGTAACAGTAATTTATCTGCCATTTCCTATCCAGTTGAGAAGTTAGAAGATACCCTTCGTTATTTTAAAGGACGCTGTCTGATCAACATTGATCGGGCCTGGGACTTTTTCCCACTGATCTGTGACTTAGTCAAACAGGAAGACATGGTGGAACAGGTCATTTTAAAAGGTCCGCTTGAGGAAGAAACTCTCCAATTTTTGGCAGGAGAAGAAACCAAATTCCTCTTTATGCCTAAGATTAGTAAGCTAGCACAGCTTGATCTCTTGAAACAATATCCGGAAGTTAACATTATCGGGGTAGAGATAAAGGCAGAGACGGAGGCGGATGATTTTTACCAGGCAGAAACGATTCAAGAACTAAAAGATGCCAATCTCTGTGTCTGGATTAATGCCTTGACTATGAATGATGAAAAGAAATTGTTCGCCGGTCATGATGACAACACCTCAATCTTGCAGTCAGCAGATCAGGGCTGGGGAGTCCTCCTAGAAAAGGGAGCAGATATTATTCAGACGGACTGGCCTAGCTTGGTGGTTCGCTACCTTGAAAGCAAGGGACTTCACTAAGACAAGGTTAAGATCTAGTTAAATAAAAATGTAAATGGTTAGAGGTTGAAGACAGAGTCCCAACCTCTAGCTTTCTTTCAAGAAAGTAGCAGAAAGAATGAGAAGGGAGGGAGACGAGATGGAGAGTATTGGACTATGGATTGCGCAGACGCCGATGGTGCGGCATTTTCTAGTTATCTTTTTAGCAGTTGTCTGTGGCTGGGCTATTGGCTATGAGCGGAGCGCTAGAAATAAGCAGGCGGGGATTAAGACCCACATTATCGTTGCTGTGACCTCGGCCTTGATGATGATTATTTCCAAGGAGGCTTTTTTAGATACACCAAATTTTGACACCTCCCGGGTCGCTGCTCAAATCGTTAGTGGAATCAGCTTTATCGGTGGTGGCATTATCTTTATGCGGGATAAAAAAATCAGTGGAATCACGACAGCAGCAGGTGTGTGGGCGACTGCCGGGATTGGGATGGCTATCGGTGGTGGCATGTGGTTGATGGGGTTGGTTTGTACGGTGGTCGTGGTCATGATTCAGCTCTTGACTCACACTAGTCAAAAAAATAGTGGAGATTTTGAGATTAAGATTGTAGGAGAAACGGCAGATAAAACTACGCTCAGCCAGCTCTATGCCTACTACCAATGTGAACAGTACCACTCAATCAAGATGGAAATGAAACAGACGGCTCAGGAGGAACTCTATGAGGTGACTATTTCCATCGAGCAAGACCAGAGCCTGCACTTAGCAGATATTGAAAACTTCCTAAAGAGTCAGGAATTGGATCTGGTTGTGAAACGATTTGTCGTACGTAGCATCAAATAAAAATGGAACACATTGTGAAAGTGAAAAACAGATGCTTTTTCTAAAAAACAGACAAAAATTCTTGAATTTGGCTATAGTCGTGATATAATAAAACTATAAAACGGTTTCAAGGAAGGTGACGATATGTCTGAAGAAACAATTGACTATGGACAAGTGACAGGAATGGTGCATTCGACAGAAAGTTTTGGGGCAGTAGATGGCCCTGGAATTCGCTTTATCGTCTTTCTTCAAGGTTGCCATATGCGTTGTCAATATTGCCATAATCCAGATACCTGGGAGATGGAAACCAATAAATCTCGTGTGCGTACAGTGGATGATATCTTAGCAGAGGCCCTACGTTATCGTGGTTTCTGGGGAGACAAGGGAGGAATCACTGTCAGTGGAGGAGAGGCGCTCTTGCAGATTGATTTCTTGATTGCCTTTTTTACCAAGGCTAAGGAAAAAGGTATCCATTGCACCTTGGACACCTGTGCCCTTCCTTTCCGTAACACACCACGTTATCTCGAAAAGTTTAATAAACTCATGGCGGTGACAGACTTGGTTCTCTTGGATATCAAAGAAATCAACGAAGAGCAGCACAAGATCGTCACTAGCCAAACCAATAAAAACATCTTGGCCTGTGCCCGGTACCTATCAGACATTGGAAAACCTGTTTGGATTCGCCACGTATTGGTTCCAGGCTTGACAGACCGTGATGAGGACTTGATCGAACTTGGGAAGTTCGTAAAAACCCTTAAAAATGTTGACAAGTTTGAAATCCTACCTTATCACACCATGGGTGAGTTTAAATGGCGGGAATTGGGCATTCCTTACTCGCTTGAAGGGGTTAAACCGCCGACAGCAGACCGGGTCAAAAATGCCAAAGAACTCATGGATACCGAAAGTTATCAAGACTACATGAAACGTGTTCATGGATAAAAAGGAGCCTGATGGAAACATCGGGCTTTTGTGATGCAAAAAAGCCTAGCCCTTCAGCTAAGCTCGTTTAGTCTTATCTAGATCGTTGTTTGCCAGAGTTGCGGTTTTTCTTTTTCTTATTGGTTGTGATAGCCTGAGGCTGTTTAGGAGTCACATCTTTTCTTGCATCTGCAGAAGGGCTGACTTTCGGAGGGTTCTTTTCGTATTCTTCACGTACTTTTTGACGAAGTTTTGGACGAACGACATAGTTGACGATAAATTGTTGGAGAATCATCATGAAACCACCGACAACCCAGTAAAGTGTCACACTGGCTGGTGAGAAGAGGGAGAAGACGACAATCATGAGTGGGCTCATGTAAATCATCCTCTTTAGCTGTTCTCTCTGCATTTCGTCTTCTACACCATGAAGTGAGAGGAGAGACTGGAGGTAGTAGAGAATACCAGCGCAGGCCACGAGGAGCATACTTGGTGAGCCAAG
>NZ_KQ969557.1:17785-23866 GCF_001578945.1 Streptococcus oralis
GCAATTCCCAAGAAGTTAGAATCAGCAACCCCTTCAGTGTGTTGGGCAGCAAAGTAGATAGCAGAGAAGAAAGGCATTTGAATGAGGATAGGGAAACATCCAACTCCTCCAAGCATGCTGATACCATGTTCTTTTTGGGCGGCAAAGAGGGCTTGTTGAGCCTCAAGTTTTTCTTCTTGGGTTGTTGCTTCTTTAAGACGTGTTTGATGTGGTTCGAGCACGTGTTTGAGGGCGTTCATCTTTTCAGAGTGAAGTGTTGCCTTCCATGATTGGTAGATACCGAGTGGCAAGATAATCAAACGTACGATGATGGTAACGATGATGATCCCCATCCCAAAACCAAGTCCCATATCATTAGCAAAGTATTTGATAGCCTCTGCCATAGGTGCTCCGATGGTATTCCAAATCAATCCTGTAGGTTGTCCTGTTGCCTTGTCTACTTGGACACAGCCTGTCAAGATAAGTAGCATAGCCACTCCCATAGCAGAGAGGGCAAAACGTTTAATAGATTTCAATGTTTTCATTCCTTCTATAAAAATTATACCTTTCTATTCTACTGTTTTTTTGTAAAATATACAATAGTTCTAGAGACCTAATTTGCGACTTTAAAGTCCGAGTAGGATGAAAAGTTGCTCATTTGTACATCCAGATAGGTAACTTTTGAAAAAGGTGTTGGACCTTTTCGGATTTCTTGGATAAATTTTGCCATAGTGGCAGAGGAGTCTGCCTGAGCAAGAATTTCTACTGTGCCATCGTCATTATTCCAGACACGACCGGTGATGCCACCGATTTCAAGCGCTAGAGTATAAACGCCCCAACGAAAACCAACACCCTGCACCCTACCTTGGGCAATCATTCTAACCTTTTGCATACCAAACCCCTTTGATTGTGTTATAATATTTCTATGACTATTATAACCTCAAAAGCCAATTCTGTGGTAAAAAATGCCAAGAAATTACATCAAAAAAAATATCGAAAGTTTGTTTATTTGATTGAGGGCTGGCACTTGTTTGAAGAAGCTGTTCAAGCAGGAGTGACGATTGAGAAGATCTTTGCTCTGGAAAGTTACCGAGATCAGTTAGCTGCTTTTCCTCAAACTGTCTGGGTTTCAGAGGAGATTTTGCTGGATTTGGCAGACTCTCAAACACCACAGGGAATCGTAGCAATCATCCAAAAAGAAGAAGTGGGACTGCCTGATCTCCATCAGGGCAAGTTTCTATTTTTAGAGGATGTCCAAGATCCTGGCAATGTGGGCACCATGATTCGGACGGCGGATGCCGCAGGTTTTACAGGGGTTATTGTTTCAGATAAGTCAGCGGATATCTACAGTCTCAAGACACTGCGTTCCATGCAAGGAAGTCATTTTCACTTGCCCATCTATCGTATGCCTCTTGCCACCTTTATAGAAGAGGCAAAGAGGAGCAATTTGCCCATTCTGGCAACAACCTTATCGAGAGATTCAAAGGATTATCGTGAGCTTTCTCCCCTAGAAGACTTTGTTTTAGTCATGGGAAATGAAGGGCAGGGGATTAGTTCTGTCATGGCTGAGAGTGCGGATCAACTCATTCACATTACTATGAAGGGACAAGCAGAGAGTCTAAATGTTGCAGTTGCCGCAGGCATTTTGATGTTTTATTTTAGCTAATTAATGGAATATTTGCTATAATCAAGGTATATTTATAGAGAAAAGGAGAATCAGAATGAATCAAACGATTATTCAAGAACGTTCAGGTCTCAATCAATTTTACGCTAAGGTTTACGCCTTTGTGGGACTTGGGATTGGTCTATCAGCTCTCGTGTCAGCTTTGATGTTGACAGTCTTTCAGTCCCAATTGGTCTACTTTTTAATGCATGGTCGTCTCTGGCTGATGATTGCAACTTTTGCAGAACTTGGTCTGGTCTTTGTTGCAAGTAGCATGGCTACTAAAAACAGCCCAGCAGCTTTGCCAGTATTTTTAGTTTATTCTGTTTTAAATGGCTTCACGCTTAGTTTTGTCGTAGCCTTCTATACACCGGGAACCGTATTATCAGCCTTTGTATCCAGCGCCCTACTCTTCTTTGTCATGGCGGCAATCGGGATTTTCACCAAGAAAGATTTGAGTGGAATGGGACGAGCTCTGATGGCGGCACTTGTCGGCCTCATCATCGCCATGGTTGTGAATCTATTTCTAGCAAATAGCTTCTTTGACTACATGATTAGTATTGCCATGGTCTTGGTCTTCTCAGGTTTGATTGCTTGGGATAACCAAAAGATTCGCTATGTTTATGAGCAGTCACGAGGGCAAGTAGCAACAGGTTGGGTCGTTTCAATGGCCCTCAGCATCTACCTAGACTTTATCAACCTCTTCCTTAGCATCTTACGAATCTTTGGTCGAAACGATTAAAGAATTATGGAGTCAGTGTTCTAAAGAGCGCTGACTTTTTCTTATTTACTCTTTCCTTTTCTTGAAAATAGGTGTATAATGCTTTTAACTAATTTTTTAGGAGCCGTTTATGAAGAAAAGCTTTATTCATCAGCAAGAAGAAATTTCCTTTGTGAAGAACACTTTTACCCAGTATTTGAAAGATAAGTTAGAAGTTGTCGAGGTTCAAGGTCCTATCTTGAGCAAGGTCGGTGATGGGATGCAGGATAACCTGTCTGGTGTCGAACATCCAGTATCGGTGAAGGTCTTGCAAATTCCAGATGAAACTTATGAAGTCGTTCACTCACTTGCCAAATGGAAACGCCACACCTTGGCCCGTTTTGGTTTCGGTGAAGGAGAAGGTTTGTTTGTTCACATGAAGGCCCTTCGTCCAGATGAAGATTCACTGGATGCGACCCACTCTGTTTATGTAGACCAGTGGGACTGGGAAAAAGTGATTCCAAATGGACAACGCAATATCGCTTATCTTAAAGAAACAGTTGAAAAGATTTATAAGGCTATTCGTCTAACAGAGCTAGCCGTAGAAGCCCGCTATGATATCGAATCGATCTTGCCAAAACAAATTACCTTCATCCATACAGAAGAGTTGGTGGAACGCTATCCAGATTTGACACCAAAAGAGCGTGAAAATGCAATCTGTAAAGAGTTCGGTGCTGTCTTCTTGATTGGTATCGGTGGCGAGTTGCCTGACGGGAAACCTCATGATGGCCGTGCACCTGATTACGATGACTGGACAACAGAGTCTGAAAATGGCTACAAAGGGTTGAATGGCGATATTCTAGTTTGGAACGAATCTCTTGGTTGTGCCTTTGAACTTTCTTCTATGGGGATTCGGGTAGATGAGGATACACTTCGTCGCCAAGTGGCTCTTACCGGAGACGAAGATCGTCTCGAGCTGGAATGGCATAAAGCCCTGCTTAACGGCCTTTTCCCACTGACAATTGGTGGAGGTATCGGACAGTCTCGGATGGCCATGTTCCTTCTTCGTAAGAAACACATTGGAGAAGTTCAGACCAGTGTCTGGCCTCAAGAAGTCCGCGATACGTACGAAAATATTTTGTAGAGAATCGAACCGCAAGGTTCGGTTTTCGTTCTCTTTTTGCCTATAATTTGGTATAATAAACGGTATGAAAATCGTATCAGGAATCTACGGAGGGCGCCCTCTCAAGACGCTAGAAGGCAAGACGACTAGGCCGACATCGGATAAGGTGCGTGGAGCTATCTTTAACATGATAGGTCCCTATTTTGAGGGCGGTCGTGTCTTGGATCTCTATGCTGGCAGTGGCGGTTTATCCATTGAGGCAGTCTCGCGTGGGATGTCCCATGCTGTCTTAGTGGAACGGGATCGAAAGGCACAAGCTATCATCGCTGAAAATATCCAAATGACCAAGGAAGTTTCCAAATTTCAGCTCTTAAAGATGGAGGCTGAACGAGCCTTGGAGCAAGTGAATAGTCCCTTTGACCTGGTCTTTTTAGATCCTCCCTATGCCAAGGAACAAATCGTTGCAGATATCGAAAAAATGGCAGAAAGAAACCTTTTCTCCGAAGAGATCATGGTTGTCTGTGAAACCGATAAGTCTGTAGAACTACCAGAAGAAATCGCCTGCTTAGGTATCTGGAAGGAAAAAATATATGGGATTAGTAAGGTGACAGTCTATGTCAGATAAAATTGGATTATTCACAGGTTCATTTGATCCGATGACGAATGGACATCTAGATATCATTGAACGTGCTAGCAAACTCTTTGATAAGCTCTATGTCGGGGTTTTCTACAATCCCCACAAACAAGGCTTTCTCCCTGTTGAAAACCGCAAACGGGCAGTCGAAAAAGCGGTGGCGCATTTAGATAATGTAGAGGTCCTGGCTTCTCATGACCAACTAGTCGTCGATGTTGCAAGAAGACTGGGTGCTAAGACCCTTGTCCGTGGCTTGCGAAATGCCACCGACTTGCAATACGAGGCTAGTTTTGACTACTACAATCATCAACTGGCTCCAGAGATCGAGACCGTCTACCTACATAGTCGCCCAGAGCATCTTTATATTAGCTCTTCAGCCATGAGAGAACTTCTGAAGTTTGGTCAGGAGATTCAGCAGTATGTCCCAAACAGTGTTGTGGAGGAATTAGAACATGAAGAAAAAAACTAGATGGCCCTTATATGTCATCCTAGCACTAGTATTGACTTTTTTAACCTTTGTAGTACCATTACCTTACTACATAGAAGTTCCAGGTGGAGCGGAAGATATTCGTCAAGTTTTGAAAGTCAATGAAACAGAAGATACAGAAGCAGGAGCTTACCAGTTTGTAACAGTCGGCATTCGACATGCAACCCTATCGCATCTTGTCTATGCTTGGTTAACACCTTTCACGGATATTAGAAGCGCTCAGGAGACAACGGGTGGTTCTACGGATGCGGAGTTTATGCGGATCAATCAGTTCTACATGCAAACTTCTCAAAACATGGCCAAGTATCAAGGATTGAAGACGGCTGGAAAGGATATCGAACTCAAGTATCTGGGAGTTTATGTCTTGACCGTGACGGACAATTCAACTTTTAAGGGCATTCTGAACATTGCAGATACAGTGACAGCTGTTAACGACAAGACGTTTGACAGTTCAAAAGATTTAGTCGACTACGTCAACTCTCAACAATTAGGGGACACGGTCAAGGTAACCTATGAAGAAGACGGAAAAGTCAAGTCTGCTGAAGGTAAAATTATCACTCTCGAAAATGGGAAAAACGGGATTGGGATTGGTCTGATTGACCGTACGGAAGTGACCAGTGATGTTCCGATTCGTTTTTCAACAGCTGGTATCGGCGGGCCAAGTGCCGGTCTCATGTTCAGTCTCGCTATCTACACCCAGATAGCCGATCCAGGCCTTCGTAATGGCCGCATTGTTGCGGGGACGGGAACCATTGATCGCGATGGAAATGTTGGCGATATTGGTGGAATTGACAAAAAAGTAGTTGCAGCCTCTCGTCAGGGAGCCAACATCTTTTTTGCTCCTGACAATCCAGTTACCGAGGAAGCAAAAAAAGCAGATCCCAATGCGAAAAGCAACTATGAAACAGCCTTAGAAGCTGCTAAAACGATCAAAACAGAGATGAAAATCGTGCCCGTAAAAACCTTGCAGGATGCGATTGATTATCTTAAAAACAATCCCTAATTCGTAGAAAAATCGAAAACTAGCGCGCAAGCGGATAAGATGGTATAATAGTCAAATGGTTCAATTATTATTCACTCTAAGCAGTCATATACTCTTTATTTATTTGAGTTTTTACCTTTTGAAGGATCTTGTGAGATGGGAAAAGGTTTTAAAAGTCACCGCTACTAACACAAAAAAGGTTCGTTTGTTGGTAGGCTTCTTTAGTATCGTGATGGGCTACATCTTGAGTTCATTCTTTATCAGTTTGTACCAACTGTGGCAAGAAGCGCTTAGAGGACTATTATAAAATCAAAAGTAAAGGAAACAACTATGGAAAAAATTGTGGTTCAAGGCGGGGATAATCGTCTGGCTGGGAGTGTGACGATCGAGGGAGCAAAGAATGCAGTCTTACCTTTATTGGCAGCGACTATTCTAGCAAGCAAGGGTAAGACAGTCTTGCAGAACGTCCCAATCTTGTCAGATGTGTTCACCATGAATCAAGTAGTTCGTGGT
>NZ_KQ969557.1:24031-34689 GCF_001578945.1 Streptococcus oralis
AAGTAGTTCGTGGTCTGAATGCCAAGGTGGACTTTGATGAGGAAGCTCATGTTGTTGAGGTTGATGCGACTGGTGATATCACGGAGAAAGCTCCATATAAGTATGTCAGCAAGATGCGTGCATCCATCGTTGTCTTGGGACCAATCCTTGCTCGTGTAGGCCATGCCAAAGTTTCTATGCCAGGGGGATGTACCATCGGGAGTCGTCCAATCGATCTCCACCTCAAAGGTTTGGAAGCTATGGGGGCTAAAATCACTCAGACAGCTGGTTACATCGAAGCCAAGGCAGAACGTCTGCACGGCGCTCATATCTACATGGACTTTCCTAGTGTTGGCGCAACACAAAACCTCATGATGGCAGCAACTTTAGCTGACGGTGTGACGGTTATTGAAAATGCTGCGCGTGAGCCAGAAATTGTTGACCTAGCAATTCTCCTTAATGAAATGGGAGCCAAAGTTAAGGGGGCAGGTACCGAAACAATTACAGTGACTGGTGTCAAGGAACTCCACGGTACGACCCACAATGTCGTACAGGATCGTATCGAAGCTGGAACCTTTATGGTAGCTGCAGCTATGACTGGTGGAGATGTCCTCATTCGTGATGCAGTCTGGGAGCATAATCGCCCCTTGATTGCCAAACTCCTTGAAATGGGAGTTGAGGTAACGGAGGAGTCGGAAGGTATTCGTGTCCGTTCTCAACTGGAAAATCTCAAAGCTGTTCATGTAAAAACCTTGCCACATCCAGGATTCCCGACAGATATGCAGGCTCAATTTACAGCCTTAATGACTGTCGTAAAAGGGGAATCAACCATGGTGGAAACGGTGTTCGAGAATCGTTTCCAACATCTGGAGGAAATGCGTCGGATGGGCTTGCGTTCAGAGATTATTCGTGATACAGCACGTATTGCCGGGGGACAGGCTTTACAGGGGGCAGAAGTTCTATCAACAGACCTTCGCGCTAGTGCTGCTTTGATTTTGACAGGTCTGGTGGCGCAGGGAGAAACAGTTGTTGGTAAGTTAGTCCACCTTGATAGAGGTTACTACCGTTTTCATGAGAAATTGGCTCAGCTAGGAGCGAAGATTCAACGGATTGAGGTTAAGGATGAAGAATAAAAACTTACGCTATGTACTCCGTCGTTTACTGTTGATTTTTATCGTCCTACTGCTTGGCTTTCTGGCTTTAGGAATCGGCTTGATGGTTGGCTATGGCATCCTAGGAAAGGGACAGGATCCATGGGCTATCTTGTCTCCAGCAAAGTGGCAGGAATTGATTAGTAAATTTACAGGAAATTAGACTGGGAGACCAGTCTTTTTCTAAAGAAATAAGGAGAAAAATGGACAAAAAAACAAGACAAGCTCTGATAGGGTTACTTCTATTCTTACTCTTGGCTACTGGAAGCTATTATATCAAGCAGATACAGTCGACATCAAACACGCCTAAAACCAAAGTGAGTCAGAAAAAACAAGCTTCAGAAGCTCCTAGTCAGGAGTTGGCTGAAAGTGTCTTAACTGAGTCAATCAAAAACCAAATTAAGGGTGGTCTAGAGTGGAATGGGGCGGGTGCCTTTGTTGTCAATGACAATAAAACCAATCTAGATGCCAAGGTTTCTAGCAAACCCTATGCGGATAATAAAACAAAACCAGTCGGGAACGAGACAGTCCCAACTGTTGCCAATGCCCTCTTATCCAAAGCCACTCGACAGTATAAGAATCGTGAAGAAACAGGAAATGGCTCTACCTCTTGGACTCCACCAGGATGGTATCAGGTCAAGAATCTAAAGGGAGCCTATACACATGCAGTTGATAGAGGACACCTGCTGGGCTATGCCTTGATAGGTGGTTTGGATGGTTTTGATGCCTCTACCAGCAATCCCAAGAACATTGCAGTCCAGACAGCTTGGGCCAACCAAGCACAGGCTGAGGATTCGACTGGTCAGAACTATTATGAAAGTTTGGTCAGAAAAGCCTTGGATCAGAATAAGAGGGTCCGTTATCGGGTGACACTCCACTATGCGACAAATGAGGACCTAGTTCCATCCGCTTCACAAATTGAAGCCAAGTCTTCAGATGGCGAATTGGAATTCAATGTCTTAATCCCCAATGTTCAAAAGGGAATCCAGCTTGATTACCGAACAGGGCAAGTAACAGTGACAGATTAGAAGTAATAGATGTTATAAAAAACAGCTCCTTTGTCTTCTAGAAGCAGGGGAGTTGTTCTTTAAATGAAAAATAATGTGAATCCTGATCGATTTTATGATATAATGGAACACAAGATACTATTTTAGGAGAAGGACTATGGAAGACCCGAGCAGTCAGAATTTGTTGCTACAGTTTGTATTGTTATTTATCTTGACCCTGTTAAATGCTTTTTTCTCAGCCACTGAAATGGCAATGGTGTCACTAAACCGTGCCCGAGTAGAGCAAAAGGCAGAAGAGGGAGACAAACGTTACGTTCGTTTGTTAAAGGTACTTGAAAATCCTAACCACTTTTTATCAACGATTCAAGTTGGTATCACGTTAATTACCATCTTGTCAGGGGCAAGTTTAGCAGAAACGCTAGGACGCGAAATTGCTTCTTGGATGGGAAATAGTGAAACAGCTTACGCTATTGCAAGCTTTCTATCTTTAGCGTTCTTGACCTACATTTCCATTGTTTTTGGGGAACTCTATCCCAAGAGAATCGCTCTAAATCTGAAAGATACCTTGGCCATCCGAACAGCACCAGTCATTATTGGTTTGGGAAAAATTGTCAGCCCCTTTGTTTGGCTTCTGTCGGCTTCAACTAACCTATTGAGTCGTGTAACGCCAATGACCTTTGATGATGCTGACGAAAAGATGACACGTGATGAAATAGAGTACATGCTCACCAATAGTGAAGAAACACTGGATGCAGATGAGATTGAAATGCTACAGGGAATCTTTTCTCTAGATGAATTAATGGCTCGTGAGCTAATGGTGCCTCGTACAGATGCCTTTATGGTAGATATTCAGGATGACAGTCAAACGATTATTGAGAGTATCTTGAAGCAAAATTTCTCACGTATCCCTGTTTACGATGGTGATAAGGACAATGTGATTGGTTTGATTCATACCAAGCGTTTGCTGAACGCTGCCTATGCAGATGGCTTTGAAAATATTGTCTGGAAACGAATCCTCCAAACACCGCTATTTGTGCCTGAGACCATCTTTGTGGACGACCTCCTTAAAGAGCTTCGAAATACCCAAAATCAAATGGCCATCTTACTAGACGAATACGGTGGAATGGCTGGTTTGGTAACTCTGGAAGATCTCCTAGAAGAGATTGTAGGTGAGATCGATGATGAGACAGACAAGGCAGAAATTGAAGTCCATCAAATCAGTGAAGATACCTATATTGCACAGGGAACCATGAATCTTAACGACTTTAACGACTACTTTGGTGTCGAACTAGAAAGCGATGACGTGGATACCATCGCCGGTTATTATTTGACGGGTGTTGGTACGATTCCAACAACTGAAAAAATCAGTTATGAACTGGTCAGCCAAAACAAACAAATCATCCTGACTAATGATAAGGTGAAAAATGGACGTGTTACCAAGGTAAAAGTTCAAATCACAGAACTAGAACCTGAAGAAGAAACCGAGTAAAACAGTGATTTTCGTCACTGTTTTTCATTCGCCCCCAATCGCCCCAAAAGTTTTTCGAAGTTATCCGTATTTATCTGAAGAAAAAATAAAAAAAGCCCGATTTACGGGCTTTTTATTCGGTTAATTCCTGTTATTTCAGGTACTAAAAGGCGGTAGACGGATTTGAACCGACGATCAAGCTTTTGCAGAGCCGTGCCTTACCACTTGGCTATACCGCCTCAACGTTTAATATTATACCTTGAAAATCATTTTACGTCAATAGTTTCTTAAACGAAAATCCAATTTTAAAAAATAGCTTATTATAGAGGAGGTGGGAAAAACTTATACAAATATCGTTTTAAGGAGAGATAAACGGGAAAGTATTTTTTGTAGACACAAACAAAGAATAAAGAAATTTGACAAATGGAAGTTTTTTGTGGATACACGCCTAAATATTCTGAAAATTCGTTTACTTTTTAGAGGATATATGGTATAATTAACAATAAATCTAAATTTTTAATAGGAGTATATACATGAAAAAAAATAGAATATTTTTTACAGTAGGAACTGCGTTGCTGGCAACTGGCGTTCTTGCTGCCTGCGGTTCTTCATCATCAAGTTCAGCTCCAAAAACCTATAGTTATGTATACACAGCAGACCCAGAAACATTGGACTACATTGTATCGGGGAAGAATAGTACAGTTGTTGCGACCACAAATAGTGTTGATGGTTTGTTGACCAATGACAAATACGGCAACCTTGTTCCAGGAATGGCAGAAAGCTGGACTGTATCTCAAGATGGCTTGACTTATACCTATAAAATCCGTGAAGGAGCGAAATGGTATACGTCTGATGGTGAAGAGTATGCACCAGTAACTGCCAAAGACTTTGTTACAGGGATTAAGCATGCAGCTGAGGCTAAGTCAGAAGCACTTTATCTTATCCAAGACTCTATCAAAGGCTTGAACGACTATGTTACAGGGACAAATACAGACTTTTCAAACGTAGGGGTTAAAGCGGTTGACGATTATACTCTTGAGTACACATTGGCGCGCCCAGAGCCATATTGGAACTCTAAAACTGTTTACTCTATCTTGTGGCCAGTTAATGAAGAGTTTATGAAGTCTAAGGGAAGTGATTGGGCAAAACCTACAGATCCCACTTCAATCCTTTATAATGGTCCATTTATCCTCAAGTCATTGACAGCTAAGTCATCTATTGAATTTGCTAAAAATGAAAACTACTGGGATAAAGAAAACGTTAAAATTGGCGGAATCAAGTTGGCTTACTTTGATGGTTCAGACCAAGAGTCACTAGAACGGAACTTTACAGATGGCTCATACAATCAAGCACGTCTGTACCCTACAAGTTCGAACTATGCTAAGGTAGAAGAAAACTATAAAGACAATATCTTCTACACTCAACCGGGTTCAACTATTGCCGGGGCCGGTGTTAATATTGATCGTCAAAGTTACAATCATACTTCTAAGACAACAGATGAGCAAAAAGAATCAACTAAGAAAGCTCTTCTTAACAAGGATTTCCGTCAAGCGATTAACTTTGCTATTGACCGTAAGGCATTTTCAGCTCAGGTGAATGGTGAAGAGGGTGCAGCTCTAGCTGTTCGTAACCTTTTTGTTAAACCAGACTTTGTCACAGCAGGAGAGAAGACCTTTGGTGATTTGGTAACTGAAAAGATGGCGACTTACGGTGATGAGTGGAAAAATGTGAACTTCGCTGATAGTCAGGATGGACTCTTTAATGCCGATAAAGCCAAAGCTGAGTTTGCTAAAGCTAAGGAAACACTCCAAGCTCAAGGTGTGCAATTTCCTATCCATCTGGACGTCCCAGTTGATCAAACTGCTAAATCATCGGTTTCTCGCGTACAATCTCTCAAACAATCTGTTGAAAACGTGCTGGGTTCTGAAAATGTCGTTGTTGATGTCCAGCAAATGACAACAGATGAACTCTTCAATATTACATACTACGCAGCTAGCGCAGCAGCAGAGGACTGGGATCTCTCAACAGCCGTTGCTTGGGGACCTGACTATGAAGATCCATCTACTTATCTGGATATCTTTAAGACGACAGATAGTGAACACACTAAGACCTACATGGGATATGACAACCCAGATAGTCCGGCAGCAGTACAAGTCGGTCTTAAAGAATATGATAAACTTGTAAATGAAGCAGGTGCTGAAACAACTAACTTGAATACTCGTTATGAAAAATACGCAGCGGCACAAGCATGGTTGACAGATAGCTCACTCTTTATGCCAATCATGGTGAATAACGGTGCAGCTCCATTTATATCACGTATTGTTCCTTTCTCAGAACCGTATGCTCAATCTGGAAATAAGGCTGGTAATGTCTACTTCAAAACGATTGAAGTTCAAGATAAAGTAGTTACTAAGAAAGACTACGAACAGGCACGTGAGAAATGGTTAAAAGAGAAAAAAGAATCAAACGAAAAAGTTCAAAAAGAATTAGCGGATCACGTTAAATAAATAACTCTCAAGAGAACTTTCTCTCCATGAGGAGAAGGTTCTTTTGGGATTTTAAAAGGAAACGATATGAAGAAATATATTTTTATGCGTGTATTGCGTTCATTGTTGTCTATTTTCTTGGTGACAACTTTGACCTACACAATTATCTATACGATGGTTCCTCGAAAACTGATTTTCAAGCAGGATACCAACTATAACAAGATTGCAACGACGCCGGATAAGCGGGATGATTATGAAAATACCGTTTATGAGCGGATGGGCTACATTGAGTACTACGATACCAAGGAGTTGCAAGAGAAAACTAGCACAATGGACTCATCTGTAACAGTGGATGCCAATGAGACTAACAAGGCAATCTACGAAAAATACATCAACCAACTCGGGAATGGTTGGACACTCGGTGTATTCTCAGAAAGTGGTCAATTCTATGCTACGCGTGAAATTCCTATTTTTGAACGTGTTTTCAAATTCTACGCTAACTTGATTGATATTGATCATACAAACAAGATTCAAGACCCTGAAAATCCAAACTTGCAACGTTATCTTCGTTTTGAAAATGACCCTGCTATCGGTTGGTCATTAGTTGGGTCAGGTACAAAGCATAAATATCTTTTGTATTTCAATAATCAATTCCCATTTGTACACCAAAACTTTGTGAACATTAACTTGGGGGACTCTTACCCAACTTATGCAAACACACCAGTGCTTCAAGTTATCACACAGGGTCAGGGACAAACCAAGACATCAGAAGTTCAATTCCCTACGGGTAAAAAGACTTCCTCTGTAGATATTTACTCTCGTACCTACAAGTCACCAAGTCAAGCAGATGCGCGTGAAGTAGCTAACTATGGTAAAGACGATCCATATACAGCTACGGAAAGCAATTATCAATATCCATCAATGATTGCAAGCTCGGCTGTTGCTGGTCTGATCGGTTTGATTATTTCTTATGCTATCGCAATTCCTCTTGGTTCTGCTATGGCTCGCCACAAAAATACTTGGATTGATAGTTTCTCTACAGGGACTTTGACTTTCTTGCTTGCTCTTCCAACGATTGCCTTGGTTTATATCGTGCGTTTGATTGGATCATCTATTGGTCTTCCAGACTCATTCCCTATCTTGGGGGCTGGAGATTGGCGGTCCTATGTTTTGCCAGCAGTTATTCTTGGCTTGCTTGGGGCCCCTGGTCTTGCTATTTGGATTCGTCGTTACATGATCGACTTGCAATCTCAAGATTTCGTTCGATTTGCTCGTGCAAAAGGACTGTCTGAAAAAGAAATTTCAAACAAACACATCTTTAAAAATGCCATGGTTCCTTTGGTTTCAGGGATTCCAGGTTCGATCCTTGGTGTTATTGGTGGAGCAACTCTTACAGAAACAGTCTTCGCCTATCCAGGTATGGGTAAAATGTTAATTGACTCTGTAAAAGCATCAAATAATAACATGGTGGTTGGTCTTGTCTTCATTTTTACATGTTTATCAATCTTCTCATACTTTATTGGTGACATTTGGATGACAATTATTGATCCACGTATTAAATTGACAGAGAAAGGAGGCAAATAATGTCAACAATCGATAAAGAAAAATTTCAGTTCGTAAAACGTGACGATTTTGCCTCTGAAACAATTGATGCTCCTGCCTATTCATACTGGGGTTCTGTATTTAGACAATTTCTAAAGAAAAAATCAACAGTCATTATGTTGGGAGTTTTGGTAGCGATTATCTTGATGAGTTTTATCTATCCGATGTTCTCAGACTTTGACTTTAATGATGTAAGTAAGGTTAATGACTTTTCTGCTCGTTTTATAAAACCCAATGCTGAACATTGGTTTGGTACAGATAGCAATGGTAAATCCTTGTTTGACGGAGTTTGGTTTGGGGCGCGTAACTCTATCCTCATCTCTGTCATTGCCACTTTTATCAACCTTATAATTGGGGTTATTGTTGGTGGAATTTGGGGAATTTCAAAATCTGTTGACCGTGTCATGATGGAAGTCTACAACGTTATCAATAATATTCCTTCACTTTTGATTGTTATTGTTTTGACTTACTCAATCGGAGCAGGTTTCTGGAATTTGATTTTTGCCATGAGTGTGACGACCTGGATTGGGATTGCTTATATGATTCGTATCCAAATCATGCGTTACCGTGACTTGGAATACAACCTTGCTTCTCAAACACTTGGAACACCAACCTTTAAAATCATCGTTAAAAATATCATGCCACAATTGGTATCTGTTATCGTTACAACAATGACTCAAATGCTTCCAGCCTTTATTTCTTATGAAGCCTTCCTTTCCTTCTTTGGATTGGGATTGCCTGTAACAGTGCCAAGTTTGGGACGTTTGATCTCAGATTACTCACAAAACGTTACGACCAACGCATACTTGTTCTGGATTCCATTGACTACCTTGATCTTGGTATCCCTATCTCTCTTCGTTGTTGGTCAAAACCTAGCGGATGCTAGTGATCCACGTACACATAGATAGGAGTAGACATGACAAAAGGAAAAGATGTAATTTTGACTGCTCGCGATATTGTCGTGGAATTTGACGTTCGTGACAAAGTTCTGACGGCTATCCGAGGAGTGTCTCTGGAACTGATTGAAGGAGAAGTTCTTGCCTTGGTAGGTGAGTCCGGTTCTGGTAAATCTGTTTTAACAAAAACCTTTACAGGGATGTTAGAAGACAATGGACGCATTGCCCAAGGAAGCATCGACTATCGTGGACAAGACTTGACCGCCTTGACTTCAAACAAAGAATGGGAAAAGATTCGTGGTGCTAAAATTGCGACCATCTTCCAAGACCCCATGACAAGTTTGGATCCAATCAATACAATCGGTAGCCAAATCACTGAAGTTATCGTTAAACACCAAGGAAAAACGGCCAAGGAAGCCAAAGAAATGGCCATCGACTATATGAACAAGGTCGGAATTCCAGACGCTGAAAAACGTTTTGACGAGTATCCTTTCCAATATTCTGGAGGGATGCGCCAACGTATCGTTATTGCGATTGCCCTTGCCTGTCGTCCAGATATCTTGATCTGTGACGAGCCAACAACGGCTCTTGATGTAACCATTCAAGCGCAAATCATTGATTTGCTTAAAACCTTGCAAAATGAGTACCACTTTACCATTATCTTTATCACCCATGACCTTGGTGTGGTAGCAAGTATTGCCGATAAGGTAGCGGTTATGTATGCTGGTGAAATTGTAGAATACGGTACTGTTGAGGAAGTCTTCTACGATCCACGTCATCCATACACTTGGAGTCTCTTGTCTAGCTTGCCACAGCTTGCTGATGATAAAGGAGAATTGTACTCTATCCCAGGAACACCACCGTCTCTTTATACTGAGTTGAAAGGGGATGCCTTTGCCCTTCGTTCAGATTATGCGATGCAAATTGATTTTGAAGAGAAGGCACCTAAGTTTTCAGTCACTGATACCCACTGGGCTAAGACTTGGTTGCTTCATGAGAATGCTCCTAAAGTTGAAAAACCTGGAGTCATTGCAGATTTGCATGACAAGATTCGTGATAAAATGGGCTTTGCTCATCTAGAAGACTAGGAGGAAGGAAATGTCTGAAAAATTAGTAGAAATTAAAGATTTAGAAATTTCCTTCGGTGAAGGAAGTAAGAAGTTTGTCGCGGTTAAAAACGCCAACTTCTTTATCAACAAGGGAGAAACCTTCTCTCTTGTTGGTGAGTCTGGTAGTGGAAAAACAACCATTGGTCGTGCCATTATTGGTCTAAATAATACTAGTAAAGGCGATATCATCTTTGATGGCCATAAGATCAATGGGAAAAAATCTCATAAGGAATCATCAGACTTGATCCGTCGCATCCAGATGATTTTCCAGGACCCTGCAGCTAGCTTGAATGAGCGTGCAACAGTTGACTATATCATCTCTGAAGGCCTTTACAACTACCACTTGTTCAAAGACGAAGAAGATCGAAAAGAAAAAGTTCAAAAGATGATTCATGAAGTTGGACTTTTGAAAGAACACCTTACCCGTTATCCACATGAGTTTTCTGGTGGTCAACGTCAACGTATCGGGATTGCCCGTGCCCTTGTGATGGAACCTGATTTCGTTATTGCGGATGAGCCAATTTCAGCCTTGGATGTATCAGTACGTGCGCAAGTCTTGAACTTGCTCAAGAAGTTCCAAAAAGAGTTGGGCTTGACCTATCTCTTTATCGCGCATGACTTGTCAGTTGTTCGCTTTATCTCAGATCGCATCGCGGTTATCTATAAGGGAGTTATCGTCGAAGTGGCGGAGACAGAGGAGTTGTTTAACAATCCTGTCCACCCATACACTCAGGCGCTTCTATCTGCTGTACCGATTCCAGATCCAATCTTGGAACGCAAGAAGGTCTTGAAAGTTTACGATCCTGACCAACATGACTATGAGACAGACAAACCATCTATGGTAGAAATTCGTCCAGGTCACTATGTTTGGGCGAACCAAGCGGAAGTTGCTCGATACAAAGAAGCACTTAAAAAATAAATAGACTAAGAGAGGACCGAATGGTCTTCTTATTTTTAATA
>NZ_KQ969557.1:35522-54617 GCF_001578945.1 Streptococcus oralis
ATCGAACAACTTTGTAAGCTATTTCCAAAAGAGACTCTTAAAACCTTCACTTCAGACAGGGGAAAAGAGTTTGCCTGCTATCCTCTGGTAGAGAACTTAGGAATTTCCTTTTTCTTTGCGGACGCCTATTCTTCCTGGCAGAGAGGAAGCAATGAAAACGCAAATGGCTTACTAAGAGAATATTTCCCAAAGAAAACTGATTTAGCCGCTATTTCTGATGAGGCTTTGAACAAGGCCTTATATGATATCAATCACCGACCACGAAAATGTTTAGCTTACAGAACTGCTTATGAAGCTCTAGTGGATGAGTTCGAGTAAATGTTGCACTTATTCTTGCAATTTATCAATAGAAAAATTCCCCTTCTACTAGCTTGTAAAAGGGGAATTGTATTATCATTAACGTTTAGACCAGGTACGTTTCATAAAGAGGAGCAAAATTGGGTATATCTCTAAGCGACCTGCAATCATTGCAAAGGAGAGGAGGATTTTAGAGATAGGACTAAAGATGGCAAAACTCGAGGTTGTACCTAGAATAGGTCCGATATTGTTAAAACAACTGAAGACAGCACTGGTCACGACTAGAAAATCATTGCTATCAAGACTGACGATAAAGATGAGAGAAAGAATAATCATCATATAGATAGCAAAATATTTAAGAATCTTGTGCTGGGTATCCTTATCAATCACAGTTTTATTGACGTGTAGAGTCAAAACACGGTGAGGGGATAAGGTGGATAAAATCTGATTTTTTGCGATTTTAGAGAGGATAAGTCCTCTGATCACCTTGAGACCACCAGCAGTTGAACCAGCTGATCCACCGATTCCCATGAGGAAGAGGAGGATAAATTGGGAGAAGAGGGGCCAGTTGGTAATATCTCCGTAACCAAAACCTGTTGTTGTGATGATATTGGAAACCTGGAAGAAGGCCATCTCAACACTTTTAGAGACACCTTGGTAGAGGTGGAGCGTATTAAGAGTAATCAAGCCGGTAGAAACTAGGACAATGATCACATAAGCTCGCAGTTCTTCATCTCCAAAGAAAGCCTTAACCCGACGGAGCATGAGGTAGTAGTAGAGATTGAAGTTAACCCCAAAAACCAACACTCCGATACTAACTAGATAGGTGATGAGTGAGCTACCGTAGTGGGCAATTCCGTCGTTATAGACGGTAAAGCCTCCGGTTCCTGCCGTTCCCATAGCGATGACAAAACTATCATAGAGAGGCATGCCTGCTAGATAGTAGATGACAACAAAAAGGGAGAAGAGAGCTAGATAAAGCAGATAGAGGATCTGGGCAGTGTTTTTTAGCTTGGATACGACCTTGCCAAAGACAGGTCCAGGGACCTCAGCCTTCATCACCTCTAGGTGACTATTTTTGGCATTGTCCATAATGGCAAGTGCAAAGACGAGTACCCCCATCCCTCCGATCAAGTGGGTGAAACTTCTCCAGAAGAGGAGGGAACGAGTGAGAACGGAAACATCGTTCAGAATAGTTGCTCCTGTAGTCGTAAATCCAGAGCTGATTTCAAAGAAGGCATCGATGACGCTGGGGATTTGTCCTGAAAAGACAAAGGGGAGGCCGCCAAAGAAAGACCAGAGAATCCAACAGAGGGCAACAATTAAGACCCCTTCCTTGGCATAAATCCGTTGATTTTTCGGTTTTCGTAAAACGCCTAGACCACCGAGAAAGACTAAAATTCCAATCGTAGAAAAGAGAGCGATAAATACTTGACTGGATTCTTGATAATAGGTCGCTACACCAACAGGTACTAGAAGGAGAGCTGCCTCAATCAAGAGAAGTTTTGAGAGGAGGTAACGAATCATACTTTTATTCATTTTTTACCTCTCAATCAAATCATAAATCTTGGTGATGTTTGGCAGCAGGGTGGTTACCAGTAACTGGTCTCCGACCTCAAGTATATCCTCTCCAGTAGGGAAGATTGTTTTTCCTTTTCGGATAATGGCTGCGATGAGCACACCTTTCTTCAATTTTAACTGTGAAAGGGGCTTGGCAGTCATTTTATTAGCTTCCTTGATTTGGAATTGGAGGGTTTCAATTTGACCGTTTGCTAGATGGTGCATGGCTTGAAGGTCTGAGTACTGGGCATTAACCCGACCTCGAATAAAGTGCATAATGGTATCCACTGCGATGATTTTCGGCGTGATGATACTTGAAAAATCAGGTGTCTGGATAATCTCTAGAAGACTAGTTCGGTTGACTTTAGTGATGTTTTTTTGGACGCCAACACGGTCAAGGAACATGGAGGTGATGATGTTTTCCTCGTCAACACCAGTTAAGGTTGCGACCGCATCGTAATTAGGAGCACTTTCTTCCAGTAAGATGTCCTTAGCAGTCCCATCCCCTTGTACGATATAGAGATTTGGGAATTTTTCACTAAAGAAACGAGCTCTTTCAGGATTGATTTCGATGACTTTAGTGTCGATGCGACTATCTTTGAGAATATCAAGTAGATAATAAGCAATTTTACCTGCACCAACGATAAGCAGACTTTTAACAGCACGAGATTTGAAGTAGTTGTGAAAAAGCATCATATCCACCCGATTTCCCGTAACAAAAATCCGATCCTTGCCTTGGATAGTGATGTCGCCACTTGGAATCATGAGTTGATGATCTCTTTCCAGAGCACAGACGATAACGTTACCAAATTTTTTACGGAAGTCTGAGATTGGCATTTGACAGAGTTCACTAGAGTCTTTGACAACAAATTCCATCAGGCTAACCCGACCACCAGCAAATCGTTCAACAGAGAGTGCATTAGGAAAATCGATACTATTTGAGATCGCACGCGCTGCTAGGAGTTCTGGATTAACAATAAGTGAAAATCCAAGAATATTTTTCTCTTTAAAATAGGCATTAGAGTATTCAGGATTTCGCACCCGAACGATGGTTTCTTTAGCACCCATTTTTTTAGCAAGTACCGCTGAAATCATATTCACTTCATCGTATTCAGTTAGAGCGATAAAGATATCACACTCTTGGACGCCGGCTTGCTCCAAGATGGCAAAGTCAGCACCATTTCCAAGAAGCCCCATGATGTCAAAGCGACTGACAATGTGATTGAGGACAGCTTCATCTTGCTCGATGAGGACAACGTCATGGTTTTCTGCAACCAGTGAACGACAGAGGGCGAAACCAACTTTCCCTCCACCAACAAGAATAATTTTCATATAAAAACCTACTTTTTCATGATGTAACTATCATACTCTTTTTTAGAGAAAAAAGCATCTTAAAACTAGCGAGAAGGACGATCAGGCTATAGACAAAAACTATAGATATATCCTGCAAAAAGATATTTGTAAGCTTTTCTGAAGTGTGTTATGATAGAATATACGCAAAAAGGAGACAAGATGAATAATAATTTGCTGGTATTGCAATCGGATTTTGGTTTGGTAGATGGAGCTGTGTCGGCTATGATTGGTGTGGCTTTGGAGGAATCCTCAACTCTAAAAATCCATCATTTGACACATGATATTACCCCTTATAATATTTTTGAGGGGAGCTATCGTCTCTTTCAAACGGTTAATTATTGGCCAGAAGGAACGACTTTTGTATCTGTCGTTGACCCTGGTGTTGG
This sequence comes from Streptococcus oralis, assembly GCF_001578945.1. Classification (GTDB taxonomy): domain Bacteria; phylum Bacillota; class Bacilli; order Lactobacillales; family Streptococcaceae; genus Streptococcus; species Streptococcus oralis_Q. The sequence continues at coordinate 39,119 of NZ_KQ969557.1, forward strand.
CTCTAAGCGTAAAAGCGTTGTGGCTAAAACAGCTAAAAATCAATACATCGTTACACCGGATAACGGCACTCTGTCCTTTATTAAACAGCATGTAGGAATCACAGCCATTCGGGAAATCTCAGAAGTAGAAAATCGTCGGCAAAACACAGAGCATTCCTACACCTTCCATGGACGTGATGTCTATGCTTATACGGGTGCTAAGCTAGCCAGTGGACATATTACCTTTGAGGAGGTTGGACCAGAATTATCTGTGGAGGACATTGTGGAACTTCAAGTAGTGGACACAGAGATTGGGGGAAATTCTGTCAAGGGAGCGGTAGATATATTGGATGTTCGCTTTGGTTCTCTCTGGACCTCCATTACTCGAGAGGAGTTTAACCAAATCGAACCTCAGTTTGGAGAACGATTTGAAGTGACTATTTACCACTATGATATGTTGGTGTACCAAAATCAGGTCGTCTATGGCAAGTCCTTTGCAGATGTACGCATCGGTCAACCAATCTTGTATATCAATTCCCTCTACCGTGTGGGACTAGCGATTAACCAAGGTTCCTTTGCCAAGGCTTACAATGTAGGCGTAGGTTCTTCTTGGAAGATTGAAATCCGCCGAGTCGATACAAATTAGGAATTAAGAAAAAGGAGAAAAAAATGAGAAAACTGTTGAATTTTAGCTTTTCAATTAAGGATGTTGTTGCTATTGGGATTGGCGCAGCTCTATTTGTGGTAATCGGAATGATTAGCATTCCAACTCCTGTGCCCAACACCAGTATTCAATTGCAGTACGGAGTACAAGCTCTCTTGTCTGTTATTTTCGGTCCCATTGTTGGCCTCTTGGTTGGTTTAATCGGTCATGGGGTGAAAGATGCGATTTCAGGTTTTGGTCTTTGGTGGACTTGGATTATTGCGAGTGCTTTATTTGGTTTTGCGGTTGGAATTGTTAGAAAGCAAGTTCGAATCTCTCGAGGAATATTTAAATGGAAAGACTTTGCTATCTTTAATCTCGTTCAATTATTGGCTAATGCTCTTATTTGGGGTGTTCTAGCACCGCTAGGTGATATTGTGATTTATAAAGAAGCTGCTGAGAAAGTATTTGCTCAAGGGATTGTAGCGGGACTTTCAAACGGAGTGACAGTGGCAGTTGCTGGTAGCCTTCTTTTACTTGCTTATTCCCGTACACAGATACGTGTAGGCAGTTTGAAGAAAGACTAGTGCTATTCTTTGACTTTCTGATGAAAGAATGAGAAAATGGTAAAGTAAGATAGTCGTGAAGAGGCTGGGACAAGGTGTCTCGGCCTCGTTCGATTTTTCTCCGTCCTGAACAAAGGTAGTCCTAAGCAAATAATACGTAAAGTGAGAAGCATGAGAGAAGTAATCATTGAGTGGAAAGATTTTTCTTTCCAATACGAAAGTCAGCAAGAACCGACCCTGCGGAATATCAATTTAAAAATTTATAAAGGGGAGAAAGTTTTGATTGTAGGACCTTCGGGTTCTGGAAAATCAACACTTGGTCAATGTTTAAACGGCATTATCCCTAATATTTATAAGGGGCAGGCAAGTGGCAAGTTTTGGATTCAAGGACAAGCTGCTTTTGGCTTGAGTATTTATGACAAATCGCATCTGGTCAGCACGGTCTTGCAGGATACGGATGGTCAGTTTATTGGACTATCTGTAGCGGAGGATTTGGCTTTTTCTCTGGAAAATGACATGATCGAGCTGGAACAGATGAGAACTCGTGTTCATAAGTGGGCTGAAAAACTAGACTTGCTAGATCTCCTTTCACAGCGTCCGCAGGATTTATCTGGCGGACAAAAGCAACGAGTCAGTCTTGCGGGAGTTTTGATTGACGAGAGTCCGATTCTCTTGTTTGATGAACCTTTGGCTAATCTAGATCCTCACTCTGGTCAAGATATTATTGAATTGATTGATCAGATTCACAGGGAAGAAGAGGTGACTACAGTCATTATCGAGCACCGTTTGGAAGATGTTTTACATAGATCGGTAGACCGCATTGTCTTGATTAACGAAGGGGAAATTCTCTTTAACGATACTCCAGATGAATTGTTGATAACAGATTTATTACAAGAAAATGGCATTCGGGAACCCTTATATTTAACCAGTCTAAAGCAGCTGGGAGTAGATGTGACTCAATTTTCTCACTTGACTAAACTAGAAGAGTTAGAACTTCCCCAAATTTCTCTTCCCAAATTTTCATCTTCCTCAGAGGAGTGCAAGCAAAAAACTTCTTTGTTTGACTTAAGGAATCTTTCTTTTGCCTATGATCATAAACCAATCTTAAAAGGCATTGACTTCAATATCAGGAAGGGAGAAAAGATTGCCATCGTTGGGAAAAATGGCGCAGGAAAATCTACCCTTGCCAAGGCTATTAGTGGCTTTATCGAAACCCAAGGTTCTTACACTTGGAAAGGTCAAGATGTCAAAGGAGATTCTATCGCAGAACGAGCTGCCCGAGTAGGTTATGTCTTGCAAAACCCAAATCAGATGATTTCAATGACCATGATCTATGATGAAGTGGCTCTAGGCTTACGTTTGCGAGGTATGGACGAAGAGGTTATCAAAGATAGAGTTCTTGAGACTTTGAAGATTTGTGGTTTATATGCTTATCGTAATTGGCCGATTTCGGCTCTCTCTTTTGGTCAGAAGAAGCGAGTGACCATCGCCGCTATTTTAGTATTGGGAGCGGAAATTCTTTTGTTGGACGAACCGACGGCAGGGCAGGATCAGAAGAATTACACAGAAATTATGGAGTTTTTGCAGGAGCTACATCAAAAAGGGCATACAATTATCATGATTACGCATGATATGCAGTTGATGTTGGATTATTCAGATAGGTCTGTGGTTGTGGCAGATGGTAAGATTATTGCTGATCTTGAACCAGCGGCTCTTCTGACTAGCCCAGAACTTCTTAAGCAAGCCAATCTCAAAGAAACGTCTATTTTTAATCTGGCTCAGCAGCTGAATGTTGACCCACTTACTTTAACAGCATTTTATAAGAAACAAAAAGGAGAAGGACATGCAGACTAAACTAATTGGTTATCATCATGGAGAAACCTTCCTTCATCATCTGTCAGGAGCGGCAAAATTACTCTTTTTTATCTTAGTTTCTCTTGCTGCTATGATTACCTACGATACCCGTTTTTTGAGTCTGATTGGGATAATGTCTCTTTTTTTATTACGTATGTCGGGAATTCGCTTTCGAGATGTTTCTTTTGTGGCTATATTTGCCCTAGTCTTTGCTCTTTTGAATGTTTTGATGGTTTATCTCTTTTCTCCAGAGTACGGAGTGGAGATTTATACTTATAAAACTCTTCTTTTTCAGGGAATCGGACCCTATACTTTGACCAGTCAAGAACTATTTTATCTCTTAAATCTGGCGATCAAGTATGTCTGTACGATCCCCTTGGCGCTGATATTTTTGTTGACCACACATCCGAGCCAATTTGCATCAAGTCTCAATCAGATTGGTGTGTCCTATAAGATTGCTTATTCTGTTAGCTTGACCCTCCGCTATATTCCTGATTTGCAGGAGGAGTTTTTTACTATAAAGATGTCTCAGGAAGCCAGAGGTCTGGAACTATCCCGAAAAACATCTGTTTGGCAACGTATCAGAGGCAATCTCCATATTATCACACCATTGATTTTTAGCTCTTTGGAACGAATTGATACGATTTCGACGGCCATGGAATTGCGACGGTTTGGAAAAGAGAAAAAACGAACTTGGTATAGTTATCAGGCCTTGCAAAAACGAGACTACCTGGCAATCGGCTTAGCATCACTGTTTTTACTAGTCAGTTTGGTCTTGATTTGGCTCAATGGCGGACGTTTTTATAACCCTTGGAAATAAGAAGAAAAAATTAAAAAATAGTGATTTTCTATTGACAATCCTACTAAAAGTGATATACTAAGAAAGTAGTTTCGCTGATTTACTTCAGACCTGTTGTGAGGTAAGTTAACGATGCCTTAACCACGCTGTTCGCTGAGCTTGACTCCGGGCAGTGTGGCTATTTTTTTGCAATGGTGAAAGGAAGCCAGTCATGACAAATCACATTGTATTATTTGAACCTCAAATTCCGCAAAATACAGGTAATATTGCGCGTACTTGCGCTGCGACCAATTCTCCTCTTCACATCATCAAACCGATGGGATTTCCTATTGATGACCGGAAGATGAAGCGGGCTGGTTTGGATTACTGGGACAAGCTTGAGATTTATTTTTACGACAGTTTGGAAGATTTCATGTCTCGAATGAAGGGGAAACTCTATCTGATTTCGAAATTTGCGGAAAAGGTCTATTCTGAAGCAAATTTGGCAAGTGGTGGGGATTATTATTTTCTCTTTGGACGTGAAGACAAGGGTTTGCCTGAGGACTTTATGCGAGAACATCCTGAGAAAGCACTCCGTATTCCTATGAATGATGAACATGTCCGCAGCCTCAATGTTTCCAATACTGTCTGCATGATTGTATATGAGGCTCTTCGTCAGCAGGATTTTGCAGGTCTTGAGCTTGTTCACACCTATGAAACAGATAAATTGAAATAATCAAAATGCTTGCACTTGCAAGCGTTTTTTGTTATGATTAAAGGGTCTTCAGGGCTGGGTGTAATTCCCGACCGGCGGTGACTTTAACTAGCTATTTTGGCTTACTCTTCGTTGTCTTGTCTTGATATACTCAAGTATTATCTTCGACTGCGACGCCTAGATTAATCCAAAATATCTTAGTTAAAGAAGTCCGCGAGCGCAAGCTGATGTGGTGCGATTCCACAACCGACAGTATAGTCTGGATGGGAGAAGACGAAAGAATAGCTTTGTCTGTTCGCTGACTTTTGTAGAAAAAACAAAACCGCTTGCATAGTGCGGTGTCCTTTTGCTATAGAAAAATTGAATAGCTGGCTTAGACTTTCCAACTTCTTCTGATTTTATAGAAAATTGGAGGAACCTGTTATGACAAACACACGTCGACTTTCGACCATTGCGATTTTATCAGCTATTTCATTTGTGCTGATGTACTTTGACTTTCCGCTGTTGCCAGCAGCGTCCTTCCTCAAGATTGAGTTTAGTATCTTGCCAGTCCTTGTGGGCTTGGTAGTGATGGATTTGCCAGCTGCTCTAGGAATTCTCTTGATGCGCTCACTCTTGAAGTTGCTTCTGAATAGCCAAGGAGTGAACACCTACATTGGCTTGCCAATGAATATCGTAGCCTTGGGAGTTTTTGTTATCGCTTTTGGTTTGATTTGGGAAAAAGAGCGCACAACCATTCGTTTTATAGTAGCTTCTATAGCTGGAATCTTAGGATTGACTCTTGCTATGCTGGTCTTGAACTATGGCTACGCCGTGCCTCTCTACGCTCAATTTGCTAACTTTGATATTGAAAAAATACTAGGACTTGCCAACTACATGCTAACAATGGTTTTACCGTTCAATTTGCTTGAGGGAATCCTTTTTGCAGTTTCCTTTTGGTTACTTTATGTCCTCTTGAAACCAACCTTAAAACATTATGAGAGATAAACAAACATTTTTAATGAAGGGCTCTTTTGCCCTTTTGCTTTTTGTAATTCTGGGCTATATTGTCAAATTCTACCCTGAGACGCTAGTCGGTTTTGATCAACCGCTTCAGGCTGCTATTCGCGGGGACTTGCCAGATTATTTAACGGTTCTGTTCCGTGCCCTTACACATTTGATTGATATCCCAGTAATCATCACCTGGGTTGCCATTGCAGCCTTTATCTTTTATCGTAAGCAGTGGAAGATAGAAAGCTACTTCATGGCGGGTAATCTAGCCTTAGCCGGTCTTTTAATCGTGACCTTTAAAAACATCTACCAGCGCCCACGGCCAGCTATCTTACATCTGGTAGAGGAGAAAGGATTTTCTTTTCCAAGTGGGCATTCTCTGGCTGTGACGCTGATGGTGGGGACATTGATTGTCATTCTCAGTCAACGGATTCAACATCTAGTCTGGAGAAAAATCGTTCAAATTGTCCTTGGTCTCTACCTAGTCAGTGTGTTATTATCAAGGGTCTATCTGGGAGTCCACTATCCATCAGATGTTCTTGCCAGTCTCTGTGTGGGTCTGGGAGTCTTATTTATTGAGTTTCCTTTCTATGACAAGCTTCGCTTCCAATGGCGATTTAAAGGCAGACAGAAGTGAGATAGGTCTTGCAAGAATGGTAAAAATCTGATAAACTAGATAGTAATCGAATAGAAATCCGCAAGACTAGTAACTCAAGGGAAGTATGACAGGGAGGAGAGCCGTGACTGCAAGCTCTTTATATGAAAACTGGGTGAATTCACTTGCGCATGGATTTAGAAATGAAGGTCTGGCTTGTCAGATGAAACGGATGGTACCGCGTGTCAACGCTCCGAGTGGAGTTTTTGGCATGTGGTTTTCTTTTTATCTATGAGCGACTGATGGAGGAATTATGTCAACTATTGAAGAACAATTAAAAGCGCTTCGTGAAGAAACGCTGGCGAGTTTGAAGCAGATTACTGCTGAAAATGAAAAAGAGATGCAAGATTTGCGTGTCTCTGTCCTTGGGAAAAAGGGTTCACTGACTGAAATCCTCAAGGGCATGAAGGACGTCTCTGCTGAGATGCGACCTGTCATCGGAAAGCACGTCAATGAAGCCAGGGATGTTTTGACTGCTGCCTTTGAAGAAACTGCTAAACTTTTGGAAGAAAAGAAGGTGGAAGTTCAATTAGCCAGCGAAAGTCTGGATGTGACCCTTCCTGGTCGTGTTATTCCTGCTGGGAACCGCCATATCTTGACCCAAACCAGTGAAGAAATCGAAGATATCTTTATTGGGATGGGCTACCAAGTCGTGGATGGTTTTGAGGTTGAAAAAGACTATTACAACTTTGAACGGATGAATCTGCCAAAGGATCACCCAGCGCGGGATATGCAGGACACTTTCTATATCACCGAGGAAATCTTGCTCCGTACCCACACGTCTCCCGTTCAGGCGCGGGCTATGGATGCCCATGATTTTTCTAAAGGGCCTTTGAAAATGATTTCACCAGGGCGTGTTTTCCGTCGAGATACGGATGATGCGACTCACAGTCACCAATTTCACCAAATCGAAGGCTTGGTTGTAGGGAAAAATATATCCATGGCAGATCTTCAAGGAACGCTTCAGTTGATCGTTCAAAAAATGTTTGGAGAAGAGCGTCAGATTCGTCTGCGTCCATCATACTTTCCATTCACAGAACCGTCTGTTGAGGTGGATGTTTCCTGCTTCAAGTGTGGTGGAGAAGGCTGTAACGTATGTAAGAAAACGGGTTGGATCGAGATCATGGGTGCCGGTATGGTTCACCCCCGTGTCCTTGAGATGAGTGGTATCGATGCGACTGTATACTCTGGCTTTGCCTTTGGCCTTGGGCAAGAACGTGTGGCTATGCTCCGCTACGGAATCAACGATATTCGTGGTTTTTACCAAGGTGATGTTCGTTTTTCAGAGCAGTTTAAATAAAACAGATTACTGAAACACAGTCCTACCCAGTGTCTTCTCTCTTAGTATAGAAGGAAGAACGCCGGATTCAAAGGGAAAAAGGATTTTAACCTGGGCGGGGGTGCTTGGACAGAGCCACCAGTTTGAATGCTGTTTAGTGGTTTTCTAAATTGTAGAAAGGAATTGAATTCGACCTGAAAGTTCGAAATTTGGATAAGTTGCTGTTAAAATCAGGATTTCTAGCAACTTCCTAAAATTTTATCGCTTTCGTCTTTGTTGGACAAGGACACGGTCTTAATCTATTAATTATGCTAGTATCTTATAAATGGTTAAAAGAGTTGGTGGACATTGATGTGCCATCACAAGAGTTGGCGGAAAAAATGTCAACTACAGGGATCGAGGTAGAAGGTGTGGAATCACCTGCTGCTGGTCTCTCAAAAATTGTCGTCGGTGAGGTCTTGTCTTGCGAAGATGTGCCAGAAACTCACCTCCATGTCTGTCAAGTCAATGTGGGCGAAGAAGAAGCCCGTCAAATTATTTGTGGTGCCCCAAATGTGCGTGCTTGGATCAAGGTCATGGTGGCACTTCCGGGAGCTCGTATTGCTGACAATTACAAGATTAAAAAAGGGAAAATCCGTGGTTTAGAGTCACTTGGGATGATTTGTTCACTTGGTGAATTGGGAATTTCTGACTCAGTTGTGCCAAAGGAATTCGCAGATGGTATCCAAATCTTGCCAGAAGATGCTGTACCAGGTGAGGAAGTCTTCTCATATCTAGACTTGGACGATGAGATTATCGAACTTTCTATCACTCCAAACCGTGCAGACGCTCTTTCTATGCGTGGGGTGGCTCATGAAGTAGCAGCCATCTATGACAAGGCAGTTAGCTTTAAAGAATTCAGTTTAACAGAAACAAATCAAGCTGCAGCGGACGCTCTTTCTGTCAGCATTGACACAGACAAGGCGCCATACTATGCAGCTCGTATCTTGGACAATGTGACCATCGCACCAAGTCCACAGTGGTTGCAGAATCTTCTCATGAACGAAGGGATTCGTCCAATTAACAATGTCGTCGACGTGACAAACTACATCCTGCTCTACTTTGGTCAACCCATGCATGCCTTTGACTTGGATACCTTTGAAGGAAGCGAGATTCGTGTGCGTGAAGCGCGTGCTGGTGAAAAATTGGTGACCTTGGATGGGGAAGAACGTGACTTGGAAACAAGTGACCTAGTGATTACGGTTGCTGACAAGCCAGTAGCCCTTGCAGGTGTCATGGGCGGGCAGGCAACAGAGATCTCTGAAAAATCTAGTCGCGTTGTGTTAGAAGCAGCTGTTTTCAATGGCAAATCCATCCGTAAGACCAGCGGACGCCTCAACCTGCGTTCGGAGTCATCTTCTCGCTTTGAAAAAGGGATCAATGTGGCAACAGTCGATGAGGCCTTGGATGCTGCAGCTAGCATGATTGCGGAATTTGCTGGTGCGACGGTGCGTAAGGGCATCGTTTCAGCGGGTGAGCTTGACACTTCAGATGTAGAAGTATCTTCAACTCTTGCCGATGTCAATCGTGTCCTTGGAACAGAGCTTTCATATGCTGATGTCGAAGATGTCTTCCGTCGTCTTGGCTTTGGTCTTTCTGGAAATGCAGATCGCTTTACAGTCAGCGTTCCACGTCGTCGTTGGGATATCACTATTGAAGCAGATCTTTTTGAGGAAATTGCTCGGATCTACGGCTATGATCGCCTGCCAACGACCCTTCCAAAAGATGATGGGACAGCTGGTGAATTGACTGCAACCCAAAAACTTCGTCGCCAAGTACGTACCATCGCTGAAGGAGCAGGTTTGACAGAGATCATTACCTACGCTCTAACAACACCTGAAAAAGCAGTTGAGTTCACAGCTCAACCAAGTAACCTTACAGAACTCATGTGGCCAATGACCGTAGACCGTTCCGTCCTCCGTCAGAATATGGTCTCTGGTATCCTAGATACAGTGGCCTACAACGTGGCTCGAAAGAACAAAAAACTAGCACTCTATGAAATCGGAAAAATCTTTGAGCAAACAGGCAATCCAAAAGAAGAACTGCCAAACGAAATCAACAGTTTTGCCTTTGCTTTAACGGGCTTGATTGCAGAAAAAGACTTCCAAACGCCGGCAGTTCCAGTTGATTTCTTCTATGCGAAGGGAATTTTGGAAGCCCTCTTTACCCGTTTGGGACTTGAAGTGACTTATACAGCAACAGCTGAGATTGCAAGTCTCCACCCAGGCCGTACAGCCGTGATTTCACTCGGCGACCAAGTTCTTGGTTTCCTTGGCCAAGTTCATCCAGTCACTGCTAAGGCTTACGATATTCCAGAAACTTATGTAGCGGAGCTCAACCTTTCAGCTATCGAAGCTGCCCTTCAACCTGCTACTCCATTTGTGGAAATCACCAAATTCCCAGCAGTTAGTCGTGATGTTGCTCTTCTTCTCAAGTCAGCTGTCACCCACCAAGAAGTAGTAGACGCTATCAAGGCAGCCGGTGTCAAACGTTTGACAGATATCAAACTCTTTGACGTCTTCTCAGGCGAAAAATTGGGACTTGGTATGAAGTCAATGGCCTATAGCTTGACCTTCCAAAATCCAGAAGATAGCTTAACAGACAAAGAAGTAGCGCGCTACATGGAAAAAATCCAATCTTCACTCGAAGAAAAAGTCAATGCAGAAGTACGTTAACTCATCAATCCATCCTTCGGGGTGGATTTTTTACTTCAAAATGACAATTCAGGATCAAAAATGGACAATTGAGGAGTAAGAGCACCTGTATGCACTTTAATGGGCTATAATTGTTCTATCACTTAGGCACTTAAGACCCTTAGGGGACGTAGTTTTTAAGCTGGGATGGACAAGATAAAAATGTACATAAATCCTTGTAAAGGCTATCAAAAAGGAGTATAATAAGTGCAACATATCTCGGAGGTGGAAAATGCTAGAAGTAAGAAATCTAGAGAAAAGTTTCGGTTCCAAGCAAGTCTTGTTTGGTGTCGATTTTCAGGCAAGTCCAGGAAGGATTCTGGGTTTGGTCGGAAAAAATGGTGCTGGGAAAACAACGATTTTCCACAGTATGTTGAAATTTTTGGAGTATCAAGGAGAGATCAGTCTGGATGGACAGGAGATTCGTCAGGAAACCTATGCTCGGATTGGCTATCTGCCTGAGGAACGCAGTCTCATGCCCAAATTGACAGTCCTTGAGCAAGTTCGCTACTTGGCTACTCTAAAGGGCATGGATGCTAAGGAAGTCAAGGAAAAACTCCCTCAATGGATGGAAAAACTGGAAGTGAAGGGCAAATTGACTGACAAAATCAAGAGCCTCTCCAAAGGGAATCAGCAGAAAATTCAGCTCATTATCACCCTGATCCATGAGCCAGACTTGATCATCTTGGATGAGCCTTTTAGTGGTTTGGATCCAGTCAATACCGAGTTGCTCAAACAAGTCATCTTGAAAGAGAAAGAGCGCGGTGCAATCATTATCTTTTCTGACCATGTTATGACCAACGTTGAGGAACTTTGCGATGATATCCTGATGATTCGTGACGGGCGTGTGGTCTTGCATGGACCAGTTCAGGATGTTCGCAATCAATATGGGAAAACACGTCTCTTTGTTTCGAGTGAACAAAGCAAGGAAGAATTGGAAAAACTTCCTCATGTCAAACAGGTGAGCTTGACCAAGCAAGGTAGTTGGAAATTAATCCTCGATGATGAGGACGCTGGAAGGGAACTCTTCCCCATCCTCACTCAAGGTCAATACATCGCGACCTTTGACCAACAAGCTCCAACAATCGATGAAATCTTTAAACTAGAATCAGGGGTGAAAGTATGAGAAATATGTGGGTTGTAATGAAGGAAACCTATCTTCGACATGTCAAGTCGTGGAGTTTCTTCTTTATGGTGATTTCGCCGTTCCTCTTTTTAGCCTTATCTGTAGGAATTGGCTATCTCCAAAATTCTTCTATGGCCAAGAATAGCAAGATAGCAGTAGTAACAACTGTGCCATCTGTGGAAGAAGGGCTCAAGGGTACCAATGGTATCAACTTTGATTATAAGGATGAAGCCAGTGCCCAAGCTGCTATCAAGGATGAGAAAATCAAGGGTTACCTAACTGTTGACCAAGAGGACAGTGTCCTCAAGGCCGTCTATCACGGTGAAACTTCTCTTGAAAGTGGCATCAAGTTAGCAGTAACCAATAAGTTAAACGAACTGCAATACCAACTCAATCGTTCGGCAGCCAATTTGTCTCAAGAACAGGAAAAACGCCTGAGTCAAACCGTTGACTTTACTGAGAAGATTGATGAATCTAAGGAAAACAAAAAAATTGTTCAAACCATTGCGGCCGCAGGGCTTGGTTTCTTCCTTTATATGATTTTGATTACCTATGCTAGTGTCACTGCTCAGGAAGTGGCTAGCGAGAAAGGAACCAAAATCATGGAGGTGGTCTTCTCTAGTATCCGAGCTAGTCATTATTTCTACGCTCGCATGCTGGCTTTGCTTCTTGTGATTTTGACTCATATAGGCATTTACGTCGTGGGTGGGCTGGCTGCCATTCTGCTCTTTAAAGATATCCCTATCTTGGCACAATCTGGTATTTTAAACCACTTGGGAGAGGCCTTCTCGCTCAATACCTTATTGTTTGTCTTGGTTAGTCTCTTTATGTACGTTGTTTTGGCAGCCTTCCTAGGATCCATGGTTTCTCGCCCTGAGGATTCAGGAAAGGCCTTGTCGCCATTGATGATCTTGATTATAGCAGGATTTGTCGGTGTGACCTCTCTAGGTGCTGCAGGGGACAATTTAGTTCTGAAAATTGGTTCCTACATTCCTTTCATTTCGACCTTCTTTATGCCATTTAGAGCTATAAATGGGTATGCAAGTGGTCTAGAAGCTTGGATCTCGCTTGCCATAACGGTTGTTTTTGCAGTCGCTGCAACAGCCTTTATCGGACGCATGTATGCTAGCCTAGTCCTTCAAACAGATGATTTGGGAATCTGGAAAACCTTTAAACGTGCCCTAGCTTATAAATAGGAGAGCCTCGCAAAAGCGAGGTTTTTCTAGATGTTGAACACCGAAATCGGCAAAAATATTTTTCATATCTATTGACTTTTAGTAGTGAAATTTGGTATGATAGTAGACGGTATTGTTTACCCCATTTGTAAGGCCCCGGAACCTTTCAAATACCCCGCGGACCGGAACATCCGCCCTGTAAACAAAAACGATATTCATATAGGAGAAATCATGAACAAAACTACATTCATGGCTAAACCAGGCCAAGTAGAACGCAAATGGTATGTTGTTGACGCAACTGATGTACCTCTTGGACGCCTTTCAGCAGTTGTTGCTAGCGTACTTCGCGGAAAAAACAAACCAACATTCACACCACACACTGATACAGGTGATTTCGTAATCGTTATCAATGCTGAAAAAGTTAAATTGACTGGTAAAAAAGCAACTGATAAGATCTACTACACTCACTCAAACCACCCAGGTGGATTGAAACAAATCTCTGCTGGTGAACTTCGTTCTAAAAATGCAGTACGTTTGATCGAAAAATCAGTTAAAGGTATGCTTCCACACAATACTCTTGGCCGCGCTCAAGGTATGAAATTGAAAGTATTCGTTGGAGCTGAGCACACTCACGCTGCACAACAACCAGAAGTTCTTGACATTTCAGGACTTATCTAAGGAAAGGAACAATAAAGTATGTCACAAGCACAATATGCAGGTACTGGACGTCGTAAAAACGCTGTTGCACGCGTTCGCCTTGTTCCAGGAACTGGTAAAATCACTGTTAACAAAAAAGATGTTGAAGAGTACATCCCACACGCTGACCTTCGTCTTGTTATCAACCAACCATTCGCAGTTACTTCAACTGTAGGTTCATACGATGTTTTCGTTAACGTTGTTGGTGGTGGATACGCTGGTCAATCAGGAGCTATCCGTCACGGTATCGCTCGTGCCCTTCTTCAAGTAGACCCAGACTTCCGCGATTCATTGAAACGCGCAGGACTTCTTACACGTGACTCACGTAAAGTTGAACGTAAGAAACCAGGTCTTAAGAAAGCTCGTAAAGCATCACAATTCTCAAAACGTTAATCAATACGATTATATCAACGTTTCAAAGCACTCAAAAGTTTACCTTATGGGTGCTTTTTTCGTGTTTTTTTAAAAAGTTTACCTCAAAGTTCACCTTATTTTTACCTTATTGTTTTAGAGACTTTAAAGCAAATTCCCCAACTGCCATAGGAACTACATTAGAGGTGTTGACATAAATTTGAGTTGTGCATGTATCGCTATGCGTTAGTGCTTCAGAAATGGCTTCTAAGCTCATTCCTGCTTGTTTAGCAAGTGTTGCTCCTGTATGCCGTAGTTTGTGTGGCGTAGCGTGTGTAAGCTCTGGGTGACGCTTTCTGATAGTTTTCATTTTATTATTGAGGTAGTCAGAATGTAAAGGTTTATTGATATTACCTTTGGTATCTATGTAAGTAAAGATAAATTGTTCTGGATTACTGATGATACCAAACTTTGCCAGTTCATATTTTTGTTGTTTTTTCCATGAAGTCAGAAGTTGAAGTAAGTCACTAGAAATAGAAAAGATAGTTTTTTTATTTCCTTTTGTTGATTTTACATTCTTATATTTGTCAAGTGCATGTCTTAAGTCAATTTGAGCATTTGCCAAGTCTATGTTTTTCCAATGTAGAGCATAGGATTCTGATTTTCTATCGCTCAGAATAAAGGTTGTAAAGAATAGGACATAATCTTTCAGTGATAATTTATCGTTCTCCAAATCTTCTCTAAAAGCATCAAACCAATCTTGTAATTCTTCACTAGACAGATACAGGTCTTCCTCATTTTTGGATTCTTGGAGTTTTAGTTTTTTGGTAGCTTTAATTCGCTTAATTGTTTTGGATAATCGATTTGATTCTATATACTCTAATTTTTCAGCCCAATCGAAAATTGAGTTTACATAGCTTCTAATAGCCTTGAAATTAGCATATTCTTCAGCTTTAGCGGTCATTAAGTTTAGTACGACTTGCTTATTCTGATTCAGAAAATTGATTGAATAATTACCGAACATTGGTAAGATGTGCTTTCTGAAAACAGTTTGAGTGTTATCAATAGTAACTTGTGTTGGAGGTTTAGTTGTTGAAGTTGTTTGACCAGCTTTGTATGAATCCCACCAAATATTATTAAAGAACTCAGAGAAAAGAATATCGCTAGTTTTAGAAAGTAGGATATCCTCACCATTTTCAAGTTGATGTATCTTAGATAAAATTTCTAGTTCAGCTTCTTTGGCCTCCTTTCTTGTTTTATAGCGTTTAACAAAGTGATTTCCTTTAATCCCCATTTTAGGTCGGATTTCTTTAGGTATATACACTTTGAGATTGTAAGTGTTACTACTTGTTTTTGTAACTGTCATGATGTTCTCCTTTTACGAGTCAGGATATATCATTAGAGATATTATAGCATAGCTTTTCTACAAAGCCACTTATCAATCTCATTTTTATTGAATCGGATAGTCTTCCCAATTTTAATAACAGGAAGACCCTTTTGTATCCAGCAATCCAATGTGTTGTTAGAGATACCTAGATATTTGCAAGTTTGCCCTTTATTAAGGTAAGGACTATCTAAACCTAAATCTTCTTTGAAATGAGAAATTTCATGTTGTAAAAGCTTGGTAATCATTGACTGTATTTCTTGAACTTGTTCTGTTGGTAGAATGACTTGCATTTCTTTATTACTCCTTACTTAACTTAATCTTTTTGTATTTGACTTTGTTGGCAATTAAATGTCCCTTTCGGAATACTTTGCTAATATAGTTGCTTTCATATAGGATATCTTCATTCTTAACAAGGTTATCTAAGGATTCACTTGTAAATAATTTTATTTCTTCAGGCTTTTGTAAATTACGAGAAGAATAAAAAGCCTTCTTTCCTAGACTCTCTAATAATTCCTGTCCTATGCCTTTTTCCATATATTTTGCAACATAACGACCTGCATTAGAAGAATCATC
>NZ_KQ969557.1:55600-58568 GCF_001578945.1 Streptococcus oralis
TATAAGACTATAAACAGATTTTATTTATCTATAATAATCTTTTCAAAACTGTAAACATTAGTGACGTTCGTGTCTTCCTTTATAGCGTTTCTTAGTTAAACCTAAACTAGAAAGGAGTCCTACAGCTAGGAATCCTAGGCTAGAAACAGCTTCACCAGTATTTGGGAGTTTGTTTTTTGTAGTTTCATTAGATTTATTAGTTTCAGATTGCATGGTTGTATCCCTGTTATTATCCCCTTGATTTGAATTATTTTGTTTTTCACCATTGTCGAATGGAGTTGAATCGTTACCGTTTTTAGCAGGATTTTGATTATCTGTTGGGTTTTCAGACTTACCATTTCCATTGTCACTAGGTTTGTTATCGCTCGGATTGGATTTGTTACCTTGGTTATTACTATTACCGTTGTCGCTTGGATTTGGCGTAGGCTGCGGAGTTGGCTCAGGCGTTGGCTTAGGTGTTGGTCCTGGCTTTTGAGGGTCAGCTGGTTTTTGGGATTTTTTCTTGTATATAAGATCAATCCCTTGGTTTTTATCACCGTACTTTAAAGTGTACGGTAATTCAACATCGGTAGCTATAGCAGCACCGTTGTCTATTGCTGCCACCTGGAACTCATATCCAGGGAAATCTTTTTTCTGGACTGTATAGGTCTCACCTGGTGAGAGTTCTACAGTATCGGTTCCAAGATCGTTCGCTCCTTCTCCTCCTCTGAGAGCCCAGTAATTAATATTAAATTTCTGGGTCTGAGCTGGGGTTGGTTTTTCTGGTTGCTCTGGGTTCGGAGCTGGTTTTTCCGGCTCAGCTGGTTTCTCAGGTTGTCCAGGGTTTTCAGGTTCATAATAGAACGCCAAGGTCTGATTTTCTGGTAGACCTTGGAAAGACATATATTTAATAGTATATGTCTTTGTGTGGAATTCGCGAACTTGACTACCATCGTAATGGGCACCCAGTACGAACTTGTAGCCCTTTATGGAAGGTGCTTCGGTCGTATAGCTTTCACCTTCCTTTAGTTCAATACTCCACTCTTTTACGGGATTTTGACTATTAACCCCGTAAAAGATTCCTACTTTCACTTTAGAAACAGCAGGAGCTACAGTTTCAGTAGCAGGAGCTCCATCATCAGCAGAAACTGTCATTGAAACGGTAGTAGTTGCTCCTAGAACAGCTACTGAAAGCAATACGATTCCGTATTTAGCAATATTTTTCATTTGTTTTTCCTCCGTTTTTTGTTTTTGAAAGTCTAAACTTTTTCTCCCTCAAATAACCTCTGCTACAAGTCATTTGATGGATTCTAATGGACGAACATCAAATAGAACGCTTAAAAAACAAAAAATGCTAGCTTCAAAAAGGCATAAAACCTGATTAAACCAGCATTTAGAAAATGAATTTTTCAATCTTTGAGAATTCTAACAAACGTTCGTCTGCTAGAATGTTTTGACAGTTTTATTCTACCATTTTATCTCATAAATGCAAGCGCCTAGAGGATATTTTTTGATTTTGTTTGTATGTTATTGCGCTTTAAAATATTATAAAGGGTGGCCGTGGATATGTTGGACATTTGGGAAATTTCTTTGACCGTTAGATTTGACTGTTGATAAAGTTGAATAACTTCTTTTTCCTTGGTTTTAGAAATTCCTTTATTACCCAGTTTGACACCTCGTTCTTTGGCTTTACGTAAACCGTCTTTAGTTCTGGAGCGTATAGCTTCTAGTTCCATCTCTGCGACATATCCTAGAATGACAACCAGTAATTTGCCAGTTAGCGAGTCTGTCACGATATTTTCTTTCAGGCTGATTAATTGAATATCATAAATAGTTAGGTCGTCCAATATATTTACTAGAGTAAACATTTTTCTAGTTAGTCTATCTAACTTATAAACGACTAGCGATACCTGTTTGTTGATTCGCTTAAGTTCTTTAGCTAGTTTTAAAGCCTTAAGCAACTGAACTCTGTTATCTTGAGATCCTGATTCTTTTTCGATAAAAAGTATATCACAAGACTTCAGAGCTTCTTTCTGAACCTCTAGGCCTAACTCTTGGCGGTTGTCCGTGGAGCTGACACGAGCATAGCCGATTTTGATTTCCCGTAGATCCTTGAATTTATTGATGTAGTATTTGGTCACAATTATCTCCTTGTTTAACTTAGCCTTGCCATTGTAGCAGAGGTAGGTTCAGTTTAACAAGAATTTAGGGGAAAGAAAAAGCACCAATAAGATAGTGCGGTGACGCCTAGCAGTCTAAAAGTAATTTGGATTCACACACTTTATAAATACTAAAGACAGTTCATTTCGTGAGTTTTTTCGTAAGAAAACCGATTTGGCAACCATTACTGAAAAAGCGCTAAGCGAGACCTTGCTGGCTATGAATCATTGCCTCAGAAAATGCTTGAGTTCCAAAACAGCTTTTGAAGCACTCAGAGATGAGCTTTAAAAATGTTGTACTTTTTATTGCAATTTATCAAAAGAAACGACTTATGAATACAGCAAGGCAGGGCGCCTAATCGCAACGACCAATGCCTTGGGTCACCGCACCAGCATGACCTATGATGCCAATGGCAATCAAAATAGCCTAACAGATGCGGCAGGCTATACTGCTAGCACGACTTATACAGGTCAAAATCAAGTTTCCAGTATTACAGATGGTTTAGGCAATAAAGCTACGATGGCCTACAATCAGATGGAACAGTTGACTGAGTTGACAGATGCCTTGGGTGGCAAGACTCAGTACACCTATAATGAACTGGGCTATCCGATTCAGGTTACCGATGCTAATGGCAATGTCACTACGATGACCTATACCTCAACGGCTCAACTGGAGGAAGTGACTCTTCCAGACGGAACCACTGTAAAGCAAGAATACGACACCCTTGATCGTCTCATCAAGCAGACGCATTCTAGTGGTTTGGTAACAGAGTACAGCTACGATGCCGCCAACCGTGTGGTGAACAAAAAAGATAATCAGGATCTCAATG
>NZ_KQ969558.1:0-12664 GCF_001578945.1 Streptococcus oralis
TCAACTGTGGAGGGTGAGATCTAACTAAGCATGAGAGAGAATCAGATTGGTTCTCTCTTTTCTAACATTCAAAGTAACGAAAATTATCGCTCTAAATTTTTGAAATTTTGAAAATCAAATACTAGACATCTTATATTCTTGCTGATTGCTTTCAACTAATGGCGAAGTTTACCAGAACAAGTCAACGTCTGGCTGTCAATCTTACAAGGTGTTAAAGTTTTCCTGAAAATTTGAGGATAAAAGGCTTTATTATAGCGCGACTGAGATGTTGGAATATGTGAAATTTATTCAGTATAATTTTGGTATTTTGAAGTAGTGTGATGATGGGGATCTGGCTGTTAAATCTGTCCGCAGTGAACCGCTTTTACTTGTTCCTGAACTTTCTCTAAGCCATTTGTAGAAGTGGTTTTTGGTGGGTGATTACTCTTTTTTGCCTCGGCTTTCATGAAAATTTAAATTTTTAAAGAATTCTAATTTTGCTTGAAAATATAAGGATTTTCTTCAAAAATTCACACGAAACTCTTCAATTTGGGTTTGTGAAAATCGGTTTTTTATGATAGAATATTAAGGAATGTATGTCATTCGATAAACAAATTTAATGAGGTAAAAACATGGAAATCATGACACTTGCGATTGCTGTTTTTGCCGTCATCATTGGTTTAGTCATTGGATATGTCAGCATCTCAGCTAAGATGAAATCATCTCAAGAAGCTGTAGAGTTGATGCTTCTAAATGCTGAACAAGAAGCAACTAATTTACGAGGACAAGCTGAGCGCGAAGCGGATTTATTACTAAATGAAGCCAAGAGCGAAAGCAAGTCTCTTAAAAAAGAAGCACTATTGGAGGCCAAAGAGGAAGCCAGAAAATACCGTGAAGAAGTGGACGCTGAATTTAAGTCAGAACGTCAGGAGCTCAAGCAAATTGAAAGTCGTTTGACGGAGAGAGCTACGAGCCTTGACCGTAAGGACGACAATTTGACGAACAAAGAAAAACACTTGAACAAAAAGAACAAAGTATTTCTGATAGAGCAAAAAACCTTGATGTACGTGAAGAGCAATTAGAGGAAGTCGAAAGACAAAAAGAAGCTGAACTTGAACGTATCGGTTCCCTTTCCCAAACTGAGGCTCGAGATATTATCTTGGCTCAAACAGAGGAAAACTTAACCAAGGAAATTGCTAGTCGCATTCGTGAGGCTGAGCAAGAGGTGAAGGAACGTTCAGACAAGATTGCGAAAGATATCTTGGTTCAGGCTATGCAGCGTATCGCTGGTGACTATGTAGCAGAGTCAACAAACTCAACAGTTCACCTACCAGACGATACCATGAAGGGGCGCATTATCGGTCGTGAAGGGCGTAATATTCGTACCTTTGAAAGTTTGACAGGGGTCGATGTGATTATCGACGATACACCGGAAGTGGTAACCTTGTCAGGATTTGATCCGATTCGTCGTGAAATTGCTCGTATGACCATGGAAATGTTGCTCAAGGATGGCCGTATCCACCCAGCTCGTATCGAGGAGTTGGTGGAGAAAAACCGTCAGGAGATTGACAATAAAATCCGTGAATATGGGGAGGCTGCTGCCTATGAGATTGGTGCGCCAAACCTCCATCCAGACTTGATGAAGATCATGGGACGCTTGCAGTTCCGTACTTCATATGGACAAAATGTCTTGCGTCATTCGATTGAGGTTGCTAAGTTATCTGGTATCATCGCGAGTGAACTTGGTGAAAATGCAGCTCTTGCCCGTCGTGCTGGATTCCTTCACGACATCGGGAAAGCTATTGACCGCGAGGTTGAAGGTAGCCACGTTGAGATTGGTACGGAATTGGCTCGTAAGTACAAGGAACACCCAGTTGTGGTGAATACCATTGCTAGCCACCACGGCGATGTGGAAGCCGAAAGCGTCATTGCAGTGATCGTTGCAGCAGCAGATGCCTTGAGTGCAGCGCGTCCAGGTGCTCGTAGCGAATCGCTTGAAAACTATATCAAGCGTCTTCATGATTTGGAAGAAATCGCAAATGGCTTTGAAGGAGTGCAAAATAGCTTTGCCCTTCAAGCAGGACGTGAAATTCGTATCATGGTTAATCCAGGACAAATCAAAGACGACAAAGTCACAATCTTGGCTCATAAAGTTCGTGAGAAAATTGAAAACAATCTTGATTATCCAGGAAATATCAAGGTAACCGTGATCCGCGAACTTCGTGCAGTAGATTATGCTAAATAAATAAGAAAGAGCAGTTGAAATATTACTGCTTTTTTGTTACACTAGATAGAAAGACTGTAGAAGGATAACTGACACTATCATCAGTTATCCGAGAGAAATTTTACTTTATTTCACAGACTAACTAAAGGAGACATAATGGCAGACCGAGGCTTGCTAATCGTTTTTTCTGGTCCTTCAGGAGTTGGGAAAGGAACGGTTAGAAGAGAGATTTTTGAGAGTTCTGAGAATCAATTTCAATACTCTGTATCAATGACGACGCGTGCGCAACGTCCTGGTGAAGTGGACGGAGTGGACTATTTCTTCCGTACTCGTGAAGAGTTTGAAGAGCTGATCCGTCAAGGTCAGATGTTGGAATATGCAGAATATGTCGGTAACTACTATGGAACTCCTCTGACCTATGTCAACGAAACCCTAGACAAGGGAATCGATGTCTTTCTTGAGATTGAAGTCCAAGGAGCACTTCAGGTTAAGAAAAAGGTTCCAGATGCTGTTTTTATCTTTTTAACGCCACCAGATTTGGATGAATTGCAAGATCGTTTGGTAGGTCGTGGAACAGATAGCGCTGAAGTGATTGCCCAACGAATCGAAAAAGCCAAGGAAGAAATTGCCCTCATGCGTGAGTATGATTATGCCATTGTCAACGATCAGGTGCCCCTCGCTGCTGAACGTGTCAAGCGTGTGATCGAAGCAGAACACTTCCGTGTGGACCGTGTCATTGGTCATTACCAGGAGATGTTGCCAAAATCTCCAACTACTCGATAAACTATAGGAAACAGGTACAAGCAAATGATGTTAAAACCCTCTATTGATACCTTGCTCGACAAGGTACCATCAAAATATTCACTCGTAATCTTGGAAGCAAAACGTGCCCACGAACTAGAAGCCGGTGCGCCAGCAACTCAAGAGTTTAAGTCTGAAAAATCAACTCTTCGTGCTTTGGAAGAAATCGAGTCTGGAAATGTAACCATTCACCCAGATCCAGAAGGAAAACGTGAAGCGGTTCGTCTCCGTATCGAAGAAGAAAAACGCCGCAGAGAAGAAGAAGAAAAGAAAATCAAAGAGCAAATTGCTAAAGAAAAAGAAGATGGTGAAAAAATTTAAGGTTGGGGGGACTCAATCTTATTTTTTCTATTGCAAGAATTTACTGACAAGAAGGAGGTGAGAAGATGGCTATCGCAAAGATTATCGTGGATGTTCCCCTGATGCAGACGGACCAGCCCTATAGTTATAAGGTCCCAGAGGAATTTGTAGAGATGCTAGAAGTCGGTATGCGGGTTCATGTGCCTTTTGGCAAGGGCAATCGTTTGATACAAGGAATTGTTCTTGGCTTGGAGTCCCAGTCGGATGAAGAGATGGAAGGTCAGGACTTGAAAGAGATTGCAGAGGTGCTGGATTTTTCACCTGTTCTAACGCAAGAACAACTATGGCTGGCTGAGGAGTTGCGCAAGTCTGTCTTTTCTTACAAAATCTCCATCCTCAAGGCCATGCTACCAGGATTTCTGAACTCCAGCTATGATAAGATTCTCTACCCTCTGGAAGGTCTGAGACAGTCAGACAAAGAGCGTTTGTTTGGTTCAGAAGAGTCGCTAGTCTTTTCTTCTCTAGACCTTGCTAAGCAGGCAGAAATGATGCGCTTGACGAGAAAAGGGCTGCTCCGCTTAGAATACCAGGCAGTCGATCAAAAGAAGGTCAAGACCCAGTCTTGGTATGAGGTTGATGCTACTCAGCTAGAGAAAATTGAGATTTCTGTGCGTGCCAAGAAAAAGGCAGAGCTGAGAGACTATTTGCTTGCTCATCCTGAAAGTGCTCCTCTGGCTAGTTTGTTAGAGTCCTACTCGCGGGAGCAAGTCAACTTCTTTGTGGAACAAGGGGCTCTATCCCTAGTTCAAAAGGAAGTGCAACGTTCAGCTACTTATTTCGAAGGCATTGAAGCAAGTACACCGTTGGAGCTGAATCCAGAGCAAAGACAAGCTCGTAATGCGGTTGTTGGAGCGATTGGTAGCAAGCAGCCTCCTTTCCTCCTTCAAGGGATTACAGGAAGCGGGAAGACAGAGGTATACTTGCAGATTATCCAAGGAGTCTTGGACAAGGGTAAGACAGCCATTTTGCTGGTACCTGAGATTTCCCTGACGCCACAGATGACGGAGCGTTTTATCGCTCGCTTTGGTGAGAAAGTGGCCATTCTTCACTCAGGTCTGTCCAATGGTGAGAAGTACGATGAATGGCGCAAGGTTGAGCGTGGCGATGCCCAAGTTGTTGTTGGTGCCAGATCAGCTATCTTTGCTCCTTTGAAAAATCTAGGTGTCATGATTATCGACGAAGAGCATGAAGCTAGCTATAAACAAGATAGCAATCCCCGTTATCATGCTAGAGAGGTCGCCATTCTACGGGCCCAGTACAATCAAGCAGCCCTAGTCCTCGGCTCAGCGACACCGAGCTTAGAGAGCCGTGCGCGGGCTGGAAAAGGTGTCTATCAACACTTACGTCTGACCCAACGAGCCAATCCTTTAGCCACTATTCCTGAGGTTCAAGTGATTGACTTTCGTGACTATATCGGGCAGAATGAGACGTCAAACTTTACGCCTCCTTTGCTAGAGGCCATTCAAGACCGTTTGGATAAAAAAGAGCAGGTAGTCCTCATGCTCAACCGTCGGGGTTATTCTAGCTTTGTTATGTGTCGGGAGTGCGGGACAGTAGATAGCTGCCCCAACTGCGATATTTCTCTGACTCTCCACATGGATACCAAGACCATGAACTGCCATTACTGTGGTTTTTCGAAGGGGATTCCTCATGCCTGTCCCAACTGTCAGAGTCGCAGTATTCGTTACTACGGGACAGGGACTCAGAAAGCCTACGATGAGCTAGCAGAGCTCTTTCCTCAGGCCCACATTCTGCGGATGGATGTGGATACGACTCGCAAGAAAGGCAGTCACCAAGCTCTTCTTGACCAGTTTGGTCGAGGGGAAGCAGACATCTTGCTGGGAACTCAGATGATTGCTAAGGGCTTGGATTTTCCAAATGTGACTTTGGTTGGAGTTCTCAATGCGGATACGGCTTTGAATCTGCCTGATTTTCGTTCTTCTGAGAGAACCTTCCAACTCTTAACCCAGGTGGCTGGTCGTGCAGGTCGGGCTGAAAAGGCTGGTCAGGTCTTGATCCAGTCTTACAATCCTGAGCATTATGCCATTCGATTTGCTAAGAACCAGGATTATGAAGGCTTTTACGCTTATGAAATGGGCATCAGACGCCAACTTGGCTATCCGCCTTACTATTTCACGATTGGCATTACCCTCTCTCACAAGAAAGAAGAAGAGGTTGTCAAACGTGCCTATGAAGTCATGGGGATTTTGCGCTCAGGTTTATCGGAAACTAGTAAAATCCTTGGGCCAACGCCAAAACCAATTGCCCGTACCCACAACCTCTATCATTACCAGATTTTAATTAAATACCGTTTAGAAGATGAGCTAGGTCCAACTCTCAATCAAGTTTTGGCCTTGACTCAAGAACGGGAAAATAGCGAGCTTCGTCTCAGCATTGACCATGAGCCACAGCAATTTTTATAAGAAGGAGAAGAAATGACAAAACTAATCTTTATGGGGACTCCCGATTTTTCAGCGACAGTTTTGAAGGGGTTGTTATCAGATGATCGTTACGAGATTCTAGCTGTTGTGACCCAGCCAGACCGCGCTGTTGGCCGTAAAAAAGTTATCCAAGAAACCCCAGTCAAGCAGGCTGCCAAAGAAGCAGGGCTTCCTATCTACCAACCAGAAAAATTATCGGGTAGTCCAGAGATGGAAGCCATTATGAAGCTAGGAGCGGATGGGATTGTGACTGCTGCTTTTGGGCAGTTTCTCCCAAGTAAACTCCTTGATAGCATGAACTTTGCGGTCAACGTTCACGCCTCCCTTCTTCCAAAACACCGTGGTGGCGCCCCCATTCACTATGCCTTGATTCAAGGGGATAAGGAAGCTGGTGTGACCATTATGGAGATGGTTAAGGAAATGGATGCAGGAGATATGATTTCTCGTCGCAGTATCCCCATCACAGATGAGGATAATGTCGGTACCTTGTTTGAAAAATTAGCGATTGTAGGTCGTGATTTGCTTTTGGACACTTTGCCTGCCTATATTGCTGGGGAGATTAAGCCTGTGCCTCAGGATCCAAGCCAGGTCACTTTCTCGCCAAATATCAAGCCAGAAGAAGAAAAACTGGATTGGAATAAAAGCAATCGTCAACTCTTCAACCAAATCAGAGGAATGAATCCATGGCCTGTTGCCCATACTTTTCTCAAGGGAGACCGCTTTAAGATTTATGAAGCTCTACCAGTAGAAGGTCAGGGAAATCCAGGCGAGATCCTCTCTATTGGCAAGAAGGAATTGATTGTCGCTACGGCAGAAGGGGCTCTATCCCTCAAGCAAGTGCAGCCAGCTGGTAAGCCTAAGATGGATATCGCTTCCTTCCTCAACGGAGTGGGACGGACATTGACTGTAGGAGAACGATTTGGTGACTAAAGTAGAAACGGCTAGAAGTCTAGCTCTAGCAGTGCTAGAGGATGTTTTGATGAACCAAGCATACTCCAATATTGCCTTAAATAAACACCTTAAGGGTAGTCAACTCTCAGTACCGGATAAGGGGTTGGTGACAGAGATTGTCTACGGAACGGTAGCCCGTAAACTGACTCTGGAATGGTACTTGTCCCATTTTATCGAAGACCGGGATAAGCTTGATAACTGGCTCTATATCCTGCTCCTTCTGAGTGCCTACCAACTTCGGTATCTGGATAAGGTTCCCAATCACGCAGTGGTCAATGAAGCTGTAGAGCTAGCCAAAGCCCGTAAAAAAGGCAGTGAAAAACTGATCAACGCAGTCCTTCGTCGCATTTTGCGAGAAGGCTGGCTGGATATTGCTAGTATTAAACGCAAAAATAAGCGTGATTCCATTGCCTATTCTCTCCCAGTTTGGTTGGTCTCTAAGCTCAAGGAAGAATACGGTGAAGAACGAGCGAAAACCATTTTTGAAAGTCTCTTGGTGCGCAACAAGGCCAGTATCCGTGTAGCCGATTTGAGCCGAAAAGAGGAAATCAAAGCTTTGTTAGAGGCGACTGATTCTCTCTTGGCAACCACTGGTCTGGTCAAGGAGCAAGGTCACTTTGCGGGACATGATTTGTTCGCAGAAGGTGCTATAACCATCCAAGACGAGTCTAGTCAATTGGTTGCTCCGACTCTTGATTTACAAGGAGATGAGCGGGTTCTAGATGCTTGTGCGGCTCCAGGAGGGAAAACAGCGCATATAGCCTCCTATCTCACGACAGGTCAGGTAAGAGCTTTGGATCTTTACGACCATAAGTTGGACTTGATCCAAGAAAATGCCCAACGTCTAGGTGTGGCAGATCGAGTCCAAACGCAAAAACTGGATGCTAGAAAGGTACATGAGTTTTTTGAAAAGGACTCATTTGATAAGATTTTAGTAGATGCTCCCTGTTCTGGGATTGGTCTCTTGCGCCGAAAACCAGATATCAAATATAATAAAGAAACGGCGGATTTCGCATCATTACAGCAAATTCAGCTGGAAATACTAGGTAGTGTTTGTCAAACCTTACGAAAAGGTGGTATAATAACGTATAGTACCTGCACTATCGTCTCAGAGGAAAACTTTCAAGTCGTTGAGGCATTTTTAGAAAGTCATTCTGAGTTCGAGCAGGTTAAACTAGAACATGAATGCAAGGATATCTTGAAGGATGGCTGTATCTTGATTACTCCTGAATTGTACGGAAGTGATGGATTCTTTATCAGCCAATTCCGCAAGATATCTGATTAGGAAGGAACTGACACAATGGAAATAGCATTATTAACAGATGTTGGTCAGAAACGAACAAATAACCAAGACTATGTCAATCATTTTGTTAACCGAGCAGGACGTACCATGATCCTCTTGGCTGATGGGATGGGGGGACACCGTGCAGGCAACATTGCTAGTGAAATGGCGGTAACAGACCTAGGTGTGGCTTGGGTAGATACCCAAATTGACACAGTCAATGAAGTTCGTGAATGGTTCGCCCACTACCTAGAAAATGAAAATCAAAAAATTCATCAGATGGGGAAAGACGAAGCTTATAAGGGTATGGGAACAACGCTTGAAGCGGTGGCTATTATTGGAAGTCAGGCTATATATGCCCATATCGGCGATTCTCGTATCAGTTTGATTCGTGGTGAGGATTATCGCCAGCTCACGAGTGATCATTCTTTGGTCAATGCTCTGCTAAAGGCTGGTCAACTAACCCCAGAGGAGGCAGAAAGTCATCCTCAGAAAAACATTATTACCCAATCAATCGGGCAAAAAGATGAGATTCAACCAGATTTTGGGATGATTAGCCTAGAGTCAGGAGACTACCTCCTACTCAATAGTGACGGCTTGACCAATATGATTTCGGCAAGCGAGATTTACGATATCGTAACCAGCGATATTTCCTTGACAGACAAGGTGGCAACCCTCATCCGTTTTGCAAACAATGCAGGAGGCTTAGATAATATCACGGTTGCCCTTGTTCACATGAATAAGGAGGAAGTAGAATGATCCAGATCGGCAAGATTTTTGCCGGACGGTATCGAATTGTCAAACAAATTGGTCGAGGAGGCATGGCAGATGTTTACTTGGCTAAGGATTTGATCCTAGATGGGGAAGAAGTGGCAGTCAAGGTTCTGAGAACCAACTACCAGACGGATCCGATTGCTGTGGCACGTTTTCAACGTGAAGCGAGAGCCATGGCGGATTTGGACCATCCCCATATCGTTCGGATAACAGATATTGGTGAGGAAGACGGTCAGCAGTATCTGGCTATGGAGTATGTGGCAGGACTGGACCTCAAACGTTACATTAAAGAACACTCTCCTCTCTCAAATGAAGAAGCAGTTCGGATTATGGGGCAGATTCTTTTGGCTATGCGTCTGGCGCATACGAGAGGGATTATCCACCGAGATTTGAAACCCCAAAATATCCTATTGACACCAGATGGAACTGCCAAAGTTACAGACTTTGGGATTGCCGTGGCCTTTGCAGAGACAAGTTTGACGCAGACTAACTCTATGCTTGGTTCAGTCCACTACCTCTCACCTGAGCAGGCGCGTGGTTCCAAGGCAACTGTGCAGAGTGATATTTATGCTATGGGGATTATTTTCTATGAAATGTTGACAGGACATATCCCTTATGATGGGGATAGTGCAGTGACCATCGCCCTTCAACATTTCCAAAAACCACTCCCATCTGTTATTGCTGAAAATCCAGCTGTACCGCAGGCTTTGGAAAATGTTGTTATCAAGGCGACAGCCAAGAAATTGACAGATCGTTATCAGTCTGTATCAGAAATGTATGTGGATCTGTCAAGTTGTTTGTCTTATAATCGTAGAAGGGAACCAAAACTAGTCTTTGACGATGTGAGTAAAGTAGACACAAAGAGCCTGCCAAAGGTTCCACAGAGCACTCTGACATCTATTCCTAAATTTTCGGAACAAGAAGAACGCCCTCAGTCAAAGAAATCAACAAAACAGATTGCAGAACAGGCACCAGTACCAAAATCAACGAAAAAACGAAAATTTAAAGCTCGCTACATGATTTTATTAGCCAGTGCCTTGTTAGTTGTGGCTTCTCTAATTTGGATCTTTTCCCGAACTCCAGCAACGATTGCTATTCCTGACGTAACTGGACAAACCGTTGCAGAGGCTAAGGAAGCTCTTAAAAAATCCAAGTTTGAAGCCGGTGAAGAAAAGTCAGAGGCCAGCGATACAGTAGCAGAAGGACGTGTTATTCGAACCGATCCAGAAGCAGGAAGTAGCCGAAAAGAAGGAACCAAGGTCAATTTGATTGTTTCTTCTGGTAAACAATCCTTCCAGTTAGATAACTATGTTGGACGCAAGTATACGGAAGTCGTAGCTGAACTCAAGGAAAAGAAAGTTCCTGAAAATCTGATCAAGATGGAAGAGGAGGAATCCGGCGAAAGCGAACCTGGAACTATCCTCAGACAGACCCCTGTTTCTGGCACGACTTATGATCTCTCAAAAGCCAGCACGATTACCTTAACGGTTGCTAAGAAGGTGACAAGCATTGCCATGCCAAGCTACATCGGTTCAAGTCTCGAATTCACAAAGAATAACTTGACTCAGATTGTCGGTGTAAAAGAAGCCAATATCGAAGTTGTGGAAGTATCAACTGCTCCTGAAGGAACCGCTGAAGGAACGGTTGTTAGTCAGGACCCTAAACCTGGAGAAAAAGTAGATCTCAATAAAACACGTGTTAAGATTTCTATCTATAAACCAAAACCACTTCCTTCTTCGTCAAGTTCGTCCCAACACGGGAATCAAGGAACAGACACGACGCCTTCACAGAGCAACAATCAAGGTAGCAATTCTACAACTGACTCTTCAGATGGTAGCAGAACATCAAATAATGAACGAAATTAACCCAATCTTTGTCATGAAATCATGACAAAGATTTTTTTTCATGAACTTTTGTGATAAAATAGAGGAAGTAGAAATAGGAGGAGAAAATGGACGAATCAAAAGAGTTGAATGCCATCATTGATGTGATTATGCTAGCAGGAACCATTCTCCTGAAAAGTGGCTCAGAGATTCATCGGGTTGAGGATACTATGATCCGCATTGCCCATTCGCAGGGAATAATGGATTGCAATGTTCTTGCCATGCCCGCAGCTATTTTCTTTTCGATTGAAAATACCAATATTTCTCGGATGAAACGGGTAACCTCATCCTCTTATAACATTGAAAAAGTCTGCGATGTCAACCAGGTATCACGAGAGCTTGTTGGTGGCCAGATCGATCTTTCTACAGCTTTTAAAAAGCTGAAGGAAATCAGAAATCAAGCTCTTCCTTATACCAAGTTCCAAGTGACTGTAGCAGCGACCCTCAGTGCCCCTTTCTTCTCGATTATGTTTGGGGGCAATGTCTATGACGCTTTTGGTGCAGGCATTGCGACCTTGTTTGGTTTTGCTTTTTCTCTCTACGTAGAGAAGTTTATTCGGATTCCTTTTGTAACGGCCTTTGCGGGTGCCTTTGTTTTCGGATTGATCGCCCAGTTTTGGGCCCGCTATACAGGATTTCCTTCAACGGCGGATCTGATCATAGCAGGGGCAGTCATGCCTTTTGTTCCAGGGATTGCTCTGACAAATGCGGTTCGGGATATCATGACTAACCATATCAACTCTGGTATGAGCAAGATGTTTGAATCTCTGCTCATTACCCTCGCTTTAGGAGCCGGGACCTCTGTCGCCCTGGTCTTGATGACATAAGATGACTCTAACAAGTATTTTACTCCAAGCTGTGGCGAGTTTGCTCGCCATTATCACCTTTCTAATCGTACTGAATGTCCAACGATCCATGCTCTTACCTGGTGGTATTTTGGGAATGGGCGTTTGGCTCCTCTATCTCGTGCTCAAAGAACCAACCAATGTTATTGTTGCGACCTTTATCGCAGCAGTAATTGGCTCTTGCATCAGCCAGATTTTAAGTATTGTCTATAAGACACCAGCGGTGGTCTTTGTCTTGGCCATTCTTGCCCCCTTGGTGCCGGGTTATTTATCCTATCGAACGACAGCTTTCTTTGTGACAGGCGATTACAGCCATGCTATTGCAAGCGCAACTTTGGTGGTTATGTTAGCTCTGGTCATTTCTATCGGAATGGCAAGTGGAACGGTAATTCTAAAGCTTTATTACTACATCCGAAAACAGCGAGGAATATCCTCCTAATGCTGTCAAAGCAAAGACTTGATTTGGTGAATCAAGTCTTTTTTCTCTCTTTTGCCCCTATTTGTGATAAAATAGAATGAAACGATTTTTTACAATGAATGAAAAAACAGAGGTAAATATGACAATCGGTATTGATAAGATTGGTTTTGCGACCAGTCAATATGTCTTGAAATTACAAGACCTAGCAGAAGCAAGGGGAGTTGACCCCGAAAAATTTAGCAAGGGACTCTTGTTAAATGAAATTAGTATTGCGCCGCTGACAGAGGACATTGTTACCATGGCAGCTAGTGCAAGCAACTCTATTTTAACAGACAAAGAAAAAGAAGAAATCGATATGGTCATCGTGGCAACCGAGTCAGGGATTGACCAGAGTAAGGCGGCAGCAATCTTTGTTCATGGCTTGTTAGGTATTCAGCCTTTCGCCCGTAGCTTTGAAATCAAAGAAGCTTGCTATGGAGCGACAGCTGCCCTTCATTATGCTAAATTGCATGTGGAAAATTCTCCCGAGTCAAAAGTCCTAGTCATTGCCAGTGATATTGCCAAGTATGGTGTGGGAACTCCTGGTGAACCAACTCAGGGTGCTGGAAGTGTGGCGATGTTGATCACCCAAAATCCACGCATCATGGCCTTTAACAATGATAACGTTGCTCAAACGCGCGACATCATGGATTTCTGGCGTCCGAAC
>NZ_KQ969558.1:12684-18092 GCF_001578945.1 Streptococcus oralis
GCTCAAACGCGCGACATCATGGATTTCTGGCGTCCGAACTATTCAAGCACTCCTTATGTAAACGGCATGTACTCGACTCAACAGTATCTTGATTGCCTGACAACGACTTGGGATGAATACAAGAAACGCTATGATTGGAATATGGATGATTTTGCGGCTATCTGCTTCCACTTGCCTTATCCTAAGCTGGCTTTAAAAGGCTTGCGCAAGATGATGGACAAGACTTTGTCTCAGGAAAAAAAGGATAGTCTGCAAGAAAACTTTGACAAATCCATTCTCTACAGTCAGATGATTGGAAATATCTACACAGGTTCCCTCTTTCTCGGTCTCCTTTCTCTTTTGGAAAATGCAGAGAACTTGAAGGCTGGAGATAAAATTGCCCTCTACAGTTATGGAAGTGGCGCGGTTTCAGAGTTCTTTAGTGGAGAGCTGGTCGAAGGTTATGAGGCTTACCTTGATAAGGATCGCTTGAACAAACTCAAACAACGTACAGCATTGTCAGTTGCAGACTATGAAAAAGTCTTCTTCGAAGAATTGCAGTTGGATGAGTCTGGTTCAGCCCAATTTGCAGGCTATGAACATCAAGACTATGCCTTGGTTGAAATTGTCGACCACCAACGCCGTTATAGCAAGGTTGAAAATTAATGAAGATAAGTTGGAATGGATTTTCTAAAAAATCATACCATGAGCGCCTTGAGTTGTTGAAAGCTCAGGCGCTCCTTAGTCCTGAAAAGCAAACGAGTCTCGAGCAGGATGAACAAGTCAGCTTGGCAGTTGCAGACCAGCTGAGTGAGAATGTAGTGGGAACTTTTTCTCTGCCTTATTCGATTGTTCCAGAGCTTGTGGTGAATGGCCAGGACTACACAGTTCCCTATGTGACAGAAGAACCCTCAGTGGTTGCTGCGGCCAGCTATGCAAGTAAAATCATCAAGCGAGCAGGTGGCTTTACTGCTCAAGTACATGAGCGCCAGATGATTGGTCAGGTAGCCCTTTATCAAGTTGCTGATCCTGAACAAGCGCAAGAGAAGATTGCCAGCAAGAAAGCGGAACTCTTGGAACTTGCCAATCAAGCCTATCCTTCTATCGTCAAACGTGGTGGCGGGGCGCGTGATTTGCATGTAGAGCAGATCAAAGGTGAAACAGACTTTCTCGTTGTTTATCTCCATGTTGATACTCAGGAAGCCATGGGAGCCAATATGCTCAACACCATGCTGGAAGCCTTGAAACCAGTCTTAGAAGAACTCAGTCAGGGACAGAGTCTCATGGGTATTTTGTCCAACTATGCGACCGATTCTCTGGTGACTGCAAGCTGTCGCATCGCTTTTCGTTATTTGAGCCCTCAAAGGGACCAAGGTCGAGAAATTGCGGAGAAAATAGCCTTGGCTAGCCAGTTTGCGCAGGCTGATCCTTACCGAGCGGCTACCCACAATAAAGGGATTTTTAACGGCATTGATGCCATTTTAATCGCCACGGGTAATGACTGGCGTGCCATCGAAGCTGGGGCTCATGCCTTTGCCAGTCGAGACGGACACTATCAAGGCCTCAGCCGATGGAGACTAGATAGGGACGCAGAAGAATTGGTCGGTGAGATGACCTTACCCATGCCTGTAGCTACTAAGGGCGGCTCTATCGGTCTCAACCCACGTGTAGCCCTCAGCCATGAACTACTGGGAAATCCTTCTGCCAAAGAATTAGCCCAGATTATCGTGTCCATTGGGCTTGCCCAGAACTTTGCGGCTCTCAAAGCCTTGGTAAGTACGGGCATCCAGCAAGGCCACATGAAACTACAGGCCAAATCTCTAGCTCTCCTAGCTGGTGCTAGTGAGTCCGAGGTTGCTCCCCTAGTTGAGCACTTGATTGCAGAAAAAAACTTTAACCTAGAGACAGCTCAGCGCTATTTAGCAGAAATGAGAGTATCAAAAAATCTCGGCTGATGTAGTCCGAGATTTTGTTTTAAATACTTCTCCCTGGCAAGAGACTGACGGGTAAAAAGTAGCCTGTCGTGGTAACTTCTTTACCTTCAATCTTTTGCAGGAGGAGATCGACAGTTAGGCAGGCAATTTCTTTGAGAGGTTGCTTGATGGTTGTTAGCTGAGGGTAATAGTTTTCGATAAAGTAAGTTCCGTCATAGCCAATAATCTTGAGTTGGTCAGGGACCGCAATCCCTAGCTCTGTAGCCACCTTAATCACGAGAATCGCAGTCAAATCATCCGATGCAAAAATGGCATCGGGTTTTTGTTTGGTAAGGATATTCTTGATTTCCATTTCCTTTCTGACGGGTGAAAAATCACTAGAAACATTGATAATAGGCGCATGAGGTAGAATGGAGGCGAAACCTGCATGACGCAGTCCAGTAGGCGAGTTGGAGTTGTCATTTCCTGTAATCATGATGATAGACTGAGCACTTGTCTTGACCAAGGTTTGGGCTGCTAGGATCCCACCAGCGTAGTTGTCAGAGGATACGACAGGAATGTCTGGTGATAGATTTCGGTCAAAGGAAATGATCGGTGCCGTCACACGATTGTAGTCTTCGATTCCCAAGTTGTGACTTCCAGAAATGATACCATCGACCTGATTGGCCTCCAGCATTTCAATGTACTCCCGTTCTTTTTCAGAGTTATGCTCGCTGTTACAGATGATGGTCTTGTAGCCATTCTTGAAGAGTTGGTGTTCCAACTTGTCAATCAACTCCGCATAAAAGACATGACTGATGTTGGGGAAAATGAGTCCAATCAACTTGGCGGATTTTCCTTGGAGGCTTCGAGCCAGGTTGTTGGGTTTGTAGCCTAACTCTCGCATGGCTTCATTAACCTTTTGAATGGTTTTCTCAGATAGATATCCCTTTTTATTGATGACCCGTGAGACGGTAGTGGGGCTGACGCCTGCAAGTTTTGCGACATCAGTTAGTTTTGCGACCATAATCTAATTCATAGTAAGTTCCAGTTGGGTTTCCAGACTTGATTAGGATACCGTTTTGGTCTGTATGTGGAAAGACGCGACCAGAAAATACTTTTTCTCCTTTGTTGATGAAAATTTCAAAGACTGACTTGTCAATAAAGATGTTAGCAGTTGTAGCCTTGACTTCAATTGGACAAGAACGAGTACTTCCAAATTCTTGGGCGTATTGTTCTCCAGCCTGGCTACGATCCACTGTCACCTGGCCATTAACAAGATCAAAGTTGATTGAAAGTCCCTTGCCTTCTTTGTCTGCCAGAAGGACGATTTCAGTTTGGCTATTGGCTTCAAGCTTGAGTTCAAGCTCGTAGGTGTTTGAGGTCTTCTCTTGGTTGCCAAAAACTTGTTCAGAAGCCCGTAAATTTTCGATAGCTTTTACAGGATACTGATAGAGTTTGCCATCCTGGATAGTTAATTCCTTAACCAAGGAGAAAGTCCCTTGGTGCTCAAAACTGTCAGATGGGTAAGAAACATCTGGTAACCCAAGCCAGCTAACGGCAAGAGCGCGACCGTCTGGGGCATTAAACCCTTGGGTTGCATAGGCTTCAAAACCGTAATCCATATTTTGAAGTTGAGACACATCTACCATTTTGGCATTTTCAGGATTAAAGGAAGCCCCAATCTTATACATGTTTGGATAGATATTGTCGTAGTCTAGAACACTCTTATCCAATCCTTGTGGGCAGTAGAGAAGGACAGGTTGTTCGCCTACAAAGACTAGATTTGGACATTCCATCATGTAGGCAGTACGATCGTTAGCAAAGTCAAGGTCGCCAACTGCTTGCCAGTTTGTGTAGTCATTTTCCATAGCCTTGTAGAGACGGACGAAGCCTTTTTTCTCCAAGTCCTGTCCACCTACGATAGCATAATATTGTCCCTTAAAGTTAAAAATTTGTGGGTCGCGGAAGTGGTCTGTAGAGTCTACGGGCTGGTCAATCAAGACTTTGTCAATCTTTTCAATCTTCCCAGTCTTGTCCATTAAGGCACCAATTTGGTAGGGGTGGCGGATCCAATTTTCATCACGGACATTTCCAGTATAAAATAGGAACAACTGATCGCCAAACTGCATGGCAGAACCAGAGTAGGCACCGTGGCTATCTAATGGAGTATCTGGCAAAACTTTGACTCCAGTTTCTGTAAAGTGCACTAAATCATCACTTTCAAGCTGCACCCAAGACTTCAACCCATGGGCAGCTCCAAACGGAAAGTTTTGGTAAAAGACAACCCACTTGCCATCAAAGCAGGAGAAGCCGTTAGGATCGTTGAGGAGTCCAGTTGCTGGCTCTACATGATAGCTAGTATGCCAAGGAGACTGAGCGTTTTTCTCCTTGAGTTGCTTGATTTCCTCTTCTGTCCAATCTTCGTAGCGTCTATACCGACGTTCTGTTGTCCATTTCATTTCTTGATTCCTCCAAAATAGTTCTCCATTTAATAGTAAACGTTTTCGAGTGAAAAATCAAGTTTTTTTCCTTTAAAACTGAAAAAAATGTCAAACGTTTGTCATATCCTGGATAAGTAACTCTACCTAAATTATGAAAATAAATGAAAAAATGAAAGAAAATGAAAATGAAAGAGGTGGTTTTTAGAGGAAATCTGGAAGTTTTTGAAAGAAAAGCCGTTTTTGATGTCAAAAATAAGAAACTTAAAATTTTCCTAAAAAAAATTCTGCAAAACGCTTGACATATTTTTGAAACGTGATAGAATAATATGCGTAGGGCGGGAAAACCGCTTTCAAAAAAGAAAAATTTTATAAGGAGATTTTTGCAAATGTCATCGAATACAGAAATTGCAAAACAGGTCATCGATGCCTTGGGTGGACGTGAAAATGTCAACAGTGTTGCTCACTGTGCAACTCGTCTACGTGTCATGGTCAAAGATGAAGCAAAAATTAAGAAAGATGTTGTTGAAAACATCGAGAAAGTTCAAGGTGCTTTCTTTAACTCAGGACAATTCCAAGTTATCTTTGGAACTGGTACTGTGAACAAGATCTATGACGAAGTGGTTGCTCTTGGATTACCAACTTCTTCTAAAGAAGATATGAAAGCAGAAGCTGCTAAACAAGGAAACTGGTTCCAACGTGCTATCCGTACTTTCGGTGACGTCTTCGTGCCAATCATTCCAGTTATCGTAGCGACTGGTCTCTTCATGGGTGTTCGTGGTCTCTTGAACGCTCTTGGAATGACACTTCCAGAAGATGTTACCATTTACAGCCAAATCCTCACAGATACAGCCTTCATCATCTTGCCAGGTTTGGTTGTATGGTCAACCTTCCGCGTATTTGGTGGTAACCCAGCTGTTGGTATCGTCCTCGGTATGATGCTGGTTTCTGGCTCACTTCCAAACGCTTGGGCAGTAGCATCAGGTGGTGAAGTAACAGCTATGAACTTCTTTGGCTTCATTCCTGTTGTTGGTTTGCAAGGTTCTGTTCTTCCAGCCTTCATCATCGGGGTGGT
>NZ_KQ969558.1:18298-20571 GCF_001578945.1 Streptococcus oralis
GGTCGGAGCTAAGTTTGAGAAGGCTCTTCGCAAAGTAGTTCCAGATGTCTTGGATCTTTTGGTGACACCATTCGTGACACTTTTGGTCATGTCTATCCTTGGACTCTTTGTCATCGGACCAGTCTTCCATGTTGTTGAAAATTACATCCTTCTTGGAACAAAAGCTATCCTTGGCTTGCCATTTGGTCTAGGTGGTTTGGTCATCGGTGGGGTTCACCAATTGATCGTCGTTTCAGGTGTGCACCACATCTTCAACTTGCTTGAAGTGCAATTGCTTGCTGCTGACCATGTGAACCCATTTAACGCTATTATCACTGCAGCGATGACAGCTCAAGGGGCTGCAACTGTTGCCGTTGGTGTTAAAACTAAAAATCCTAAACTGAAAACACTTGCTTTCCCAGCTGCTCTTTCTGCCTTCCTCGGTATTACAGAGCCTGCTATCTTCGGGGTTAACTTGCGCTTCCGTAAACCATTCTTCCTTTCATTGATCGCTGGTGCTATCGGTGGTGGATTGGCTTCTATCCTTGGACTTGCTGGTACTGGTAATGGTATCACCATCATCCCTGGTACAATGCTTTATGTTGGTAATGGTCAATTGCTTCAATACCTTCTTATGGTAGCTGTATCATTCGTCCTTGGTTTTGCTCTTACTTACATGTTTGGTTATGAGGATGAAAAAGAAGTTGCAACTGAAGTAGCGACAGAACGTTTGGTTCAAGAAGAAACAACTGGCGACCTTCCAGTAGCTCGTCAAGATGAAACGATCTTAACTCCAGTTGAGGGGGAAGTAGTTGCCCTTAGCGATGTAAATGATCCAGTTTTCTCTAGCGGTGCTATGGGGCAAGGAATTGCTGTAAAACCAAGCCAAGGTGTGGTGTATGCTCCTGCTGATGCCGAAGTAACGATTGCTTTTGCGACAGGACATGCTTATGGCTTGAAAACTGCAAACGGAGCTGAGCTCTTGATCCATGTGGGGATCGATACAGTCACTATGAACGGTGAAGGATTTGACCAAAAAGTTGCTCAAGGCGACAAGGTTAAAGCTGGAGATGTTCTTGGAACCTTTGATTCAAGTAAGATTGCAGCAGCAGGACTTGATGATACGACTATGATCATCGTAACTAACACTGCTGATTATACTTCCGTAACTCCGGCCGCATCTGGAACAGTTACTAAGGGAGATGCAGCAATCGAAGTCAAAGCTTAATTTCTGACGAACTAGAAATGAAAACGAACAAATGTGATGTTTGTTCGTTTTTGCTTGAATGATATGATTTACAGAGGAAAATCTAAAATCTAGAGTCATTTCTATCTAGAAATTATGCTATAATAAAAGAAATAATTAAAAGAGGTTTATCATGACAAAATTATATGGAAGCTTAGAAGCGGGCGGTACAAAGTTTGTCTGTGCTGTCGGAGATGAAAATTTTAATGTTGTAGAAAAAACACAGTTTCCTACAACAACGCCTATCGAGACTATCGATAAAACCATCGAATTCTTTTCAAAATTCGATAATCTTGCAGGCCTTGCCATCGGTTCTTTCGGTCCAATTGATATCGATAAAAACTCAAAAACCTATGGCTTTATTACAACGACTCCAAAACCTCACTGGGCAAATGTAGACTTGCTAGGTAGTCTCCGTCGTACCCTAAACGTGCCGATTTATTTCACAACAGACGTAAATAGTTCTGCCTACGGTGAAGTCGTTGCTCGTAACAATGCTGGTGGCCGAATTGAAAACTTGGTCTACTACACTATCGGTACAGGTATTGGTGCAGGCGTCATCCAACGGGGTGAGTTTATCGGAGGTAGCGGTCATCCTGAGATGGGGCACTATTATGTGGCTAAACACCCAATGGATGTTGAAAAAGAATTTAACGGTGTATGTCCTTTTCATAAAGGATGTTTGGAAGGTTTTGCAGCAGGACCAAGTCTAGAAGCTCGTACTGGCGTTCGTGGCGAAAATATTGAATTGAACAGTTCTGTCTGGGATGTTCAAGCCTACTATATCGCTCAAGCTGCTGTCAATGCTACGGTTACCTTCCGCCCAGATGTCATCGTCTTTGGTGGTGGAGTCATGGCGCAACAGCACATGCTGGATCGCGTTCGTGAGAAATTCACCAGTCTCCTCAATGGTTATCTACCAGTACCAGATGTGCGTGACTATATCGTTACACCAGCCGTTGCAGAAAATGGTTCTGCGACACTTGGAAACTTTGTCCTTGCTAAGAGTGTCGCAAAATAATCTATACAAAAAATCCGCCTGGGAAAC
>NZ_KQ969559.1:0-2314 GCF_001578945.1 Streptococcus oralis
CATTGAGATCCTGATTATCTTTTTTGCTCACTACACGGTTGGCGGCATCGTAGCTATACTCTGTTACCAAACCACTAGAATGCGTCTGCTTGATGAGACGATCAAGAGCATCGTATTCTTGCTTTACAGTGGTTCCGTCTGGAAGAGTCACTGCCTCCAGTTGAGCCGTTGAGGTATAGGTCATCGTAGTGACATTGCCATTGGCATCGGTGACCTGAATCGGATAGGCCAGTTCATTATAGGTGTACTGAGTCTTGCCACCATTATAGCTGATGGTGATAGTATAAAACTCTCGATGAAAAATTTCTTCGAGAGTTTTTAATGATTATCGCAAAGTTCAAGCTACTCAGTTTCTTCTAATAAGGAGGGATTAATAATTAATTCTCTTTCAATTTCCAATCCGATTCCACTGATAGTCGTTATTCCATGCATCCCTAATATTTTAGGTTCTTTATCCAATAATTCCCCAGTCTCTTTACAGAAAAAGTTACCTTTAAAATGAATACTATAGAATCCAAAATCCAGCTTTTTCTCTTCCTCTGTTAAGGGAATATTAGCGATAGTATGGAAATATCCTTTTTTCCAATATTCATCACCTACAATAGCAGGTGGAATTAACAAGTTAGAATAATCTGGCTTGTATTTATCAATATTTTTTTCATGAGTATTTCCTTTAAAGATAAATACAACATGTTTCCCTTCCACAAAAGAATCAGGAACTTTTCTAACTATATTAGAAACCAGCACTTTACCATAAAAGTAGATTCCCTCCCTAGGAGACACAAGAAATACATCTCCCACTTTTGGAATTGACCTACTTTTTTTAATCACTTTTAGTTGATGAGTAGCTGCCTTTGTATCATAAAAGTTATCTAACTCCTTCTGAATTTCTAAATTTAAACTCTCAAAATGTTCTTTTCTTCTTAAAGCTATTAGATTTGTATTCATTATTAATTTCCTCCATTAAGATATTTTTCTGCCCATTTCATCGTCTCATCATACATTTTATTTTTAGGGCTAATACTATTGATTTTATTCAATTTATTAGCATTGCCATTTTCAATGAGATACTGCTCCACAGCCCTAGCCTGGTTTCTTGTCAAATCACTATATTGTTCATTGAGTTTTACAAAATTCTTACCTTGACGATTATGTTGATACAATCTTGATTCTAAATTTTGTTTTGTTATTCCTGTATAAACAGCATCTCCAGTATTAGCATCCATTCCATAATAAACACTATTATTAGACGAACCTTTATTTAACCAATTGTTAAAATGATTATCTTTAGATGTTACTAAATTAACTTTAGGCTTCTCCGCAAACATTTGGAGATTCTCTAATGTCATTGGTAGACGTCTGCCTGTCGGCTTCGTCGTCACCAC
Source organism: Streptococcus oralis (assembly GCF_001578945.1). GTDB lineage: Bacteria > Bacillota > Bacilli > Lactobacillales > Streptococcaceae > Streptococcus > Streptococcus oralis_Q. The sequence goes on from NZ_KQ969559.1 coordinate 1,386, forward strand.
ATCAGCCTTAGGAGCCTTCTTATGCCTTAATTTTAGTATGTTTACACACGCACTTAATGTTTCCTATATTAAAAATTTAAAAAGTGCTCTTCCAGAAAAAATCATGTTCTGATCGTTTGATTCTTTCCACAGTAACATCCCTAGAAATGATATTGAACTTGACTAATCCTTCTAAAACTATCCTGGTTTGAAAAAAACTGCCATCGTAATATTCAAGAGATATCTCTTGACAGGTATACAAGTGATTTTGTGTAAAATCTTTTACTTTAAATTTTTTGCGATTTTGTGCATCTGTCTCATAATTCAGTGCTGCACAAGCAAGGAAACTGACTTTCCAACATTCCTCTAAATCTACTTTATTCTCATGATAACTTTCTACATATAGATGAACTTCATCACCAAAATATAATATTTGTAAATCTAGAATCCTACAATCCCAATAGTCAGTCTGATTTATCTTATCCTGCTTCTCCCTTATTTCAAAGTGTTTCATTAATATTACCTCAATTTCTGATGTTATTGGTCATTAATCCAAGGAACATGTGCTTCCGAACTACGATAATCAACTATTTTCCCATTTATATCTAAAGAATTTTGGGCACCATCATAAAAATGCATATGAGGATAATTTGTTTTAGAATCTGGTGGATCAATTCGAATTATCGGTTTAGGATTTACATTGTCATAAATGTGTACAAAACCATTATTATTTTTTAACTCCCATCCCTTTGGTAAAGCTCTCTGGATACTCTCTAAGCTCATATTAGAAATTTGTCTCGGTGATAAATTATCAAGTGTTGACAATGGTTGCAATGTTCCACTATATTGTTGTGGTCCATATGGCCTTAACGGTTTTAGAGGTCCATTATCTGGTTGGGGGCCGTAAGGTGAACCTGTACCATTCAAATTTAATTTTTTCCCACATTCCG
>NZ_KQ969559.1:3362-4829 GCF_001578945.1 Streptococcus oralis
ACCTGTTTGGTTGTTGAGGTAGCTAGCTTTTCTGAGTTCTTCTCAGAAGCGATGTTGGTATCAATATAGTCAGCTAGAAGTAAACTTTATAGTGAGCCATAAGTAAAATCTCCTGAAGAAATTCTTCAAGAGATTTATTAACGTTAATTAACACATTGTCTACTAATCCACATAAATGCACATGCCTTCTAATACCCCCTTAGCTTCCTTAAATCCCTCTAATCCATATTTAGATAAGATTTCTACATCATCAGCCAGTCTGATATCTTGTTGCGGATTAGACACTTTTTCTTTGAATAACTTTACAATTAAATTCAACTCCGCTGTATTCATATCATAGTAATTTTTCCAATGCTCTAAACCAATTTCAAAAGAAGAGAGTTGAGGAATCAAAATATCTCCACCGTTAGAGAATATATCCTTCCAACTATCATTAGATTCTAACTCATTCCCATTATTCCAGAAACAAGCTGTAATAACAGGGAGAATCTCTCCATTCCTTTCATCCAATAGATATTGCAAGGTCTCTTCCTCCGCCAATCGAAAATTTTGAACTGGACAATTTTCAAAATAGTATGTATAAGGAATAAAATGGCTTAAACGTTCACTATTATCAGACCGAATAGCACATACACAAACATCATTTTCAAACGTAACAGTTCCTCGACTGCCAAAACCATCCTGAACGGAATAACTAGTCCCGTCCCAAGAGTGCTCAAAAGATAGTTCTGGAAATTTAGCGGACATAACTGCGCAAGAAATACTTGCTAAATAACATCCTTCATATAAAGTCTTTACATTTAAATCATAAGACATCTCAATCACCTCCTGAATAATAATCAGATTTCATTCGATTCTCATATCTAGAAAGAACCTGTGCATTAGCATAGCTATTAGAACCACCTTTTGTTTTCGGAATAATATGATCTATTTGCCATTCATTGGGATTAGGTGTAACACCTTTTTGACTTTTTTGAGGTTTATATAAAATTTCTCCAGATAAGTCTGAACGAACTACTCCACCATTTCTTACCATATTCTCTTTTATAATAGCTTTCTTTTGAGTCGCAGTAAAATTCTTACCAACGTCAACATAATTAGAATCTTGCAAATATGAGTAGGGGCTAGTAGCCGGTATCGTATCCCCTGAAGGCTTTACATAAAAATCCGGTTTAGTTGTAGTTTTAGGCGCTGGTAAAGCTAACACAGGATCTGGTGCTGGTAAGGCAAGTGGTTTACTAGTCGGCCCAGGCAATGCTAGTTGCTGAACAGGGGTTACATCCTTACGTGGTCTCGTGACTGATACATCCCCTGATTTCGGCTTCGTCGTCACCACATCAGCCTTAGGAGCCTTCTTAGGAGACACACTACCTGCTCCGTCGGTAAAGGTGTTAAAGGCAAAGTTCATAGCGACTGTTTGACCAGTAATCTTATTTCCTGTAGCCAAATCAATTCCTGTGTCAATCA
>NZ_KQ969559.1:5240-7069 GCF_001578945.1 Streptococcus oralis
CGCAATACCGACACCGATAGCTCCCGCAGTTACGGCAACCTTCTTCCAGTCGGCATTTTTCACGAAATCAACTTTACATCTAATATTATTAGAAAGTATTTAATTTTATCACTTTTAGAAAATTCTATATCAAAATTTTTCAGTCAAAGAAGAGCTACACTATTTATAGCTTTGAAAAGTAATCCTCTATTAACGCATCAGTGTCGTACATTTTCAATATATTTTCAAAATCTATAGATGAAATTTCAGACACGTCAAACTCATCTGTTGCATTTATTGCATCAAAATCAGTTGGATATGGGTCTTCACTCAACTCCATAGGTGTCCGAGTATCAAAGTAAGCTACATCTCCATCATGGTATATCTCTAATCGTTTCGTTTCATAGCGTTCCTCGTCTATTTCAGAATACATTATGATCGGATCACAGTCATTCGTATGATTCCAAATTGTTTTATAATACAACATATAAATCTCTCCTAGTTTTTTCCATGACTAATAATTCGATCAGTCAAGTCTAAAGGATTTTCATTAGGGAGCACATATACCCCATCTCTACCTTTTACTACTGTCAAATTGCTAGTATCAACACCTATATAATTAGAGTACTTACTTCCTTGCCAAGGATTGTTTATAAATTGCTTAGAAAGAGAAGCATTACTTCGCGTTCCTGGAGCTATGTCTGAGAAATACTGACCATTACCATAGCGAGCATCTTTAGGATTATTCGCTTTTAACGATGGTTTTAAAGTTCCTGTATCTAATATACCAGCCAACCCTTTCTCGGATATATAATGGTATAAGGTAGATGGTTTCTCAACAATATCTGACGCCTTATATATTTACATAAAAATCTGGCTTATCCTTAGGCTTCTCCTCAAAAATTTGGAGATTCTCTAATTACTACAACTAAATTTAATAGAATTCAAGCTCCCAAAACGTGCTATCATATATTTCTAATTTTATTGATAAATTTGCTGCACCTGTCTCTATTGCATCAAATTCAACAGGAGTTGTAGAGGAAACTAATATTAAGTTATTTATATCCTCTATTTCCTTTGAAAATTTTAAAAGCTCGTCCCAACTCATTTGATAGCCATATTTTGAATTTAAGACTAGATCTTCAAATTCTGACATAGTCAGATTGTTCGGTGCTTTTCCTATAGCATCAAATTCAAAAATATACCAATTATTATTATTAGATGGGATATTGGAAAGAATCTCAAAAAAAGAAATTTTCTTATTATATTTTGACATATTCCCGCTTATTTTCATGGCATTTTCAGCTCACTTTCTCCTAGTCTTTGACGAGTACCTCCAGTAACATTTTCTACATAATTATGTTGATGAGGATTATGATGGTTATGAGGACGACCATGGTCAGTAAAATCAATATCTCTCTTTACCACTAAATTATAATCAGAATCATATATCCATTCTCTAGCTTGAGTATATGTCTCACGTCGACCTTTTTTAGTAGCAATTTGTGTATGTGGTCTATCTACATCAGGTACTGGAACTCCATTTTTATCTCTAGGTAATTTTCTGTCAGGTCTATACTCACCTAACTTCAAATCATCCATAAAATTACTTCTTGTTTTTTCTGCTCCACTTATTACTTCATCACTGCGTTTTGCAAACATTTGGAGATTCTCTACTGTCATTGGTAGACGTCCACCTGTCGGCTTCGTCGTCACCACATCAGCCTTAGGAGCCTTCTTAGGAGACACACTACCTGCTCCGTTGGTAAAGGTGTTAAAGGCAAAGTTCATGGCAACTGTTTGACCAGTAATCTTATTTCCTGTGGCCAAATCAATACCTGTGTCAATCG
>NZ_KQ969560.1 GCF_001578945.1 Streptococcus oralis
AAAAAAGTCAAAAAAGTCCTTGACAAAGGAAGAAAAGTGGGTATAATAGAAAGAGTTGAAAAGCTCAGGTCCGTTGGTCAAGGGGTTAAGACACCGCCTTTTCACGGCGGTAACACGGGTTCGAATCCCGTACGGACTATGGGTGTATCACAGGGACGAAAAAAGTAAAAAAAGTTTCAAAAAAAGTGTTGACATAGGTTAACGGCTGTGATATACTGATATAGTTGTCGCTTGAGAGAGATTTAGTGACAAAGACCTTTGAAAACTGAACAAGACGAACCAATGTGCAGGGCGCTACAACTGACGTTGTAGTACTGAACAATGAAAAAACAATAAATCTGTCAGTGACAGAAATGAGTGAGAACTCAAACTTTTAATGAGAGTTTGATCCTGGCTCAGGACGAACGCTGGCGGCGTGCCTAATACATGCAAGTAGAACGCTGAAGGAGGAGCTTGCTCTTCTGGATGAGTTGCGAACGGGTGAGTAACGCGTAGGTAACCTGCCTGGTAGAGGGGGATAACTATTGGAAACGATAGCTAATACCGCATAATAGTGGATGTCGCATGACAACTGCTTAAAAGGGGCAATTGCTCCGCTACTGGATGGACCTGCGTTGTATTAGCTAGTTGGTGAGGTAAAGGCTCACCAAGGCAACGATACATAGCCGACCTGAGAGGGTGATCGGCCACACTGGGACTGAGACACGGCCCAGACTCCTACGGGAGGCAGCAGTAGGGAATCTTCGGCAATGGACGGAAGTCTGACCGAGCAACGCCGCGTGAGTGAAGAAGGTTTTCGGATCGTAAAGCTCTGTTGTAAGAGAAGAACGAGTGTGAGAGTGGAAAGTTCACACTGTGACGGTATCTTACCAGAAAGGGACGGCTAACTACGTGCCAGCAGCCGCGGTAATACGTAGGTCCCGAGCGTTGTCCGGATTTATTGGGCGTAAAGCGAGCGCAGGCGGTTAGATAAGTCTGAAGTTAAAGGCTGTGGCTTAACCATAGTACGCTTTGGAAACTGTTTAACTTGAGTGCAAGAGGGGAGAGTGGAATTCCATGTGTAGCGGTGAAATGCGTAGATATATGGAGGAACACCGGTGGCGAAAGCGGCTCTCTGGCTTGTAACTGACGCTGAGGCTCGAAAGCGTGGGGAGCAAACAGGATTAGATACCCTGGTAGTCCACGCCGTAAACGATGAGTGCTAGGTGTTAGACCCTTTCCGGGGTTTAGTGCCGCAGCTAACGCATTAAGCACTCCGCCTGGGGAGTACGACCGCAAGGTTGAAACTCAAAGGAATTGACGGGGGCCCGCACAAGCGGTGGAGCATGTGGTTTAATTCGAAGCAACGCGAAGAACCTTACCAGGTCTTGACATCCCTCTGACCGCTCTAGAGATAGAGTTTTCCTTCGGGACAGAGGTGACAGGTGGTGCATGGTTGTCGTCAGCTCGTGTCGTGAGATGTTGGGTTAAGTCCCGCAACGAGCGCAACCCCTATTGTTAGTTGCCATCATTTAGTTGGGCACTCTAGCGAGACTGCCGGTAATAAACCGGAGGAAGGTGGGGATGACGTCAAATCATCATGCCCCTTATGACCTGGGCTACACACGTGCTACAATGGTTGGTACAACGAGTCGCAAGCCGGTGACGGCAAGCTAATCTCTTAAAGCCAATCTCAGTTCGGATTGTAGGCTGCAACTCGCCTACATGAAGTCGGAATCGCTAGTAATCGCGGATCAGCACGCCGCGGTGAATACGTTCCCGGGCCTTGTACACACCGCCCGTCACACCACGAGAGTTTGTAACACCCGAAGTCGGTGAGGTAACCTTTTAGGAGCCAGCCGCCTAAGGTGGGATAGATGATTGGGGTGAAGTCGTAACAAGGTAGCCGTATCGGAAGGTGCGGCTGGATCACCTCCTTTCTAAGGAAAAGGAACTGCACATTGGTCTTGTTTAGTCTTGAGAGGTCTTGTGGGGCCTTAGCTCAGCTGGGAGAGCGCCTGCTTTGCACGCAGGAGGTCAGCGGTTCGATCCCGCTAGGCTCCATTGGTGAGAGATCACCAAGTAATGCACATTGAAAATTGAATATCTATATCAAATAGTAACAAGAAAATAAACCGAAACGCTGTAGTATTAAAAGAGTTTATGACTGAAAGGTCAGAAAATAAGGTTAAGTTAATAAGGGCGCACGGTGGATGCCTTGGCACTAGGAGCCGAAGAAGGACGTGACAAACGACGATATGCCTTGGGTAGCTGTAAGTAAGCGATGATCCAGGGATTTCCGAATGGGGGAACCCAACAGGTGCTACCTGTTACCCGCATCTGTTAAGGATGTGAGGAGGAAGACGCAGTGAACTGAAACATCTAAGTAGCTGCAGGAAGAGAAAGCAAAAGCGATTGCCTTAGTAGCGGCGAGCGAAACGGCAGGAGGGCAAACCGAAGAGTTTACTCTTCGGGGTTGTAGGACTGCAATGTGGACTCAAAGATTATAGAAGAATGATTTGGGAAGATCAGCCAAAGAGAGTAACAGCCTCGTATTTAAAATAGTCTTTGTACCTAGCAGTATCCTGAGTACGGCGGGACACGCGAAATCCCGTCGGAATCTGGGAGGACCATCTCCCAACCCTAAATACTCCCTAGTGACCGATAGTGAACCAGTACCGTGAGGGAAAGGTGAAAAGCACCCCGGGAGGGGAGTGAAATAGAACCTGAAACCGTGTGCCTACAACAAGTTCGAGCCCGTTAATGGGTGAGAGCGTGCCTTTTGTAGAATGAACCGGCGAGTTACGATATGATGCGAGGTTAAGTTGAAGAGACGGAGCCGTAGGGAAACCGAGTCTGAATAGGGCGCCTTAGTATCATGTCGTAGACCCGAAACCATGTGACCTACCCATGAGCAGGTTGAAGGTGCGGTAAGACGCACTGGAGGACCGAACCAGGGCACGTTGAAAAGTGCTTGGATGACTTGTGGGTAGCGGAGAAATTCCAAACGAACTTGGAGATAGCTGGTTCTCTCCGAAATAGCTTTAGGGCTAGCGTCGACATTAGAGATTCTTGGAGGTAGAGCACTGTTTGGGTGAGGGGTCCATCCCGGATTACCAATCTCAGATAAACTCCGAATGCCAAAGAATTATGGTCGGCAGTCAGACTGCGAGTGCTAAGATCCGTAGTCGAAAGGGAAACAGCCCAGACCACCAGCTAAGGTCCCAAAATAATTGTTAAGTGGAAAAGGATGTGGGGTTGCACAGACAACTAGGATGTTAGCTTAGAAGCAGCTATTCATTCAAAGAGTGCGTAATAGCTCACTAGTCGAGTGACCCTGCGCCGAAAATGTACCGGGGCTAAAACAATTTACCGAAGCTGTGGATACCTTTATAGGTATGGTAGGAGAGCGTTCTATGTGTGAAGAAGGTATACCGTGAGGAGTGCTGGAACGCATAGAAGTGAGAATGCCGGTATGAGTAGCGAAAGACAGGTGAGAATCCTGTCCACCGTAAGACTAAGGTTTCCAGGGGAAGGCTCGTCCGCCCTGGGTTAGTCGGGACCTAAGGAGAGACCGAAAGGTGTATCCGATGGACAACAGGTTGATATTCCTGTACTAGAGTATGTAGTGATGGAGGGACGCAGTAGGCTAACTAAAGCAGACGAATGGAAGTGTCTGTCTAAGCAGTGAGGTGTGATATGAGTCAAATGCTTATATCTATAACATTGAGCTGTGATGGGGAGCGAAGTTTAGTAGCGAAGTTAGTGACGTCACACTGCCAAGAAAAGCTTCTAGCGTTTAAACATACTCTACCCGTACCGCAAACCGACACAGGTAGTCGAGGCGAGTAGCCTCAGGTGAGCGAGAGAACTCTCGTTAAGGAACTCGGCAAAATGACCCCGTAACTTCGGGAGAAGGGGTGCTGACTTTACGTCAGCCGCAGTGAATAGGCCCAAGCAACTGTTTATCAAAAACACAGCTCTCTGCTAAATCGTAAGATGATGTATAGGGGGTGACGCCTGCCCGGTGCTGGAAGGTTAAGAGGAGTGCTTAGAGGTAACTCGAAGGTATGAATTGAAGCCCCAGTAAACGGCGGCCGTAACTATAACGGTCCTAAGGTAGCGAAATTCCTTGTCGGGTAAGTTCCGACCCGCACGAAAGGCGTAATGATTTGGGCACTGTCTCAACGAGAGACTCGGTGAAATTTTAGTACCTGTGAAGATGCAGGTTACCCGCGACAGGACGGAAAGACCCCATGGAGCTTTACTGCAGTTTGATATTGAGTGTCTGTACCACATGTACAGGATAGGTAGGAGTCTACGAGATCGGGACGCCAGTTTCGAAGGAGACGTTGTTGGGATACTACCCTTGTGTTATGGCCACTCTAACCCGGATAGGTGATCCCTATCGGAGACAGTGTCTGACGGGCAGTTTGACTGGGGCGGTCGCCTCCTAAAAGGTAACGGAGGCGCCCAAAGGTTCCCTCAGAATGGTTGGAAATCATTCGCAGAGTGTAAAGGTATAAGGGAGCTTGACTGCGAGAGCTACAACTCGAGCAGGGACGAAAGTCGGGCTTAGTGATCCGGTGGTTCCGTATGGAAGGGCCATCGCTCAACGGATAAAAGCTACCCTGGGGATAACAGGCTTATCTCCCCCAAGAGTTCACATCGACGGGGAGGTTTGGCACCTCGATGTCGGCTCGTCGCATCCTGGGGCTGTAGTCGGTCCCAAGGGTTGGGCTGTTCGCCCATTAAAGCGGCACGCGAGCTGGGTTCAGAACGTCGTGAGACAGTTCGGTCCCTATCCGTCGCGGGCGTAGGAAATTTGAGAGGATCTGCTCCTAGTACGAGAGGACCAGAGTGGACTTACCGCTGGTGTACCAGTTGTCTTGCCAAAGGCATCGCTGGGTAGCTATGTAGGGAAGGGATAAACGCTGAAAGCATCTAAGTGTGAAACCCACCTCAAGATGAGATTTCCCATGATTATATATCAGTAAGAGCCCTGAGAGAAGATCAGGTAGATAGGTTAGAAGTGGAAGTTGTGTGAGCAATGGAGCGGACTAATACTAATAGCTCGAGGACTTATCCAAAGTAACTGAGAATACGAAGTGTGAGGTTTTCTTGAGATTTGATAGATATTCAATTTTGAGTAGGTATTACTCAGAGTTAAGTGACGATAGCCTAGGAGATACACCTGTACCCATGCCGAACACAGAAGTTAAGCCCTAGAACGCCGGAAGTAGTTGGGGGTTGCCCCCTGTGAGATATGGAAGTCGCTTAGCTT
>NZ_KQ969561.1 GCF_001578945.1 Streptococcus oralis
AAGCATGTATGTAATCCAAAAACGACTAAGGCTCAAGATGATGCCAGCAAGAAAAAGCTGATGGCTAGTGAATTGCAGCGGCTCATCAAAAAAGCCAACTCTGGCGATATGTCTGCGATTGCAACCTTATCGAGAAGCTATGATGGTACATCAGGCATAGGAACAGATACACGCACAAAAGAGGAAATAGAAGCTGGAAATAGACGCGTTTGGCAGAATACAGTAGATGGCTTTAAAAAAATATCGTATATAATCGGAGAGTTTTTCTCTGTCAATGATGCATACCGTCTAACTACAGGGAAAGATCCTGAAACAGGTGAGAATGCCAGTCGCATAGAAGCTGCTGGATGGTTAACAGCTGATTTTGCCTCTTTTGGAATTAGTAAGGTTGCAAAGGGTGGAAAGATAGCTGGTAAAGGCTTAAAAGCACTGGATAAGGTCAATGATGCTTCAAAAGCTACAAAGGCAGCTGATAAAGCGTCAGGAAATCTTTTACCTATGACCTTAGATAATCTCCAAATGTTTGCGAAGAAGCCTCTTAAAGTGGATAATATGAGTGAATTTTTTAGAACAGAATTTGGCACAAAAATAAAAAGTTCACTTAAAAAAACTTCTAAGCAACAGCAAGGTCAATCAATTTATGAAGTTGTTGATAAGGGGATTGATGGTCTTAAAAAAGGAGATCAACTTTATTTGGATGCTATGCATAAAGATCATTTTGAAGTTTTTAATAAGAATGGTAAAATAAGTTTGGTGTTGAATTTAGATGGAAGTGTCAACTTAACTAAAACAGAATTAGCAATTAGACAAGGAAGGAGATTAAAGTGACGATAGAAACAGAATTGAAAAAAATTAGTAAAAGTTTATCTTTAATAAATGACAGCCAAACCTTCAATAAGATATCTTCTACTAATTTAGAAAATATAGATGATATTTTAAATGATTATTTACCCCTTCATTTAAAATGGATAGAGAAGGGAAATTCTTGGATTATTGAGTCATTAAGTGAAAATCATCAATTAGATAGACAAGCATTTTCTCAATTACTTGTAGGTGTTAGAAACTTATATCTTGATTTAGAAGAACTAAATGATTTATTTATTGAAGTATCCAAGGAACTTGATAAAAATTGAGGTAGACATGGAAGTAGCTGATAATGATGAGGGCATACACCGATGTCAATTCTATATAAATACTCAATTGGAAAACTTTAAGTATTTCAGAATTAATTTACCTAGATTATTTTCGAAAGTTTTAAGAGGAGAAATTAAATTACATGATTATTTTAACTAGAATAGTACTAATTATTTAAGTTAACCTCTTCTTTTGTAATACAAACATGCAAAAACTCTCGGGGAAGGATTTCTTCGAGAGTTTTATGCCCATCTATGACCTAAAGGATCAGTTGCTTACAGCGACACAAGGAAGTGGAGAAAAGGCTTCTACCTCTAGCTATACCTACGATAGTGTGGGCAATGTCACTTCGATCACGAATGGCAATGGCAAGGTCACAAGCTACAGCTATGACAAGCTTTCCAATCTAGTGGAGCGCTTGACCAGTCTCGGAGATAAGGAAACCTATACCTACAATGTCAATAACCAGCTCGAAAAAGTAACCAAGTCCGATGGGAAAACCATCAGCTATGACTACAACAAGCTGGATCAACTGCTCAAGGTGGAGTACTCTGAAAAGCAAGAGGG
>NZ_KQ969562.1 GCF_001578945.1 Streptococcus oralis
TCCGTTGGTAGAAACGTTGTTGGCGCGTATTGATACGACGAGGGCGACTTGGTTCACTACCATCAACCGCCCAGATCATTCTATGCCCACTCGGGTCGGTATAGTTGACAGGGTTGTTCTGCACATAGCTGTAGCGATTCTGGCTGAGAGGATCCGTCGCCTCACCTGGATAGCTATCCTCGGTTAAGAAAGTACCTCCCTGACTATCATAATACCTTGCGCGTAAATAGTCAAGTTCGGTATCGTCACGGGCTTCACCGTTATAGGCGAATGGATTCCCTGTTGTATCTGTACTTGTCTTTCTTGCCCCATAGAGGTTATAGCTAGTTGATGCGACGGCTTGTCCATCCTTGGTCAAGCCTGTCACAGAGCCTGACTGGTTGGTCAAGTAGTTGTAGCTGTCGCCTGTTTGGTTGTTGAGGTAGCTAGCTCGCCCCTGACCATAGCTATAGGTATCTCGTGCCTTGCCATCATGGTCATAGGTTTCAAGGACTTCTGTATGTTCACGATTGACATCATTAACATAGTTGCGTTCCTCGTAGTAGTTGTAGGTGTCTTCTCGTGTGGTGTAAGGGATCAGGACATCCTGAACCTGACTGGTATAGGTCACCTCTCCCTGACCCGGTAAGTTGCCGAGTTCTGGTGGGGTGACAACGATCCCCTCCTTGGTCGCTCGGTCCTTAGCTACCTTCTGGTGGTAGGCTGTCGACACATCGTCAAAGATGCTGTGCCAGATGCTTCCTATCGTCTGCGGTAAAGCAGACAGGGCTTGGAGGACATTCTGGCTAAAGCCATACCAGAAGAGGGAGTGTTGGTCCCCACTTGGGGCTGTGTAAGGTGACTTACGACCGGACTTGCTATCCTTTGGCTTACGTTGGAAGAGCTGATAGGTGTTCTTGCCTTCCTTACGACTAGCAGTGAAGACACGATTATCATCCCCATCGTAAAGCGCAGCCATGAGCAGACCCTTCTTGTCCTTGATCGCAAGCAGGCGGTTCTCTGTATCGTAGAAGTAGTCTAGCTTTTCTGAGTTCTTCTCAGAAGCGATGCGATTGCCATTCTTGTCGTAGGTATAGGTGATGGTACCATCTGGGTCTTCCAGCTTGGTCAAGCGGTTATGGTCATCGTAGGTAAAGCGTGTCTGGCTCTCCTTGCCATCGACTGTCTCGGTGCTGGTCAGTTTATTGCCCGCTAGGTCATAGGTATAGGAGAGTTTAGAGAGTTCCTTACCAGCTCCATCCGATACCGTCATGTTTTCCACTTGACCTAGAGTATCGTAGGTGTAGGTATGGACTAGGGTTTCGCCATCCTGCTTAATGGTTTCTTTGGCGATATAGCCTCCGTCGTCATACTCATAGCCATAGCTGGAGATGAGTTTGTCATGCTTATCTACATGGCGGAGTTCGGTGAGGCGGTGAGCCTTGTCATAGGTCAAGAAGCTCTTGCTTCCATCTCCCCGGTCAACCTCCGTCAGATCCCCTGCTGGGTTATAGCTATAGCTGGTCTTTTGTCCCTTGACATCTGTCACGGAAGTGAGGCGATCCAGTTCATCGTAAGTGT
>NZ_KQ969563.1 GCF_001578945.1 Streptococcus oralis
ATCGACTACAAGGGTGGGGGAATGGCCAATCTCTTTAAGAACCTGCCCCACCTCTTGGGAACCATTACCAACTTGGATGGTGCCCAATCTATGCGAGCTCTGGCTTCGATCAATGCGGAAATCCATCGTCGTGAACGACTCTTTGGAGAGTTTGAAGTCAACCATATCAATCAATACCAGAAGAAATTTAGAAACGGAGAAGCGACTGAGCCTCTCCCCCACCTCTTTCTCATCTCAGATGAGTTCGCAGAGCTCAAGGTCAACCAGCCTGACTTTATCAAGGAGCTGGTGTCTATTGCTCGGGTCGGACGTTCCCTCGGGGTCCACTTGATCCTAGCTACGCAGAAACCATCTGGTGTGGTGGATGACCAGATCTGGTCCAACTCACGCTTTAAGATTGCCCTTAAGGTGGCGGACCGTTCGGACTCCAATGAAATGCTTCATACGCCGGATGCGGCCGAGATTACCCAGACGGGACGCGCTTATCTACAGGTCGGAAATAATGAAGTCTATGAACTCTTCCAGTCAGCCTGGTCAGGGGCGGATTACCAGCCGGACAAGGACGATATGGGGATTGAGGATCATACGATTTATCTCATCAATGAATTGGGTCAATATGAAATCTTGAATGAAGACCTATCGGGCTTAGAAGAAGCCGAAGAGATCAAGGAAGTTCCGACAGAGTTGGATGCGATTGTGCAACATATCCAAGTTTTGTGTCAGGAACAAGAAATTCCTCCAGTACCCCAGCCATGGTTGCCTCCGCTCAAAGAGCGCATTGCGCTAGAGGAGCTGGAAGCAGTGCAGCCAGCGGTTGCTTGGGAAGAAGAGAAATCCCTTTCCTTTCTACTTGGGATGGCGGATATCCCGCAGGCCCAGAAGCAGGAAGCCATCTCTATCAACCTCTCCAAGGATGGGCATGTCCTTCTTTACGGAAGTCCGGGTACAGGAAAGACCACCTTCCTTCAGACAGCTGGTATGGACCTAGCGAGAAAACACAGTCCCAAGGCTCTTACCCTGTACTTGATGGACTTTGGGACCAATGGTTTGGCGCCCTTGTCCAAGCTTCCGCAGGTGGCAGACACCATGCTTTTGGATCAGTCAGAGAAGATTTCTAAGTTTGTGCGGATCATGGAGTGCGAACTCAACCGTCGTAAGAAACTCCTTGCGGACTATGGTGTAGGGACTTTAGAGCTTTACCGAGAGGCTAGTGGTCAGCAGGAGCCGGCTATTGTTATCCTCTTAGACAGCTATGAGGCCATCAAGGAGGAGGCTTATGAGGCAGAACTCTTTAAGCTCTTGGTGCGCATCTCTCGTGAAGGTCTCAGTATCGGGGTGCATCTCTTGATGACAGCGGGTCGACAGTCCAACCTTCGGGCTCAACTCTACTCGAACTTCAAGCACCAGTTGAGCCTGCCACAGAATGATGTGAGCGAGGTGCGGGCAATCGTGGGCTCTACGCCCCTTGCCATGACCATGGAAGACATCAAGGGACGGGCA
>NZ_KQ969564.1 GCF_001578945.1 Streptococcus oralis
TGCCATTCTTATTCTTGTTTCTTTTCTTCAGCTTTTTCTTCCTGTTTTTTCTTCTCTGCTTCTTTAGCTTCTTGTTTGGCCTTTTCCTCAGCTTCTTCTAAACGTTTATCAGCCAGACTAGTGCTATAAATTCCTGCCTCCATATCGATGAAGCTCGGTTCTGCTAACTGTGGCTTGATTTTGCTGTAATAAGGCAATTTCTTACTCAATTCTGACAAGGGAACCAAGATTTCATCTATATCCAGCATAGTGATTTTTAAAAGATCAGCAGTTGCCTTACTTGGGGCTAGTTCGATCTTCTGGATCTGACTCTTTATGTCCTCACCGATGCTAGAAAGACCCGTCATCAAATCCTTCACCTGCTGCTCATCGTTAAAGGTGACTGTTAGGTAGGTCTCAGGCAGGTTCAAAAGGTTGACAGGGCTTGAGTCAATTGTTCCACTAGACAGAATAGGATAATGTTCTTCACCAGAAACATAATAACCGACAATATCAAATTCCTTAACCTCAATCGTAAAGTTAGTCGGAAATTGATAGTTAATCTTCGCTGATTCTATCCAATGGTTGGACTTGATTCGCTCAGCGTATGTTTCCTTATCCAACAATAGAGCTAAGGTATAGTCGCTATCTTGAATTCCAGAAGCCTGTTTGATGTCATCCGCCTGCGTGTTACTATTTCCCTTAACCTCGATATTTTTGATGGTCGAGAGTGGAGTCAAGAGATAGACTGAAAGAAGGAGGACCAGGACACTGGGTACCAAGATACTCACAGCTCGCCAAATATGAACAGGCGCAATTTTAGGCTTGGCAGGTTTTTCTGGTTTTTCTTTTTTCTTCTTCTCTTTTTCTTCTTTGACTTTCAGGTCATCCTTTTGAGATTTTTCTTCTTTTTCGGATGGTTCCTCGCTTGTTCTTGAGGTTCCCTCGTCTGACTCACTCGGTGATTTCTTAGATTCCTCCAGTAGTTTCGAGTTGGCTTCCTTTCGAGCTTGTTTTTCCTTTTCTTTCTCCTCAGCTAGGGCAGCTTCTTCCTCAGCCTTCTTTTTCAGGTATTCCTGGTTTCGTTTCTGCCATTCAGACAATTCTTTCTTGGGGTTTGATTCTTTGTTCTTATCCTTTGACATTGATATTCCTTATGCTAGGTCTTTTCTTAGTAGATCGTAAAAATCTGCAAGAGATTTCAATTCAGTCGAAGCTTTCATGCTAGCTTGGTATTGGTCCTTGTGACTAAGCAAGTGACTGAGTTTCTCCTCCAAGCTTTCCAAGGTCAAGTCACTTTCTTGAAGTTCTTCTGCATAGCCCTTCTGTACAAAGTAAGCCGCATTTTCAATCTGGTCTCCTCGACTTGCTTCACGTCCCAATGGTACGATGAGATGGAGTTTCGCCATGGCCAAGAGCTCGAAAATCGTATTAGCACCGCCACGCGTCACCACCACATCTGCCAGCTCCATC
>NZ_KQ969565.1 GCF_001578945.1 Streptococcus oralis
AAGTTTGTTTGAAATTTCAGGAAGACGCTAAATTTCAAGTTCAAGTTAGTCAGCAAGCAGAAATTCTCTGAGAAACTTGTAGCCCAAGCATTTTTAGGAGAGTTATTAATTCAATCTTCGATGAAAGTGACTTTTTTAGGAATTGCTTCCTTTGTTCCTTTAGGTAACCATCTACGAATGAGCCTGTTGTGATTCTCTTGTCGTTTCCTAGTTTTTGGACTTCGACCTTAGAAAATCCGCTGGACACTTTGAGTCCCTTTTCCCAATCGGTACCTTTTTGAAACGTCCTTTTTCGATACATTGAGGACTACTCCACGCTTGATCTCTGGAGGGACTCCTTATTCGCTCATTGTACTTGCTATTTTGCTTTTTTCTAAAAGGGGGTGGAAAATCCAAACGATTCAAATCAGTCTCAATACTCTCCCGATTATAGACCAATCCAATTATAGATTAATCCAAGAAAGTACTCCATCTGTCAAGACAAGAGGTGAATTGCCAAAACGAGCGATTAGCTCGATATCAATGGTTGTCTTTCCAGTCCCTGGTGGGGCCACTAGGTGAACATGGCCATCTGTTTGATAGCTCTGAAAACGATCTAAGACTTCCTTTTGGTACTTTCTCCATCTTCCTTTAAATTTTAAATCTAACATTTCTTTCACCGTTATATCTCTTGACTTACTCCTTTAATTGTACCACACTTATATAAAAAGCAAGATAAGGAATCAAATTAGTCTTTATAAGAAAAATATGGTATAGTAGAATCATACTATCTATAAGGAGTTTACATGTCACAGGATAAGCAAATGAAAGCTGTTTCTCCCCTTCTACAGCAAGTCATCAATATCTCATCTATCGTTGGGGGAGTCGGCACCTTGATTTTCTGTATTTGGGCCTATCAGGCAGGAGTGTTACAGTCCAAGGAAACCCTATCGGTCTTTATCCAGCAAGCTGGGGTTTGGGGGCCACCACTCTTTATCTTTTTACAGATCCTACAAACCGTCGTTCCGATCATTCCGGGAGCTTTGACCTCAGTGGCTGGTGTCTTTATTTACGGACACATCATCGGAACCATCTATAACTATATCGGCATCGTGATTGGCTGTGCCATCATCTTTTACCTAGTGCGTCTCTACGGGGCTGCCTTTGTCCAGTCAGTCGTCAGCAAGCGCACCTATGACAAATACATTGGCTGGCTAGATAAGGGCAATCGCTTCGAGCGTTTCTTTATCTTTATGATGATTTGGCCTGTTAGTCCAGCTGATTTTCTCTGCATGCTGGCCGCCCTTACCAAGATGACCTTCAAGCGCTATATGATTATCATCGTTTTGACCAAACCCTTTACCCTAGTGGTTTATACTTATGGTTTGACCTATATTATTGATTTCTTCTGGCAGATGTTTTGAGAATAGAAAAATCCGTTTGGTTGGCA
>NZ_KQ969566.1 GCF_001578945.1 Streptococcus oralis
AAACAGTTGGCTTACCTGAAGGAACATGAAGAGGAAATTATAAAATTTGTAAAGTCTAAAAATTCAAAGATTGAATCGGTTCAAATTGATTGGAAACAAACACAATGGGATAAGGTAGGAAATGGAACTCCGCAAGGTGGTGGGGATATTATTGATGTTTATGGAACGTTTAATAACATTGATAATTCAGGTTGGCATGTGATGCTCCATATTGAGAATGGAAAAGTTAATTTGAATTCAATGTCCTTGGTTAATTATTTAAGTGTAGGAGGAGACCGATTTGAGTAATAGCAATTTAAGAACATTTGACAATTTTTATGCGGATTTGGCTCAGTCGGCTTATAGAGGTAGACCCGTTATATTTCCATATGAAAAATTAACAGAGGACCAGCAAGCTAAACTAGATTCAGGTCAATCTCTTGAATTTGATTTTTCTCAGGATGCTGAGTCTTATAATAAGGATACGAAGGAGTTGGAAATCACTCCCGGAGGTAAACATCTTCCCCATAATGGTAAGGTCTACTTGCAACCAGATCCTGATTTACATACTATAGAAAAGACGATGGATCTCCAGCTTCCTAATCCTAATGGAGGATATCGTCAAGAAAAATATGTACACAAACGTTATCAAAAAGGACTCTTAACTGATGATGAAGCTGGTTTCAGTGCCTACTACTTAACGGATACGCCTACCTTGACTAATGATACTACGAAAACCTATATGACTATCCGTGGAAGTGATGCCATCAGTATAGAGAATTGGAATGACTGGATTGACAATGATGCTCAGTTTGCGCTCAACCATATCCATACTCCGCAAGCCAAGTTAGCGACAGTAGGAATGAAAACGAAGATCGCAGAGATGCGCGAAAAAGCTCCAGATGCCAAGATGGACATCACGGGTCACTCCCTAGGAACCATTGTCTCTGCCCAAGGAGTAGCGGGCCTCACTGATCAAGAACTGGAGAAAATCGGCAAAGTAGTCCTCTTTGACGGCCCGGACACGACAAAGAGTTTAAAGAAAATGGGCCTCAGTGATGAGAAAATCAAAAAGATTAGCGAAAAAATAGAGTACTATGTCAATCCTTTTGATGTCGTGGGTATGCTCAATCGTGAACATACCATTACTAAATTGCCTGGGGACTCCGATGAACCTCTCAAAAAACCCGTCGGTAAAGTCAATGTCCTTGTCCCCTTTCATTATACCCAGATTACTGATCCGGAAAGCTCCCATGACTTTGGTGTTTTCCAATCGGATGGAAAGGGAAATTTATTGACTGCGTCTGAGGATTTTCACCCGGAATTGCTTAGGGCAGGTGAAAAGCTAGCTCGACTGATAGCGACAACCTTGGATTCTCTCA
>NZ_KQ969567.1 GCF_001578945.1 Streptococcus oralis
TCAAATCCTCTACACCTATGATGCGGATGGCCGTCGGGTGTCTATGAGTGACCTGACAGGAACTAGCCAGTACGCTACCAACGAAGAAGGCGAGATCACGGGTGTTCGTCAGGGAGATGGTAGCCTGATCCAGTACGAGTATGATGCTTATGGCAATATCTCGAAGATGATTTACCCAGATGGCAGTACAGTCTCTTACACTTACGATGAACTGGATCGCCTGACTTCCGTGACCGATGTCAAGGGACAAAAGACCAGCTATAGCTATAACCAAGCAGGGGATTTGACGGAAGTTGATCGGGGAGATGGAAGCAAGAGCTTCTTAACCTATGACAAGGCTCACCGCCTCACCGAACTCCGCCATGTAGATAAGCAGGACAAACTCATCTCCAGCTATGGCTATGAGTATGACGACGGAGGCTATATCGCCAAAGAAACCATCCAGCAGGATGGCGAAACCCTAGTCCATACCTACACCTACGATACTCTGGGTCAAGTGGAAAACATGATGGTATCGGATGGAGCTGGTAAGGAACTCTCTAAACTCTCCTATACCTATGACCTAGCCGGCAATAAACTGACCAGTACCGAGACAGTCGATGGCAAGGAGAGTCAGACACGCTTTACCTACGATGACCATAACCGCTTGACCAAGCTGGAAGGCCCAGATGGCACCATCACCTATACCTACGACAAGAATGGCAATCGCATCGCTTCTGAGAAGAATTCAGAAAAGCTAGACTACATCTACGATACAGAGAACCGCTTGCTTGCGATCAAGGACAAGAAGGGTCTTCTCATGGCTGCGCTTTACGACGGGGATGATAACCGTGTCTTCACTGCCAGTCGCAAGGAAGGCAAGAACACCTATCAGCTCTTCCAACGCAAGCCAAAGGATACCAAGTCAGGTCGTAAGTCACCATACACAGCCCCAAGTGGGGAAGAAAACTCCCTCTTCTGGTATGGCTTTAGCCAGAATGTCCTCCAAGCCCTGTCTGCTTTACCGCAGACGATAGGAAGCATCTGGCACAGCATCTTTGACGATGTGTCGACAGCCTACCACCAGAAAGTGGCTAAGGACCGAGCGACCAAGGAGGGAATCGTGGTCAACCCACCAGAACTCGGGAACTTACCGGGTCAGGGAGAAGTGACCTATGCCAGCCAGGTTCAGGATGTTCTCATCCCTTATACCACACGAGAGGATACCTACAACTACTACGAGGAACGCAACTATGTCAATGATGTCAATCGTGAACATACAGAAGTCCTTGAAACCTATGACCATGATGGCAAGGCACGAGAGACCTATAGCTATGGCAAAGGTCGATCTAGCTACCTCAACAACCAAACAGGC
>NZ_KQ969568.1 GCF_001578945.1 Streptococcus oralis
TTGTTTTAGTTTTTTCATAGCATTATTGTACAAAAAATAGGTCCTTTTAGCAACTTAAGATTGGTTCTTCAACAGTATATTCGCTATATATCCAGACACCAAAAAACCCACCCTCTGGGGCAGGTTTCTGTTTTATATTGTTCAGCTAGATTATGCTTTACCTTCTGAACCGAATACGTCGATACGTTCTTCAACTGATGCTTGGATAGCTTTTACACCGTCAGCCAAGAATTTACGTGGGTCGAAGAGTTTTTTCTTGTCGTATTCTGCTTCGTTCGCTTCGTAGTCACGAGCAAATTTACGAGTTGCGTTAGCGAATGCGATTTGGCATTCAGTATTAACGTTAACTTTTGCAACACCAAGTTTGATAGCTGCTTGGATTTGGTCATCAGGAATACCTGAACCACCGTGCAATACGATTGGGAATCCTGGAAGGGCTTCTGTCAATTTCTTCAAGTGGTCAAGGTCAAGACCTTCCCAGTTTGCTGGGTAAGGACCGTGGATGTTACCGATACCAGCTGCCAAGAAGTCAATACCAGTTGCAACCATTGCTTTAGCGTCTTCGATTGGAGCCAATTCACCTTTACCGATGATACCGTCTTCTTCACCACCGATAGTACCAACTTCAGCTTCTACTGAGATACCTTTAGCGTGTGCTTTTTCAACAACGTCTTTAGCCAATTTAAGGTTTTCTTCAACTGGAAGGTGTGAACCGTCGAACATGATTGAAGTGTAACCAACTTCGATACACTCAAGTGCATCTTCGTAGTGACCGTGGTCAAGGTGGATAGCTACTGGTACAGTGATACCCATTGACTCAACAAGGTTAGCGATCAAGTTGCGAGCAACTTTGTAACCACCCATGTATTTAGCAGCACCCATTGAAGTTTGGATCAAAACTGGAGCTTTTTTAGCTTCTGCTGCACGCAAGATAGCTTGAGTCCACTCAAGGTTGTTTGTGTTAAATCCACCAACTGCATAACCGTTGTCACGAGCTGCTTGGACAAATTTTTCTGCTGAAACGATTGCCATTTGTCAGGCCTCCTATATATTTTTTGGGACATCCCATTTACATTGTTCATTTTATCACTTTTTGATAAAAAAAGCTAGTTTTTCCCATACTTTAGATTGAATTTCTTCCAACCCAATCAATGTAAACCCTTTCTTCTCCTTAGTCCTGAGTGACTTTGGGATAACGTATGAAGAAGGTCAATCGATCATCTTGCATCTCAAAATGATAAGG
>NZ_KQ969569.1 GCF_001578945.1 Streptococcus oralis
ATGCCAACGGTCATAGCACTCACTATGTCAATGACCTTTATGGTCGTGTGACCAAACGCACCTTACCAAATGAGGCAGCATACACCTATGCCTATGATGCCTTGGGACGTCTCACCAAGCAAACAGGTCCACAGGGGCTATCAAAAACCTATAGCTATGATGTATCTGGGAACTTGGTGCAAGAGACAGACCAATCCGACCGAAGCAATCACTATAGCTATGACAAGGTTGGCCGCCTCTTAACGGCTAAGAACGCCCTTGACCTTGAAACCAAGTATAGCTACGATGAAGCGGGAAATCTAGCCAAACTGACCAAGCCATCCGGTGCCACAACCACTTTTGACTACACGACCCTTGATCAACTAAAAACGATCAAAACGCCAACTGGTCGAACAGTGGAGTCAAGCTATGACCCAGTCGGTCAGGTGACCAAACGAACCATCAATGGTAAGCGCGAAACGACCTATACCTATGACCCGAATGGCAATCTCCTTGAGGAGACGAATCCCCTCGGTCAGGTAACCAAACGAACCTATGATAGCCTTAATCGCCTCACCTCAGAAAGCGACGCGGCAGGCCAGTGGACTAAGTATGGCTATGACCACGATAACCATCTCACGAAGATCACAGATGAGGCTGGTGGCGTCGCAAGCATGACCTATGATGCCAATGGCAACCTCACCAGTGTCACATCCGGAAGCAAGCGCGTCAAGACCTACACCTATGACCTAAAGGATCAGTTGCTTACAGCGACACAAGGAAGTGGAGAAAAGGCTTCTACCTCTAGCTATACCTACGACAGTGTGGGCAATGTCACTTCGGTCACGAATGGCAGTGGCAAGGTCACAAGCTACAGCTATGACCAGCTGTCCAATCTAGTGGAGCGCATGACCAGTCTTGGAGATAAGGAGACCTATACCTACAATGTCAATAACCAGCTCGAAAAAGTAACCAAGTCCGATGGGAAAACCATCAGCTATAACTACAACAAGCTGGATCAACTGCTCAAGGTGGAGTACTCTGAAAAGCAAGAGGGTTAAGTCCTCTATACCTATGATGCGGATGGTCGTCGGGTGTCTATGAGTGACCTGACAGGAACTAGTCAGTACGCGACCAACGAAGAAGGCGAGATCACGGGTGTTCGTCAGGGAGATGGTAGCCTGATCCAGTACGAGTATGATGCCT
>NZ_KQ969570.1 GCF_001578945.1 Streptococcus oralis
CCAAGCATTTTTTAGGATAGTTGTTGATCCAATTTTCGATGAAAGCGACTTCTTTAGGAGTCGTTTTCTTAGTTCCTTTAGGCAACCATCTACGAATGAGCCTGTTGTGATTCTCATTGGTTCCCCTTTCCCAAGAGGCATAGGGGTGTGCATAGTAGATATGCTCCTTAGAAAACACATCAGACAAGCGTTTGAATTCGGCTCCATTATCTGCCGTGATGGAAAGAATCTTGTGTTGTTTTAAGATGAGTTTTAGAGCCTGATTGACCGACTCAGCGCTTTTATTGGGAATCAATCGAATAATTTGGTGTCTGCTCCTTCGATCCGTCAAGACCAGTAGACAGTGGTTTTTCGCTCTTGTAAGTAGGACCGTATCAATCTCATAATGTCCATTCTCCAATCGAAGATTGATAGCCTTGGGACGCTGTTCAATGGATTGACCAGCAGGTTTAAAGTTGGGACTAGCTTGTTTCTTGACAGTTTTCCCTTTTCTAGGATAAAGAAGGTTCTGTTTGGTTAGTCCTAATTTTCCATGATGAATCCAGTAGTAGATGGTAGAAATTCCTACGTTAACTCCCTTAGCTTTGACCATCATTTCAGGAGACAACTTTTGGTTATGATAGTGGAGAATCTTTTGTTTTAGTTCTTTGGTCAAGATTGATTTCTTCACAGAGCACTTCCGATTGGTTTCATAAACCATTTGAGCATAGTCGGCAGAATAAACCTTTTTGAATCGTCCCTTTCCAATAACATTGTAGGACTGTCCCACGCTTGATTTCATTGTGGATTGTCTGAGGAGCTTTTCCAAGTAGAGAGGCGATTTCTCTATTTGATTTTCCTTCATTTTTCCATCGTTCGATTAAACGACGGCTATGGATTGTCAACTGTTTGCCTTTTGTAGTATAATGGTTTTGCATCTCTGTGCCTTTCTTGTGTTTGTGGTGAACAACAAGTATAACACAGAGGTGTTTTCTTATGCCTAAAACTAGATTTCATTTGACAACAGGTTCCCTTGAAGATGTTCAGTCAGCTAAACCAAGGCTAGACTTAGCCTTGGCTAGCGAGCCTAACATCTTCAAGCCTATTATCAAATGAAATCAGGAGCTAGCTATAAGCTAGTTAAAGCATTACATTTTTAGGAAGGCTGGGTGGCTAACTTCATTATAGAACTTT
>NZ_KQ969571.1 GCF_001578945.1 Streptococcus oralis
GTCAACAAGTCCACAGCAGATAAGATTTTAAAAGACTGGAGGAGCGTATTCATCCCGAAATTCAAATGATTAAGAATGTTGGCAAAAAGGTGTTCCTTTTGCCCTCCATCCCAAAAGGTAATGGCATATAGATAGAGGCTCAGTGCCTCCTGACCGATAATCGGGAGGTAGCACTGCACCAGAGAAGAGGTATCTTGCGACACCCGATTATTCTTTAGAAAAGAAAAACGGTCATTTGGCTTCATCTATTTTTCCTTTTCTTTTTTGAGGACTGGGTGATTTGCTGGAGTAGGCTCTCCAACTCACTCACATCCTTAAAGCTACGATAAACACTAGCAAAACGAACATAGGTAATCTCATCAAGCTCTGCCAATTCTTCCATGACTAAGGCTCCAATGTATTCACTTTGAATCTCGTTTTCACTGCGACTACGAAGTTTTTGCTCGATACGATTGACCACCATGTTGATTTCATCACTCGAAACAGGACGCTTCTGGGCCGAGCGGATAATCCCATTAAAGATTTTATCTCTTGAAAACTGTTCTCGTGTACCGTCTTTTTTGACGACAACCAGCGTTCTTTCTTCTACTCGTTCATAGGTTGTAAAACGATGCTGACACTCGTCGCACTCACGTCTTCGACGGATGGTATTTCCCTCTTCGGCTTGTCGACTATCAACAACACTAGACTTGGTAGCCCCACATTTTGGACAACGCATGCATTTCCCTCCTTGTCGTTTTCTTTTCATTATACCATTTTTTGAGCAATTCCCAAAACAATTCTTATTTTCACTTGACAAGTTTTTTGTTTTATTGTATTATTTTATTAGAACAATAAAGAAAAAGAAAGGAGACTATGATGTCCTGGTCATTTGATAATACAAAACCGATTTATTTACAGATTATGGAAAAAATCAAATTACAGATTGTTTCCCATGAGCTGGAACCCAACCAACAGCTCCCTACCGTGAGAGATTTGGCGAGCGAGGCTGGGGTCAATCCCAATACCATCCAGCGCGCCTTGTCTGATCTTGAGCGCGAGGGCTTCGTTTATAGCAAGCGAACAACTGGCCGTTTTGTCACTGAGGACTTAGATCTCATCGTTCAGTCCCGCAAACAGCTTTCTGAGGAGCAACTGAAAAACTTTGT
>NZ_KQ969572.1 GCF_001578945.1 Streptococcus oralis
GGCACTGCACCCATAAAATGAGACACAAGAAAACACTCCTGTTGAAATCTGGTAAACTAGAAACAGGAGTGTTTTGTTATGGTCAAAAAAGCATATTCAGTAGAAACTAAGCTAGCCTGTATCGAAATGAAGAAGGCAGGTAAATCAAATAAGGTTATCATGGATACCCTCGGTATCAAAAATGCTAGTCAGGTCAAGACCTGGTGGCGTTGGTATCAGAATGATGAATTGTACCGTTTCCACCAACCTGTGGGGAAACAATATACTTATGGTAAAGGAATGAAACAATTATCTGAAGTCGAACAGTTACGTTTGCAGGTAGAATTACTAAAAAAGTATCAGAGCTTGGTAAGAAAATCGACAAAGTAAGTCTTATCAAGCTAGTGGAAGAGTATAAGAAAACGTGCCCTGTATCTATTATTTTAGAGTGTTTCGGAGTCAAACGCTCCACCTTTTATCGCTGGAAACAGGAGTGTAAGAATTCTCAGAAAAGAGACGAAGTAGCAGATAAAATCGAACAACTCTGTATGGCAAATCGCTTTATTTACGGCTATCGAACCATCACTCGCTTACTAAAGAAAGTTTATAACCTCGTCGTTAATCGCAAGAAGGTCTATCGTATTATGAAGGAAAAGGGATGCCTTTGCCGTGTCCGTCCCAAGAAGGGACCTAAATTAGGGAAGCCTTACCATGTAACAGACAATAAGCTGGATCGTGATTTTCAGGCAGACAAGCCTATGGAGAAGCTTGTCACAGACATCACCTACCTCTATTTTGGAAACTGTAGACTTTATCTATCTTCGATCATGGATCTCTATAATCGTGAAATAGTAGCTTATACCATCTCCGAGTGCCAAGATACAGACTTTGTGCTCGACACACTTAATCAACTTGAGCTACCTCAAGGGCTACTTTTACACAGCGACCAGGGATCTGTTTATACTTCAAAAGCCTACTATCAAGCTTGTACAGAAAAAGGCATCACCCGCTCCATGTCCCGAAAAGGAACACCAGCAGATAATGCCTGTATCGAATGGTTCCATTCTGTTCTCAAGTCTGAAACCTTCTATCTCCATAAGTGGAGAAATTTGACTAAAGATAGTATAACAGAAATTGTCAAAAATTACATCATATTTTATAAT
>NZ_KQ969573.1 GCF_001578945.1 Streptococcus oralis
TTCCAGTTGTTATCTCAGTATACGAAGACAAATCATTTACTTTCGTTACAAAAACACCACCAGCTGCTGTTCTTTTGAAAAAAGCTGCAGGTGTTGAAAAAGGATCAGGTACACCTAACAAAACTAAAGTTGCTACAGTTACTCGTGCACAAGTACAAGAAATTGCAGAAACTAAGATGCCAGATTTGAACGCAGCAAACATTGAGTCTGCAATGCGTATGATCGAAGGTACTGCTCGTTCTATGGGATTCACTGTTGTTGACTAATCAATAACACCCCCAATATAACCCGCAAGACTTCATCATTTCGAGGAGTGACGTGGGAGATGAAAATCGATTGAACCACTTACAAGGAGAATAGAAAATGGCTAAAAAAAGCAAACAACTTCGTGCTGCTCTTGAGAAAATCGACAGCACAAAAGCATACAGTGTAGAAGAAGCTGTAGCACTTGCAAAAGAAACTAACTTTGCAAAATTTGACGCAACTGTGGAAGTTGCTTACAACTTGAACATTGACGTTAAAAAAGCTGACCAACAAATCCGTGGCGCAATGGTATTGCCAAACGGTACTGGTAAAACTTCACGCGTTCTTGTTTTCGCACGTGGTGCAAAAGCTGAAGAAGCAAAAGCTGCTGGTGCAGACTTTGTTGGTGAAGATGACCTTGTTGCGAAAATCAACGACGGTTGGTTGGACTTCGACGTAGTTATCGCTACACCTGACATGATGGCTCTCGTTGGACGTCTTGGACGTGTCCTTGGACCACGTAACTTGATGCCAAACCCTAAAACTGGTACTGTAACAATGGATGTTGCTAAAGCAGTTGAAGAGTCTAAAGGTGGTAAGATTACTTACCGTGCTGACCGTGCAGGTAACGTTCAAGCAATCATCGGTAAAGTATCATTTGAAGCTGAAAAATTGGTTGAAAACTTTAAAGCTTTCAACGAAACAATCCAAAAAGCAAAACCAGCTACAGCTAAAGGAACTTACGTAACAAACTTGACAATCACAACTACTCAAGGTGTTGGTATCAAGGTTGACGTAAACTCACTTTAATCAGTAGTTTAGAAAAAAACAAGCACACGGCACTGCACCCCCAAAGTGGGACAGAAGAAAACACGTTTAAGCGG
>NZ_KQ969574.1 GCF_001578945.1 Streptococcus oralis
TCTCAATTTCAGCTATCCAGAGATGCACCACCAAATCCGCTCCTTATCTGGTGGGCAACAAGGTAAACTCCTACTTTTGGATTTAGTGTTGCGCAAACCAAACTTTCTCCTTCTGGATGAGCCCACACGAAACTTTTCTCCCACTTCTCAACCCGAAATCAGAAAACTCTTTGCCTCATATCCCGGCGGCCTGATCACTGTTTCGCATGACAGACGCTTCTTAAAAGAGGTCTGTACCAGTATCTATCGTTTGACAGAAAAGGGTTTGGAAGTTGTTGATTTACAAGATTTATAAATGTTGAACATAGCAAAAATCCAGAGCCGATCTCTGGATTTTGTTTACATTTGTTTCAAGCGTTCGATTCGTTCTGAGATAGGTGGGTGGGTATAAAAGAGTTTTTGAAGTCCCCCACCTTTCTTAGGATCATTGATATAAAGAGCGCTGCTAGCATCGTCAACATGGTGATGCATCGGCTCGCTATTGTCCAATTTACGCAAGGCATTGATCATCCCTTGAGGATTGCGAGTCAGCTCCACACTGGATGCATCCGCCAGAAATTCCCTCTGACGGGAAATGGCTAATTGCACCAAGGTTGCTGCGAGAGGTGCTAGAACAATGGCTAAGAGAGAGATAACAAGCATGATAATCTCCAAACCATTTCCGTCACGATCATTATCACTCCGTCTTCGACCTGCGCCACCCCACCACATCATCCGTCCTGCCATACTAGACAGAAGGGTAATGGCACTAGCAAGGGCAACAGCAATGGTCGAAATGCGAATATCGTAGTTTCGAATATGACTGACTTCATGCCCCATAACAGCTTCTAGCTCCTCACGATTCATGATAGCCAGAAGACCCGAAGTGGTTGCGACTGCTGCATTCTGCGGATTGGAACCTGTTGCAAAGGCATTTAAAGATGAATCCTCAATGATGAAAACACGCGGCATGGGAATCTGAGCGACCATGGCCATATCTTCTACTACATGGTAGAGGTCTGGTGCCGTTTGCTCATCAACCTCACGCGCCCCATTCATAGACATGACAATCTCTGTCGATTGAAAGATCATGGTCAGAGCGTAGATGA
>NZ_KQ969575.1 GCF_001578945.1 Streptococcus oralis
CTGTTGTACAGACATGTTTCAAGGTGTTCTGCAAGGCTGTACCCCAGTTTCGGAGGAGATTCATACCCTCTCGGATGGTTGGGGAAGAGCTCAAGCCTGTAGCCAGCGCATAGGCAGACCGAACTACTTGTTGGCGTTTGGCCTCTATCTGAGCTACTGTTTGCTGGTATTTCGTTTGTACATAGTCGCGGGTACTATTGTAGGTCGTTTGAACCTTATTCCACTGTCTGCCAACCCAATTCGATGCGCGATTGTATTGGGTGCTGACCCAGTTAGTCGCGTGGTTGAAGGCACTCTTGGTCGCATTCCAAGCCTTGGAGGCGAAGCTCTTCACACTATTCCAGGTGTTTGAGGCCACTCTTTTCACCGTATTCCAGGTATTAGATGCGACTCGTTTAACACCATTCCAAGCATTAGAGGCTATCTTTTTAACATAGTTCCAGCCTTTTTTGATACTGTTCCAGAAGTGCCCACTTGGGTCAGTATAGTTGACGGGATTGTTCTGCACATAGCTGTAGCGGTTCTGGCTGAGAGGATCTGTCACCTCACCTGGGTAGCTATCCTCTGTTAAGAAAGTAGCTCCCTGACTATCATAATACCTTGCGCGTAAATAGTCAAGTCCGGTATCGTCACGAGCTTCACTGTTATAGGCGAATGGATTCCCTGTCGTGTCTGTACTTGTCTTTCTTGCCCCATAGAGATTATAACTCGTTGATGCGACGGCTTGTCCTTCCTTGGTCAAGTAGTTGTAGGTTTCTATCTAATAAGATTTTATAGAAAAAATGAAGTTGAGACAGCATTATCTCGACTTCATTTCCTGAAGACAAACACAGATTTAATAAACTTCCAGTTCATCCCATTCTTCACACAATGTTTTACCATTGATTAATCCTGCAGATAAGAGTTCGTTTTGATTATGGAACACTCTATAATCTTTCTCAGAAGCAGTAAAATATATTTCCCCCAAATCTTTCCGTTGACTAATATAAAATTTTTTATCTTGATAATATAT
>NZ_KQ969576.1 GCF_001578945.1 Streptococcus oralis
AATGTTATCTTGGCTTTATGGTTCATAAATTTTATTGCGGGTATCCTTATTTCAGGCTTTAAAAATTTACTTGCTCATTTACTTTTGGCTATATTACCCATTGCTCCAATATTTCTCATTATTATCTTAATATCATTGAGTAAATCAACATTCTCTACATTATTTAATCTTAATGCAGTCAATAAAAATCAAGAGAAATACCGTGAGGAATATGGCTATACCATCGAGGAATGGTATGGGAAAAAGTCAAAAATGTACAAGGAACATGTCAAGAAGTCTAAAAAGAGATAAAGGTTTATAGAGACTATTCCTAGTCTCTTGATAGAGGATTGGATCTGGTTATTCTGATTCTAGATGAAGCACCTGAAAATAACTCAGGTGCTTTTCTATACTTTTTACTAATTGATTAACTATTCTGGTATAATGGGTTAAGGACGGATTACTTACTAGCAAATACTCAAGGAGCTAAAGATATAGCTTATGGTGCTGTGGACATGATAGAATCAGGGGTAGAGTCTATCGGAAAAGGAATCCACCAGGGAGTGGAGACTGTCAAGAGTGTCGGCAAGAATGTTTCTGATTTCTTTAATGGTGGTCTGAAGGCAGCCTCATCCTTGTTTGGATAGTAGGAGAAAATAAATGGATAAGATACAAAAAGACATTAATGATGCACTTGAGACAACTCGAAAATTAAATATAGTAAAGGCGATTTTTGGACTACCACTATATTCGTTTTTGATTATTTGGGGCACCTATTTTCCTATGGGGATACTTCGATTGGCTAGTAAAAATGGACATGAACTAGTTACACAGTTGACATCAGTAGAAAATAGCCTGATTCCCCCAAATAGTTTCTTTGTCTTTCTATTCTTGTTTTGTTGTTGTCATTTTACTTATTTTTATATTAATTCTAAAAGAAATCGCATTAAAGCTTATTTAATGACTCAGATTTTTCAATTATTTGTGCTTGTGATTTTTTATTATAGTTGGTTTATAGCCATCTTGTAT
>NZ_KQ969577.1 GCF_001578945.1 Streptococcus oralis
TGCCCATTTGTATATTTCTTTATTTTCTCCTTGTCAATATCAAAAACTCTAGTATATGACTTTGTTATGAGACTATAAATAATATAGACAACTGCTACGGAATAAGCTAACCAATAAATAATCCGAATGATTAAAAATGGAACAAAGAATTGCAAGCCTAAAATTAGTCCAAAAATGCTTAAATGAATAAGAGTGAATAAGACGAGTAAATTGAGTATATAAGCATAAATTCTATTTCTTTTTGAAATGATATAAATAATCATATACATCGCCCAATAAACTAAAAATAAAATACCAAAAACTTTTTCTGGGATGATTAGTTGATACTCTAATTCAGTAAGCGGCTGCAAAAAAGTTATACTATTCTTACTCATAGATGTTCCTAAACCAATTGCAAGCTGAGGTGCAAGTATACATAAACCAAGAAATAATGGCATTACGAAAATCATTACTAATATATTCCATCCTCGCGTTGTTTCAAGTGCTTCATTAATATCTTTTTGTATCTTATCCATTTATTCTCTCCTATTATCCAAACAAGGATGAGACTGCCTTCAGACCACCATTGAAAAAGTCAGAAACATTCTTGCCCACACTTTTGACAGTCTCCAAGCCCTGGTGGATTCCCTTTCCGATAGACTCCACTCCTGATTCTACCACGTCCACAGCACCATAAGCTATATCTTTAGCTCCTTGAGTATTTGCCAGTAAGTAATCCGTCCTTAACCCATTATACCAGAATAGTTAATCAATTAGTAAAAAGTATAGAAAAGCACCTGAGTTATTTTCAGGTGCTTCATCTAGAATCAGAATAACCAGATCCAATCCACTATCAAGAGACTAGAAATAGTGTCTATAAACCTTTATCTCTTTTTAGATTTTTTAATATGTTCCTTGTACATTTTTGACTTTTTCCCATACCACTCTTCAATGCTATAA
>NZ_KQ969578.1 GCF_001578945.1 Streptococcus oralis
ATAAAATCTTCTAGTAAGTAAATCTCCTGTTTTTTTACCAAAAATGTCTAAACTAGAATTAGATTGACCTTCAAATGGATCTAGATTATCTATAGTATAAGTATGATTTTTAACTATTTCAGTCATTGATAAGTCGGAGGATTTTATACTTTTAGGATCAATACTATTTCTCCACTACTTGCCATTACCAGACAGTTTCACTCTTATGATCACACATATATATCAAAGCGATCTACCGAACACTCTACCCAGTCTCCGGAAACAATATCTCCTGGCAATTCACCACTGAATTTTAAAACATAATCAAAACATTGTATCAGCGGAACATCCTTATCTAGTACTTGACCTACTACATAATATTCAAAATTTCCAAGACGCCCTAACGAATAAGAATGTTCCTCACTCCTAATTACCTCAGATCCTCCCATTCCATAAATAACATTAAGCTTTTTTGTAATAACATCTAACGGTTGTGAATAAGTAAAACAAACCAACTGTTTGTTATGACTGTCTACTAAAGTGATTTCCCCCTCATAGCTTGCTTCATCAAGCCAGTCAATTTTTAGTATTTTTATCATCTATCTCTCCTACTCTAAGGGTTAATTCCTAAACTAGAATCCCACTCACGCATATTTTCAATATCCTTAATATGATAGGTTGTTATTTCTCCTGTAACTTTATCAAGACCAACAATTGCATATTTCGTTCTTCCTTTTCTATTCCCACTTTTGCTAAAACCTACATACTTGTAATAAGCATTATTCTTTGAAGAATACTCTCCAGTTTGTATAACATAATTAGCATCTTTCAAATATTGTTCCATGGTGTAATTTGACTCATTAAGTGCATTAGCAACTTGTTGACCATGTTTACTATAATGTCTCTCTAACTCTCCTGGCTTAAACGCTTTTTGTGTACCAT
>NZ_KQ969579.1 GCF_001578945.1 Streptococcus oralis
GGAGGGAATCCAAGGTTGTCGCTATCAATCTAGCTAACTTTTCACCTGCCCTGAGCAATTCTGGGTGAAAATCCTCAGATGCAGTCAATAAATTTCCCTTTCCATCCGATTGGAAAACACCAAAGTCATGGGAGCTTTCCGGATCAGTAATCTGGGTATAATGCAAGGGAACAAGGACATTGACTTTACCGACGGGTTTTTTGAGAGGTTCATCGGAATCCCCAGGTAATTTAGTGATGGTATGCTCACGATTGAGCATACCCACGACATCAAAAGGATTGACATAGTACTCGATTTTTTCGCTAATCTTTTTGATTTTCTCGTCACTGAGTCCCATTTTCTTTAAACTCTTTGTCGTGTCTGGACCGTCGAACAGGACCACTTTGCCTATTTTCTCCAGTTCTTGATCAGTAAGGCCAGCTACCCCTTGCGCAGAGACAATGGTTCCTAGGGAGTGACCTGTGATGTCCATCGTAGCATTGGGAGCCTTTTCGCGCATCTCTGCGATCTTCGTTTTCATTCCTACTGTCGCTAACTTGGCTTGCGGCGTATGGATATGGTTAAGAGCGAACTTAGCGTCGTTTTCAACCCAGTCGTTCCAATTCTCTATACTGATGGCATCACTGCCGCGGATAGTCATATAAGTTTTCGTAGTATCATTAGTCAAGGTAGGCGTATCCGTTAAGTAGTAGGCACTGAAACCAGCTTCATCATCAGTTAACAATCCTTTTTGATAACGTTTGTGATGAATATCCTGCCTCATCCCATTCGCATCAGGAACCGGTATCGATGTAACTTTATAAGTATCTCGCAAATCAGGATCCGGCTGCAAGTAGACTCTACCATTATGGGGAAGATGTTTACCTCCAGGGGTGATTT
>NZ_KQ969580.1 GCF_001578945.1 Streptococcus oralis
GAAGTCATACAGCGAGAAAGGCAGAGACAGTTAGAGAAATGGCTTCAGGAGGATTTCGACTAGATTTACTTCTTGAAGCGGCTCGTTTACCTCGCTCAACTTACTATTATCAGTTGAAGCAACTGGATAGGGTTGATAAGAATCAAGAACTAAAAACCGAAATTCAGGTCATTTTTACCGAACACAAGGGAAATTATGGCTATCGTCGGATTCACTTAGAGCTAAGAAATCGTGGTTATATGGTGAATCATAAGAGGGTCCAACGTCTGATGAAAGTTCTTGGTTTAACGGCTCGAATTCGTCGGAAACGGAAGTATTCTTCCTACCAAGGAGAGATTGGCAAGAAAGCAGAGAATCTCATTCAACGCCAGTTTGAAGCATCCAAACCGATGGAAAAGTGCTATACGGACGTGACAGAGTTTGCAATTCCAGCTAGCACACAGAAGCTTTATTTGTCACCAGTTTTAGATGGCTTTAACAGCGAAATTATTGCTTTTAATCTTTCTTGTTCGCCTAATTTAGAACAAGTACAAACGATGTTAGAACAGGCATTCACATAGAAACACTATGAGAATACGATTCTCCATAGTGACCAAGGCTGGCAATACCAACACGATTCTTATCATCGGTTCCTAGAGAGTAAGGGAATTCAAGCATCTATGTCCCGCAAGGGCAACAGCTCAGACAACGGCATGATGGAGTCCTTCTTTGGCATTTTGAAATCGGAGATGTTTTATGGATATGAGAAGACATTTAAATCACTTAATCAATTGGAACAAGCTATTGTGGACTACATTGATTACTACAACAACAAACGGATTAAGATCAAACTAAAAGGACTTAGTCCTGTGCAATACAGGACTAAATCCTTTG
>NZ_KQ969581.1 GCF_001578945.1 Streptococcus oralis
ATCGGGGAAGTTTTCTCTGAACGTGGTGGTATCGTTAACGTCGGTCTTGAAGGAATTATGGTTATGGGGGCCTTTTCTGGGGTTGTCTTTAACCTTGAGTTTGCAGAACAACTTGGAGCAGTGACTCCTTGGATTTCCTTGTTAGTTGCTGGTATCGTGGGAGCTATTTTCTCCCTCATCCATGCAGTCGCTACAGTTCATTTCCGTGCGGACCATGTTGTCAGTGGTACAGTATTGAACTTGATGGCTCCTGCCCTAGCAGTTTTCTTGGTTAAAGTTCTTTATAATAAAGGGCAAACGGATAACTTAAGCCAGACTTTTGGACGTTTTGATTTCCCAGTTTTGGCTAATATCCCAGTGATTGGAGATATTTTCTTCAAGTCAACAAGTTTGCTAGGTTATATCGCGATTGCCTTCTCTTTCCTTGCTTGGTTTATCCTCTTCAAGACCCGCTTTGGTCTTCGCCTTCGCTCTGTCGGAGAACACCCTCAGGCAGCGGATACCTTGGGGATCAATGTCTATAAGATGCGATATCTTGGAGTTATCATTTCAGGTTTCCTAGGGGGAATTGGGGGAGCGATTTATGCCCAATCAATCTCAGTCAACTTCTCAGTGACAACTATTGTAGGGCCTGGATTTATCGCTCTTGCTGCAATGATCTTTGGTAAATGGAACCCAATCGGTGCTATGCTTTCTAGTCTCTTCTTTGGACTTTCACAAAGTTTGGCTGTTATCGGTTCTCAATTACCTTTCCTACAAGGAGTGCCAGCGGTTTACCTTCAAATCGCGCCTTATGTCTTGACTATCCTTGTCTTAGCAGCCTTCTTTGGAAAAGCAGTCGCACCAAAGGCAGATGG
>NZ_KQ969582.1 GCF_001578945.1 Streptococcus oralis
CTTTAAAACTGATTTCTCTTTTCTTCCGACAATTTGAGTTGGGATGAGTACAGCTTCAAGAAAGACAAGATAAGCTCCATTGCTCAAGATTTTGGCACCCTGAATGTAATCGAAATCCTAGATGGGCGAACTCAAGCAACGATTCGAAATCACTTCCTACGTTACCACCACTCTGTTAGAAACAGGTTAAAGTCATTACCATGGATATGTTTAGTCCCTATTATCAGTTAGCTAAACAACCTTTGCTCTCCATTTTTAAGGCTCAGGCTGAAACAGTCTCCCAGACTGTTTCACTCCCAAATGTGAAACTCGTTCTGGAGTGCTTTTCGATACACGCTTTTATCGCCCTATTTTTCGTATGCATTTGACTAACAAAGAAATTCTAGAAAAGCTCCTCTCTTACTCTCAAGAGCTCCAAGAGCATTACGAACTCTATCAACTCTTACTTTTTCACTTTCAAGAGAAACAAGCTGATGAGTTTTTCTGTTTGATAGAGGATAGTCTATCTGTTGTTCATCCTATCTTTCAGACTGTTTTTAAGACTTTCTTGAGGGACAAAGACATGATTATGAACGATCTTCTAACCTTATCAAGGTTATCAAACGGAATGTCGTGGTTTTCGCAACTTTGACAACTTCCAAAAACGGATTTTGATCGCTATAAACATCAAAAAGGAGAAGACGAAACCCGTCCCCTCCAGATGTTAGCTTTTTATCTACCCACTATAGTTGACAAAGAGCCTTTTTATCTAACTCCGCCAGTAGGACTCGAACCTACGACATCATGATTAACAGTCATGCGCTACTACCAACTGAGCTATGGCGGATAA
>NZ_KQ969583.1 GCF_001578945.1 Streptococcus oralis
GATTCCCTGAGCCAGACGATAGACAGGTTGGAGGTCATCTTCTACCTGAGCTAAAACCTTCATTCCAGTCAAACTGGCCTTGGCACGGTCCCACTTACCAAAAACGGCTAGAGTTGCGCCTAGTTCAATCTTGTCAGCTAGGTAGGGTTGGTTAAAGAAATTCACCGCAAAAACGACTTCTCCCTGCTTGAGGCTAAAGCGCAGGCGATTGCGCTTGAAACCATAATACTGGACACTAGCGGGAGTCACGACTTGACCAGACAGAACCGCCTTTTCGCCATCTTCCAATTCCAATACCTGCTTGGTTTTGAAATCTTCATAACGGAAAGGAAAGTAGAGCAAGAGGTCTTGCAAGTTTTCAATTCCTAGTTTGGCGTATTTCTCGGCAGACTTTGGTCCCACACCAGGCAAGACATGCAAGGGTTGATGTAGATTCATGCTCCACTCCTTTCTTTTTAATAATATTCTCTCGGAATACGATCACTGAGGAGACAAACCACCTCATAGTTAATGGTTCCACGGTAGGTCGCTACCTGAGTAGCTGTGATTTCCTTGTCCCCGTTGGAGCCAATCAGGGTTACTTTTGTTCCGATCGGATAAAGCTTAGGCAGACGAATAGTGATTTGATCCATGGAAACACGTCCAACGATTGGGCAAGCTTGGCCATCTACCAAGACGGAGAAATTTTGCATATCTCGTGTCCAACCATCCGCATAGCCGATTGGCACGGTCGCGATGACTTGCTCG
>NZ_KQ969584.1 GCF_001578945.1 Streptococcus oralis
CAATTGGATCTCTTCCGTATCGGTGGGATGGGCGAAGTTGTCTCAAGTAGCCTGTCAGACACTGAAGAACTTGATCACGCACACCTTAGTTTTAACACGCTAGCGGGAATAGGAGGAATTCTGGCCGCGGGAGCTGCAGGATTTGTGATGACTCAAGAACAAACTGTGTACGCAGATGAGACATCTGAACATGCAGAAACGGATAAGACAGTCATCGCTGCTGAACCGAAAGCGGCTGAAACAACTGAAACAAGTACCAACTCAATTATCGCTCAAGCGCAAGCAGAAGTAAAGAAAGCTCAAGCAGAACAAGCATCTGCAACAGCTTCTCTATCAGTCAGTCAATCTGTTGAGGCACAAGCGAGTGCGAGTCAGTCAGCTTCAGTCAGTCAATCTGCCTCAGCGAGCCAGTCAACATCAGCGAGCCAGTCAACATCAGCATCTGCGAGTGTCTCTGCATCAGTCAGTCAGTCAGCAACTCCAGCCTCTGCCTCAGCGAGCCAGTCAACATCAGCTCCTGCGTCAGCTTCAGCTAGTGTAAAGACGTCAGTATCTACTAGCGCTCAAGCGCCGGTATCTGTAGTTGAGAGCACCTCAGCTGTTAGCGAACCATCAGCTCAGGCTTCTGTATCTACCTCTACTTCAGCATCGCTCAATCTCAAGGTTAACCCTGCGGCAAGTCTTGTATCAGGTAGTGCTAACCAAAGTTTGGCAAGCGCAGTTGTTAGCAACAGCCAAGCAGC
>NZ_KQ969585.1 GCF_001578945.1 Streptococcus oralis
ATAGGTCCCGTAGTGTAGCGGTTATCACGTCGCCCTGTCACGGCGAAGATCGCGGGTTCGATTCCCGTCGGGACCGTTAAGATAATGTAAATTATTTTAGACTCGTTAGCTCAGTTGGTAGAGCATTTGACTTTTAATCAAAGGGTCACTGGTTCGAGCCCAGTACGG
The DNA here is from genome assembly GCF_001578945.1 of Streptococcus oralis. Lineage (GTDB taxonomy): Bacteria > Bacillota > Bacilli > Lactobacillales > Streptococcaceae > Streptococcus > Streptococcus oralis_Q. Next base: position 169 of record NZ_KQ969585.1, read on the forward strand.
GTCATATAAGCGGGTTTGGCGGAATTGGCAGACGCACCAGATTTAGGATCTGGCGCTTAACAGCGTGGGGGTTCAAGTCCCTTAACCCGCATAGTAGAATTAGCCGGCTTAGCTCAGTTGGTAGAGCATCTGATTTGTAATCAGAGGGTCGCGTGTTCAAGTCATGTAGCCGGCATTAAAAATAGAAGAGGTTGATGCGAACGTAGTTCAGTGGTAGAACACCACCTTGCCAAGGTGGGGGTCGCGGGTTCGAATCCCGTCGTTCGCTTAGAGAGGCCGGGGTGGCGGAACTGGCAGACGCACAGGACTTAAAATCCTGCGATTGGTAACGATCGTACCGGTTCGATTCCGGTCCTCGGCATATAATAATGAGCACCCTTAGCTCAACTGGATAGAGTACCTGACTACGAATCAGGCGGTTAGAGGTTCGACTCCTCTAGGGTGCATTTTTTCTATTTAACTCGGGAAGTAGCTCAGCTTGGTAGAGTACTTGGTTTGGGACCAAGGTGTCGCAGGTTCGAATCCTGTCTTCCCGATTTGAT
>NZ_KQ969586.1 GCF_001578945.1 Streptococcus oralis
ATAACTTGTCCAGGATCATTCGGATTGCTCGAAAAACTTGTTTCTAGTGCATTGTAGTTTTGAGGGTCATAACCCCAGTTATAGGTTACATTTCCGTCCTCATCATATTCCTTGTGTCGATCAAAGATTGGTTGAAGCTGAACATAATTACAGCCGAGCTCTTTAATATAGTCAAAGGCAGTTGCTTGGCCATATTGATTTACAGTTTCAGTCTGGGCAGCCCCAAGGAAGGTCCCTCGAAGGTTTTCTGGAACTCCAGATGTGGATGATTTGGTAAAATCACGAATATGCATTTCACAGATAACTGCTTTACATGGATTTTCCAAACGCCAGTGTGCATCTACTCCGTGTTTGACTTCAAACCCTTCTACCTGTCTATCTTGCTGAGAGAGGATGACAGAACGTTTTCCATCAGGACTTGTAGCAATCGTGTAAGGATCTCTCGTCAAAGTCTGGTGATGAGGAAACTCAATCTGATACTGATAAGCCTTACCTGTAAGATTTTCATCCAGCGCTAAACTCCAGACACCAATGGTATTGTACTTATGACTGTATGAATAGCTATTGCCTCGTTCTAAATTAAAGGTTTTCCAAATCGGAGCGTCGTTACTTGTATTTTCATAAACGACCACTTGGACTGCTGTAGCCGTGGGAGCCCAGAGTTTAAAATTGGTCTGATAATCTGAAAGATG
>NZ_KQ969587.1 GCF_001578945.1 Streptococcus oralis
AGCAGGATAGGATGGCGTTGTACTTAGTTAATCATTATGAAGGAGCAAAAAAAATAGAGTTTAAAGATTATTATCAAGATAAGGTGACAGGATATCTGAGTAGCGCTGTTCAAGTAAATGAGAAATATAATATAACGATATTTTCAGCGGGTACGAACGGTAGAATATCTATAGATTATTATGATGATTTTAAATTAAAGAAATCAGAAAATAATTTGAATTTAAGTTTAAATGATATAGAAATTATTTATTATGGAGGTGACATTAAAGGTGATAAGTGAAAGAGATTACAATGAAATTGTAGATAGGGTTTATCACGTAGATTCTAAAAAAACAAAACGAAAGCCTATTAGTGAGGGAATGAATATTCTTGATGGTCAATTCAAAGTTATCACTAAACCCGTTGACAACACCTCCAATGGTATGCAGGCGATGGCGATTGCTTCTGTGGATAAAAATGGGAATGCGGATTATAGCCATGTAGTGATTGCTTATGCGGGGACGAATAAAGATGACATAAAGGATCTTGGTACGGATGTACAGTCTTTAGGGCTTGGGAGAGATAAACTACAGTCTCGTTCAGGACTAAATTCTGCGAAAGTAGTAGATTCTCAGTTTGTGACGGCGCTGGATTACGCTAATGTTAATTAAAATAGCCATTTATGTTATGCTATAAGGC
>NZ_KQ969588.1 GCF_001578945.1 Streptococcus oralis
AGACCTACACCTACGATAAGGCAGGAAATCGTCTCACTTTAACAAACAGCTTGGGTGAGGTTACTCAATACAGCTATAATAGTGACAACCAACTGACTAAGGTGGTCTACGCAGATAAGACCAGCGAAACCTTCACCTATGATGTCATGGGCAATGTCGCAAGTTCAACTGACCAAGAAGGAAAGACCAAGACCTATCACTATGATCAAAATGGCAATCTGCTCAAGACTGTCGATCATCTAAAACGTGAAACCAAGTATAGCTACGATGCTCTCAACCGAGTGGTGACAGAGTCGGATGCCGATGGCAATACCTCTACTTATGAATATGATGTCCTTGGCAACCTATCTAAAATGACCGACGCCAATGGTCACTCAAGTAGCTATGGTTATGATGCCAATAAGAAATTGGTACTCTATACGGATCCAAATGGTCAAGCGACAGCCTTTAAGTATGACCCATTAGGACGAATCATCGAAACAGTAGCTCCAACAGGAAGCAAGCAAAGTTTCAGCTATGATGCTTTGGGCAATCGCTTGAGCGAAACCAGTGGTGAAGGTCATACAACGACCTACAGCTATGACAGTATGAACCGTGTCAGCAGCAAGAAACGTCCAACAGGTGGAGAGACTCAGTATGCCTATGATACTACAGGTAGCTTGGCAAAAGAAACAG
>NZ_KQ969589.1 GCF_001578945.1 Streptococcus oralis
GATAAATTGCAAGAATAAGTGCAACATTTACTCTAACTCATCTACTAGAGCTTCATAAGCCGTTCTGTAAGCTAAACATTTTCGTGGTCGGTGATTGATATCATATAAGGCCTTGTTCAAAGCCTCATCAGAGATAGCAGCTAAATCTGTTTTCTTTGGGAAATATTCTCTTAGTAAGCCATTTGCGTTTTCATTGCTTCCTCTCTGCCAGGAAGAATAGGCGTCCGCAAAGAAAAAGGAAATTCCTAAGTTCTCTACCAGAGGATAGCAGGCAAACTCTTTTCCCCTGTCTGAAGTAAAGGTTTTAAGAGCCTCTTTTGGAAATAGCTTACAAAGTTGTTCGATAGCTGAAAACATAGATTTGGCTGTTCTATCTGGTATCTTGAAAGCTAAGTAAAAACGAGTTTTTCGCTCTAGAAAAGTCGCTAAACAGCCCTTGCTTTTGCCTCTGGAAGACACTACAGTATCAAGTTCCCAATGGCCAAAAGTTTCACGATTCCGGACCTCTTTAGGACGTTTGGCGATCGACGTACCAATCCTAAATGTCCCACGTGTTTCTTTGGGGTGTCGAGTTCTTCCTTTACGACGAAGGACGCTTAAATCCAGATTAATCAAACCAGCATAGAGCCAGTTATAGATGGTTTTAAAAGCTACCATTGGCTTTTGTTCAAGCC
>NZ_KQ969590.1 GCF_001578945.1 Streptococcus oralis
AGAACCTGTATTCACAAAAAAATGTTAAACTAAAGTTATGACACGAAAAGCATATGATACTGATTTAAACGATCAAGAATGGGCTAAGATTGAACCCTATTTCTCCAAACACCGCACCTATAAATGGTCGAAACGAGAACTTGTTAATGCGACTTTGTACATCACTAAAACAGGCTGTCAATGGCGCATGCTCCCTCATGACTTTCCTCCTTATCCAACGGTATGGAGTTTCTTTCGTCGTGCTAAGGCGAGTGGTTTGTGGGATACCATCTTGACAGAGCTGGTTAAAAAAAGCGACTAAAAGCTGGCAGAGCAGCCTCTCCAACCTATGCTATTATTGATTCTCAGAGTGTGAAAACAACGGATGCTGCAGAAGAACGAGGTATTGACGGCGGTAAAAAAGTAAAAGGGAGAAAGCGCCACATTGTGGTTGATACCATGGGGAATCTTCTTGATGTTGTGGTTCATGCAGCTAATCTTCATGACACAAAATCAGGGATTTTAGTAGCGCGTCAAGTGATGGCACAATTCCCGACAATCAAGGCTTTTTCAGCTGATGCTGGTTATAGGAAAAGTTTTGAAGAGATGATGGCACAGGAGTTTCAGTGTCCAGTAGATATTTCTGAAAAAATCAAAGGAAGTT
>NZ_KQ969591.1 GCF_001578945.1 Streptococcus oralis
CTGATTGAATAATCTCTCATACCTCTCAAAAGTCTCATCTTTTATAAACTTTTGAAATATGGTCGTAACTGAATTATCTTCAGAAAAATTTCCAATATTCAAATTTTCATCAATTTCTTTGAGCCATTGATTTAAATTAATAATTTCCGCACTTTTTGTTATTCCGTCATTTCTTAATAAAGCATACTTCACTCCTTCATTCTCTTTAATTTCGTCAGGTAAAGCTATAACTGTCAAGTCTCGAAATACTTGCAAAAATTTCTTATAATAATCTGAATCTAGATTATACAAATTTTGATAAAAAGAAATATCCTGAGCTAATGAATAATACATCTCATTTAAGGACTCTATTTGAGCATTACTATCAAGAATATAAAAATTATTTTCTAATATATCATTATCTCGTTGAAAGAAGAGAAATTTTCTTTCTTTTTGGTCTTCTATTTTAGGATGATAAATTCTATAGTTCCCCAAAAATATCTCTTCCAAATTTTGATTATAATAGCAAACAGTATACGTTATCACATAATTATAATCATTCCAATCATTTAAATAGAATACAAAAGTATCTACATCTTTTTCTTTTTTCAAAATTATTATGATAAAGATCATCATCCCAATTTATCTTAA
>NZ_KQ969592.1 GCF_001578945.1 Streptococcus oralis
AACCCTTAGTAGTAGTCCCCAAGCGGTTATCCAGTTAGCCCTGAATCGGGCAACCGAAGAAGTCAAGGATATCCAACCGGCAACAGCAGATGCAAACAAGGCTGAAATCAAACCTAATGTCAGTTCCAATACAGAAGTATTGCTCTTTGATAAAGATTTTAACCAACTCTTACTTGGAAATCACTTTCTAGGCTTGGACAAGATTAAGTTGGATAAGAAAGAGTTGAATCATATTCGACAAATTCAAGTTGTCAATAGCTACGGTCAAGAAGAAACTTATCGAATGATCTTGATGGAAACCAATTCATCCACTGTTTCAAGTAATGTCAAATATGCGGCAATCTTGATTAATACTAGTCAGCTTGAGCAGATTAGCCAAAACCATGAGCATTTAATCGTAGTGGTCATGGCTAGTTTCTGGCTCCTGTCTTTAATTGCTAGTGTTTACCTAGCAAGAGTCAGCGTCAAGCCTTTGCTGGAAAGTATGCAAAAGCAGAAGTCTTTTGTTGAAAATGCCAGTCATGAATTGAGAACTCCCTTAGCCGTGTTGCAAAATCGTCTAGAGAACCTTTTTAGAAAACCAGAAGCTACTATTATGGAATCAAGTGAAAGTATAG
>NZ_KQ969593.1 GCF_001578945.1 Streptococcus oralis
TTCAAGGTACGGGTTTAATTTTATTTTGCTAATGCATTATTTTTTAGGGAAAAGAAAAATTTCTGATATAATATTATATATTTATTTGGATATAATAAACCACTGATGTCACAACTATGATTTAGTTAGACATCGCCCGTTTAAATTTGTGTATACAAGCCTCGTTTAATTTTTGTAGCTCATTTTCCGCTTTTATATGACCTAGATTGTCAAATTAAGTTAGACTTTTCATGTAACACAGAAAAACTTAGTATGGTGTTTGATAATTCAGAGACTTCCTAGGGATTCTATTTCTTTTATCAGCTATAGCTGATAAATAATTTTGAGAAATATTAGTAGACTCCATTTGTTTCGGTAGTCCATTTTGTCTTAATAAACCATTAGAATGTTCGTTAAGACCTCGTTGACCAGGACATTCTGGATCCGCAAAGAAAATATCAATGTCGTGTGCATTCGAAATAGATTTCCAATTAGAAAATTCTTTCCCGCAATCAAATGTGATCGACTTAAGGAGATGGCTTGGGACTTGAAACAACCATTGATTGATAGAAGCCTCAATATCACTGGCTTTTCGTCCATTGGTTTTCAGTGTGATGATGGCTTTTGAGCAACATTC
>NZ_KQ969594.1 GCF_001578945.1 Streptococcus oralis
AAGCAGTTGGCTTATCTGAAGAAACATGAAGAGGAGATAAAAGATTTTGTAAAATCTCAGAGTCCAAAGATTGAATCTGTTCAGATTGCTTGGAATGAAACCAAGTGGGAAAAAGTTGGGAATGGGACTCCTCAAGGGGGAGGTGAGGTTGTTAGTATTTTTGGTGAATTTAATAATTTAAAAGATTCAGACTGGAATGTTTTGATAGAAATCAAAGATGGAAACGTTGATTTGGAAAGCATGGGTATTAGCAATGGTATAAGATTAGGAGGAGAACTTTTTGACTAACAGTAACTTAAAAACCTTTGATAATTTTTACTCAAATTTAATATTACTCATACTCTACTAACTTAGAATACTTGCCAAAAGTATTTTTTTTACAATTATGATACAATAAACTTATATTCCGCTATATAGGAGGAAAGAGATGAAAAGACGTACTTTGGTTTGGCTAGTTATAGCCCTTGTAGTATTTGGAGGAGGCGCATGGATGGCACAGGAAACAAATCTATTTGGAGGAATAACTCTGAGTCCGCGAGCTAAACAGTTGGCTTATTTGAAGGAGCATGAAGATGAGAT
>NZ_KQ969595.1 GCF_001578945.1 Streptococcus oralis
AGCCTGTATTCATGGGATTTTCGCTCAAATTGATTCATGATTTGGACACGAACACGACTCATAGCACGGCTGAGATGTTGGACAATATGAAAACGATCTAGAACGATTTTAGCACATGGAAAAAGCTGTTTAGCTAAGGCATAGTAGGGACTAAACATATCCATTGTAATGATTTTCACCTGGCAACGAACGGTTCTATCGTAGCGAAGAAAGTAATTTCGGATGATAGTTTGTGTCCTGCCTTCAAGAACAGTGATGATATCGAGTTTTTCAAAGTCCTGAGCAATAAAGCTCATCTTTCCCTTAGTGAAGGCATACTCGTCCCAAGACATAATCTCTGGAAGACGAGAAAAATCATGATTAAAACGGAAGTCATTGAGCTTGCGAATGACAGTTGAAGTTGAAATAGCCAGCTGATGAGCAATATCGGTCATAGAAGTCTTTTCAATCAACTTTTGAGCAATTTTTTGGTTGATAATACGAGGGATTTGGTGATTTTTTTTGACGAGAGAAGTCTCAGCGACCATCATTTTCGAACACTGATAGCACTTGAAACGACGCTTTTT
>NZ_KQ969596.1 GCF_001578945.1 Streptococcus oralis
AACAGAAGAGGAGAAGAGGATCAAAAGTTTTCTGCATTTTGTTAAACTAAAGTGCAGAAAGGAGAGGTCTATGAATCTGAAAGAGTTGTATGAAGAAAGTAAAGGGATTGTAAACAAGTGTCGCAAAGAATACCATTTACATCTGTGGGAGAAAGAGGACTGGGATCAGGAGGGAATGATGTGCCTGTATGAGCTAGTGGATCAGCATCCAGAGTTACTAGAGGTGGAACGTCGCCAATTATATGTGTGCTTTAAAACCAAATTCCGGAATCGTATTCTAGACTATATTCGCAAACAGGAAAGTCACAAACGCCGTTTCGATAAAGAACCCTATGAAGAGGTAAGCGAAATCAGTCATCGCCTAGGAGAAAAAGGCCTCAGACTGGATGATTATTATCTCTTTCATGAGCTTCTAAAGAATTACAGAGCAAGTCAGGTTAAAGAAAAACAAGAACAACTTGATCGTCTGATGGGAGGGGAATGCTTTAAAGGTCGCAAGGCACTTCTAAGAGAATTAAGTATCGTGTTTAGTGATTTCAAACAAACTT
>NZ_KQ969597.1 GCF_001578945.1 Streptococcus oralis
GAAGAAGTTCGTAATATGCGTTTTCTAACCACTAGTCTTCTCAATCTTGCACGTCGTGATGATGGAATCAAGCCCGAAATAGCAGAAGTATCACCGCAGTTCTTTAAGACAACTTTTACCAACTATGAGTTGATTGCTACTGAAAATGATCGAATTTTTGAGTATGAAAATCGAATTTATCGTCCAATCATGACGGATCAGCTGCTCCTAAAACAGCTCATGACCATCTTGTTTGATAATGCTATTAAGTATACAGAGGGAGATGGAAAGATTGAATTTGTTATTCATGCAACGGATCGCCACCTCTATCTAACAGTAACGGATAATGGGATTGGAATCTCAGCTCCTGACAAGAAGAAAATCTTTGACCGATTTTATCGTGTAGACAAGGCGAGAACCCGTCAGAAAGGTGGCTTTGGTCTTGGACTATCTTTGGCCAAGCAGATCGTAGATGCCTTACGAGGAACAATTAGTGTAAAAGATAACAAACCTAGAGGAACAATTTTTGAAGTTAAGATTGCTATCCAATCTCTTTC
>NZ_KQ969598.1 GCF_001578945.1 Streptococcus oralis
AGGAGGCGCATGGATGGCACAAGAAACAAATCTATTTGGAGGAATAACTTTGAGCCCACGGGCTAAGCAGTTGGCTTATCTGAAGGAGCATGAAGAGGAAATGGCAAACTTCGTTAAATCTTGGAATTCAAAAGTTGAGAGTGTCCAATTTGATTGGGATAGTATGGAAGTTGGTCAGGTAGGAAATGGAACTCCTCAAGGCGGAGGTTATATGATGACAGTGAACGGTAGAATCAATAATAATAAGGATACTAAATTTACATTAGGTTTTCCACTAAAACGTAATTTAAATGAAATCCCTGAGAAACTTGTTATTATTCAAATGCAACCAATAAGAATTTTGAAAGGAAATTTATGGGATCTTTATGAGTAACAGTAATTTAAAAACCTTTGATAATTTTTATGCAGATTTAGCACAAGCTGCCTACACTTTTCGCCCAAGTAATTTTCCTCCTCAAAATAGTTCAACGAACGTACAAACATTTGATTTCTCAAATGATAGATATATGTTGGATGAGGATGGTAATGTAAAAG
>NZ_KQ969599.1 GCF_001578945.1 Streptococcus oralis
CACCGTCAAAAACTATATCCTCGGAAAAGTTAAAATCTTGAAAAGTTTTTGAATTATTTAAAGGCGGAAAATTATTAGGGCGATTAGCATATGCCGACTGAGCTAAATCCGCATAAAAATTATCAAAATTTTTTAAGTTACTATTACTCATATATAAACCATCCACCATCTCGTAAAATTCTTATGGGTTGCATTTCAGAAATCCTCTCAAGGTTAGGCAAGGAGTACCTGTTATTATCCAAAGGAAATCCAAGAGTAAAACTGCTCTCCTTTATATTATTTATACGCCCTTTAAATGTTAGCATATAACCACCTCCTTGAGGAGTTCCATTTCCTACCTGACCAACTTCCATACTATCCCAATCAAACTGGACACTTTCGACTTTAGGATTTCTAGACTTTATAAAATTCGCCATCTCATCTTCATGCTCCTTCAAATAAGCCAACTGTTTAGCTCGCGGACTCAGAGTTATTCCTCCAAATAGATTTGTTTCCTGTGCCATCCATGCGCCTCCTCCAAATACTACAAGGG
>NZ_KQ969600.1 GCF_001578945.1 Streptococcus oralis
CATGGCTTGATGGGGGATAGAGCGTCTATCAAATTCCTTCATAATGGCAATTCTGGTCGTCATCATAGCCCGATTCAAATGCTGGATAATGTGAGATCTATCGAGAATAATCTTTGCCTTAGGAAAAATTTGTTTGATGATGGGAATGTAGCTGGCAGACATATCCTCCGTCACAAACTGGACCTGTTCACGCACCTTTCTAGGATACTTGTAAAAGTAGTTCTTGATGGTTGCCTGTCGGTTGTTTTCAAGAACGGTGATGCCCTTTCGTGTATGACAATTCTGCGCAATGAAGGCAAGTTTTCCTTTGTTTCGTGAAAATTCATCCCAGGATAAGACTTCAGGAAGTTTAGAAAAATCCTCAGTGAAGGTGAATTGTTCTAGCTTTCTCTGGACGATGGAAGCGGAAACGTGGATTCTCTTGGCAATGTCAGAGTTTGTGAGTCTTTCTGTGTGTAGTTGCGTTATCTTTACCCAGACAAGCTTAGAAATTTGACAGTTTTTTCTGAACCAGAGGTGTTTCAGGATC
>NZ_KQ969601.1 GCF_001578945.1 Streptococcus oralis
ATCTGCGACAGATGGGACTTTAGTTCCTCCCTTATCGGAGGCACCGATTGTTTTTGGATTACATACATGCTTCAATGTATTCTGTAAAGCCGTATTCCAGGTATTAGAGGCGACTCGTTTAACACCATTCCAAGCATTAGAGGCTGTCTTTTTAACATAATTCCAGCCTTTTTTGATACTGTTCCAGAAGTGCCCACTTGGGTCAGTATAGTTGACGGGATTGTTCTGCACATAGCTGTAGCGGTTCTGGCTGAGAGGATCTGTGTCCTCCCCTGGGTAGCTATCCTCGGTTAAGAAAGTACCTCCCTGACTATCATAATACCTTGCGCGTAAATAGTCAAGTCCGGTATCGTCACGAGCTTCACCGTTATAGGCGAATGGATTCCCTGTTGTATCTGTGCTTGTCTTTCTTGCCCCATAGAGATGATAGCTAGTTGAGGCGACGGCTTGTCCATCCTTGGTCAAGCCTGTCACAGAGCCTGACTGGTTGGTCAAGTAGTTGTAGCTGTC
>NZ_KQ969602.1 GCF_001578945.1 Streptococcus oralis
ATGACAGAAATAACAGCCATGATTCCATTAGGAAAGGCTCCATGACTGGTTAGATTACTGAAATAGGGAGCTTCAGACTGACCAGCTAAGGGAAGGACACCAAAGATAGCCCCAAGCCCCAAGAGAATAAAGAGAACAATGGCGATCACTTTGATGCTAGAAAAATAAAACTCTGCCTCAGCAAAAAATCGCACACTAAGGGCATTTAACCCAAAAATGACAAGGGCAAAGATGGTCGCGAAAATCCAAGCAGGAATATCTGGAAACCAACGGCCCATCAAAAGTCCTGCTCCCAAAAATTCCGTCCCCAAGGCTACCGTCCAGCAAAGCCAGTAGAGCCATGCTACGGTAAAACCAGTTCCGGGACTGATGAATTTGGTCGCATACGTATGAAATGAGCCTGTCACCGGCATAGCTACTGCTAGTTCACCTAGCGACAACATAACCAAATAAACAACGACTGCTCCGATCAAATAGGACAAAATAGCTCCCAAAGGACCAGCTTGGG
>NZ_KQ969603.1 GCF_001578945.1 Streptococcus oralis
GAAATTCCTGGGACGGGGTATCGTGATGATTTATTTGATAATCGTCCAGTTTTCGAAATTGGCCTTCAACAGAAGTGGTACTACTTTAACCAAGATGGGGTACTTCAAGAATTTGTTGGCTGGCAACAATTAGAACTTAAGGATTCATTAAATGTTGGCAAAAAACATGGTGAAGGCTTTGAAGGCCCAGAAGTCCTTAAATTAGCAAATTATTACTTTAATGAAGATCATTCTTTAAAGACAGGTTGGCTCTACGATCAATCTAACTGGTACTATCTAGCAAAAACAGGTTATTCAGGGAAAGACTACCTCGGTGGTGAAAGACGTGCGGGTTGGATAAACGATGATTCGACTTGGTACTACCTAGATCCAACAACTGGTATTATGCAGACTGGTTGGGAATATCTGGGTAATAAGTGGTACTACCTCCGTTCATCAGGTGCTATGGCGACTGGCTGGATTAAGGATGGTTCGACTTGGTACTACCTAAATGCAAGT
>NZ_KQ969604.1 GCF_001578945.1 Streptococcus oralis
TGTAAAAGGCGTGATCGAGAAGTATATCCAGATTTTTATGATCTAGAACGAAAGATTGTTCTAGATGCTAAATATAAGAAACTTGAAGATACTGTAAAAAGGAATCAACCGTGAGGACTTATTCCAGCTGATTTCCTATTCTTATATTTTAAAAGCTGAAAAAGCTGGACTAATTTTTCCTAGTGTAGAGCAGTCAGTAAATAGTGAGATAGGAAAACTAGCTGGCTATGGAGCTCAATTGAAGAAGTGGTCTATCCAAATCTCTCAGAATGCCTCATCTTACAATGAATTTTGTAAAATGATGGAAAATTCAGAAGAAAATTTTAAAGCAATTATTGATGAGGAAGTGGGGAGAAAGTAATCTCTTCACTTTTTTCTATTTATATAAACAATTCCCGAACAATATAATTTGATTGTTAAAAATATTTGACAAAAACTGTACTTTAGTTTATAATAAATTAAGGAAACGTCGGAAAAAGGCGTAGTGATGC
>NZ_KQ969605.1 GCF_001578945.1 Streptococcus oralis
AAAACCAAAGGCTTGTCGTTTTATGTCCTTGATAAGCTTGTTGGTTGGCACCAACCTGGCATTTGAGTAAGGGTGCTCGCAGGCATTGATGATATACTCTTTGTATTTTCTAAAGGTCTTAAAAGCTGTTCGAAAGACCTTATTAACAATGTCTAGATTGTCCTCAATCAGTTCAAAAATTTCGTTTGTCCGTTTCTCTTGAAAATGGAAAAGCAGGAGCTGGTAAAGATTGTACTAATAGCGGAGTTCATCGGAGAAAGCTAAGGTTTTCTCAACGATCTCACGTGGTGTCAGTGTCTGTCTAAAGGTTCTTGAAAAGAAAGGTTTGTCAGACCGTTTTCGGCTATCTTTTTGAAGGATACGCTAGTAATTTTTCCTGGCTCAATGGGGGAGAGAGCGTCTATCAAATTCCTTCATAATGGCAATTCTGGTCGTCATCATAGCCCGACTCAAATGCTGGATAATCCAGAGTAGCTCGTATTTC
>NZ_KQ969606.1 GCF_001578945.1 Streptococcus oralis
GGTGTTGTTGCAGGAACACTGACGGGTCCCTTTGTTGGAGGCTTTATTGCTGAAATTTTTGGCATTCGTAATGTCTTTTTATTGGTAGGTGCTTTCTTATTTTTGGCTGCAATCCTAACCATTTTCTTTATCAAGGAAGATTTTCAGCCAGTTACTAAGGAGAAGGCTATCCCAACGAAAGAAGTATTTTCTTCTTTCAAGTATCCTAGGCTTTTAGTGAATCTATTTTTGACGAGCTTTGTCATTCAATTTTCAGCTCAATCAATTGGCCCCATTCTGGCTCTCTATGTGCGGGACTTAGGGCAGACTGAAAATCTCCTCTTTGTATCAGGATTAATCGTATCCAGCATGGGATTTTCTAGCATGATGAGTGCTGGAATTCTAGGAAAACTTGGCGATAAGGTAGGGAATCATAGACTTTTAGTTGCAGCGCAGATTTATTCCGTCATCATTTACCTGCTTTGTGCCCATGCAACCAGCCCC
>NZ_KQ969607.1 GCF_001578945.1 Streptococcus oralis
GCTTGTGTTACCTTATGATGTGACATTGAAAAATGGTAAGGTTATCAAAGCAGGAGATAAGATTGCCAAAGGTGCCTCTTATGCCTTTACCTTTGAGTTCAACCAAGATACCAATTCAGAGTTTATCAAGAAACTTGTGACTGTTAAGTGGGATGCCAAAGGAGGCCAATGGTCTTATGTTATTAACCAAGCCTTCCTAAACTCTTTAGGAGTTAAAGGAACCTTCGATGCAGACTTCTACATTGAGGCGGAGCGTATTGAAACTGGTGATAAGATTGAGAATACTTTTGTCAATATTGTCAATAAACAAGAAATGACTGCCAAGGTTATTACTCGTACACCAGAGCCACCAAAGCCAAAACACCCAGAAAAACATGCGCTTGATAAAACAGGCCAGAAAGTTCTTGATGGCAAAGAAGTCCAGCTAGGTGAATTGATACAGTACCTTCTTGATGGAGTAACTGTTCCAGAAAGACACC
>NZ_KQ969608.1 GCF_001578945.1 Streptococcus oralis
TCTTTAAAGGAACCTTGGCCACTCTGCTTCCAATCTTTTTCCATTTGCAAGGAATCTCACCTCTCGTCTTTGGACTTTTGGCTGTCATTGGACATACTTTCCCTATCTTTGCAGGATTTAAGGGGGGCAAGGCTGTCGCAACTAGCGCTGGAGTTGTTTTCGGATTTGCTCCCGTTTTCTGTCTCTATCTGGCAATTGTATTCTTTGGAACCCTCTATCTAGGTAGTATGATTTCCTTGTCTAGCGTTACCGCTTCTATCGCAGCCGTTATCGGAGTTCTCCTATTTCCACTATTTGGATTTATCCTAAACAGCTATGACCCTCTCTTCATATTGATTATCCTAGCACTTGCTAGCTTGATTATCATTCGTCACAAGGATAATATCACACGTATCAAAAATAAAACTGAAAATCTCGTCCCTTGGGGATTGAACCTAACCCATCAAAATCCTAACAAATAAAACGCCAGTTTAAA
>NZ_KQ969609.1 GCF_001578945.1 Streptococcus oralis
ACCTGAAGGATAATCAAGGTCATAGCAGAGAAAATCAAGGTGAACACTCCAAAGTTTCGAATGAAATAGCTGAAATCATCCGCATACCATGTTTTTTTTAGTTTATTGAACATCTTTTAAAATATACCCGACACTACGCAAGGTTTGAAGATTCTCAGCAAAGGCTGTTCCCTTCAATTTCTTACGAACTTTTGAGACATAGACTTCTACAACGGAAATGGTTGTGTCGCTGTCAAATCCCCATAGACGGTCAAAAATTTGCGTCTTGGGAAGAATAACATTTTGATTTTGAAGGAAATAAACCAATAACTCAAACTCTTTTCCGAGTAGTTCCACAGGCGTGTCTTCCACCTTAACCTCATTCGTTGAAAGATTGACGACAATATCCCCATAGGTCAAGGTGTTTTCGTTAAACTTACCTGAACGTTTGAGAAGGGCCTGAATCCGCATTTTGAGTTCTTCTAGG
>NZ_KQ969610.1 GCF_001578945.1 Streptococcus oralis
ACAGAAGGGACAGCAGCCTTCTTTGCAGAAAACGGACTTCAAGCGCAACCGGTTGGGAAAATTGGCGATGATGAACAGGATATTCCAGCCTTTGTTCGTAAAGGCAAAATCCAAGCCATTGTCAATACTGTCGGAACCAAACGAACTGCTGACGAAGATGGTGAGCAAATTCGCCGTTCAGCCATTGAACACGGTGTACCACTCTTTACAGCCCTAGACACAGCAGATGCCATGCTCAAGGTGCTTGAAAGCCGCAGCTTTGTCACAGAAGCGATCTAAACAGAAATGAAAGAGAAATTTTAAGAGAGGCAACTGAAAAGTACGGACTAGAGTATTAATAAAATGAAAAAGAGGAGTCTATCTCATACTCGAGTTGATTCCTTTTTGTATTTACTTGTTTTTGGGTATTTCATACAGGGAGTTAGAGACCAGTCTGTTAATTGATCTTTTTATGATAT
>NZ_KQ969611.1 GCF_001578945.1 Streptococcus oralis
GGTATTAAGCAGCCGTGTGAATTATTATAACGATGTCATTACTGCCTTTAATAAACTGATTACAGAGGGAGAATTAAAAGGTAAAGCCTATGATAGTGCTAAGTCCTATGCGGAAAATATAATGGTTCCTCTAGTAAGAGGAGTTATCCTATTTTCAGAGAGTCTAGGAGGAAAAGCTAGTGAATTACCGACTCTTTACCGTTCACAAGTCGGAGGAGAAAGTCTAGATGAGGAGACACTTCAAAAGCAAATTGAAGCGAAGAATACAACCATCTCGACTCAAGAAGCTATTTTGAACAGTTTATCCAATCTAAAGGACGTCAATCCTACTTACAAAAGTAATGTTCAAGGAATTATCTCAAATGCAACGAGTAAGCGAGATGAGTTACAAAAGAAATTAGAAAAATTGCAGACATTTGCGAGCTCGACTAGTGGTCAGTTTTCGGATTCAGAAAG
>NZ_KQ969612.1 GCF_001578945.1 Streptococcus oralis
CTCCCCACTTCATACCATTACCAGTCGGAACACTAGAATTGTACTTAGCGATCTGTCTACCGGCAACCGCAACCGCCACATCTTGAATCGGCGCAATCCACGGCACATATGGAGCGACAGCTTTCTCTAAATCACTCGCTGGTGTCCCATCTATCCGATTTCCTGTCTCAGCGATATGCTTGTATAGGTTAGTATAGTGATACTTATTCATCTCAGCTACTTTTTGAGCTACCTTAGCATCTTCAATAGCCTTTAATTCATTATAGCGAGAAATAATATATCTATTTTTAGCTGAACCAAGCGGATTAAAGTAACCTGTACCTTGGTAGGTACTATAGTTACCTAGAACATTGCCATATTTATTTTTCAAGTCACTAAGAGAACTTGAATCAATATTAGCTTTTTCAGAAACAGTTAGTCCATGTCTTGCCGCATCTTCATACTTTCTAAA
>NZ_KQ969613.1 GCF_001578945.1 Streptococcus oralis
GTTTCAAAAGCTTTCACAGCTGAAGTTGTTGCTCCCAAAGGAAAACCAACTACTGTACAAACCTTTACATCTGAGCCTTCAAGTCCTGTTTTCGCATGTTTCACCCATGTGGGATTGATACAAACACTGGCAAAGTCATACTCACGCGCTTCAGATAGCAAACGATCAATTTGTTCTTGGCTTGCATCTTGCTTTAAAAGCGTATGATCGATATATTTATTTAATTTCATATTCGGATTCTCCCTGATTTTATGAGATAATTTCTATAATTTCTCGTAAACTTTGCACTCCATCATTTATTTTAACATATTTTTGAAATTCTGTAACTAGTTCAGAAGAAATTTTTCCATTTGTATAAACTTTTGCAACAATTTCTCCTTTTTGAACGGAGTCTCCAACTTTCTTTTCAAAAACAATCCCTGTTTCATAGTCCAAGTCATCAGACTTG
>NZ_KQ969614.1 GCF_001578945.1 Streptococcus oralis
ACTTTATCGTGACTTACCTAGAAGACAAGCACTGGCTAGTGGGCTTGATGATTTTTGTGTCTGCTTGGATTTTCCTTTATATTTCCGTTCGTCTCATGTTTGCCCTTCCGAAAATCCTCTTTGAAAGAAAAACTGTGAGAGAAGGGGTGAAATATAGTCTGCAAAAGACAAAAAAACAAGTTCTCTTTTACGCTTGGAACTTGCTTCTCATTATTATTAAAACCTATCTCTTTTTCTTCCTTCTCTTGATTCCCTTGCTAATGGGACAGATTGTAATTGACAATCTAACACAGAAAGAATCACTGATTCTTGGAGTTGTCAACTTTGTCTTGATGAAAAATATCCACTATATGGCATTGAGCTATTTTCTTGTTAAATTTGTCTCCTTTTTGACAGGAGAGGAACTGGAGATCATGCCAAGAAGAAAAAAAGACCATCTGATGAGAT
>NZ_KQ969615.1 GCF_001578945.1 Streptococcus oralis
AAGGAGCCTTTTTGTGTCAAATTTAGATGACCTAGATTGTCAAATTAAGTTAGACTTTTCATGTAACTCAGAAAAACTTAGTATGGTGTTTGATAATTCAGAGACTTCCTAGGGATTCTATTTCTTTTATCAGCTATAGCTGATAAATAATTTTGAGAAATATTAGTAAAATCCATTTGTTCCGATAGTCCATTTTGTCTTAATAAGCCATTAGAATGTTCGTTAAGACCTCGTTGACCAGAACATCTGGATCCGCAAAGACAATATCAATGTCGTGTGCATTCGAAATTGATTTCCAATTAGAAAATTCTTTCCCGAAATCAAATGTGATCGACTTAAAGAGGTGGCTGGGGACTTGAGACAACCATTGATTGATAGAATCCTCAATATCACTGGCTTTCCGTCCATTAGTTTTCAGTGTGATGATGGCTTTTGAGCAGTATTC
>NZ_KQ969616.1 GCF_001578945.1 Streptococcus oralis
CAGAGATTGGACGGCCTGTGTCCAAAACTTCCATGCCACGAGTCAAACCATCTGTTGATTCCATGGCGATCGTACGGACCATACCATCACCCAACTCCAAGGCTACTTCAAGGACAATTTTTGTTTTTCTTTCGTCATTTTTGTAGACGACAAGTGCATTGTTAATCTCAGGAAGTTTTTCCCCTGCTGCAAACAAGACGTCTACAACGGGTCCAATAACCTGAGCAATTTTACCTGAACTCATCTCCTTCTCCTATTCTATATAAGATACTGTCGGTTCCTAGGTAACCTAGGTCCTAAGTTCATTTTGATACGAGGGAGGGGAGGCCTTATTCTAAGGCACTAGCCCCCGCTACGATTTCTGTAATTTCTTGTGTAATCGCCGCCTGTCCGGCACGGTTATACTGGATTGTCAAATCATTGATGACCTTCTTGGCATTAT
>NZ_KQ969617.1 GCF_001578945.1 Streptococcus oralis
TCCAAATTACCAGCCAGCGCCTAAAGACGCTGGCTTTCACTTTGTTCAAGCCTCATTGTTCTTAACTCGTCGCTTGCCTCTTAAAGAATTGAGTCTTTCCATGCGACCATTAAGAAAGAATGTATTTACGCAGAAACGACTGTCGACTATCAAGATTTTGAAAGCTGTTATCATAGTGTTTCCCAATATATTGAAGGATTTTATAATACGATAAGACGGCATAGCAATCTGAATTATCTATGTCCCAATGATTTTGAAAAACTCTTGTTTCACTAAAATGCGGTTCAGCAACCGAAGGGCGATAGCCTTCCATTTTTCCTCCCAAAATGTGTCTAGGATATTGACAGAAAACCAATAGCTAGAGATGAGTTTGTCCTGCTTGTCCACATGGCGGAGTTCAGTGAGACGGTGAGCCTTGTCATAGGTCAAGAAGCTCT
>NZ_KQ969618.1 GCF_001578945.1 Streptococcus oralis
GTTGGTGCCAACCAACAAGCTTATCAAGGACATAAAACGACAAGCCTTTGGTTTTAGAAACTTCAAAAACTTTAAAACGAAAATTTTGGTCACTTTGAACATCATAAAAGAGAGAACCAATCTGGTCCTCTCTAGATGTTACCATAAGTCACCCGCTACAGTTGACAAAGAGCCGTTATAATACGGAGAATGGGGGATTCGAACCCCCGCGCCAGTTACCCGACCTAACGATTTAGCAAACCGTCCTCTTCAGCCTCTTGAGTAATTCTCCAAAATATTTAAATAATAGGTATAAGTAGATGCAGACTTCTACACTCCACATAATATAATAGGTCTTCGCATACGGAGAATGGGGGATTCGAACCCCCGCGCCAGTTACCCGACCTAACGATTTAGCAAACCGTCCTCTTCAGCCTCTTGAGTAATTCTCCTATT
>NZ_KQ969619.1 GCF_001578945.1 Streptococcus oralis
AGATGTGTTTAGCTCCATAGTAACCTTTTGCTAATTTAAGAATACGTTTACGACGTTTGCGTGATACAACGCCACCTTTAACACGTGCCATGTTTTATTTCCTCCAAATATTTCCTAGAATTGTTTACTTACTGTTAGGCTATTATTTCAAGCGAGTAAGCATTGCTTTGATACGTTTGAAATCTCCTGAATGCACCATAGATGCTTTACGAAGATGACGACGTTGTTTCTTAGTTTTTCCGTGGAAACGGTGAGAAGTGTAAGCACGGAAACGTTTAAGTCCACCAGAACCTGTACGTTTGAAACGTTTAGCTGATGCGCGGTGTGTTTTTTGTTTTGGCATGATTTTTTCTCCTTTATTTAACTTTCTGACAATTATTTTTTGTCAGTTGCTGGCGCCAATTGCATGAACATTTGGCGTCCATCCATC
>NZ_KQ969620.1 GCF_001578945.1 Streptococcus oralis
ATTAAAGTTCTTGGTAATAGTTGCAACCGTTTTGACGTTAATCTTTTCCTTGGCAGCTGACTGGAGAACTTCTTGAAGAGTCTCTACATCCGAGATGGTTGGACTAGTATTAGCCATCATGACAACCGTTGTAAAACCACCTGCAGCGGCTGCTAGAGAACCAGTATGGATGTCTTCCTTATGGGTTTGACCAGGCTCACGAAAATGAACATGAATATCAACTAGTCCAGGCGCAACCACAAGCCCAGTAGCATCAATCAGCTCTGCTCCTTCTTTCTTGATTTCCGGAGCAATTTTGACAATTTTCCCATCTTGAATCAAGACATCACACACTTGATCCAAACCAGACTTGGGATCCATTACACGGCCGTTTTTGATTAGTAACATAACTACACTCCTTTACTCGTAAAAATCCACTTGAGTATC
>NZ_KQ969621.1 GCF_001578945.1 Streptococcus oralis
ATCCCTACTTCAGGAATGGCTATCCCTCCGATAACTGGAAGTTGCTGAGCGTCCCACTGGGCAACTAAAACAGCCTCAGATGAAATAGATTTAACTGAATCAAAATCAAAATTCCCCTCTGTCTCTTTATTCTCCTCAAGCTCTTCCTTAGTAACCTGACTGACTTGGTATTTATTGGTATTCCAAACCATAAATATGTCTCGAATCTTTGAATTAAAAATCAAGACTAAGGATAAGAGGATGAGAAACACTGCTAGGATGTTAGTCAGCAGATTTCTAGATTTCTTTCTCTTCTTTTTAGTATCTTTTTCAGACATTATACTTCACTCTCTGTTTCGTTTTCTGTCCTAACTTCTTTTTCTACCGCATCAACCGTTGTAAAGGTCACAATCTTGGCATCTTGATCTAAACGCATCACTTTAACTC
>NZ_KQ969622.1 GCF_001578945.1 Streptococcus oralis
CCATGAATGATCAACAGTCTAAACTGGCTCAGAAGGATCAAGAAATTGCGCAACTGCAGAGTCAAATCCAAAACTTTGATACAGAGAAGGAATTAGCCAAGAAAGAAGTTGAACAGACAAGCCATCAGGCCTTATTGGCAAAGGACAAGGAAGTACAGGCCTTGGAAAACCAACTGGCTACCTTGCGTTTGGAGCATGAAAATCAACTGCAAAAGACCCTTTCTGACCTAGAAAAAGAACGAGATCAGGTCAAAAATCAGCTCCTCTTGCAAGAAAAGGAAAATGAGTTGTCTTTGGCTTCTGTTAAGCAAAATTACGAAGCTCAGCTCAAGGCGGCCAGTGAACAAGTTGAGTTTTATAAGAATTTCAAGGCTCAACAATCTACAAAAGCCATTGGAGAAAGTCTTGAACAGTATGCAGAG
>NZ_KQ969623.1 GCF_001578945.1 Streptococcus oralis
GCTTCTTCGATTTCCTGCTCGGCGCGACGTTTAGCGCGTTCTGCACGGCTAACATCAATATCACGAGCACGCTCTGCCGAGTCTGCAACAATGGTAATCAAATCATTTGCAATTTCAATGACACCTCCGTTCACTGCTATCCAGTTCACATGAGTATCATCATCGATGCGTTTCACCTTTACTTCATCAACCGCTAAAACCGAAATCATATTTTCATGTCGTGGCAAAATCCCCATCTCACCATCTAAAGTTCGTACCGATACAAAGCTGGCATGGTGATCATAGACGAGGCCATCTGGTGTCACGATCTGGACGGTTAACTGAGCCATAGATCACCTCTTAAAATCCCATTTTCTCTGCCTTAGCAATAACATCTTCGATTGAACCGACACCACGGAAGGCATCTTCTG
>NZ_KQ969624.1 GCF_001578945.1 Streptococcus oralis
TGAATCTTAGCCAAGACAGCTTCCTTGCGGTCATTGAGATTGGTCAAACTTTTATCCAAGTCGATGATAGCCTTAATCGCCACCTCATCCAGACTACCAGTCATGTCCTTCCGATAACGGGCGATGAAGGGAATCGTCGCCCCTTCTGCTGTCAAACTTAGAACGGTATCAATTTGCTTTAAGGTTACACCCAAATCTTGGGAGATTTTTTCATATTTTTTATCCATGAAACTATTATACCATAAGGAACCGCTCTTGTTTTGCCTTACCCTTTTTTACCTCTTTGATTATCAAAATAATCCCTTTTCCACAAAATAATAGTATAATAGAGGTAGAATGTAGAAAAGAGGTAGGCCCATGGCTGTTAAATTTACAAAAACTGATGACTTGGACAAAATGTTTGAGGAATTCG
>NZ_KQ969625.1 GCF_001578945.1 Streptococcus oralis
CGCTGAAGCTGATTGACTTGAGCTTACTGATGCGCTAGCACTTTGACTTGAGCTTACTGAAGCTGAAGCTGATTGGCTTGCACTTACTGATGCGCTAGTTGATTGGCTTGAGCTTACTGATGCGCTAGCACTTTGACTTGAGCTTACTGAAGCTGAAGCTGATTGGCTTGCACTTACTGATGCGCTAGTTGATTGGCTTGAGCTTACTGATGCTGAAGCGCTTTGGCTTGCACTTACAGACGCTGAAGCTGATTGACTTGAGCTTACTGATGCTGAAGCACTTTGGCTTGCACTTACTGATGCGCTAGCACTTTGGCTTGAGCTTACTGATGCGGAAGCTGATTGGCTTGAGCTTACAGAAGCTGAAGCTGATTGACTTGCAGATACTGATGCTGAAGCGCTTTGG
>NZ_KQ969626.1 GCF_001578945.1 Streptococcus oralis
CTTCAGCATCAGTATCAGCTAGCCAATCAACTTCAGCATCAGTAAGTGCAAGCCAAAGCGCTTCAGCGTCTGCAAGTGCAAGCCAAAGCGCTTCAGCATCAGTAAGCTCAAGCCAATCAACTTCAGCTTCAGTAAGCTCAAGCCAAAGTACTTCAGCGTCTGTATCAGCTAGCCAAAGCGCTTCAGCATCAGTAAGCTCAAGTCAAAGTGCTTCCGCTTCAGTATCTGCAAGCCAAAGCGCTAGCGCATCAGTAAGCTCAAGCCAAAGTGCTAGCGCATCAGTATCAGCTAGCCAAAGTACCTCAGCGTCTGTATCTGCAAGCCAATCAGCTTCAGCTTCTGTAAGCTCAAGCCAATCAGCTTCAGCGTCTGTAAGTGCAAGCCAAAGCGCTTCAGCTTCAGTAAG
>NZ_KQ969627.1 GCF_001578945.1 Streptococcus oralis
GCTGGTGTAGCAATCTTAAAAGGAGAATTAGCGGATGGCGACTACTGAGTTAATTGAACTAGCAATTGAAACCAGCAAACAAGCCTATGTCCCCTATTCTCACTTTCCCATCGGTGCTGTTTTAGTAGCTAAGGATGGTAGTATTTATACGGGTGTGAACATCGAGAATGCTAGTTATCCCTTGACGAATTGTGGAGAACGTACTGCTATTTTTAAAGCAGTTTCGGAGGGGCAACGGGAATTTTCAGAGTTGATTGTCTACGGACAAACTGAAAAACCTATCTCGCCATGTGGTGCTTGCCGCCAGGTCATGGTTGAATTTTTTGAACAAGATCTAAAAGTGACCTTAGTCGCTAAAGATAAATCGACGGTCGAGATGACGGTCGGGGAGTTACTTCC
>NZ_KQ969628.1 GCF_001578945.1 Streptococcus oralis
TTCAAAAGTCACTAATATCCCGATGGCTCAGGTTGCAACGAAGCTCATTCTTGGACAAAGTTTACAGGAACTTGGTTACCAAGATGGTCTTTATCCAGAAAGCACTCACGTTCATATCAAGGCGCCAGTCTTCTCCTTTACGAAACTAGCTAAGGTAGATAGCTTGCTTGGTCCTGAGATGAAATCAACAGGAGAGGTTATGGGTTCGGATACTACCCTTGAAAAAGCACTTTATAAGGCCTTTGAAGCTTCTTACCTCCACTTGCCAACCTTTGGAAATGTGGTCTTTACGATTGCGGATGATGCTAAAGAAGAAGCACTTGGTTTGGCTCGTCGATTCCAAAATATTGGCTACGGTATCCTCGCGACAGAAGGGACAGCAGCCTTCTTTGCAGAAA
>NZ_KQ969629.1 GCF_001578945.1 Streptococcus oralis
CTTCAGCGTCTGTAAGTGCAAGCCAAAGCGCTTCAGCATCTGTATCTGCAAGCCAATCAGCTTCAGCTTCTGTAAGCTCAAGTCAAAGTGCTTCAGCGTCTGTATCTGCAAGCCAAAGCGCTTCAGCATCTGTATCTGCAAGTCAAAGTGCTTCAGCGTCTGTAAGTGCAAGCCAAAGCGCTTCAGCTTCAGTAAGCTCAAGCCAAAGTGCTAGCGCATCAGTAAGCTCAAGCCAAAGCGCTTCAGCATCTGTATCTGCAAGTCAATCAGCTTCAGCATCAGTAAGTGCAAGCCAAAGCGCTTCAGCATCAGTATCTGCAAGTCAATCAGCTTCAGCATCAGTAAGCTCAAGCCAATCAACTTCAGCATCAGTAAGCTCAAGTCAATCAGCTTCAGCG
>NZ_KQ969630.1 GCF_001578945.1 Streptococcus oralis
CAACCTGATTTAGAAAGACAGTACCTTCAGTAGGATCATTTAATTGCCTAGCATTGCTCAATCTCAATCTAGGATAAGGATTTTTATCATTTTTAGTATTTTGGCTTTTCTTCACCAAAACGCCAAGTGTAGAGAGAGAAGTATAATGAACTAAGTTATAATCTGCAGAAAATTTTTGAAAATTTTCTAAGTCAATCCTTAAAAAATCTTTTATGCATTCAACTGCTTCTTTAATCTTTTTGATACGTTCTGCATCTGAATCTAAATTATGGACTAAATTGGTTGTGTTTTTATCAAGATATTTTATAAAACATTCTAGTTGTTTCTCGTTTACTTGTTGATTATTTCCATTGTTTTTAATCTCTTCAATTATTTTCTCAAGAATAGGGGT
>NZ_KQ969631.1 GCF_001578945.1 Streptococcus oralis
CAGCGCTTTCAGTATAAGGTCTGTCGCAGAGTTTCAGTAGCTGAAACGCCTCTGGTTCAGAAAAACTGTCAAATTTCTAAGCTCGTCTGGACAAAGATAACGCAACTACACACAGAAAGACTCACAAACTCTGATATTGCCAAAAGAGTCCACGTTTCCGTTTCCACCGTCCAGAGAAAGATAGAACAATTCACCTTCACTGAGGATTTTTCTAAACTTCCTGAAGTCTTATCCTGGGATGAATTTTCACGAAACAAAGGAAAACTTGCCTTCATTGCGCAGAATTGCCATACACGAAAGGCCATTACCGTTCTTGAAAACAACCGATAGAAAGTACAAAGAGTATATCATCAATGCCTGCGAGCAACCCTTGCTCAAATACCAA
>NZ_KQ969632.1 GCF_001578945.1 Streptococcus oralis
GATAAATTGTAAAATATAGTGCAACAAAAAAACTCATAGCATTTCATTGGTGTAAACTGTAAGTAACCACACAAACAGAAACCGAGGAAAAACTATGAGCTACTCCCATCTTACCATAACCGACCGAATAAAGATAGAAACTTACTTGGATTTAGGTTTGAAACCTTGCCAAATTGCAAGTAAACTTGGCGTCCATAAGTCTACCATTTCAAGAGAGTTAAGACGATGCCAAAATAGTTATTCTGCAGACTTAGCACAGGAACAATACGACCACAGGGCTAAGCAAAAAGGTCGGAAGTCTTGTTTAACACCAAAGTTGAAAAAGGAAATTGAGAACGGTTTAAAATCCTCCTGGTCGCCTGAACAGATTTGTGGCCGCTATC
>NZ_KQ969633.1 GCF_001578945.1 Streptococcus oralis
AGAACCAATCCAGCAATGTATTTGATGCCAGCTCAGGTGATTTGTTTGAACGTAGTAAGGCGCGTGGTTTTGAAGCTGTGATGCAACGTTTGACAGGTATTTTAGTCTTTTTCTGGCTAGCCATTGCCTTAGCACTGACGGTATTATCAAGTAGATAAGAAATGGGCAGGACTAGGTCTTTGCCTATTTTTATTTTTATACTCTTCAAAAATCAAATTCAAACCACGTCAGCGTCGGCTTGTCGTACTCCAGTACTGCCTGCGCCTAGCTTTCTAGTTTGCTCTTTGATTTTTATTGAGTATTAAATGATGTTTGAGAAGGTCTTACAGTAAAAGAAAATTTAAAAATCCAGAAAGAAAACA
>NZ_KQ969634.1 GCF_001578945.1 Streptococcus oralis
ATAACATAAACGGTCTCATCCTTAATGACAAATTGAATATTCATCATACCAAGACAGTTTAGGCCGATTGCTAGGCGTTTGGTGTAGTCTGCGATAGTTTCCTGTACCTTTTTAGACAAGGTTTGTGGTGGGTAAACGGCCATAGAGTCACCAGAATGGACTCCGGCACGTTCGATGTGTTCCATAATTCCTGGAATGAGAACATCCTTCCCATCAGAAATCGCATCCACTTCACACTCCTGCCCAACGATATAAGAATCGACAAGAACAGGATGGTCTGGACTGGCCTTAACAGCGGTACGCATGTAAGAACGAAGATCTTCTTCGTTTTCTACGATTTCCATAGCACGTCCACCCAAGAC
>NZ_KQ969635.1 GCF_001578945.1 Streptococcus oralis
ATCAGCTAGCGCATCAGTATCAGCTAGCCAAAGCACTTCAGCGTCTGTATCTGCAAGTCAATCAGCTTCAGCATCAGTAAGCTCAAGCCAATCAGCTTCAGCATCAGTATCTGCAAGTCAAAGTGCTAGCGCATCAGTAAGCTCAAGCCAAAGTGCTAGCGCATCAGTAAGCTCAAGTCAAAGTGCTTCAGCGTCTGTATCTGCGAGCCAATCAGCAAGTACAAGCTTGAGCACTAGCGTATCAGCATCAATCAGTGCATCTGAATCAGCAAGTACCAGCTTGAGCAACAGCGTGTCAGCGTCAATCAGTGCTTCAGTATCCGCAAGCACCAGCTTGAGCAACAGCGTAAGTGCATCAATC
>NZ_KQ969636.1 GCF_001578945.1 Streptococcus oralis
CAAAGTCGATTTGGTGAATGTTCTTGAGCTTTTCTTGGGCATCAATCAAACCGGACTTGACATTACGTGGCAGGTCAATCTGGCTGATATCCCCATTGACAATCATCTTAGAATTAAAGCCTAAACGAGTCAAGAACATCTTCATCTGCATGATTGTCGTATTTTGTGCTTCATCGAGAATAACAAAGGCATCATCCAAGGTCCGACCACGCATGTAAGCAAGGGGCGCGATTTCAATGATTTCACGCTCCATGAGACGGGTCGTTTGATCTTTTCCCAAAATCTGATACAGGGCATCATAAACTGGTCGAAGATAAGGATCCACCTTCTCCTTGAGATCCCCCGGAAGAAATCCTAG
>NZ_KQ969637.1 GCF_001578945.1 Streptococcus oralis
GTCAGTTTTCTAGAAATTGTTTCAAGTCCATTACTTTTGATTGTGGCAAGGAATTTTCTAGCTGGAAAGAAATTTCAAATCAGTGTGACATTGCTATTTTCTTTGCAGATCCGGGATATCAGGTCAACGGGGACTTAATGAGCATTCTAATGGACTGTTACGGAGACATGGGCCACCAAAGTAGATGGATTGTACCAAAGTTGATCAGAAACTTTTATCTGCTATAGCAGATAAAAGAAATCATATTCCAAAAAAAATTTCTTAATTACAAAACACCTTATCAAGTTTTTCTGGTATGATATTTTTTGAGCAGTTTGTCAATAAAAAGCGCATTTTAATTGGGTATTAACATTT
>NZ_KQ969638.1 GCF_001578945.1 Streptococcus oralis
TAATCCCTCTAGTAGCAGTTCGTATCGTCTACTGGATAGGTTTTGTCTTATCACTGATTTACCTTATCTATATCCTTGTTACTAAGCAACGCGCTAAAAAAGATTATTTTGATTCTCTAAATATTAAAAAGTTTTTGAATGTTATTTTGTTTTTATGGCTATTAATGTCTGGAATCAATCTCTTTACTAATGGTCTTAATAATCTTCTGGCACATTTATTGCTTGCTTTATTGCCAATTTCACCTATTTTCTTAGGACTATTTTTGGTATCATTTTTCAAGTCCAATGTAGTAACGCTAGAGAACTTGAATGCAGTCAATAAAAATCAAGAGAAATACCGTGAAGAGTATGG
>NZ_KQ969639.1 GCF_001578945.1 Streptococcus oralis
GTCAGCTATAGACAAGGTTTTATTTACACCCCGATCTGATGCCTTAGTCGTTTTTGGATTACATACATGCTTCAATGTGTTCAGTAAAGACGTATTCCAGTTACGATACAGATTGAGACCTTCTCGAATTATCGGCAAGGACTGTAGTCCTGTCGCCAAGCCATATTCATAGCGAATCTGTTGACGACGACGTTGTTCTGCTTGGGCTCTTGCACGTGCTGCTTGTTGTTGGGCATAAGCATAAGAACTTTGTCTTCCGTAACTTCCACCTTGATAGGTTGCCACATTTGGACCAAAAGCTTGATAATAACTTTCTGGTGCTCGGAAGTTTCGATCGGTTTTAATGCGAT
>NZ_KQ969640.1 GCF_001578945.1 Streptococcus oralis
TATCGTACTCTAGCGGATCCATCACACACTGCGATGATCGGCTCCTCCTTAGGAGGAAATATTACTCAGTTTATGGGAATTGAGTACCAGGACCAAATTGGCTGCTTAGGCGTTTTTTCTTCGGCCAACTGGTTGCACCAGGACGCTTTTGATCGCTACTTAGAGCGTCATGCTCTTTTGCCGGATCAACGGGTCTATATCTATGTGGGTACCGAAGAAGCTGATGATACGGATAAAACCCTCATGGCTGGCAATATTAAGCAGGCCTATATTGATTCTTCCCTGACTTATTATCACGACTTGATTAAGGCAGGAGTCTTGCTTGAAAATTTAAAATTAAAAATTCAG
>NZ_KQ969641.1 GCF_001578945.1 Streptococcus oralis
AAGCTGTTCAAAACGGTGCAGATGAGATTGATATGGTTATCAATGTCGGTGCACTCAAATCGGGCGATTTGGATTTAGTCGAATCGGACATCCGTGCTGTCGTAGAAGCAAGTGGTGACAAGTTAGTGAAAGTCATTATCGAAGCGTGCTTGTTGACAGACGATGAAAAGGTTGTGGCCTGCCAATTATCCCAGAAAGCAGGCGCTGACTTTGTTAAAACATCAACTGGATTTTCAACTGGTGGTGCCACTATAGAGGATGTTCAGTTGATGCGTAAAACAGTCGGGCCAGATATGGGAGTTAAGGCAGCTGGTGGAGCGCGTTCATATGCAGATGCTGTCGCTTTTG
>NZ_KQ969642.1 GCF_001578945.1 Streptococcus oralis
AACTGGGGTAGCTGGATTCGAACCAACGCATGAGGGAGTCAAAGTCCCTTGCCTTACCGCTTGGCTATACCCCAATAATATAAAATAGGCGAGTGATGGGGATCGAACCCACGCATGCCAGAGCCACAATCTGGTGTGTTAACCACTTCACCACACCCGCCATAATCATATTAACACGGGCAGTAGGAATTGAACCCACACTGAAGGTTTTGGAGACCTTAGTTCTACCTTTAAACTATGCCCGTAACTAAAGTAATGGAAGGGGAGGGATTCGAACCCCCGAACCCGAAGGAGCGGATTTACAGTCCGCCGCGTTTAGCCTCTTCGCTACCCTTCCAAGTTATAA
>NZ_KQ969643.1 GCF_001578945.1 Streptococcus oralis
GCACTTACTGATGCTGAAGCGGATTGACTTGAGCTTACTGAAGCGGAAGCACTTTGACTTGAGCTTACTGATGCTGAAGCACTTTGGCTTGCAGATACTGATGCGCTAGCTGATTGACTTGAGCTTACTGATGCTGAAGCTGATTGACTTGAGCTTACTGATGCTGAAGTTGATTGGCTTGCAGATACTGATGCGCTAGCACTTTGACTTGCAGATACAGACGCTGAAGCTGATTGGCTTGAGCTTACTGATGCGCTAGCACTTTGACTTGCAGATACAGACGCTGAAGCTGATTGACTTGAGCTTACTGATGCTGAAGTTGATTGGCTTGAGCTTACTG
>NZ_KQ969644.1 GCF_001578945.1 Streptococcus oralis
TACGGGGGGGGAAATCGCTGCTCGAAAGATGGGGGTATTAAACCCAGGTGAAACTGTCAATATTTACAAAGATATTGAGGGTTATAAGATAGCCTATCAGGACGACTGGATGCCTGATTATAACATAGATTATAATATGATGCGTAAATACTTCGGTTTCAGAGAAGGATATAACTACATAGGTCTAGAATATAAGAAAGTAGATCCAGCACCAACGCCAGATCCAGGCAAAAAACCAGATCAAGGTCAAGATCCGAAAGATCCAGCTAAACCAGATCAAGGACAAGATCAAGGTCAAAAACCAGATCAAGGTCAAGATCAAAAAGATCCAGCCAA
>NZ_KQ969645.1 GCF_001578945.1 Streptococcus oralis
TAACTCTGTAGAAGGTATCTTTTACAGAGTTTTTCTTTGTTTGATTGAACGAATTTATTAGAAAAACAATAAGTCTTATTTTGCTTAAATTTAAGTATAAGGAATTTTTAAGCGTTATCTTGTATACTTATCCAATCGTCAAAGAAAGAGGTGTAAATATGAACTATCTAGTTATCCCAGCTTACGAACCTGACTACAATCTCATTAAATTGATTGAAAAGATTCACAATAAGAGCGATTTTTACATCATTGTCATTGATGATGGAAGTTCGACAGAATGCCAAGACATTTTTGCTCGAGCTGAGGATTTTGCGACGGTCCTTCGCCACCAGGTCA
>NZ_KQ969646.1 GCF_001578945.1 Streptococcus oralis
GGAATTACTCTCCCTTAGATGATAAGGAACGTTCGCTAGGCTGGAATTTGGAAGGGACTTGGCTAGATCATACAGGTTATACAGGTACCTTCATCATGTGGAACCGAGAGAAGCAGGAAGCCGCTATCTTTTTATCCAATCGAACCTATGAGAAGGATGAGCGTGCCCAGTGGATAGTTGATCGGAATCAAGTGATGGATATGATTCGTAGGGAAGCGTAGGGGAGAGAGAATGTCAAAAAACTTAAAAGGAACTCTATTTACAGTGGTCGCAGGTATTGCTTGGGGCTTATCTGGAACCAGTGGCCAATACCTGATGGCACACGGAATTT
>NZ_KQ969647.1 GCF_001578945.1 Streptococcus oralis
TAGCTACTTTATTGAAGAGTTGTTCTTGATTATCCGCTTCTAAGCAAAACACAAGGTCTTTGTCAAAGAAATGATCTAATCCCATAATGTTTTCCTTCTTTCGATTAACTTTTACAATCTAAGTATAGCACTATATGAAATCGTTGTCAAGAATTTTTGTTTTATTTTGTTCACTTTTTTGCAATTTCTGTTTTATTTAAATAATGCAATCAATATCGAACATTTTATCTTATCGTTCTGTTGTACTGTTGCAAAATTTTAACTCTATGATATCTGTAGTGGGTAATCGGTAATCTCCACCAAGGGGTATCATGGAGTCTATTTTGCC
>NZ_KQ969648.1 GCF_001578945.1 Streptococcus oralis
TTGGCTTGCAGATACAGACGCTGAAGCTGATTGACTTGAGCTTACTGATGCGCTAGCACTTTGACTTGAGCTTACTGAAGCTGAAGCTGATTGGCTTGCACTTACTGATGCGCTAGTTGATTGGCTTGAGCTTACTGATGCTGAAGCGCTTTGGCTTGCACTTACAGAAGCTGAAGCTGATTGACTTGCGGATACTGAAGCGGAAGCACTTTGGCTTGCAGATACTGAAGCAGAAGCACTTTGGCTTGCACTTACTGATGCGCTAGTTGATTGGCTTGCAGATACAGACGCTGAAGCGCTTTGGCTTGCACTTACTGATGCTGAAG
>NZ_KQ969649.1 GCF_001578945.1 Streptococcus oralis
CAATCTCAAGTGCATTGAACCACTCACAAACTCATGCACAACAACCTGCTGGACCAGGACGTTCAACAGGACGTGTAACAGGTAAAAAACTTCCAAATACAGGAACTGCAAGTAACCAATTTGCTGCTCTTGGATTAGGAGTAGCTGCCTTAGCAACCGCCTCTCTTCTTGGCAAGAAGAAGAAATCAGCAGCTTCTGAAATGGATTTAGAAGACTAAGCCCCCAAAATCGACTAAAATGAAATTGTTGATATCATTTTAGCGATGGAAACAAGAACCCCAGATGGCTCAAGGCTATCTGGGGCTTTTGGGTTCTTTGG
>NZ_KQ969650.1 GCF_001578945.1 Streptococcus oralis
GAGTCAGAGAGTCTCCGAGTCTGAGTTTTATAGCTTGAGCCAGAGTGAGTGGGAATCCATATCCGAATCCCAAAGCTCTTCAGAATCAGAGTGGTGGAGCTCTTCCGAGTCAGAACAGGCGAGTCTCCTTGTTTCGGAGTCAGAGTTCTATAGCCTGAGCCAGAGTGAATGGGAATCCATATCCGAATCCCAAAGTCACTCAGAATCAGAGTGGTGGAGCTATTCCGAGTCAGAACAGGCGAGTCTCCTTGTTTCTGAGTCAGAGTTCTATAGCCTGAGCCAAAGTGAGTGGGAATCCATATCCGAATCCCAAAGTCAC
>NZ_KQ969651.1 GCF_001578945.1 Streptococcus oralis
TCTATAATTTCTATAGTGGGTAAATCCACTTTGGGGATTATGGAGCCTTTTTGAGTGTAGAAAAAAGTCCCATATGACCTATAATGAAAAGCAACCAAACTCACATTAGAAAGGATTCACATGGAACTGCTTAAGAATACCACAGATTTAATCGGATTGAAAGATAAAAATATCAAAATTCTCTTTGTTTTACACTCCCAATCCCACATCGAAATACGAGCTATTCTGGATTATCCAGCATTTGAGTCGGGCTATGATGACGATCAGAATTGCCATCATGAAGGAATTTGATAGACGCTCTCTCCCCCATCAAGCCATG
>NZ_KQ969652.1 GCF_001578945.1 Streptococcus oralis
GGCTCGCACCTTCCGTGGAGGCATAGGATACTAAGATAAAAAGTTCGGGTTTATGACTCGAACTTTTTTCCTTGCAATTGTGTAAAAGAGAAAAAGATAGTAAAATAGATGTATGATTATTTTACAAGCCAATAAAATTGAGCGTTCTTTTGCTGGAGAGGTTCTTTTTGAACATATCAACCTGCAAGTCGATGAACGAGATCGGATTGCCCTCGTTGGGAAAAATGGTGCAGGGAAATCTACTCTTTTAAAGATTTTGGTTGGAGAAGAGGAGCCAACTAGTGGAGAAATCAATAAGAAAAAAGACATCTCTCTGTC
>NZ_KQ969653.1 GCF_001578945.1 Streptococcus oralis
GGTTCTGGTAAATCAACCCTGCTCAACATCCTAGCTATGCTGGATAAACCAACTCGTGGTCAGGTTTACTTAAACGGAACAGACACAGCAACTATTAAAAACTCACGAGCTTCCAGCTTTCGTCGTGAGAAGTTGGGATTTGTTTTCCAAGACTTTAACTTACTAGATACTCTGTCTGTTAAGGACAATATCTTGCTTCCGCTAGTATTATCACGAAAACCTATCACAGAGATGATGAAAAAATTGGTAGTAACAGCTGAAAATTTGGGCATCAACCAATTGCAAGAGAAGTACCCTTACGAGATCTCTGG
>NZ_KQ969654.1 GCF_001578945.1 Streptococcus oralis
GGTTTGCAAGCTGTTCGTCAGCTTCACTACCGTGTGATTACGGAGACGGGATTGACGACAGCTGATGAGATGCTTTATCCGTCAAATCTCGTTTTGGTTGATGACCTGGTCAGCTACCATGCTGTAGGGGCTCGCTCAGTGGAAGACCAAGAGCACCGCTTTGTAGCGTCTGGGATTGATGCTCCAGTTGGGATGAAAAATCCAACATCTGGGAACCTTGGGGTCATGTTTAATGCCATCTATGCGGCTCAAAACAAGCAAACCTTCCTTTACCATGGCCAAGAAGTGGAAACCTCAGGAAATCC
>NZ_KQ969655.1 GCF_001578945.1 Streptococcus oralis
CTTGACATACGGTCTGGGTGGAAGGTTTCGATATCTGTAATCTTTTCACCCGTACCAGTGAACTTGATAGGTTTACCAGTGATGTGACGAACAGACAAAGCCGCACCACCACGAGTATCCCCATCAATCTTGGTAAGGATAACCCCAGTCACTTCCAACTGGGCATTAAACTCACGAGCAACATTAGCCGCTTCCTGACCAATCATAGCATCAATGACGAGGAGGATTTCATTTGGTTGGGCTAAGGCCTTAACATCACGAAGTTCATTCATCAAAAGCTCATCAATCTGCAAACG
>NZ_KQ969656.1 GCF_001578945.1 Streptococcus oralis
CAGTCTCAACCGCAGATTCCACTCCAATCTTGGCAACTTGTCGAACTGCTTGATTGCCAATATTTTGGGTCACATTGGTTGCTAGACTAGCTCCTGCTCCCATCAATTGGCCGCCAATAAGACCTGAGATTGCACCTGTTCCTGCTCCTTTGGCAATCGAACCAACCAATTCCCAGCCACGTTGACCAGAACTATAGGCATCATATCCTGAGATGATTGCTCCAGAAGCTGCACCACCGATAGCCATCGCTACAGGTGCTCCAAGACCTCCAGTCGCTACAGTAAG
>NZ_KQ969657.1 GCF_001578945.1 Streptococcus oralis
GAATATCGTCCTTTCTTTTTTGATGTTGAGAGCGATGAAAATCCTTTTTTTGAAGTTTTCAAAGTTCCGAAAACCAAAGGCATTTCGTTTG
The DNA here is from genome assembly GCF_001578945.1 of Streptococcus oralis. GTDB lineage: Bacteria > Bacillota > Bacilli > Lactobacillales > Streptococcaceae > Streptococcus > Streptococcus oralis_Q. Next base: position 92 of record NZ_KQ969657.1, read on the forward strand.
ATGAGTTTAATGAGATTATTGGTCGCTTCTAATTTGGCGTTGGAATAGGGTAGTTGAAGGGAGTTGACGATTTTCTCTTTGTCCTTGAGAAAGGTTTTAAAGACGGTCTGAAAAAGAGGATGAACCTGCTTTAGATTGTCCTCAATGAGTCCGAAGAATTTCTCCGGTTCCTTATTCTGAAAGTGAAAAA
>NZ_KQ969658.1 GCF_001578945.1 Streptococcus oralis
ATTCTGATAATGCGACTGTTTTCAGACGCAATCCCGAAACTGGTCGTCTAGCAAAACTTTCTAATGATTTCCATGTACCGGAAGCCGTTTGCATTCGCTTTGCTAACTAAGAAAAAATAAAAATGAACTTGATGTCACAAGTTCATTTTTATTTTATAATTTATTTCCGACATTGATCCGGTTAATGGCACGTTGTAAAGCAATCTTTGCACGTCGTTCTTGGTCAATCAAATGCTTGTCATGTGCTTCTTCGATTTCCTGCTCGGCGCGACGTTTAGCG
>NZ_KQ969659.1 GCF_001578945.1 Streptococcus oralis
CAATAAGAAATTGGTACTCTATACGGATCCAAATGATCACGCGACAGCCTTTAAGTACGACCCATTAGGACGAATCATCGAAACAGTAGCTCCTACAGGAAGCAAGCAAAGTTTCAGCTATGATGCTTTGGGCAATCGCTTGAGCGAAACCAGTAGCGAAGGTCATACAACGACCTACAGCTATGACAGTATGAACCGTATCAGCAGTAAGCAACGCCCAACAGGTGGAGTGACTCAGTATGCCTATGACGCTACAGGTAGCTTGGCAAAAGAAACGG
>NZ_KQ969660.1 GCF_001578945.1 Streptococcus oralis
CGGATAGCCACTGTCTGCTAAAATTTCACCAGCTTTAGATGATGACAGTATCGGTGTCTTTGATGTTTGTTTTTCCAATTGTGAAACCATTTGGGACTAAGACTTCTTCAACCCAATAACTGCGACGAATGAGGTTGCTTTTATGCACATCAGAATCAGCTACTATCTGTTCATAAGTGCGATATTCTCGGAGATATTGAAGAGTAGCTATTAAAATATCTTCTAAACTCATCTTGGCTGTTTGACCACCTTTCAAGTGCTTGGTTTGATAA
>NZ_KQ969661.1 GCF_001578945.1 Streptococcus oralis
CTCACCTGCTTCGACTGCTGGTCGAGTCAGGATAATCCGCTTGACTTGCCCACGTTTAAGGGCCGTTACTGCCAAGGTCACTGCAAGAAAGGTCTTCCCTGTCCCTGCAGGTCCGATTCCAAAGGTCACATCATGCTGTTTGACACTATCCACATAAAGCTTTTGACCCAAGGTTTTGACACGGATCGGTTTCCCAGTATTGTCCTTGATAATTTCTTCTTCGTAAAGGGCGACAAACTTGTCGATTTCATCGTTTTTGACCATGCTAATC
>NZ_KQ969662.1 GCF_001578945.1 Streptococcus oralis
TTAAACAAAATATTATATCCCTTTCCATTTCTTACAGCTGCTCCGATAATTCTTCCCACTCAAGCATGGCTTCTTCCTGACGGTGGCTGATTTTGTCGAGTTCAGTCTGCAATTCCATGAGCTTTTCAGCATCGTTGGTTTCCAGCATTTGTTCAGAAACGACTTGGCTTTGACTTTCTAACTCTTCGATTTCAGCCTCTAAACTCTCTATTTGGCGCATGAGCTTACGGGCTTCTTTCTGACTTTCTTTCTGAGCTTGGTAGTCATTAAC
>NZ_KQ969663.1 GCF_001578945.1 Streptococcus oralis
GACTTGAGCTTACTGATGCGGAAGCTGATTGGCTTGCAGATACTGATGCGCTAGCTGATTGACTTGAGCTTACTGATGCTGAAGCTGATTGGCTTGAGCTTACTGATGCTGAAGCTGATTGACTTGCAGATACTGATGCGCTAGCACTTTGACTTGAGCTTACTGATGCTGAAGCTGATTGGCTTGAGCTTACTGATGCTGAAGCTGATTGACTTGAGCTTACTGATGCTGAAGCGCTTTGGCTTGCAGATACTGATGCGCTAGCAC
>NZ_KQ969664.1 GCF_001578945.1 Streptococcus oralis
AATCTGGATTTAAGCGTCCTTCGTCGTAAAGGAAGAACTCGACAACCCAAAGAAACACGTGGAAGATTTAGGATTGGCACGTCGATCGCCAAACGTCCTAAAGAGGTCCGGAATCGTAAAACTTTTGGCCATTGGGAGCTTGATACTGTAGTGTCTTCCAGAGGCAAAAGTAAGGGCTGTTTAGCGACTTTTCTAGAGCGAAAAACTCGTTTTTACTTAGCTTTCAAGATACCAGATAGAACAGCTAAAACCATGTTTTCAGCC
>NZ_KQ969665.1 GCF_001578945.1 Streptococcus oralis
AGCTGAAAACATAGATTTGGCTGTTCTATCTGGTATCTTGAAAGCTAAGTAAAAACGCGTTTTTCGCTCTAGAAAAGTCGCTAAACAGCCCTTACTTTTGCCTCTGGAAGACACTACAGTATCAAGCTCCCAATGGCCAAAAGTTTTACGATTCCGAACCTCTTTAGGACGTTTGGCAATCGACGTGCCAATCCTAAATGTCCCACGTGTTTCTTTGGGTTGTCGAGTCTTCCCTTTACGACGAAGGACGCTTAAATCCAGATC
>NZ_KQ969666.1 GCF_001578945.1 Streptococcus oralis
CTGCAAGTCAATCAACTAGCGCATCAGTATCCGCAAGCCAATCAGCTTCCGCATCAGTAAGCTCAAGCCAAAGTGCTTCAGCTTCAGTATCTGCAAGCCAATCAACTAGCGCATCAGTAAGTGCAAGCCAATCAACTTCAGCGTCTGTATCTGCAAGTCAATCAGCTTCAGCGTCTGTAAGTGCAAGCCAAAGCGCTTCAGCGTCTGCAAGTGCAAGCCAAAGCGCTTCAGCGTCTGCAAGTGCAAGCCAAAGCGCTTCA
>NZ_KQ969667.1 GCF_001578945.1 Streptococcus oralis
AAAACGTTTTGAACGTACTGCTAACTCTCAAGAGCTTAAAGATAAATTTGCAGAACTTGATAAAGAACAATTACATGAATTAAACGAAACTGCTACTATCGCTGGACGTTTAGTAACTAAACGTGGTAAAGGGAAAGTCGGCTTTGCCCATCTTCAAGACCGAGAAGGTCAAATCCAGATCTACGTTCGTAAAGATGCTGTTGGTGAAGAAAACTACGAAATCTTTAAGAAGGCTGACCTCGGGGACTTCCTCGG
>NZ_KQ969668.1 GCF_001578945.1 Streptococcus oralis
TTCAGCTTCAGTATCTGCAAGCCAATCAACTAGCGCATCAGTAAGTGCAAGCCAATCAACTTCAGCGTCTGTATCTGCAAGTCAATCAGCTTCAGCGTCTGTAAGCTCAAGTCAATCAGCTTCCGCATCAGTATCAGCTAGCCAAAGTACCTCAGCGTCTGTATCTGCAAGCCAATCAGCTTCAGCTTCTGTAAGCTCAAGCCAATCAGCTTCAGCGTCTGTAAGTGCAAGCCAAAGCGCTTCAGCATCTGTAT
>NZ_KQ969669.1 GCF_001578945.1 Streptococcus oralis
CAGAGGCACTGGCGCTTTGACTTGCAGATACTGAAGCACTTGCGGATTGGCTCGCACTTACACTTGCGGAAGCACTTTGGCTTGAGCTTACTGATGCGCTAGCACTTTGACTTGCTGAGATCGAACTTGAGTTTTGGTTGTTCGATGCAGAGGCACTGGCGCTTTGACTTGCAGATACAGAAGCACTTGCAGATTGGCTCGCGCTAATGCTTGCGGAAGCGCTTTGGCTGGCGCTGATAGAAGCACTTACACTT
>NZ_KQ969670.1 GCF_001578945.1 Streptococcus oralis
ACTTTGGCTTGCTGAGATCGAACTTGAGTTTTGGTTGTTCGATGCAGAGGCGCTGGCGCTTTGACTTGCAGATACTGATGCTGAAGCTGATTGGCTTGCTGAGATCGAACTTGAGTTTTGGTTGTTCGATGCAGAGGCACTGGCGCTTTGACTAGCAGATACTGAAGCACTTGCGGATTGGCTAGCACTTACACTTGCGGAAGCACTTTGGCTGGCGCTGATAGAAGCACTTACGCTCGCACT
>NZ_KQ969671.1 GCF_001578945.1 Streptococcus oralis
GTTCTGCATGTTGTTGTAAGCAGGACGCGCCAGACGTTGGAAGTCTTCTTGATAAGCCAAGAGTCCCCAGATTCGGTCTTTCTTGTCCACTTCAAGACGGATGTAAAGTTTATCACCTTTCTTAGGCCATAGTTCCTTGAGCTCAGGGAGGATATCGAGTGACACAACGATTTCCTTATCAGGTAGACCGGTATCGACAAAGACACCCAAGTCCTTACGAACTTCTGTTACCGTTCCCCAACC
>NZ_KQ969672.1 GCF_001578945.1 Streptococcus oralis
GAATGCTACTCAAAAGCCATCATCACACTGAAAGCCAATGGATGCAAAGCCAGTGATATTGAGACTTCCATTCATCAATGATTGCCACAAGTCCCCAGCCACCTCTTTAAGTCGATCACATTTGATTGCGGGAAAGAATTTTCTAATTGGAAATCAATTTCGAATGCACACGACATTGATATTGTCTTTACGGATCCAGAATGTTCTGGTCAACGAGGTCTTAACGAACATTCTAATGGCTT
>NZ_KQ969673.1 GCF_001578945.1 Streptococcus oralis
GGCTGAAGGGAACGGTCTTGAAAACCGTCAGGCGTGTAAAAGCGTGCGTGGGTTCGAATCCCACATCCTCCTTTTTATATTAACGCGGGATGGAGCAGCTCGGTAGCTCGTCGGGCTCATAACCCGAAGGTCGTAGGTTCAAATCCTGCTCCCGCAATTTGGCTCGGTAGCTCAGTTGGTAGAGCAATGGATTGAAGCTCCATGTGTCGGCGGTTCGATTCCGTCTCGCGCCATATTTAT
>NZ_KQ969674.1 GCF_001578945.1 Streptococcus oralis
AGAAGCGGCAATCTTTCAGGAAATCAAAGAATCTTAGTTCGAGCCCAGTTGCTTCAGACAGCAGCCCAGTTGGCAAATTTTGACATGGAAGACAAGGTTAAATCTGTGAAAACCTTACTTTCAGATGCTAAGGAAGATATTCAAAACATGATAAAAGAGACAAGACAGACAGCCTTTGACATGGTTGGATATTTGTCAAGTTCAGAAGTTACAAATCTACTTTCTGGTTTTGAT
>NZ_KQ969675.1 GCF_001578945.1 Streptococcus oralis
AAAAATGGCAATCTTACAGGAGAAAAGAGGATTTTGGTCCGAGCCCAGTTGCTTCAGACAGCAGCCCAGTTGGCAAATTTTGACATGGAAGACAAAGTTAAATCTGTGAAAACCTTACTTTCAGATGCTAAGGAAGATATTCAAAACATGATAAAAGAAACAAGACAGACAGCGTTTGACATGGTTGGATATTTGTCAAGTTTAGAAGTTACAAATCTACTTTCTGGTTTTGAC
>NZ_KQ969676.1 GCF_001578945.1 Streptococcus oralis
TTGCTCAAGCTTGTGCTTGCTGATTGGCTCGCACTGATTGAGGCACTTACGCTGTTGCTCAAGCTGGTGCTTGCTGATTCAGATGCACTGATTGATGCACTTACGCTGTTGCTCAAGCTGGTGCTTGCTGATTGGCTCGCACTGATTGATGCACTTACGCTGTTGCTCAAGCTTGTACTTGCTGATTGGCTCGCACTGATTGAGGCACTTACGCTGTTGCTCAAGCTGGTG
>NZ_KQ969677.1 GCF_001578945.1 Streptococcus oralis
GTAGAAAAAAAGTCCCATATGACCTATAATGAAAAGCAATCAAACCCACATTAGAAAGGATTCACATGGAACTACTTAAGAATACCACAGATTTAATCGGATTGAAAGATAAAAATATCAAAATTCTCTTTGTTTTACACTTCCAATCCCACATCGAAATACGAGCTATTCCACCTTCCTGCCCTCATTGTCAGGGAAATAGGATCAAATATGATGTTCAAGAGGATTC
>NZ_KQ969678.1 GCF_001578945.1 Streptococcus oralis
TCCTCCAAACACGTGATTAGTGGATTTTTTTGAGATATTTACGAATGCCGTAGCCGACACCATGTTCATCATTGCTGCGTGTTACCTTATAAGCCAGCTCTTTGATGTCAGGAAAGGCGTTGCCCATTACGATTGGATAGCCCACCATCTCAAACATTGGGATATCGTTGTGCCCATCACCAAAAGCAGAGGTCTGGCTCTTATCTAAACCTTCTTTTTTGAGA
>NZ_KQ969679.1 GCF_001578945.1 Streptococcus oralis
AAACACTGTCAGACAAGCTAGCTGAGGTACTTGCGCTGTTACTCAAGCTCGTGCTGATTGAAGCACTTACGCTGTTGCTCAAGCTTGCTGAAGTACTTGCTGAAGTTGAGGCATCGCCTGAACCATTGCTTGTACTTGTTGAACCTGAACCGCTACCTGAGTTGTTGCTTGCACTGATTGAGGCAGATACGCTGTTGCTCAAGCTGGTGCTTGCTGATTGGCTC
>NZ_KQ969680.1 GCF_001578945.1 Streptococcus oralis
TGCCAACTAAGGAAGAAATCGAAGCCGAAATGTACGGAACAGGACCACGCAAACGCAAGGAAGCCGAGGCCATTGATGACAATGATGGACGGTTTTGGTGAGATTTAACAGGAAGTATTTATTATTTGTACTATGTTACTTAAAAGAAGCAGCATAAATGACTGAAAATCCCTTGTGGTTATTTAGCCACAAGGGATTTTGGTATTTAAGTATATTCTTTTC
>NZ_KQ969681.1 GCF_001578945.1 Streptococcus oralis
GCCAGATCAAGGTCAAGATCCAAAAAGATCCAGCTAAACCAGATCAAGGCCAAAAACCAGATCAAGGACAACAAGACCAAGGTCAAAAACCTGATCAAGGACAACAAGATCCAGCCAAACCTGATCAAGGACAACAAGATCCAGCTAAACCAGATCAAGGTCAAGATCCGAAAGATCCAGCCAAGCCAGATCAAGGTCAAGATCCGAAAGATCCAGCTAAA
>NZ_KQ969682.1 GCF_001578945.1 Streptococcus oralis
CAAGCAACAACTCAAGTAGTACTTCAGTTTCAACAAGTACTTCAGTAAGCTTGAGCAACAGCGTAAGCACATCTACATCACTTAGCAATAGCGTTTCAAGCAGTTTGAGTACAAGTGCGTCACAGCAATCTAACTCATTCAGCTATAGTAAGGGTGATCCAACAAGCGAATCTAAGCCAGAGTTTAACCTTCCTAGCTACCTTGAATCTGTAAGTGCAA
>NZ_KQ969683.1 GCF_001578945.1 Streptococcus oralis
CAGATGTAAAACAAACATAGAGGGGATAGAATGCTTGTAAAAAGTATTTTTTTTTTGCATTCATGATATAATAGACTAAACTTCTACTACATTAGGAGGAAAAAGAAATGAAAAAACGTACCTTAGTTTGGCTAGTTATAGCCCTTGTAGTATTTGGAGGAGGCGCATGGATGGCACAAGAAACAAATCTATTTGGAGGAATAACTCTGAGCCCGCGGGCT
>NZ_KQ969684.1 GCF_001578945.1 Streptococcus oralis
TTGTTCATTATAGATTCCCCCGGTAATTTGGTAACGGTATGCTCACGATTAAGCATGCCTACGACAAGTTCTTTTGCAGTTACCAAGGCCCGAATCGCTTGTCGTTCTTGCGCCTTCATCTTTTCCTTAAAGCCTCTATCGAGCTGCTCTCTTGTAATTAAGGTATCCTCATCAGTTAGCACTACCTTTTTTACCCCTCCATGTTTGTTTTACATCTG
>NZ_KQ969685.1 GCF_001578945.1 Streptococcus oralis
AATCCGATTAAATCTGAGGTATTCTTAAGCAGTTCCATGTGAATCCTTTCTAATGTGAGTTTGGTTGCTTTTCATTATAGTCATATGGGACTTTTTTTCTACACTCAAAAAGGCTCTATAATCTCCAAAGTGGATTTACCCACTACAGAAATTATAGAGCCAAAATAACCGCAGAGAGGCCGTGCCTCTCTTTTTGTGTGCAGTTGAGAGTGGAAAGGT
>NZ_KQ969686.1 GCF_001578945.1 Streptococcus oralis
CCTCAATATCACTGGCTTTCCGTCCATTGGCTTTCAGTGTGATGATGGCTTTTGAGCAGCATTCTACTAAGGTTATGACGGTACTTTTGTGCTTTTCTCCCACAATTGTATCCCCTTCTAGATGGCCTAATTCCGTCTTAAAATCGGGATAACTGTTTGCTCTCTCATGCAAATCTCTACGAAAAGCTTGTTTTCCACGCCTTTCTTTCTGCCC
>NZ_KQ969687.1 GCF_001578945.1 Streptococcus oralis
TTTTGGGCACTCAGTTTTCTCCTCGCGACGACGGTCATTAAAAGTGTCATTCCCCTTGTGGCTTCCCACTTTATCGACCAGTACCTCAGCAATCTCAACCAACTTGCCGTGACCGTTTTGCTGGCCTACTATGGCCTCTATATCCTGCAAACTCTGGTTCAGTATGTTGGCAATCTTCTCTTTGCGCGGGTGTCCTACAGTATTGTCAGAG
>NZ_KQ969688.1 GCF_001578945.1 Streptococcus oralis
ATTTGGCTTTCGCTTTCCTTTCCAAGTTTGGATAAATTCTTTTTCGGATTGCGTAAGCCTTGTTTTATTCCGACCACAGCGTTTCTTATTGACTTTATACTGCTCATAGTAGTCATAGGCAGAGCGCCCCTCTTTCAGATAGTTGATGACATTGTAGATTGTCTGTTTTGATCTTCCGAGTGAAGTCACAATATCTGAAACTTTTATG